>NZ_MSAJ01000038.1:0-280745 GCF_044510355.1 Pseudomonas sp. DD1 | reverse complement strand
GGGCGAAGGTTGGGGACTTGCTGGGCAAGGGCTTGGCGGGGGCGGTGACCGGGCCGGAAGGTTTGGTTACCGGCTGGGTCGAGGGGCCCGACGGTGGAATGGTCGGGCCCGTAGGGGCTGGAGGTGGCCGATGGACCGCGCAAGCGCTCAAGCCCAAGACCAGACTGAGCAGGGTGATACGAGCGATGGCGGTCATGGGGATTTCCTCGAAATTATTTATCCGGACTGTCGATGGTCAACTGCTGGGTCGCGGTGGTGCTGCTGGCCAGGGGTTGACTGCGGCCGATCCACTCGCCGGCAGTCGGTTGACCGGCCCGTGAGATGCGCGCAACCAGTTGGACTTCGGGAAAGTTGGACAGTTTCAACTGCGGCATCATCGCATCGGCATCGCCCAGTTCGACGGTCACCGGCAGATCGGCCACGGTGACGCGCTTGGCGGCCAATGGCGCTGGCGGGCCGGAAACGGCGCGGGCGAAGATAAATACGCTGTCAGTCGGCAGAGCGCGGGCTTTGACGTCTGCCGCCAGGTCCACGCGTACTTTCATCACGGCGGTCTTGGTAGTTGGCGCGACGGCACCGCCGCCCTCTTTCAACTTCTCGGCCGCGCGGTCGATGCCGCCTTGCAGCGCTGAGCGGGAATTGTCTTTCTCCGGCAACAAGGCCAACAGACGGTTCCAGTAGTCGATGGCTTCCTGGTAACGCTGCCCTTCAAAGGCGGCGATGCCCAACAGGCCAAGGCTGGTGACTTCCTTCGGGTCGAGTTTCAACGCTTCGTCAGTCAGGGCCTGAAGCTGCGGCGACCACTGTTTGTTGTTGGCAAAGTACTGCGCCTGGGCCCACTGCCCGAGCAACTCGGGCTGGCGACCGGCCAGGGCCACGGTGCGCTCGAAGACCTTGGCCGCGTCGGCCGAACGATCCTGGGCCATGTAGGCGCGACCCAGGAAGTACAAGCCTTCGGCCGAATCCGGTTGCGCCGCCGCAGCCCGTTCCAGGCGCTGGGTCATGTCGGCGAGGGATACCGGCGGCTGGGCGAATTCGCGGGTCAGTTCAACCTTGTCGATGGCGCCGTAATGCAAGTACAGCCCCAGGCCCAACACCGGCACCAGCACGGCGGCCAGCAGTGGCAGCGGCTTGCCAAGGCGCGATTCGCGGGGCTTTTCCACGCCTTCGGTATCGGCCAGCAATTCACGGGCGGCTTCGGCGCGGCCGGTATCGAGTTGCGCCGCGTTGAGCACGCCTTCGCTTTGTTGGGTTTGCAGTTCAGCAACACGTTCCTGATACAGCGCGACGTTCAACGCGGTGCGGTCTTCTTCACGCTGGGCGCGACGTACGCGCAACACCGGGATCAATAGGAAACTCAAGGCAACCAGGAGCAGCAGGCCAGCTGCGAGCCAGAAATCAATCATCAGTTTTTTTGTCCAGCAGTTGGTCGAGGCGTTGGCGCTCTTGGGCAGATAGCGCATCAGAACCATCGGTAGGCGCCGCACGGCGACGGCGGACGATCACGGCCATGACCACCAGGCCACCCAGCAACAGGGCGGCGGGGCCAAACCAAAGCAAGGCGGTCTTGCTGGTCAGCGCTGGCTTGTAGCGGACAAAATCACCATAGCGATCGACCATGAAGTCGATGATCTGCTGATTGTCCTTGCCCTCGCCCAGCATGCGGAAAATCTCTTTGCGCAGGTCGGCGGCAATCGGTGCGTTGGAGTCGGCGATGTCCTGGTTCTGGCACTTGGGGCAGCGTAGTTCCTTGGTCAGCTCGCGGAAACGCTCACGGTCGCCATCGCGGGCAAACTCGTAGGTGTCGATGGCGGCATGGGCCACGCCCACCAGGCCCAGGGCCAGTACTGCGGCGGTCAACCAACGCTTCATGGCTTGGCCTCGTCCACCAGGGCCTGGTACTTGGCCGCCAGTTGTTCGCGCCAGACCACTTCGTCGATCACCCCCACGAACTTGTCGCGGATCACGCCCTTGGCGTCGATAAAGAAGGTTTCCGGGGCACCGTAGACGCCGAGGTTCAAGCCCAGGTTGCCGTCTTCATCGCGCACGTCCAACTGGTATGGGTTGTGGAATTCCGCCAGCCACTTCAAGGCCGCTGCATTGTCGTCCTTGTAGTTGATGCCGTAGATCACCACGCCCTTCTCCGCCAGCTTGTTCAGCACCGGGTGCTCCACGCGGCAGGAGATGCACCAGGTGGCCCACACGTTGACCAGCGCCGGTTTGCCGATCAGGTCTGCCTGGGTCAGGGTTTTATCGCCCTGCACCGTAGGCAACGAGAACGCCGGGAACGCCTTGCCGATCATCGCCGACGGCAGCTCGGCCGGGTCCAGGTACAGGCCGCGATACAAAAACACCGCGACCAGCAGAAACACCGCCAGTGGCAATACCATCAACCAACGCTTCATACCGCAGCTCCCTGCATGCCGAGGGCTTCACGCACCCGGCTCTTGACCTTGACCCGGTAACGCCGGTCCATCGCTGCCAGCAAACCACCGAAGCCGGTCAGCAGGCCGCCGAACCAGATCCAGCGCACAAACGGCTTGACGTGGACCCGCACGGCCCAGGCGCCCTCGCCCAGGGGTTCGCCCAAGGCGACATACAGGTCACGGGTGAACCCGGCGTCGATCCCGGCTTCGGTCATCATCGAACTCTGTACGGTGTACAGGCGTTTTTCCGGGTGCAGCACGGCGATTTGCTTGCCGTTGCGCAGCACACGCACGGTGCCTTTGTCGGAGGTGAAGTTCGGCCCTTCGAAGTGCTTGGCGCCTTCAAAGACGAACTGGTAGCCGGCCAGGTCCATGGACTCGCCAGGGGCCAGGCGCAGGTCGCGCTCGGCGCTGTTCTGGCTGGACAACACCACGCCCAGGGCGCACACGGCGATACCGATGTGCGCGATCTGCATGCCCCAGTAGCTGCGGGTCAGGGTTGGCAGGCCTTTGATCAGGCCCTTGTGCCGGGTCTTGTCGAAGATATCGCGCACGCCGGCCAGCAACACCCAGGCCGCGAGCATAAAGGTGGCGAGCACTGCCCAGTTGAAGTCGCCGTAGGCAATCCCGGCAACCACCGACAGTGCAGCACTGCCCAGCAGCACGGGGATCAACATGCCCAGCAGCCATTTGACCGGGGTGTCTTTCCAGCGCACCAGCACGCCGATGGCCATTACCACCATCAGCAGGCCCATCAACGGAATGAACAACGCGTTGAAGTACGGCGGGCCGACCGACAGCTTGGCGCCAGTCAGGGCATCGAGCACCAGCGGGTACAGAGTGCCCAGCAGGATCATCGAGGCCGCAACGATCAGCACCAGGTTATTACCCAGCAGCAGGGTTTCCCGCGACCACAGGTTGAAGCCCACGTGGCTCTTGACCACCGGCGCGCGCAGGGCAAACAGGGTCAGCGAGCCACCGACCACGCAGAGCAGGAAGATCAGGATGAACACACCACGCTCAGGGTCGGCGGCGAACGCGTGCACCGAGGTCAGCACGCCGGAACGCACGAGGAACGTGCCCAGCAGGCTCAGGGAGAAGGCGGCAATGGCCAGCAACACGGTCCAGCTCTTGAACACGCCGCGTTTTTCGGTGACGGCCAGGGAGTGGATCAACGCCGTGCCCACCAGCCAGGGCATGAAGGAGGCGTTTTCCACCGGGTCCCAGAACCACCAGCCGCCCCAGCCGAGTTCGTAATAGGCCCACCACGAGCCCAGGGTGATGCCGATGCCGAGGAAGGCCCAGGCGACGATGGTCCATGGCCGCGACCAGCGCGCCCAGGCGGCATCAAGACGCCCGCCGAGCAAGGCGGCGATGGCAAAGGCGAAGGCCACGGAGAAGCCCACATAGCCCATGTACAGCATCGGCGGGTGGACGATCAGGCCGATATCCTGCAGCAACGGGTTGAGGTCGCGACCATCCACGGGAATCTGCGGCAAGATCCGCTCGAACGGGTTGGAGGTCATGATCAGGAACAGCAAAAAGCCGATGCTGATCATGCCCATCACCGCCAGCACCCGCGCCAGCATGACTTGCGGCAACTGCCGGGAGAACACCGACACGGCAAAGGTCCAGCCGCCGAGGATCAGGGCCCACAACAGCAGAGAGCCTTCGTGGGCGCCCCACACGGCGCTGAACTTGTAGTACCAGGGCAAGGCGCTGTTGGAGTTGCTGGCCACATAGGCGACGGAAAAGTCGTCGGTCATAAACGCGTAAGTCAGGCAACCGAAGGCGAACGCCAGGAACGCGAACTGGCCCCAGGCGGCGGGCTGCGCCAGGCTCATCCACAGCCGGTCGCCGCGCCAGGCGCCCAGCAGCGGGACGATGGCCTGGACGATGGCAAAGCACAGGGCGAGGATCATCGCCAATTGGCCCAACTCGGGAATAAACAATGTAGAGGTCATTGCTTAACCCTCCTTGGCTGGGGTGGGCGCGGATTGGCCGCTGTCTTTGAGGGCCTTGGTCACTTCCGGCGGCATGTATTTCTCATCGTGCTTGGCCAGCACTTCATCGGCCACCACCACGCCCTGGGCGTTGATCTTGCCCAGGGCCACGATGCCCTGCCCTTCGCGGAACAGGTCCGGGAGGATGCCGCGGTAGGTGATGGTCACGGATTTTTTGAAGTCGGTAACCACGAAGGTCACGTCCAGCGAGTCGCCGGAGCGCTTCAGGGAACCGGCCTCGACCATGCCACCGGCACGGATCCGCGTGTCTTGCGGCGCTTCGCCATTGGCGATCTGGGTCGGGGTGTAGAACAGGTTGATGTTCTGCTGCAGGGCACTCAAGGCCAGGCCTACGGCTATGCCGACGCCCACCAGGATGGCAAGGATGATCAACAGACGCTTTCTACGCAGCGGATTCACTTATCGGTCTCCCGGCGCAGACGACGCGCCTCTTGTTGCAGGTAACGCTTGCGGGCCACGATCGGCGCAACAACGTTGAGGGCCAGGACTGCCAGGCTGATGCCATAGGCGGTCCAGACGTACAGGCCGTGGTGGCCCATGGCGAGAAAATCACTGAAAGAGGCGAAACTCATCCACGGGCTCCCAGGCTGTTTTGCACTTCGACCTTGACCCAACTGGCGCGGGCTTCACGCTTGAGCACTTCGAGGCGCATGCGCATCAGCAACACTGCGCCGAAGAAGCAGTAGAAGCCCAGAACCATCAGCAGTAGCGGCGCCCACATTTCCACGGGCATCGCCGGTTTTTCAGTGAGGGTGAAGGTGGCGCCCTGGTGCAGGGTGTTCCACCACTCCACCGAGTACTTGATGATCGGGATATTGATCACGCCGACAATCGCCAGCACCGCGCAGGCCTTGGCGGCGCTGTCACGATTGCTGATCGCGTTGCCCAGGGCAATCAGACCGAAGTACAGAAACAGCAGAATCAACATGGACGTTAGTCGCGCATCCCAGACCCACCACGAGCCCCAGGTCGGTTTGCCCCAGATTGCCCCGGTGAGCAGCGCCACCGCGGTCATCCACGCACCGATGGGCGCCGCGCATTGCAGAGCGACGTCGGCCAGCTTCATCTTCCACACCAGCCCGACAATGCCACACACCGCGAGCATCACGTAGCAGGACTGGGCCAGCAACGCGGCGGGCACGTGGATATAGATGATGCGAAAGCTGTTGCCCTGCTGGTAGTCCGGTGGTGCGAAGGCCAGGCCCCAGACCAGGCCGATACCGATCAGCAGGAAGGCGGCGACGGCGAGCCAGGGCAGCATTTTGCCGCTGATCCCGTAGAACCACTTGGGCGAGCCGAGCTTGTGAAACCAGGTCCAGTTCATTGCTGTTTCCATCACGGTTGCTTCTTGTCGTTGCAAGAAGCTTAGGGTCTTTACTGACGCAGTGAAAATACCGGGTCAGACCTCATTATTCGCCGACGCTGATCTTCAGGCCGGCCGCTATAGCAAAGGGTGTCAGGGTTACCGCCAGGGCGGTCAGGCTGCCAAGCCACAAGAGGTAACCGGTCGCCGGCATCCCCATGAGCGCGGCCTGCAAGGCGCCGCTGCCCAGGATCAATACCGGGATATACAAAGGCAGAATCAGCAAGGCCAGCAACAGCCCCCCACGTTTCAGGCCCACCGTCAGTGCCGCACCCACCGCCCCCAGCAGGCTCAGCACCGGGGTACCTAGCAACAACGAGGCCAGCAAGACGGGCAGGCATTCGGCGGGCAGGCCCAGCATCATCGCCAGCAGCGGTGCGAGCAGGACCAGCGCCAGGCCGGAGAAGGCCCAGTGTGCCAGTACCTTGGCCAGAACCAGAAGAGGCAGGGGGTGCGACGAAAGGACCCACTGTTCAAGGGAACCATCTTCGAAATCACTGCGAAACAGCCCGTCCAGCGAGAGCAGGACGGACAAAAGGGCAGCGACCCACACCAGTCCCGGAGACAAGGTTTGCAACAGTTTAGTCTCGGGACCGACCGCCAACGGGAACAACGCGATGACAATCGCGAAGAACACCAGCGGGTTGGCCAGTTCAGCCGGGCGGCGACACAGCAAACGGGCTTCGCGGGCGACCAACAGGGCAAATACACTCATACCGACCACCGTCCCAGGTCCAGGTCGCGGTAACCGGCAGGCATGCGGGTCAAGGTGTGGTGGGTAGTGAGGACCACCATGCCACCTTGCTCGCAATGCCGGGCCAGGTGTTCTTCGAGCTGCGCCACGCCCTGCTTGTCGAGGGCGGTGAAGGGTTCGTCGAGGATCCACAACGGCGGGCCCTCCAGGTACAGGCGGGCCAGGGCCACCCGGCGCTGCTGGCCGGCCGACAGGGTATGGCACGGCACATCTTCGAAGCCCTTGAGCCCGACGGCCGCCAGGGCCTGCCAGATGGATGCGCGCGGGGCCGGATGATGCAGGGCGCTGAGCCAACTGAGGTTTTCTTCGGCCGTCAGCACATCCTTGATCCCCGCAGCGTGGCCGATCCACACCAGATTGCGCGCCAGCTCCGTGCGTTGCTCTTGCAGCGGCTTGCCATTGAGGCGCACCTGGCCTGCCGTGGGCTGCATCAAACCGGCCAGCAGGCGCAGCAGGCTGGTCTTGCCACTGCCGTTGGGGCCGCTGATCTGCACCATGTCGCCCGCCGACAGCCGCAACTCGAGGTGTTCGAACAGCATCCGCAGGTCTCGCTCACAGGCAAGCGCAACGGCTTCAAGTAGGGGGCTGGTCACAAGATCGCGGGCCTTTACGGTTCAAGTCGGCGGTGGAACGGCCGTTAAAGAGATGCACAATAACTGCATTGGCGGCCTGTTTTAGAGAGCTGGATCAATCAGTTGAGATGTTTTTGACCCGCTCTTTGAAGACGGGCGGCATTATACATGTGATGCCCTACTCTAAAGAGGGCAATTTCCTTGAGACGGCGGCCACGATGACCGGTGACATCAACCTTCCGACCCTGCCCCCTGCCCCGGCCTCCGGGCCCAGGCCTGCGCCTGCGGTGGGCGAACTGCTGAAACTGCTGGAGCCGCAGACTGGGTTGATCGACGCCGGCAAAACCGTGAACGCCGAGGTCCTGGCGCTCAAGCAAGGCGGTGAAGCCTTTCAGCTGTTGCTCAAGCTGACCCTTGAAGGTGGCCGGCAAACCCTGGTGCAGGCCGCGAGCAGCCAGCCACTGCCCCTGGGCAGCAACGTGGCGGTGAGCCAGACGGCATCGGGCGACCTGGCGATCAGCCTGCAGCAGGCCCTCAGCGCCAATGTTGCCGCCCTGACCCGCATCGACACCCACCAGTTGCCGGTGGGCACCTTGCTCCAGGCCAAGGTGCTGACCTCGCAGATGCTGCCCCAGGGCGCCGGGCAACCGGCGCTATACCGTTCGCTGGTGTCGGTGCTCAACAACGCCCTGAGCGGTACCACCCTGACCCTGGAAAGCCCGCAACCGCTGCGCGTCGGTAGCTTGTTGAGTGCCGTGGTGCAGGGTGCGCAGACCCTGGATTTCGTGCCCCTGAGCGGGCTGCGCGATCAACTGGCGGTCAGCCAGCAACTGGCCGCCCAGCAAAGCCGCCAGGCCTCGCTGGAAGGGGTGTTCAATGCCCTGAAAAACCTGCCCGATGACACCTCCGCACAATTGCGCGCAGCCGTCGATCGCCTGCTGGCCGGGCTGCCGGATGTGGCGCAGGTCAGCAACCCCAGGGTGCTGGCACAACTGCTGCACAACAGCGGCGTGTTCCTTGAAGCCAAGCTGCTGGCCGGGCAAAACCCGCAAGTGCCGCCGCTGGATATGAAGGGCAGCCTGCTGCGCCTGGTCAACGAATTGCTACCCGCCCTGCCCGCCAACACCAACCTCAATGCAATCCTGGCCGCCAATACCCTGGCGCAGATGCTGCCCAGCTTTGTCCGCAGCCCGCTGGGTACCCTCGGCCAGGTGGGCGCCCGCAACGCGCCGGGCGGCTTCCCATTGCCGGAGCGCCTGCTGCAGCGCCTGGACGGTGAAAACAGCCTGGAAAACCTGCTGCGCCTGGCCGCCGGCGCCATCTCGCGCTTGCAGAGCCATCAACTGTCGAGCCTGGAACAGAGTGGCACCACCGCCGATGGCCGCCTGCAAACCACCTGGCAACTGGAAATCCCCATGCGCACCTTGCAAGACATCGTGCCGCTGCAGGTCAAGTTCCAGCGCGAAGAGCCGGCGCCGGACAAGGACGAGCCGGAACGCAAGATCGAACGCGACGCGAAGAAGATGCTGTGGCGCGTGGAACTGGCCTTCGACATGGAGCCCCTGGGCCCCTTGCAGGTCCAGGCACAATTGAGCCAGGGCAAACTGTCCAGCCAGCTATGGGCCACCCGCCCCTACACCGCCAGCCTGATCGAAAGCCACCTGGGCAGCCTGCGCGAGCGCCTGGTGTCGTCGGGCCTCAATGTCGGCGACCTCGACTGCCACCTCGGCACCCCGCCCCGCGGGCCAAAGACCGGGCTGGAACAACGCTGGGTGGATGAAACCGCATGAAAAACCCCAACCCACCACGCCAGGCCATCGCCCTCAAATACGACGGCAAAGCCGCCCCCGCCCTGACCGCCAAAGGCGACGACGCCCTGGCCGAAGCCATCCTGAAGTTGGCGCGCGAACATGAAGTCCCGATTTATGAAAATGCCGAGCTGGTGAAACTGCTGGCGCGCATGGAGTTGGGTGACAGCATTCCCGAAGAGCTGTACCGCACCATCGCCGAGATTATTGCGTTTGCCTGGACGCTCAAAGGCAAGTTCCCGGCGGGGTATGACCCGAATGCCGAGCCAGTGGAGCGGGATGTGACGGCGCGCGGGGATGATTACTGACGTTTCGAGGATGCACACAGATCAAAAAATGTGGGAGCGGGCTTGCTCGCGAAAGCGGTGGGTCAGTCGGTACATGTATTGACTGACCCACCGCTTTCGCGAGCAAGCCCGCTCCCACATGGGAACTGCGGCGGGTGCTGGAAGTGGGGGCGACAAAAAACAAGTGTGGGAGCTGGCTTGCCTGCGATGGCGGCGGGTCAGTCGGTACAGCCTTGGCTGACACACCGCCATCGCGGGCAAGCCCGCTCCCACATGGGAATTGCGGCGGGTGCTGGAAGTGGGGGCGGTAAAAATAAGTGTGGGCTGGCTTGCCTGCTCCCACATTTGAATCAATAGCGTGTCAGCTTTTGTGCAACTCCCACATTGGAACTGCGGCGAGTGCTGGAAGTGGGGGCGACAAAAAACAAGTGTGGGAGCTGGCTTGCCTGCGATGGCGGTGGGTCAGTCGGTATATGTATTGACTGACCCACCGCTTTCGCGAGCAAGCCCGCTCCCACATTTGAATCAGTACAGTGTCAGCTTTTGTGCAACTTGCTCATCAACTGTGCCTCGGCCTGGGTCAGGCCGCAGGATTGGGTCAGTTCGTCCACCGTAGCGCCCATGCCCACCAGTTTTGCCGCCTGGGCAAAAGACAGGTTGGCCGGGTCGCGCTGTTCCAGTGCCGACAGTTTGTCGGGCAACGGGGCGAGGATGGCGCGCAGTTCGTGCACGTCCTCCCCTACCCGCACGGCGCTTTGCTGGTAGTTGTCCACGCGCTTGGCCATCTCGCGCAGGCGCTGGTCACGCACGGCGTCGCGCTCGGCCTGTTGCAAGGCCAATTCGCGTTGCTGGCGCATATGGCGCAGCAATACCACTACAGTCCCGACCCACAGCAGGGCCAGGACGATTACCGCTACCTCAAGCATCAATCAGATGTTCTCCAGGTCCGACCACTCTTCTTCGCTCATCATCTTGTCCAGCTCAACCAGGATCAGCAGCTCGCCGTTCTTGTTGCACACACCCTGGATAAACTTGGCCGATTCTTCATTGCCGACATTCGGCGCGGTCTCGACTTCCGATTGGCGCAGGTAAACCACTTCAGCCACGCTGTCGACCATGATCCCGACCACTTGCTTGTCGGCTTCGATGATGACGATACGCGTGTTGTCGTTGACTTCAGTCGGCATCAGGCCAAAACGCTGGCGCGTGTCGATCACGGTCACCACGTTGCCACGCAGGTTGATGATGCCCAGCACGTAGCTCGGCGCACCCGGCACTGGCGCGATTTCGGTGTAGCGCAGCACTTCCTGCACGCGCATCACGTTGATGCCGTAAGACTCGTTGTCCAGCTTGAAGGTTACCCATTGCAGAATCGGATCATCCAAACCCTGTGCGGACGCTGACTTATTCATACCCCTGACCCCTTCAAATACCGTTGATAACGGCGTGTGTTCTTCTTTGGCAGCACCGTGGTACTGCGCCTCTTATCAAGTACGTTTGTTACCTGGCAGATCTTTTACCGCGCCGCTGGCTATCAGCTCCGCCAATTCGGCGACATCCAGCAGCGCGCACATATGTTCGATCACGGTGCCCGCCAGCCATGGCCGCTGGCCACGGTGGCTGCGCCATTTGATTTCATTGGGGTCCAGGCGCAGCGAACGGCTGACCTGATGCACCGCCAGCCCCCATTCGTAGCCCTGCACCGAGATCACGTATTGCAGGCCCTGGCGGAAATCGTCGCGATAGCGGTCGGGCATCACCCAGCGCGCAGTATCCAGCACCTTGAGGTTGCCGGCCTGGCTCGGCAGGATCCCGAGGAACCACTCCGGCTGGCCAAACAACGGCGTCAATTCCTGGCCTTCCAGGGAGTAAATCGACCCCAGGCACACCAGCGGCACCGCCAGGGTCAACCCGGCCACATCGAACAGCAGGCATTCGAACGACTCGGCAGCCCACGCTGGCCGACCATCGGTTTCCACCGGTGGCGGCGTAATGCTCGGCGGTCGATGCACCTCGGCCACCGGCGGCACCAGCACCAGGGGTGCAGGCGTTTCCACAACCGCGACGGCGACAGGCACCGCCAACGCATCACGGGCCTGCTCTTCGAGGACCGCCAGTTGAAACTCATCCAGGCTGGCCTCAGCCTCGACCACAGGCACCGCCAGCACTTCATCCAGCACCAGGATCGGCTCGACCAGCACTTCCTCGGTCGCATCCTGCAGCAGTGCGTCCAGGTAGGACTGCAGCGCCAGTTGCGGCCGGGTCTTGATATCGACAGGACGATTCATCTGTATGCCCACGCGCACGCACCGTTAACCGTGTATTCAAAGGTTATCGGCCTGCCCGCGCTCGGACTTGAATCAAAAGTCCGTGACATCAGGCAAAACCCATCGCGGGCAAGATTCGCTCCTACAGGGTTGTTCATTTCACGCCACCTGCGCCACAAGTTGCTGGGCCAGCAGATGCTTGAGCAAGGCGCGGTACGCCAGCACGCCACGGCTTTTGCCATCGAATTGCGAGGGCGCGAGGCCGGCGCGGCTGGCGTCACGCAAGCGCGTGTCCACCGGGATATAGCCTTGCCAGATGGTCTCGGGGTAAGCATCGCGCAGTACGCGCAGGGTGCCGAGGGAGGCCTGGGTGCGACGGTCGAACAGGGTCGGCACGATGCTGAACGGCAACGCCTGTTTGCGCGAACGGTTGATCATCGCCAGGGTGTTGACCATGCGCTCCAGGCCCTTGACCGCCAAGTGCTCGGTCTGCACCGGGATCACCAGCTGCTGGCTGGCCGCCAGGGCATTGACCATCAGTACGCCGAGCAATGGCGGGCTGTCGATGATGGCGTAGTCGAAGTCCTGCCAGAGTTGCGCCAGGCTCTTGGCGATCACCAGGCCCAGGCCGCTCTGCCCCGGCGACTGGCGCTCAAGGGTGGCCAGGGCGGTGCTGGAGGGCAACAGGGAAATCTTCTCGTTGCTGGTGGGCAGCAGCAGTTGCCCGGGCAAGCCTGCGGGGACGCTGCCCTTGTGCAGGAACAGGTCAAAGCAGCTGTGTTCCAGGGCATCGGGGTCGTAGCCGAAATAGCTGGTCATCGAGCCATGGGGATCCAGGTCGACAATGACCACGCGCTTGCCCGCCTCGGCCAGCAGGCCGGCTAAGGCGATGGAGGTGGTGGTCTTGCCGACCCCACCTTTTTGATTGGCAACTGCCCAGACTCTCATTCGGATTGTTCCTCCCGGCAGGCACTGGCTCGACCGAGAAATAGCACGAGGTTATAGAGCCGGTGACAGAGAATTGACGGCACTCTCACGAACCGGCGGCTTTACGGGCGTCGGTGCAGTTTGTGTGCCAGCCCGCTTCATTGCAGCATCAGGTTGTGCATTGGCCGCACCGGTGGCAGTCAGGCTGCGCCGCACATCGAGGTTGCGCGACACCACCAACACTACCCGTCGGTTGCGCGCGCGACCTTCGGCCGTCGCATTATTGGCCACCGGCTGGAATTCGCCGTACCCCACCGACGCCAGGCGCCCGGGGTTCACACCCTGCATCGCCAGCATGCGCACGATGCTCGCCGAGCGCGCCGACGACAGTTCCCAGTTGGTGGGAAATTGCGCGGTATGGATCGGCTGGTCATCGGTAAAGCCTTCGACGTGGATCGGGTTGTCGAAGGGTTTGAGGATGGCCGCCACCTTGTCGATGATGCTGAAGGCTATGTCGCTGGGGATGGCATCGGCGCTGGCGAACAGCAGGCTGGAGTTAAGCTCGATCTCCACCCACAACTCATTGCCACGAATGGTCATCTGGTTGGAGCTGATCAGGTCGCCAAACGCCGCGCTGATATCGTCGGCGATGCTCTTGAGCGGGTCGCTGCCGCCACTGATGCCGGCGTCAGTCTCGTCGCTGTCCTTGACCAGGGGTTTGGCCGGGGTGGTGGTCTTGGGCCGTTCGTCGCCAATGGGAATCGGTTTGAGGGCCCGGTCCGAATCGGTAAATACGCCTACCAGGGCTTCGGAGATAACCTTGTACTTGCCTTCGTTGATCGAGGAAATGGAGTACATCACCACAAAAAAGGCGAACAGCAAGGTGATGAAGTCGGCGTAGGACACCAGCCAGCGTTCATGATTGACGTGCTCTTCAGGCTCGCGGCGGCGACGGCTCACAGGCAATACCCCCCATCAATCCATGAAGCCCTGGAGCTTCAATTCAATGGAGCGTGGGTTCTCACCCTCGGCAATCGACAGGATGCCCTCCAGCAGCATTTCCCGGTAACGGGACTGGCGCATGGCAATGGATTTGAGCTTGCTGGCAATCGGCAGCAGCAGCAGGTTGGCACTGGCCACGCCATAGATGGTGGCGACGAACGCCACGGCAATGCCGCTGCCCAGTTGCGAGGGGTCGGCCAGGTTGCCCATCACGTGGATCAAGCCCATCACCGCACCGATGATGCCGATGGTCGGCGCGTAGCCGCCCATGCTTTCAAAGACTTTGGCCGCGTTGATATCGCGGCTTTCCTGGGTGTAGAAGTCCACTTCGAGGATGCTGCGGATGGCTTCCGGCTCGGCGCCGTCCACCAGCAGTTGCAGGCCTTTGCGTGCGTAGCTGTCGGGTTCGGCATCGGCCACGCCTTCCAGGCCCAGCAGGCCCTCCTTGCGCGCGGTGAGGCTCCAGTTGACCACGCGGTCGATACCGCCGGCCAGGTCCACGCGTGGCGGGAAAATGATCCACACCAGGATCTGCATCGCCCGCTTGAATGAGCTCAGGGGCGACTGCAACAGCGCCGCGCCGACGGTGCCGCCGATCACGATCAGCGCCGCCGGACCGTTGGCCAGCGCGCCAAGATGGCCGCCTTCCAGGTAGTTGCCACCGATAATGGCGACAAACGCCAGAAGGATCCCAACCAGGCTCAACACATCCATCAGTGACAGGCCTCCACCAGGTGCTTGCCGATGTCATCCAGGCTGTAGACCGCGTCGGCCAGGTCGGCCTTGACGATAGCCATGGGCATGCCATAGATCACGCAACTGGCTTCGTCCTGGGCCCAGATCGAGCTACCGCCCTGCTTGAGCAGGCGCGCGCCTTCACGACCGTCGGCGCCCATGCCGGTGAGGACCACCGCCAGAACTTTGTCACCGTAGGACTTGGCCGCCGAACCGAAGGTGATATCCACGCACGGCTTGTAGTTCAGGCGCTCGTCACCCGGCAGGATTTTCACCGCGCCGCGACCGTCGACCATCATTTGCTTACCACCGGGGGCCAGCAACGCCAGGCCTGGGCGCAGGATGTCGCCGTCTTCGGCTTCCTTGACGCTGATGCGGCACAGCTTGTCCAGGCGCTCGGCAAAGGCCTTGGTGAACGCGGCGGGCATATGCTGGATCAACACGATGGGCGCAGGGAAGTTGGCCGGCAACTGGGTCAAGACGCGCTGCAAGGCCACCGGGCCGCCAGTGGACGTGCCAATGGCCACCAGCTTGTAGGCCTTGCGCTTGGGCGCGGGCGACGAGGCACTGGGCGCCGGCGCACGCGTCGGGGGCACGGCAGGCCGTGCCACCGGGGCAGGAGCCGGGCGCCCGAAACTGCTGCTGGTCGGTGCCGGCGCCGGTACCGGGGCGGGAGCCACCGGCGCGCGGAAGCTGCTGCGGTTGCTGCGCGAGATGCTGTGCACCTTCTCGCAGAGCATCTGCTTGACCTTTTCCGGGTTGCGCGAGATGTCTTCGAAATTCTTCGGCAGAAAGTCCACGGCGCCAGCGTCCAGCGCGTCGAGGGTCACCCGGGCGCCTTCGTGGGTCAGCGACGAGAACATCAAGACCGGGGTCGGGCAACGCTGCATGATGTGGCGCACGGCGGTGATGCCATCCATCATCGGCATCTCGTAGTCCATGGTGATCACGTCCGGCTTCAATGCCAGGGCCTGATCAATCGCCTCTTTGCCATTGGTGGCCGTACCGACCACCTGGATGTTGGAATCCGCTGAAAGAATTTCCGAGACGCGGCGGCGGAAGAAACCCGAATCGTCCACCACCAGAACCTTGACTACCATAACCACTCCGTTAGGCCGGGCGAGGGACAACCGCCCTGCCCGGGCCGAATCAAATACGCCGTGCGGCGTAACGCTTGAGCATGCTCGGAACATCGAGAATCAGCGCGATCCGACCGTCACCGGTAATGGTCGCACCCGACATGCCTGGCGTTCCTTGCAGCATCTTGCCCAATGGCTTGATGACTACTTCTTCCTGGCCAACCAGTTGATCGACGACAAAGCCGATACGCTGGGTGCCCACGGACAGGATCACCACGTGGCCTTCGCGCTGCTCTTCATGAGCGGCAGACGCCACCAGCCAACGCTTGAGGTAGAACAGAGGCAGGGCCTTGTCCCGCACAATCACCACTTCCTGGCCGTCGACCACGTTGGTGCGCGACAGGTCGAGGTGGAAGATTTCGTTGACGTTGACCAGCGGGAAGGCGAACGCCTGGTTGCCCAGCATCACCATCAGGGTCGGCATGATCGCCAGGGTCAACGGCACCTTGATGACGATCTTCGAACCTTGGCCCTTGGTCGAGTAAATATTGATCGAGCCATTGAGCTGGCTGATCTTGGTCTTCACCACGTCCATGCCCACGCCACGGCCGGACACATCGGAAATCTCGGTCTTGGTCGAGAAGCCCGGGGCGAAAATCAGGTTGTAGCACTCGGTATCGGTCAGGCGGTCGGCGGCGTCCTTGTCCATGACGCCGCGTTTGACCGCGATGCCGCGCAGGATATTGGAGTCCATACCTTTGCCGTCATCGGTGATCGACAGCAGGATATGGTCGCCTTCCTGTTCGGCCGCCAGGATCACTTTGCCCAGGCGCGGCTTGCCGCTGGCTTCGCGCTCTTCCGGAGTTTCCACGCCGTGGTCGACCGCGTTGCGCACCAAGTGGACCAACGGGTCGGCCAGGGCCTCGACAAGGTTTTTGTCAAGGTCGGTCTCTTCACCCACCAGTTCCAGGGCGATCTCTTTTTTCAACTGCCGGGCCAAGTCACGCACCAGGCGCGGGAAGCGCCCGAAGACTTTCTTGATCGGCTGCATGCGCGTCTTCATCACCGCGGTCTGCAGGTCGGCAGTGACCACGTCGAGGTTCGACACGGCCTTTTGCATGGCTTCGTCGCCACTGCTCAAGCCCAGGCGTACCAGGCGGTTACGCACCAGCACCAGTTCGCCGACCATATTCATGATGTCGTCCAGGCGCGCGGTATCGACCCGCACGGTGGTTTCGGCTTCACTGGCCGGGGCTTTGTCGGCAGGTGCCGGAGCGCGGGCTGGCGCCGGGGCGGCGGCACGGGCGGGAGCCGGTGCGGCGGCCTTGGCAGCAACGGGTGCCGGCTTGGCCACCGCTGCGGTGGCGGTCGCGGCGGCTGCGGCGGCAGGTGCCACCTCGGAAAACTTGCCCTTGCCGTGCAACTCGTCCAGCAGGGATTCGAATTCGTGATCGCTGATCAGGCCATCCGCCGCCGGAGCGGCAGCCGGCACCGCAGCCGGCACCGCAGCCGGCACCGCAGCCGGTGCAGCCGCAGCCGCCGCAGCGACTGCCGGCAACGCCTCGGCAGCAAACGAGCCCTTGCCATGCAACTGATCCAGCAGTGCTTCAAATTCGTCGTCGGTGATATCGGTGCTGGCCGCTGGCGCAGCAGGCTCCACCGGCTTCGGTACGGCTGCCACGGCGTCCGGGGCGAACTGGCCCTTGCCGTGCAACTGGTCGAGCAATGACTCGAACTCGGCGTCGGTGATGTCTTCGGTGGTCGGCACCATCGGCGGCGCAGCTGCGGCCGGGGCTTCTGCCTCGGCCTTGACCGCATTGAGGGAGTCCAGCAGTTGCTCGAACTCGCTGTCAGTGACGTCGGGTTCGGCCACTGGCTCAGGCGCCGCCTCAACCACCGGGGCGGCAGCTACCGCGCCAGGCTCTGCCAGGCGCGCCAGGGCGGCCAGCAGTTCCGGAGTGGCAGCCGTAATCGGTGCGCGTTCGCGCACTTCATTGAACATGCCGTTGACCGCGTCCAGGGCTTCGAGGATCACGTCCATCAATTCCGAATCAACGTGCCGCTCACCCTTGCGCAGGATGTCGAACACGTTTTCGGCGATGTGGCAGCACTCCACCAGCTCATGGAGCTGGAGGAAGCCGGCGCCCCCTTTTACAGTGTGAAAACCGCGAAAAATTGCATTGAGCAGGTTCGCATCATCCGGTCGGCTTTCCAGCTCGACCAGTTGCTCGGACAACTGCTCTAGAATTTCGCCGGCCTCTACAAGGAAATCCTGAAGGATTTCTTCATCGGCGCCGAAGCTCATATTGCGTGCTCCTTAGAAGCCTAAACTGGACAGCAAATCGTCTACGTCATCTTGACCTGACATAACGTCTTCACGTTTATCGGCATGAATCTGCGGACCTTCACCCTTGGCGAGGTGTTTTTGTGGATCTTTTTCCGAGAGGATCGCTTCGCGGTCGTGTTCGATACCGGCAAAACGGTCGACCTGGCCAGCCATCAGCACCAGTTTGAGCAGGTTGCTTTCCACTTCGGTGACCAGCAGGGTCACGCGCTTGATCACCTGACCGGTAAGGTCCTGGTAATCCTGGGCCAGCAGAATGTCATTGAGGTTGCTGGAAACCGTGCGGTTTTCCTGCTCGCTGCGTGACAGGAAGCCTTCGACCCGACGCGCCAGGTCACGAAATTCTTCAGCGCCCACTTCGCGCCGCATGAAGCGGCCCCAGTCGGTGCTCAACGCCTTGGCCTCGTTGGCCATGCCGTTCACCAGGGGCGTGGCGTTTTCCACCAGATCCATGGTGCGATTGGCTGCCGCCTCAGTCAGCCTGACCACATAGGACAGGCGTTCGGTGGCATCAGTGATCTGCGAGATTTCCTCGGCCTGGGGCATGTGCGGGTCGATCTGGAAATTGACGATCGCACTGTGCAACTCACGGGTGAGCTTGCCCACTTCCTGGTACAGGCCGCGGTCGCGGGTCTGGTTGAGCTCATGGATCAACTGCACTGCGTCGCCGAACTGGCCTTTTTCCAGGCTTTCGACGAGTTGGTGAGCATGTTTTTTCAGGGTCGACTCAAAGTCGGCCTGCGATGATTCTTTATGCTCCATAGCTCCCCCGTGGCAGCATCAATGACCGATGCGTTCGAAGATTTTTTCAATCTTCTCTTTCAAGGCCAGTGCAGTGAATGGCTTGACCACGTAGCCGTTGACCCCGGCCTGGGCGGCTTCGATGATCTGTTCACGCTTGGCTTCAGCGGTCACCATCAGCACAGGCAGGCTGCGCAGCTTTTCATCAGCGCGCACGTGGCGCAGTAGATCAATGCCGGTCATGCCAGGCATGTTCCAGTCAGTTACCAGAAAGTCGATGCTCCCGCTGTTGAGGATCGGAATCGCCGTAATGCCGTCATCCGCCTCGACCGTGTTAGTGAACCCAAGGTCACGCAACAGGTTTTTTATGATCCGCCGCATCGTTGAGAAGTCATCAACGATGAGGATTTTCATGTTCTTGTCCAATTCGACCTCCAAGCAGTCTTAAACGCGTCCAGCACCTGGGCGCGCCATATCATTCAACAGGCATTACACAAAAAGGACTGCTGGGCACATCACGGGCCGCTCCCGCCGGGCTTGCGCCCTGGCGGTTATCGTTCGCAGTGTCCCCACACTGCCTGTCAGCGCGCTCGCCACTCTCCCAAACGCCCCCGCAAGCGGGCCGCGCATTGGCTATGAAGCTGGCTGACCCGCGATTCGCTGACCCCCAGGACCTCACCGATTTCCTTGAGGTTCAGCTCTTCGTCGTAGTACAGCGCCAACACCAGCCGCTCACGTTCCGGCAGATTGGCAATCGCCTCTGCCAGGGCGCCCTGGAAGCGTTCATCTTCCAGGTCGCGTGAAGGCTCCTGGTGAGCACTCGCGCCATCCTCATGCAGCCCTTCATGTTCGCCGTCCTGTAGCAGGTCGTCGAAACTGAACAGGCGGCTGCCCAAGGTATCGTTCAAAATCCCGTAGTAATCGTCGAGACTCAATTGGAGTTCGGCCGCAACTTCGTGATCTTTAGCGTCGCGACCGGTTTTTGCTTCAATTGAGCGAATTGCGTCACTCACCATCCGGGTATTGCGGTGGACCGAACGCGGCGCCCAATCACCTTTACGCACCTCATCGAGCATCGCGCCACGGATACGGATACCCGCATACGTCTCGAAACTCGCACCCTTGCTCGCGTCGTACTTGGTCGACACTTCGAGCAGGCCGATCATGCCCGCCTGGATCAGGTCTTCGACCTGGACACTGGCGGGCAGGCGTGCCAGCAGGTGGTAGGCAATGCGCTTGACCAGGGGCGCATAGCGCTCGATCAATTCGCCCTGGCTGTCACGCGCCGACTTTTTGTAAAGGTTGTAGCCGCTGGCTGTCATAGCACCGGTCCTGCACTCGTCTGATGCACCAATCGCTCGACGAAAAACTCCAGATGCCCCCGGGGATTGGCGGGCAGTGGCCAGGTATCGACCTTCTGAGCAATTGCCTTGAACGCCAACGCGCATTTCGAACGAGGGAACGCTTCATAGACTGCACGCTGCTTTTGCACAGCCTTGCGCACACACTCGTCATAGGGAACTGCGCCGACGTATTGTAAGGCGACATCGAGGAAGCGATCCGTGACCTTGGTCAACTTGGCGAACAGGTTGCGCCCTTCTTGCGGGCTCTGGGCCATGTTGGCCAGCACGCGGAAGCGGTTCATGCCGTAGTCGCGGTTGAGCAGTTTGATCAGGGCGTAGGCGTCGGTGATCGAGGTGGGCTCGTCGCAGACCACCAGCAACACTTCCTGCGCAGCGCGCACGAAGCTGACCACGGACTCGCCAATCCCGGCGGCGGTGTCGATCACCAGCACGTCGAGGTTGTCGCCGATATCACTGAAGGCCTGGATCAGGCCGGCATGCTGCGCCGGGCTCAGATGCACCATGCTCTGGGTGCCGGAGGCGGCCGGGACGATACGAATCCCCCCAGGCCCCTGCAACAGCACATCGCGCAGCTCACAGCGGCCCTCAATGACATCGGCCAGGGTATGTTTGGGCGTCAGTCCCAGCAGAACGTCAACGTTCGCCAGGCCCAGGTCGGCATCCAGCAGCATGACGCGGCGGCCAAGCTCTGCCAGGGCCAGGGACAAATTCACTGACACGTTAGTTTTCCCGACGCCACCTTTGCCGCCGGTCACCGCGATCACCTGTACGGGATGCATGCTGCCCATGTTCTTTCTTTACCTTGTCTTGCTTAGCCGCAGGCTACATAGGGTGGCCGCGGTAGCAGACCATCAATGTAGGTACATTGCACTGTGTTCATGTTGCCTTTCAGCCGACCCGTTTGGCTGGGTTGTGATAGAGGTCGGCGAACATATCCGCCATCGCCTCTTCACTGGGTTCATCCTGCATTTGCACACTGACCGCACGGCTGACCAACTGATGACGGCGCGGCAGATGTAAGTCATCCGGGATCCGCGGCCCGTCGGTCAGGTAGGCGACCGGTAATTCATGGCTGATGGCAAGGCTCAACACTTCGCCCAGGCTTGCGGTTTCATCCAGCTTAGTCAGGATGCAACCGGCCAGCCCGCAACGCTTGTAGCTGTGGTACGCAGCAGTCAGAACCTGTTTTTGGCTGGTGGTTGCAAGTACCAGGTAATTTTTCGACTTGATCCCGCGCCCGGCCAGGCTTTCCAGTTGCATGCGCAATGCCGGGTCGCTGGCTTGCAGGCCGGCGGTATCAATCAGCACCACGCGCTTGCGCAGCAGTGGGTCGAGGGCGTTGGCCAGGGACTGGCCCGGGTCGACATGGGTCACCGGCACATTGAGGATCCGGCCCAGGGTCTTGAGCTGTTCCTGCGCGCCGATGCGGTAGCTGTCCATGCTCACCAGGGCAATGTTGTGGGCGCCGTACTTGAGAACATAACGGGCGGCCAGCTTGGCCAGGGTGGTGGTCTTGCCCATGCCGGCAGGGCCGACCATGGCAATCACGCCACCTTCTTCAAGGGGTTCGATTTCCGGGGTCTGGATCATCCGCGCCAGGTGCGCCAGCAACATGCGCCAGGCTTGGCGAGGTTCTTCAATGCCGGTGGTCAGCTCCAGCAGGTCGCGGGACAACGGGCCGGACAGGCCAATGCGTTGCAGGCGGCGCCAGAGGTTAGCCTGTTGCGGCTTGCTGCCCTGCAACTGGTTCCAGGCCAGCGAGCCCAACTGCACTTCCAAAAGCTCGCGCAGGCCATTGAGTTCAAAACGCATCGAGTCAAACACGCGCTGGTCAACCGCAGCGGCCGGTGCTGGCGCGGCGGGACGTGGCGGCTCGACAAAAGTCGGCTCTACCAGTGGCTCGGCCGCCGTCAGCGGCAGGCCGGCAAACAATTGGCGATTAGTGGTCGCATCGCTGTCGCCCCGCATGCTCAGTTCGGCCTGGGCCGAGACAATACGCGAGGCGGTCTTGCGCAACTCGTCTTCGAGTTCCATGTTCGGTACACGCGGCGCCAGGGCCTGGGGTTTGTAATCCAGGGCAGCCGTCAGCTCGACACCGCCGGCAATGCGACGGTTACCGATAATAGCCGCGTCGGCGCCCAGCTCATCACGAACCAGCTTCATGGCCTGACGCATATCGGCGGCGAAAAAACGCTTTACTTGCATAACCCACTACCTCAGCCGTTGGGCCCTACTGTCGCGACGATAGTCACTTGCTTATTGTCAGGAATTTCCTGGTAAGCCAAAACGTGCAAATTCGGTACTGCCAGGCGTCCAAACCGCGACAACATCGCTCGGACGGGGCCTGCCACCAGCAGAATCACCGGTTGGCCCTGCATTTCCTGGCGCTGTGCGGCGTCGATCAACGAACGCTGCAGCTTTTCAGCCATGCTTGGTTCCAGCAGAACGCCCTCTTCCTGGCCTTGCCCTGCCTTCTGGATACTATTGAGCAATATTTGTTCCAACCTTGGTTCCAAGGTGATTACAGGCAGCTCAGAGTCAAGCCCTACAATGCTTTGGACGATTGCACGCGACAATCCGACGCGCACCGCCGCTACCAACGCGGCAGTATCTTGACTCTTGGCGGCATTGTTGGCGACAGCCTCGGCAATGCTGCGAATGTCCCGCACCGGCACCTGTTCGGCCAACAGCGCTTGCAACACCTTGAGCAGTTGCGACAGCGACAATACCCCCGGCACAAGCTCTTCAGCCAGCTTAGGCGAGGCTTTGGCCAGCAATTGCATGAGTTGCTGGACTTCTTCGTGACCAATCAGCTCGTGGGAGTGCTTGTACAGAATCTGGTTGAGGTGCGTGGCGACCACGGTGCTGGCGTCGACCACGGTGTAACCCAGGGACTGTGCCTGGCTACGCTGGCTGACTTCGATCCACACCGCGTCCAGGCCAAAAGCCGGATCTTTGGCGGTTATGCCGCTGAGGGTGCCGAATACCTGGCCGGGGTTGATCGCCAGTTCGCGGTCGGGGTAGATCTCGGCTTCGGCCAGGGTCACGCCCATCAGCGTCAGGCGGTAGGCGCTGGGGGCCAGGTCGAGGTTGTCGCGGATATGCACGGTGGGCATCAAAAAGCCCAGGTCCTGGGACAGCTTCTTGCGCACGCCCTTGATCCGCGCCAGCAACTGGCCGCCCTGGTTGCGGTCCACCAGAGGAATCAGGCGGTAGCCGACTTCCAGGCCGATCATGTCGATGGGGGTCACGTCATCCCAGCCCAGCTCCTTGGTTTCCTGGGCGCGGGCCGGCGATGGCAGCAGGTCTTGCTGGCGCTCCACCTCTTTCAAGGCCTGGACCTTGATGGTGTTTTGCTTCTTCCAGAACAAGTACGCCCCGCCGGCGGCCAGGGCGGCCATGGTCAGGAAGGAGAAATGCGGCATGCCCGGCACAATGCCCATGATTGCCATAATGCCGGCCGCCACGGCCAGGGCCTTGGGCGAAGCGAACATCTGGCGGTTGATCTGCTTGCCCATGTCTTCGGAGCCGGACGCACGGGTCACCATGATCGCCGCAGCTGTAGATAACAACAGTGATGGCAATTGCGCCACCAAACCGTCACCGATGGTCAGCAAGGCGTACACCTTGCCCGCATCGCCGAAGGTCATGCCGTGCTGGAAGATACCGACCGCCATGCCGCCGATCAGGTTGATAAACAGAATCAGCAGGCCGGCAATGGCGTCGCCGCGCACGAACTTGCTGGCGCCGTCCATGGAGCCGTAGAACTCGGCCTCCTGGGCCACTTCCGAGCGGCGGGACTTGGCCTGGTTCTGGTCGATCAGGCCGGCGTTGAGGTCGGCGTCGATCGCCATTTGCTTGCCGGGCATGGCGTCGAGGGTAAAACGCGCGCTCACCTCGGAAATCCGCCCAGCACCCTTGGTCACCACCACGAAGTTGATGATCATCAGGATCGCGAACACCACGATACCGACCACATAGTTGCCGCCGATCACCACCTCGCCGAAGGCCTGGATCACCTTACCGGCGGCGGCGTGGCCGTCCTGGCCGTGCAGCATCACCACCCGCGTAGAGGCCACGTTAAGGGCCAGGCGCAGCAGCGTGGCAACCAGCAAAATGGTGGGGAAGACCGCAAAATCCAAAGGACGCAGGGCGTACACGCAGACCAGCAGAACGACGATGGACAGGGCAATGTTGAAGGTGAAGAACACGTCCAGCAGGAACGGCGGCATCGGCAACATCATCATTGCCAGCATGACCAACAGCAACAGCGGCACGCCCAGATTGCCTCGCGAGAGGTCTGCCAGGGTGCCACGGGCTGTGCTGAACATATTAGAGCGATCCACCGGTATTCCTCGTCACCTTGAAGCAAACTTTTGACGCCGAGAGGCGTCCTGAAGGCGGTATTGCAAGAAGCCTTCCAACTTTTGCTTCAGGGACGAGATCGTTCCCACGCAGGAGCGTGGGAACGATCATCAGAGTGGACGCACGTTTGATGCCTGCTTGCCTTTCGGACCCTCTACAACTTCATATTCCACCTTCTGGCCCTCCGCCAGCGACTTGAAGCCGCTGCTTTGAATGTCCGAGAAGTGCACAAACAGGTCCTCTCCTCCGGCGTCTTGTGTGATGAATCCAAAGCCCTTTGAATCGGTAAACCACTTCACTGTGCCCGTTGCCATTGCCGTTCTCCCGAATCCGCATGTTCCCGGTCTATCAAAGCGCCCTGCACGGGGGCTGGCTACTGTCAAAGTTGACAGGTCGGGAGGGAGCTGGACGAACGGCAAGCATCTGTTCCGACGCCATCGCGGGTAAGCCCGGCTCCCACATTGGAATGCGATCAAATGTGGGAGCCGGGCTTACCCGCGATAGCGTCGGAAGAGGCAGCAGAAGACTCAGGAATCGCGACGCAAATCCGGCGGAATCGGCAAGTCCTTGAGCGGATCCGGACGCTTACCCTTGCCGGCACGGTATTGGCGGATCTGATACACGTAGGCCAACACCTGGGCCACCGCCAGGTACAACCCGGCCGGGATCTCGTGGTCGAGGTCAGTGGAGTAGAAGATCGAACGCGCCAGCGCCGGCGATTCCAGCAGCAGGATGTCATTGGCCTGGGCGATTTCGCGGATTTTCAAGGCAGTGAAGTCGCTGCCCTTGGCCAGCAGCAGCGGCGCGCCGCCCTTCTCTGCGTCGTACTTGAGCGCCACGGCGTAGTGGGTCGGGTTGGTGATGACCACGTCGGCGTCGGGCACCGAGGCCATCATCTTGCGCTGGGACATTTCGCGCTGCAGCTGGCGAATCCGCTGCTTCACTTCCGGCTTGCCTTCCTGATCCTTATGCTCGTCGCGCACTTCCTGCTTGGTCATCAGCAGTTTCTTGTGGCTTTCCCACAGCTGGATCGGCGCATCCACTGCGGCAATCAGGATCAGGCCACACGCCATCCACAATGAGCTCCAGCCCACCAGTTGCACGCTGTGGATGATTGCCAGCTCCAGCGGTTCATGGGCGATGCGCAGCAAGTCGTCGATATCGGACTTCAACACCACCAGCGCCACGAACAGGATGATAAAGAACTTCGCCAGGGCCTTGAGCAACTCCACCAACGCCTTGGCGGAGAACATGCGCTTGATCCCGGCCCCGGGGTTCATCCGGCTGAATTTGGGCGCCAGGCTGCCGGCCGCAAACAGCCAGCCCCCCAGGGAGATAGGCCCGATGATTGCCGCCAGCAACAACGTGATCAGCACCGGTTGCGCGGCCAGGATCGCGATTTTCCCCGAGTGCAGCAGGTAGATGCCCATGGCGCGCGGGTCCAGCAGCACATCCCTGGGTAGGGAGAAATTGTGCTTCATGATCTCCATCAGGTCCTGGGCCAGGCCGCCGCCGTAGATCAGCAGGCCACCGGCCCCGGCGAGCATCACCGCCAGGGTGTTGAGCTCTTTGGAACGGGCGATCTCGCCCTTTTCCCTGGAGTCTTTTTTACGTTTCTCCGTGGGGTCTTCTGTTTTGTCCTGACCACTCTCGCTCTCGGCCATGGCTCAGCGCGCCCGTGCCAGATCACGTAAAAACTGCAAGGCGTCACTGGCCAGCGGTTGATACTGATTGAGAATGTCGGCCAGGCCGATCCAGAAAATCCCCATGCCCAACACCAGGGTCAGCGGGAAACCAATGGCGAAGATGTTCAGTTGCGGCGCGGCGCGGGTCATCACCCCAAAGGCGATGTTGACCACCAGCAGCGCGGTGATCGCCGGCAATACCAGCAACAACGCCGCGCCCAGCACCCAACTGAGGCGCCCGACCACTTCCCAGAAGTGGTTGACGATCAAGCCCTCGCCCACCGGTAAGGTGGTGAAACTCTCGGTAAGGATTTCAAAGGCCACCAGATGACCGTTCATGGCCAAAAACAGGAGGGTCACCAGCATGGTCAGGAACTGCCCGATCACGGCCACCGACACGCCGTTGGTAGGGTCGACCATGGACGCGAAGCCCATGCCCATCTGGATCGAGACGATTTGCCCGGCAATCACGAAGGACTGGAAAAACAGGGTCAGGGAGAAACCCATCAAGGCACCGATCAGAATCTGTTCGGCGATCAGCAGCAGCGCACTGAGGTCCAGGGCATTGACCGGCGGCATCGGTGGCAGTACCGGCACGATGACCACGGTAATCGCCACCGTGAAAAACAGCCGTATGCGCTTGGGCACCAGGGTGGTCCCGAACACCGGCATGGTCATCAACAAGGCGCCCACGCGAAACATCGGCAGGATAAACGAGGCCACCCAGGTGCTGATCTGAGTGTCGGTCAACGCCAGCAAGGACTGCATCGGGTCAGCCAATCAACTGCGGAATACTGCCGTACAACTGCAGGATGTATTCCATGAAACTTTGCACCAGCCAGGGGCCGGCCACGATCAGGGTGACCAGCATCACCAACAGGCGCGGAAGGAAGCTCAAGGTCTGTTCGTTGATCTGGGTGGCGGCCTGAAACATCGCCACCAGCAGGCCCACCAACAGGCTGGGCACCACCAGCACGGCGACCATCACGGTGGTCAGCCACAGGGCTTCACGGAACAGGTCGACTGCGACTTCAGGTGTCATGCGCTAAACCCCGCCAAAACTGCCAGCCAGGGTGCCGATAATCAGCGCCCACCCATCCACCAGTACAAACAGCATGATCTTGAACGGCAACGAGATAATCAGCGGCGACAGCATCATCATACCCATGGCCATCAGCACACTGGCCACCACCAGGTCGATGATCAGGAACGGAATAAAGATCATGAAGCCGATCTGGAATGCCGTTTTGAGCTCCGAGGTGACGAACGCCGGTACCAGGATGGTCAAGGGCGCCTGATCCGGGCTGGCGATATCGGTGCGCTTGGACAGGCGCACAAACAGTTCCAGGTCGCTGGAGCGGGTCTGGGACAGCATAAAGTCCTTGATCGGGCCCTGGGCCTTTTCCACCGCGTCCTGGGCGGTCATTTTCTCCGCCAGGTAGGGTTGCAGGGCTTGCTGGTTCACCTTGTCGAATACCGGCGCCATGATAAACAGCGTCAGAAACAGCGCCATGCCGGTAAGGATCTGGTTCGATGGGGTCTGCTGCAGGCCCAGGGCCTGGCGCAGGATCGAGAACACGATGATGATCCGGGTGAAGCTGGTCATGAGCATGACGAAGGCCGGGATAAAACTCAGCGCCGTCATGATCAGCAGGATCTGCAGGCTGACCGAATACTCCTGGGCCCCGGCCGCATTGGTGCCCAGGGTGATCGCCGGGATCGACAACGGGTCGGCGCCGAACGCCAGGGGCGCTGCCAGTAACAGCATGAGCGCCAATAGAACGCGCATTACTTCTTATCCTTCTGGTCCTTGCCCATCAGCTCCATCAGGCGCTGGGCGAACTCCGGTGTGGCGGCCTCGGTCTGGGCCACGCTCACGGGATGCTTGAGCACGTGCAACGGGGTAATCCGGCCAGGGGTGAGACCGAGCAGGATCTGCTCTTCGCCCACCTGCACCAGTACCAGGCGATCACGCGGCCCCAGGGCCCGCGATCCCACCAGTTCGATGACCTGGGCATTGCCCGGACCAATGCGCTGCACCCGGCGCAACAGCCAGGCGAGGAAAAAGATCAACCCCACCACCAGCAACAGGCCCAGCACCAACTGAGTCAATTGCCCAGTCACGCTGCTGCCGGCGGCCGGCGCGGCGACCTGGGCCACCGGTTCAGCCGCCATCACGGCCAGCGGCAACGCCCACAACAGTCCCAACCACCGGCGACTCATCTCAGCGCAGCTTCTTGATACGTTCGCTGGGGCTGATCACGTCCGTCAGGCGGATGCCGAACTTCTCGTTGACCACCACCACTTCGCCATGGGCGATCAGCGTGCCGTTGACCAGCACATCCAGCGGCTCGCCGGCCAGGCGGTCGAGTTCGATCACCGACCCCTGGTTAAGTTGCAGCAGGTTACGGATATTGATTTCGGTGCTGCCCACTTCCATGGAGATCGACACCGGGATATCGAGGATCACGTCCAGGTTGGGCCCATCCAGCGAGACCGGCTCATGGTTCTTCGGCACGCTGCCAAACTCTTCCATAGGCAGGCGATTGCCCACTGGCGGGGTGGCGGCATCGGCCGCCAGCAAGGCGTCGATATCGTCCTGGCTGGCATCGCCGGTTTCTTCCAGGGCAGCCGCCCATTCGTCAGCCAGGGCCTGGTCTTCGGCGGAAGTGTTTTCGTGTTCGGTAGCCATTACATGTCCTCGGCGCAGCAAAAATCATCAATTAGGGGATGCATCAGCGACGGTTGATCGGCTCAACCACTTGCAACGCCAGGTTCCCTTTGTGGGAACCGAGCTTGACCTTGAACGACGGCACGCCATTGGCGCGCATAATCAATTCGTCTGGCAGTTCGACGGGGATCACATCCCCCGGCTGCATATGCAAAATGTCCCGCAGGCGCAGCTGGCGGCGCGCTACGGTGGCGCTCAGCGGTACGTCAACGTCCAGCAAGTCTTCGCGCAGGGCCTTGACCCAGCGCTCGTCCTGGTCGTCCAGGTCAGACTGGAAGCCCGCATCGAGCATCTCGCGCACCGGCTCGATCATCGAATACGGCATGGTCACGTGCAGGTCGCCGCCGCCGCCATCGAGTTCGATGTGGAAAGTGGAGACCACAATGGCTTCGCTGGGCCCGACGATGTTGGCCATGGCCGGGTTCACTTCCGAGTTGATGTACTCGAAATTGACTTCCATGATCGCCTGCCAGGCTTCCTTCAAGTCGATAAAGGCCTGTTCCAGCACCATGCGCACCACGCGCAACTCGGTAGGCGTGAATTCACGGCCTTCGATCTTGGCGTGACGGCCGTCACCGCCGAAGAAGTTGTCCACCAGCTTGAACACCAGCTTGGCGTCGAGGATGAACAGCGCGGTGCCACGCAGGGGCTTGATCTTGACCAGGTTGAGGCTGGTGGGCACGTACAGCGAATGCACGTACTCGCCAAACTTCATCACCTGCACGCCGCCCACCGCCACGTCCGCCGAACGGCGCAGCATGTTGAACATGCTGATACGGGTGTAGCGGGCAAAACGTTCGTTGATCATTTCCAGGGTCGGCATGCGTCCGCGGACGATGCGATCCTGGCTGGTCAGGTCATAACTTTTGACGCTGCCGGGCTCGGCAGCCATTTCGGTCTGTACCAGACCATCGTCGACACCATGCAACAGCGCATCGATTTCATCCTGGGACAGCAGGTCTTGCACGGCCATGTCGTGATCCTACTGCAATACGAAATTAGTGAAGAGCGCCTGCTCGACCACGACTTTGCCCAATTCTTTCTGGGCCACTTCCTGCACGCTGGCAGTGACTTTCTGGCGCAGCATTTCCTGGCCCACGGGGGTGGCCAGGCTGTCGAAACTCTGCCCGGAGAACAGCATCACCAGGTTGTTGCGGATCACCGGCATATGCACCTTGAGCGCATCCATGTCCGCCTGGTTGCGCGCCTGCAAGGTAATGCTCACCTGCAGGTAGCGTTGCCGACCGTTCTGGTTGTAGTTGGCAACAAAGGCCGGGAGCATCTGCTCGAAGATTGCCGGTTGCTTGACGTTGCTGGCGGTCTCGGCCACAGGTACCGGCTTGCTCTGGGCACTGTGCATAAAGTACCAGGTAGCCCCCACCGACACGCCAATGGCCAATAACAAGGCCACGACAATCAGCAGGATCATCTTGAGCTTGCCCTTGCCTGCTGCAGGTACTGTTGCTGTCGCTGCGTCGTCACTCTTCGCCATGCCAATAATCCGTCACTATTCGGGGTTTCATAGATCCACGGGAAGGCAAGAGCAAGTGTTATGCCAGAGTTGTCACGGATTTCAGCAACAGCGCAAAACCAATGTGGGAGCGGGCTTGCTCGCGATAGCGCTAGATCAGCCAGCAACTAGGTAACTGACATACCGCTATCGCGAGCAAGCCCGCTCCCACATTTTGATCGGTGTTGACCTCAGGTCAGGCGTAGTAGTCCACGGCGCTGGAGCCGATGACGGATTGGGCTATCGGTGCCGCCACTTCAGTGACTTCGCCCGCAAGGCCTGCGTCCTGCCCATCGCTGTGTCCACCACTGCCACTGACACCTCGCGCCTGGTTCTGCTGTTGCTCCTGACCCTGGCCCTGCCAGCCACGGGACTGGTCGGACACGTTCACGTCGACCTGGCCCATGCCCTGCTGGGCGAACATTTCCCGCAGGCGCCCGGACTGGCTTTCCAGGGCCTCGCGCACGGCGGCATGGCCGCTCATGAAGTTCACTTGGGCCTGCTGGTCGGCGGTGATGTTCACGCGGATATCCAGGCGTCCCAGTTCGGCCGGCTGCAATTGGATATCGGCAGATTTGAGGTTGGCGCTGGACAGGTACATGACCCGGTTAACCACCTCCTCGGTCCAGCCACCCTGATGCATGGCCAGCGGCTGGTTATTCAGGGGCAAGGCGTTGGTGGTCTTGGGGGTGGCAGCCTGGGTCAAGGCGGCCAGGCGATTGGCGAAGTCATCGACGCGGGTGTCACTGCTCGCGCCCTTCAAGTCCTTGAGGCCATCTTCGATCAGGCCGCTGAAAGCCTTCTCGCCACCCTGGTCGGTGCTGTCCTTGGCCGCCTGCTGGTCAACCATGGCCGCCAGGCCGTTGCTGAAGTTCTGCGCGGCGGTGGGTTCAGCCTGGGTCGGCAGGTTCTTTTGCGCTGCCTGGCTGCTGGCGGACACATGACCGCCCTGCTCCATCGCCAGGCGCACGGCTGGCAATGAGTCCAGTGGGTCAGCTTCGGGGTCGAAAGGCACGACCTCTTCAGCGACCGCAGGGGTGGTCACCAGCAACGGCGTGGTGGCGTCATCCGCTACAGCGGCCTGGACCGCTACCGGAGCGGGTGTCAGCGCCGCGATCGAGGCCGGATCGACCACTGGCGGCTGGGCTTGCGCCAGATCCTTGTCCGCGCCTTTGTCGTCATCGCTGGGGGCTGCCGCGTCGGCCTTGGCGGGCGGCGTGGCAGGCAAAGTCTTGCCGCTATCGGCAACCGCTGGAGTGCCAGCGGCAGGCTTGTCGCTGCCAACATCTTTCTTGGCGCTGGTGCTGGCTGGCTTGTCATGGCTCGGCTTGGGCGCCATATCCGCAGCCTTGGCCGGGGTCGCCTTGGACTCCTTGGCGAACACCTGTGCAAAGCCTGGCGCTTTGGCCCGCGTGTCTGCGGCCGTTGCCTGCGCATTCGCGGAGGACGCCTGGGGCTTGACCGCAGGAGCGGCTTGCAGGAGCGAGTTGGGGGCTAGAGGCATAAGTCAGGTCTCCGCTGCGCAGGGTCGAGGGCGCAGGCAGAAGATAGATAGCAAAAGTCGGGCCAGATTTTCAGGGCGGGCCTGCCGAGCCTAGAAGCGCTGGCGCTCCGACTCATACAGCGGCTTGACCAACGCAAACTCGTGATCAATCTGGTCGACCAGTTTGCCCAGGTCGGTAACCTCTTCCTTGGCCGACTCAGCCTCCAGTCGCTGGCACAACAGCGCCAGGCGCACCGCACCGAGGTTGCCGCTGCTGCCCTTGAAGCTGTGGGCGATACGCCCCAGGGCCTTGGCGTCATCGCGCGCCTTGCGCAACGCTTCAACGCGCTTTTGCGAGTCATCGAGGAAGGTGTCGAGCAAGTGGGGGTATTCACCCTCCATCACTTCCTGCAAACCCACCAACACTTCAGGGTCCATATGTATCTGCGTCACTTGTTCGCTCCTTGATCAAGAATCGACGGATTATGCCAGAGCCTCCCAGCAAAACTCCACGCACACACTGCGCCCGCCATCTGTCCAACGTACATTGCTGCTCAGTTGCCGGACCAGGTTCAGCCCGCGTCCGGACAGACGGTCGATATCCAACGGCCGCGCCAGGACTGTTTCGACATCGAACCCGGCGCCGCTGTCTTCGATACGCAGGCTCAGGCAACCACCCGCCTCGGTTGGAACCACGTTCACATGCACACGCACGTGGCCGCTGTTCAACTGGTCGAGCCGCTCATTGCGCTGGCGATAATAGCTGGCAAAGCCCTGCACATCGCGTTTGAGTCGGGAGTCCAGGCCCAGCACGCCATGCTCCAGGGCATTGGAGTACAGCTCGGCCATGACACTGTACAGCGCTCCGCTCTGGCCGCGCAGGCCATGTATTTCCAGGAGTAACTGCAACAGGTATGGCAATGGGTTGTAACGCTTGAGGGTCTCGGCACGAAACTCGAAACTCACCGACCAGTCCAGCGGGCAGGACTGGCCGCTGTCGGTGTACTGCAGGGGGGGCGCCAACAGCGATTGCTCGGCCAGCAGGGTGATTTCGACCAGGCTGATATCGTCCCGCACCTGCCCTCGGAATGCGGCAAGCGCCTGTTCGATTTCAAAAAACAGCTGCTCAGGCTCGCGGTTGGCGGCAAACACCCGTCGCAGGCGCTCGACCCCAAACAACTGGTCGTTGGCATCGGCGGTATCAATCACCCCATCGGACAGCAAGAACACCCGGTCGCCCAAGGCCATGGGCCAGACCTCGGTGCGGTCGTCAAAGGCCTCGGGCGCCAGCACGCCCAGGGGTAAATGCCGCGACACCAGCGGCGTGCGCCGCCCCGTGGCCACTTCATGCACATAGCCATCAGGCATGCCGCCGTTCCATACCTCCACCACCCGCCGCTGGTCACTGAGACACAACAGCGTGGCACAACAGAACATATCCACCGGCAGGATGCGTTTGAGCTTGGCGTTCATCTCCCGCAGGGTCTGCGCCAGGCCATAGCCCTTGGCGGTCATGCCGTAGAACACCTCGGCCAGGGGCATTGCGCCGACCGCCGCCGGCAAGCCATGCCCGGTGAAGTCGCCCAGCAGCACATGCATATCGCCCGACGGCGTATAGGCCGCCAGCAGCAGGTCGCCATTGAACAGCGCATAGGGCGATTGCAGGTAACGGATATTGTGCGCCGCGTTCAGGCAGCCAGAGTGGGCGACCTTATCGAACACCGCCTTGGCCACCCGTTGCTCATGCAGCAGGTAGTCATGGTGACGGGCGATCTGGTCGCGCTGCTCAAGCACGGTGGCCTGCAACCGACGCAGGCGGTCCATGGCGTTGATCTTCGCGGCCAGGATGATCTGGTTATAGGGCTTGGCCAGGAAGTCATCGCCACCGGCATCCAGGCAGCGCGCCAAGGCTTCGCTCTCACGCAGAGAGGTGAGAAAAATGATCGGCACCAGCGCCTCGCCGGCCAACTGCTTGATCCGCCGGGCCGCCTCGAAGCCGTCCATCACCGGCATCAGTGCATCCATCAACACCAGTTGCGGACGCTCACGAGCGAACACCTCGACCGCTTCCTGGCCATTACTGGCACTGAGCACCCGATGCCCCTGGCGTCGCACGATGCTCGACAGCAGCAGCCGGTCGGCAGCGCTGTCCTCGGCGATCAGTACCGTGAGGGTGTCCAGAGCCTGGGCACTCAACTGATGTCGAACAGTTTGTCGAAGTTGGAGATAGCGAGGATCTTGCGCACATCGGAGTTGCTGTTGATCACGCGCACATCCGCGTCATCACCAGCGTGATCACGCAACAGCAGCAACATGCCCAGGGCCGAGCTGTCGAGGTAAGTGGCCTCTTTCAAGTCCACGACGTAGGTTTCGGGAACCTTGTAGAACCGCTCATAGGAATCACGAAAGGATTGATGACTGCCGAAATCGAACCGGCCCTTGATTGCGATCGTCAATTTCTTCCCATCCAGGGATACTTCTGACTCGACTGACATACGACTGCTTCCTTGTCGTGGGTATGTGCAACAAGGTTTAGCAGGTGATCGGAGAGTGGGCAACAAACGCAATCAAATGTGCGGTGCGCTTGTGTGGTGTGGGCTTGCCTGCGATAGCGGTTTATCAGAAAAAATGAGCGACGGATCCGCCGATATCGCAGCATGAGTATCTACACAACTGCTCTTTTTTGGTTGTTGGGGGTGTGTGCATATCCGTTGCTGCGGTCATGGCGGCTATTGGTTCCCCCTTACGGCGGGTCACTTTCGAAGAGCGCGAAAGTAACCAAAGCGCTTTTGCCCCACCACTCGGTGCCTCGCCTAGGCTCGGCATGCCCGCAGTCAGGCATTGCTCCGTGGGCCCGCCGCGATCGGCCATCCATGGCCGTGTCGCGGCTACCCCGGCATCCATGCCGGGGTACCCACTGCGCAATACCTGCCTGCGGCCATCGTGGTTTAACGGGGCGCCTGAGATCAAGATCAAAAGCCAGATCAAAAGCAGAGCCAGTGCGCGAAGCTGCCTTCCCCTGTGGGAGCTGGCTTGCCTGCGATGGCGGCGTATCAGTCGATAAATGTATTGGCTGGTACGCCGCCATCGCAGGCAAGCCAGCTCCCACAGGTATAAGCGTACGCCTAGACGATCAGGTCGGCTGTCAGGCCGCCTCGCTTTGCTTTTGATCTGAGGCGCCCCGTTAAACCACGCTGGCCGTCATCCGATATTGATTTGGGGGGTAACCCGGCAGGACGCCGGGTTAGCCGCGCTGGGCCATGGATGGCCCAGCGCGGCGGCCCCCCAAATCAATGTCGGATGACGGGCACACCGAGCCTGGGCGAGGTGCCGAGTGGTGGGGCAAGAGCCCTTTTGGTTACTTTTGGGGCTCTTTTCCAAAAGTGACCCGCCGTAAGGGCGGAACCAATAGCCGCCATAACCGCAGCAATGGATATGTACACCCCCCCCAACAACCCAAAAAGAGCAAGTCGCGTAGATACTCATGGCTATCGCAATTTTTGCCTACCGACGCGGCTAGTACTGATCCTGGCGCGGCAGGCGCTGGGACAGTTCATCGAGCAACTTCTGCTCGCGCTTGTCCTCCAGGGCCCGCGCCTCATCGATGTAACGCTGCACCAGCTTGCGCAAGCCCTCGACCCGGGCGTAGGCCTGTTGCCAGCCTTCGCGGGCTTTGTCGAGGTTGTTCTGGTGCCAGGCCAGGCTCTGGCGCTGCTGGCCGACGGCGCTTTCCAACTGGTTGAGAAAGTGCTGATAGTTCATCAGCCACTGCCCGGAAACACCCTTGCTGCCGCGGTCAATCCACTGCTGCTGGTATTCGCCGCGAAAGCGCTCCAGGTCACCGAGCTTGCTCTCGGCCAGGCGCACCTGGCCCTGGAAATGCCCCAGGCGCTGGGCGGCGGTGCGTTCGGCGCTTTCGGCCATCTCCACCACGGGAGCAAGGCGCGCGGCGCGACTGGTTGCCATGGCCGGTTAACCGCCAGGCGCAGGGGCGAACACCGACGCCAGGTGCGCTTCGCTTTCGGCCATGCTGATATTGTCGTTCAGGCCCTGGCGCAGGTAGGTCACCAGTTGCGGTTGCAGGGCAATCGCCAGGTCGGTCTCGCGGTCGCCACCGGCCACATAGGCCCCCACGCTGATCAGGTCGCGGCTCTGTTGGTAGCGCGACCACAACTGCTTGAACTGCTGGGCGCGGGTCATATGCTCGGCGCTGACCACCGACGGCATCACCCGGCTGATGGACGCTTCGATATCAATGGCCGGGTAGTGCCCTTCCTCGGCCAGGCGCCGGGACAGCACGATATGCCCGTCGAGCACACCCCGCGCCGAGTCGGCAATCGGGTCCTGCTGGTCATCGCCTTCAGAGAGTACGGTGTAGAACGCCGTGATCGAGCCACCACCGGCCTCGGCATTACCCGCCCGCTCCACCAGCTTGGGCAGCTTGGCAAATACCGATGGCGGATAGCCCTTGGTTGCCGGCGGCTCGCCAATGGCCAGGGCGATTTCCCGCTGAGCCTGGGCGAAACGGGTGAGGGAGTCCATCAGCAACAGGACATTCTTGCCCTTGTCGCGAAAATATTCGGCAATCCGCGTGCAGTACATAGCCGCACGCAGACGCATCAGCGGCGCATCGTCCGCCGGCGAGGCCACCACGACCGAGCGCTTGAGGCCCTCTTCACCGAGGATATGCTCGATGAACTCCTTGACCTCACGGCCCCGCTCGCCGATCAGGCCGACCACGATAATGTCGGCCTCGGTAAAGCGCGTCATCATGCCCAGCAGCACACTCTTGCCCACACCGGTACCGGCGAACAGGCCCAGGCGCTGGCCGCGACCAACCGTCAATAAACCGTTGATACAACGAATACCCACGTCCAGTGGCTGGCTGATGGGGTTGCGCTTGAGCGGGTTGATGGTCGGGCCATCCATCGGCACCCAGTCTTCGGCCTTCATCCCGCCCTTGCCGTCGAGGGCGCGGCCGGCGCCGTCGAGCACCCGGCCGAGCATGCTCATGCCCATCGGCAGGCGCCCGGTATCGGCCAGTGGCACGACCCGCGCCCCCGGTGCGATACCGGCGAGACTGCCCACCGGCATCAGGAATATCTTGCTGCCGGAAAAGCCCATGACTTCCGCTTCCACCTGCACCGGGTGGTAGCTGTCATCGTTGATCACCAGGCAGCGGCTGCCCATGGCGGCGCGCAGGCCCTCGGCTTCGAGGGTCAGGCCGACCATGCGCAGCAGGCGGCCCTCAAGGATCGGTTGGCCGGGCAACTCGGTGGCTTCGGCATAAGCGCCCAGGCGTTTGGCGAAGCTGGTGCGGTCAAGGCGCATCCGGGGCGTCCAGGTCGATGCTCAGGTCGGGCGCCGCCGGATGCAGCACCTGCTCGTGCAACTGGTCGAACAGCTTGGCCATGATCTGCGCAATGCGCGTCTCGACCGTAGCGTCGATACGACTGTGCTCGGTCTCGACCCGGCAACCGCCAGGCTGCAACGCGGCATCCTCGACAATCCGCCAAGTCTCCTCATGGCGCTCGCGCAAGGCTTTGACCTGCTCGAAATCCTGGGGGTTGATGTACAGCCGCACATTGCCAACGCCCAGGGGCAGCAACTTGAGGGCTTCGCGCATCACGCTTTCAATCTGGCTGGAGTCCAGCACCAGCTCACGCTGGATAACCTGGCGGGAGATGTGCTCCACCAGGCCCACCATGGACTTTTCCAACTGCGAATCCTGCTCGGCAATCGGCGCGAACAGGCTGCCCATCAGGCGTTCCAGGCTGGCCAGCTTGGCACTCAGGGCCGCGTCAGCTTCCTGGCGGACCTTGAGCGTGGTGCTGTGAAACCCTTCTTTCTCGCCGGTGGCAAAGCCTTCGTTGTAAGCCTCCTGGCGGATGCTTTCGAGCTCTTCAAGGGTCAGTGGCTGGACTTCGTCCAGGGGCACTTCTTCCATCTCCACCGGCACTTCTTCGACCGGCTCAGGCTCGGGCTCAGGCTTATGCGGGTCGAAGCTGGGCAGCGACCAGACGTCGAACCCGCCGACGTCCCGGGCGCGAATCAGATCGCTGGGCGTCTCATCATTGTTCGACATGCGCTGCGCCTTAAATCATTTCTTCGCCGCCCTTCCCGCCGAGAACGATTTCTCCAGCTTCGGCCATACGGCGGGCAATGGTGAGGATTTCTTTCTGTGCGGTTTCCACGTCGCTGACGCGCACCGGACCCTTGGCTTCGAGGTCGTCGCGCAACAGTTCCGAGGCACGCTTGGACATGTTCTTGAAGATCTTTTCCTTGACGCCCTCGTCCGAGCCCTTGAGGGCCAGCACCAGCACATCGGAGGACACTTCACGCAGCAACGCCTGGATGCCACGGTCGTCGACATCGGACAGGTTGTTGAACACGAACATGAGGTCTTCGATCTGCACCGACAGGGTGTCGTCGATCTCGCGGATCGAGTCCATCAACTGGCCTTCCACCGAGCTGTCGAGGAAGTTCATGATGTCGGCCGCGCGCTTGATACCACCCAGGGTGGTACGGGCCGCGTTGGAGTTGCCGGAGAACTGCTTCTCCAGAATGGTGTTCAGTTCTTTCAAGGCCGCCGGTTGCACGGTATTCAACGACGAGACGCGCAGGATGATGTCCAGGCGCACCTTGTGGTCGAAATGGCCGAGCACTTCGCCGGCCTGGTCCGGGTCCAGGTAGGCCACGACGATCGCCTGGATCTGCGGGTGCTCGTAACGGATCACGTCCGCCACCGCCCGCGGTTCCATCCACTTGAGGCTGTCGAGGCCGCTGGTGTTGCCGCCCAGCAGGATGCGGTCGATCAGGCCGTTGGCTTTGTCTTCGCCCAGGGCCGAGGTGAGCATCTTGCGGATGTAGCTGTCGGAGCCGACACCCAGGCTGGTCTGGTCGCCGACGATCTCGACGAACTCGCTCATCACCTGCTCGACTTGCTCGCGGTGCACATTGCGCATCTGCGCCATGGCCACACCGACCCGTTGCACTTCCTTGGGGCCCATATGGCGCAGCACTTGGGCAGCGTCGGTCTCACCCAGGGACAGCAGCAGCACGGCGGCTTTGTCGACCCGGGTCAGCTTGGCAACAGAGGCTCGATTCTCACTCATCTGCGTTGATCCACTCTTTCACGACCTGGGCCACACGACCCGGGTCTTCTGCCACCAGACTTTTGATTGCATTCAACTGCGCGTCATACCCTTCACTCGGGCTTGGCAGCAGAATGCTCTGCGGCCCGCCGAGGCTGACGCGGTCGTTGGCCAGTTCGCCATCCAGGCCGCCCATGCCACCCAACTCGACATCGCCGAACGGCGCCAGCTGCTTCTTGCCGTGGCCGGTGATGTTGTTGAGCACAGGGCGCAGCACGCCGAACACCAGCACCAGGATGAACAACACCCCCAGCACTTGTTTGACGATGTCCCAGAACCAGGGTTGAGAGTAGAACGGAATATCGGCGATCACCTCAGCGCGCTCCAGGGAGAACGGCATGTTGATCACGCTGACACTGTCGCCACGGCTGGCATCGAAGCCCACGGCGTCCTGCACCAGGCGCGTGAAGCGCGCCAATTCATCGGCGGTCCACGGCGCGCGGGTGGTTTCGCCGTTGGCGGCGTTGATCTTGACCTGGTCATCCACCACCACCGACACCGACAGGCGGTTCAAGCGCCCTTGCTGTTGCTTGGTGTGGCTGATGGAGCGGTCCAGCTCGAAGTTCTTGGTGGACTGCTGACGCTTGTCAGCCGGGTATGGCGCGAGCATTGGCTGGCCGGTGGCCGGGTCCATGATTTGCTGGCCGTTGGCGTCCAACAGCGGCTGGCCGGGCTGGATCGCGCTGGCGGTCGCGGCGGCGCCACCGGTGGTTTGCGGGGCACTGGCCGGGGCTGGCGGTTGATTGCTCAGGGCGCCGGGTACGCCTTGCGGAGGACCATTGGCGGCAGTGCGCTGTTCGCTGGTCGATTGCTCGCTGCGCAGGGCCGGCTGGTCGGGGTTGAACTGCTCGGAGGTCGACTCGACAGCGCTGAAGTCCACGTCGGCAGACACTTCGGCCTTGTAGCGGTCGTTACCCAGTACCGGCTGCAGGATGTTGTGCACGCGCTGGGTGAGCATGCTTTCCATGCGGCGGCTGTAGTCGAACTGCTTGCCGGCCATGGTCAGCGCGGAGTTTTCCGCCTGGTCGGAAAGCAGGTTGCCTTTCTGGTCGACCACGGTGATCTGCGATTTGCTCAACTCGGGAACGCTGGTCGCCACCAGATTGACGATGGCCAGGACCTGGCCCGGCTCCAGGGAGCGCCCGGCAAACAGCTCGACCAGTACCGAGGCGCTGGGCTTGCGCTCATCGCGTACGAATACCGAGCTTTTCGGGATGGCCAGGTGCACACGGGCACCCTTGACGTTATTCAGGCTGGCGATGGTGCGCGCCAGTTCGCCTTCCAGGCCACGACGGTAGCGGGTGGCTTCCATGAACTGGCTGGTACCCAGGCCCTGGTCTTTGTCGAGGATCTCAAAGCCGATGTTGCCATCGGTCGGCGCCACGCCCGCGCCGGCCAGCTTCAGGCGGGCACGGGCGACGTCGTCGGCCTTGACCAGCAAGGCGCCGGAGTTGGGCTCGACGGTGTAGGCAATATCGGAGGCGGCCAGGGTTTCCATGACCTGCTTGGCGTCCATCCCCGCCAGACTGCCATAGAGCGGCCGGTAATCAGGCTGCTGGGACCACAACACCACGGCAAAACCAATTGCCACGCTGGCAGCCAGGCCGACCATCAGGCCCACCTGACGCAACATGGTCATTTCGGAGAGGTTTTCCAGGAACGACAGGCCAAACAGCGGCGGTTTGCCGTCTGTCTTGGCGGGTACGTTATCCACGACTGCTTCTGCCATGACTTAAATCTCGTCCTTAAACCGGCATCTGCATGATGTCTTGATAAGCCTGAACCAGCTTGTTACGCACCTGGGTCAAGGCCTGGAAGGAAACGCTGGCTTTCTGCGAAGCGATCATCACGTCGGTGAGGTCCACACCGCTCTTGCCGATTTCAAAGGCCGTCGACAGTTGGCTGGAGGCCTGCTGGGTATCGCTGACTTTGTTGATGGCTTGACCGAGCATATCGGCAAAGCTGCTTTGGCCCAATTCCGGCGCTTGTGCGACGGATTTCGGCTGGGACATGGCGTCCATTTGCATGGAACGCATATCCAACATCAACCGATTGAACTCAACACCTTGGCTCATGAACTTCTCTCTCCGACGACCCGCAATTTTTTGACACTACGCAGCGGTTAGTACGGGTAGTAGCAACAAGGGTGCCAGCTCCTTGGCAACTCGTAAGAAAAGCCGACAAACCTTGTCAGCTGATGTGTATCTCAGCTCGCGAAAAGGAATGCTTCCACATCCATCCCGGCATCGCGCATTTGCGCCAGCTTGTAGCGCAGGGTGCGCGGGCTGATGCCCAGGCGCTCGGCCGCTTCTTTGCGGCGGCCACGCTCGGCACGCAGGGTGTCGATGATCATCTGGAATTCACGGCGACGCAGGTCGTCGCCAAGACCGCCAGCGGCCTCGGCCGGGGCGCTTTCCTGTGGGGCCGGGGCCAGGCTCGGCATTGGCGCGCTACCGGCGCCGACGGCCAGGCAGAAGTCCTGGGGCTGGATCAGGCCGCCCTGCTGCAAAATCAGCGCGCGCTGGATTGCGTTGTCCAGTTCGCGCACGTTGCCGGGCCATGGGTAACTGATCAGGCAAGCCTGGGCTTCAGCCGACAGGCGCGCCTGGGCGTGCTTCATTTTATTGACGTGCTTGCTCAACAGGCGCTCGGCCAGCGGCACGATATCGGCCGGGCGTTCACGCAGCGGGCGCCAGGCCAACGGGAACACCGAGAGCCGATAGAACAGATCTTCCCGGAAGCGCCCTGCTGCCACTTCGCCAGCAAGGTCGCGGTTGGTGGTGGCGACCACGCGGATATCCAACTGGATCGGCTTGCGCGCACCTACCCGCTCCACTTCGCGCTCTTGCAGCACGCGCAGCAGCTTGGCTTGCAGGCCCAGGGGCATTTCGGAGATTTCGTCGAGCAGGATGGTGCCGCCATCGGCCTGCTCGAACTTGCCGGCCTGGGCGGCGATGGCGCCGGTGAACGAGCCTTTTTCATGGCCGAACAAGGTGGCTTCGAGCATGTTGTCGGGGATCGCCGCGCAGTTGATCGCGATAAACGGCTGGCTGGCGCGGTGAGATTGCTGATGGATGTAGCGCGCCAACACTTCCTTGCCGGTGCCGGACTCGCCGGAGATCAGCACCGTGGAATCACTGCGGGCGACCTTGGCCGCCAGCTCCAGCAATTGCGCACTGGCCGGCTCGACAGCAATCGGGCCCTCGCCGTCTGCCACACCCACGACGCCAAGCGCATGGCGCGCCACCAGCTCAATCAGGGCCTTGGGCTCGAAGGGTTTGACCAGGTAGTCTGCCGCGCCCTGGCGCATGGCATCGACGGCGCGCTCCACCGCGCCGTGGGCGGTCATCAACAGCACCGGCAGTTGCGGCTGGCGTGCACGCAGCAGGCCGAGCAACTGGTGGCCGTCCATGCCGGGCATGTTGACGTCGCTGACCACCAGGCTGAAGGACTCTTGCTCCACGGCCTGCAAGGCTTCCTCGGCCGAACCGACCGCCCGATAGTCATGGCCCGCCAACAGCAGCGTGTCAGCCAGTGCTTCACGCAGGGCGCGATCGTCTTCAACCAGTAAAACCTTGATAGCCATTTATCCTTACTCCCATCCTTTCCAAGGTTTTTGAAAAGGCAGCTGCATTTGGTGCCCCGTGGTGAGGGGGGCAAGCCCCCTCACCACAGGTCGTATGCGTGTTCTTTACTCCGCGCTGGCCGCGCCGGAAAACAGCGGCAGCGTTATCAATGCACAGGTGCCGCGCCCCACACGGGAACGCAAGTGCAATTCTCCCTGATGGGCACGGGCCACTGCCTTGACCACGGTCAGCCCGAGGCCGGTGCCATTGGTCTTGGTGGTAAAAAAGGGTTCACCCAGGCGCTGCAACACCGCCGGATCAATCCCACTGCCGCTGTCGCTGATGCACAGGCGCAGGGTTTGCTCGCGGCTGTACAGGTGCACTTTGAGGCGCGCCCCCGGGCCGCTGGCCTGGCTGGCGTTTTCGATCAGGTTGAGCAGCGCGCCCACCAGGGTGTCGCGGTTGCACAGCAACTCGCCCCAATGACTGTCGCACTGCCAGCGCACCGAGGCTTCCTGGACATGGGTGGCAGCGGCAGCCTGCAGCGCCTGCAGCAAGGCGGCGGGCGTGACCCGGTCGGTCAGCGGCAACTCGCCCCGGGCGAAGACCAGCATGTCGCGTACCTGATGCTCCAACTCATGCAGGCGCTCCTTGAGCCGTCCGGCAAACCGCTGATGGGTGGCAGCCGGCAATTGCTCATCAGTCAAATGACTGGCGTAGATCAACGCGGCGGACAGCGGTGTGCGAATCTGATGCGCCAAAGAAGCAACCATCCGCCCCAGGGACGACAGGCGCTCATGGCGCGCCAATTGGTCTTGGAGGTGCCGGGTTTCCGTCAGGTCGTTGAGCAGCACCAACTGGCCGGGCTCAGCGTCCAGGGAACGGGTGGCGATGGACAGGCGGCGCCCATCCTTGAGGGAAATTTCGTGGCCGTCGTCTTCACGGGGGGCAAAGCAGCGGGTGATGACATGGCGCCACAGCTCGCCTTCCAGCGGCAGGCCCAGCAGGTCGCAGGCCGCGGGGTTGGCTTCGCGTACGCGGCCCTGGTCGTCGATCACGATCACGCCACCGGGCAACAGGTCGAGGAGGTTTTGCAGACGGTTGGCCAGGCGCTCTTTCTCGGCCAGCTCTTGCATGCGCTGGGCACTGACCACCGCCAGCTCGCCCTTGAGCTCCGAAACCCGGGCTTCCAGCAGGCTGTAGGAGTCCGTCAACTGGCTGGACATCTGGCTGAACAGCGAAAACGCCTGCTCAAGCCCTTGCCGGCTGATCTGCTCTACGGACGGGACAAGTCCCTGGGTGTCAGGGACTGAAGAAAGGTGGGCGGCGTGGGGCATCGTGCTCTCTCGCTTGGCTGACCGTCAGTTAAACGGAACGTTGCGAGTGCTATAGCAATACCCGTGCCGGAAAAAATATCCTTATTTTTCAGAAGGTTAAAAAACAGGCGTCAATCATCCGCCTGTTCATCACCTTCACGACGACTCATGCCGTACTTACGCATCTTCTCCACCAGCGTGGTGCGGCGGATGCGCAGGCGCTCGGCGGCGCGGGCAACGATGCCGTTGGCGTCGTCCAGGGCTTGCTGGATCAGCCCTTGTTCGAGGCTGCCGAGGTAGTCCTTCAGGTCCAGGCCTTCGGGCGGCAGCATGGCGGTGGCGCCGAAGTTCGGGGTATGGCCATTGATCGCCACCCGCTCCTCGAGATCACTGCGCAGGCTGTCCACCAGCTGTTCGTCTTCGTCATCGACGTAGCGGAACTTCTTGGGCAGCTCGACCACGCCGATCACCCCGTATGGATGCATGATTGCCATGCGCTCCACCAGGTTGGCCAGCTCGCGCACGTTGCCCGGCCAGCCGTGGCGGCACAGGGACATGATCGCGGCGGAGTTGAAACGGATCGAGCCGCGCTTTTCGTGCTCCATGCGCGAGATCAGTTCGTTCATCAGCAACGGGATGTCTTCCACACGCTCGCGCAGCGGGGCCATCTCGATGGGGAATACGTTGAGGCGGTAGTACAGGTCTTCGCGGAAGCTGCCGACCTCGATCATGCTCTCGAGGTTCTTGTGCGTCGCGGCAATGATGCGCACATCGACGCTCTGGGTCTTGTTGCTGCCCACGCGCTCGAAGGTGCGCTCCTGCAACACGCGCAGCAGCTTGACCTGCATCGGCAATGGCATATCGCCGATTTCGTCGAGGAACAGGGTGCCGCCGTTGGCCAGCTCAAAACGCCCGGCACGGCTGGTAATCGCCCCGGTAAAGGCGCCCTTCTCGTGGCCGAACAGTTCGCTTTCGAGCAGTTCTGCCGGGATCGCCCCGCAGTTGACTGGCACAAAAGGTCCGTCGCGGCGCTTGGAGTGGTAATGCAGGTTACGTGCGACCACTTCCTTGCCGGTGCCTGACTCGCCGAGGATCAGCACGCTGGCGTCGGTATCGGCCACTTGCTGCATCATCTGGCGCACGTGCTGAATCGCACGGCTGGTGCCGACCAGGCTGCGGAACAGGTTGGGTTCGCGGTGACGTCCGCGCTCGCGGGCCTGGTCGTACATCTCGCGATAGACCTGGGCACGGTGCAGGGAGTCGAGCAATTTGCTGTAGCTGGGGGGCATTTCCAGGGTGGAAAGTACACGGCGGCGCTGGTCTTCCGGCAAATCCACGGAAGAAATATCGCCCATCAGCAACACCGGAAGGAACTCATCCCAGGTTGAGAGTGTCTTTAACAGGCCCAGAACTGCACCAGGAGCGTTTACCGTCCCGATCAGCACACAGATGACTTCACGGCTCGACGACAAAGAGCTGACAGCCTGCTGCCAATCATGGCTGCCGCAGGGCAAATTTTCTTCGCCAAGAAAATTCAAAATCACCGCCAGGTCGCGGCGGCGAACGCTATCGTCATCGATCAGCAGAATTTTGGTTTCACGCAACATGCAATAGCAACTTCCCTAGTAAAACTCTAATGCCCTCGAATCGGGGCAATCTAGATAGCTGTAGGCGTTTTCTGCGCTACGGATACCTGACGTCTGAAAATAGCACTAGTTAAGTCAAAATTATGCGAACAGTCAAATTTATGACGCGCCATGTTCGGATTAACTGAGCCAGATCAGCCGAACAGATGGTAAACCTTTGACGCATTTTTCGCTTGGTTGATCTGCGACATCTCTTCAAATATCGCCTGGCGCTCGCCGGTCGTCACCTCCAGCAACTGCTGGTAGACCGCTAACAGGCTCTCCAGCTTCTCCCGCAGCGCGTCCTCGTCCACCGGCGCTTCGCTGAGCACCTCGTCGATCCAGACACGGCAGCCCATGTCCAATTCGCTGATCGCATCCCAATTGCGCTCTGCCAGCGCGCCAACCAAGGCGTCGCGGGTTTCGTCGATCCGTTGCAGTGCGTGGCTCATGCTGTGTTCCTCAAGGCCGACGGCCCTATTGTGGCGCGATGGCATCCCAGCCTTCTTTGACAGTGATCAGCAAACGTGCAACTTCGTCGATAATTTCCGGATCGCTGCTGGCATTTGCTTGAAGCAGGCGCGAATTCATATAGTCATACAGACTCGCCAGGCGCTGGATTGCAGCGGGGTCTTCGGCCTTGTCTTCATCCAGGCCTTGACGCAGGCCAGTAATAATATCGATAGCCTTGGTGAGCAGCAGGCACTTTTGCGGGGTATCACCACGAGCCATCGCACCCTTCGCCTGGGCAAGACGCTCCAGCCCACCTTCCAGCAGCATCTGGATCAGGCGATGAGGGCTAGCCTCGGACACCTGGGCATGGGAATTGACCTTCTGGTATTGGCGAAGGGCTCTCATAGGGTTCATGTTGTTGCCTCGTTACAGGTCACAGTCAAATAGGTTTACTTAACCAGTTTTTCGACTGCGCCAGGGAAAACTTTAATTCATGACCCGGTGCCAGGCCCCTCTTTCAGGGCCCCTGGCGCGCCGTTTATCAACTCGACTTCGGATTGTTCAACGAGTTGAGGGTAGTCATGATGCTGGAGCTGCGGGAGTTGATCTGCGCGATCATCGTGTCCATGGCCGTGTACTTGGCCGACAGGGACTTCTGCAAGGCTTCCATGCGGCGATCCAGGTCGGACTTTTCGGTGGTCAGGTCAGTCAGCTTGGTGTTGAGATCCGTCGCACGAGTCGCCAGGGTGCCGGTGGCGCCTACGTAACTGGCAGTCGCCTTGCTCATGCGCGTGATCAAACCCGTATCGCCGGTGAACATTTTGGCGATATCCCCTGCGCCCTTGACCACAGCCTTGTCCCACGTCTTGTCATCAAGGCTCAGCAAACCGGTTTTCTGGTCAGTGGTGATCCCCATCTGGGCCAGGCTGCCGATGCCGCCCGCACCGGAACCATTCGTCAGCTCGGAGCGCAAACTGGACACCAACTGACGCATCGAGGCATCACCGGTCAAGGCGCCCGCCGTGGTGGTAGACGTATCGCCTGTCGCGGTGACCTTGGTCTGGGTGTTGATGGCGGTCATCAGCGCGTTATAGGCGGTAACGAACGACTGCACCGAGGTCTTCAGCGTGTCGGTGTTGCTGGCCACCGTGATGGTGATGGGCTTTTTATCACCGTCGGCGGCCACCAGATCCAGGGTCACACCACTAATAGCGGCGGTCACTTTGTTACTGGTGGACTCCATGGCAATGCCGTCGATGGAGTACTTGGCATTTTGCGCGGGACTGCCAGCATTGTAACCCGTCGCCAGCTCGGAATCACCGCTAAGGGTAATGTCGGTCCCTACGCCACTGGTCGAGGAGCCGATTACCAGGCGTGCGCCGTTGGCATCACTCAAGACGTTGGCGCTTATACCTTGGGCAGACAATTGGGTATTGATGGACTCGCGCACCTGCTGCAGGGTCGCTCCACCGGGAACCACCACGTCATAACTTTTACCCGACTGGGTAATAGTCAAAGTCTGGTTGTCATCACTGTTGTTGGCCTTGCCCGATGCCCCCCCCTCGAACACTTTACTGGTCACTTTCGAGGACGTTGCCAGGTCGGTCACCAGCACGGTGTACTTGCCACTGGAGGCACCCTCACCCAGGGTGACCTTGACGTTTTTTTCTTCGGAGGTCGTAGCGGCCAGACCATTGAAGGAGGCGACGTTGTTCAACTTGGTGATTGCCGCCTGGTAGGCTTCCAGCGCCGTTTTCACCGAGCCCACAGCCGACAGCTTGACGGTTGTCTCCTTCTGCTGGGCGGTGATCTGCGCCTCTTTGGGCGCGCGTTCGGCCCCCACCAACGCCTTGACGATGGCTTGGGTGTCGTAGCCCGAACCTGGGCCGGAAATCGTTGAACTAGCCATTTGCTACTCTCCTTGTCCTGCGGTTGCCGCTTTTTTGGCGTATGAACGCCCAAGCAGCAATCAGAAACATGTTTCGTGCCAACTCAAGCCTTTGTATCAAACAACAGGCTGCTGGCATCGCTCAGGTTCTGCGCCAGCTTCAACGCAGTCTCCGATGGAATCTGTCGGATCACCTCACCACTGTCGGTAGCGATCACCTTGACCACTACTTTGCCGGTGGAGTCATCGATGGAAAAATCCAGGTTGCGCTGTGAAGCCTGCACAAACTCACGCATATCGGTTACAGCTTTTTCCAGTGCCACGCGCTGCGGCTCTTCGGCGGGCTCGGTATCGGCCTGCGGGACAGGCTTGGCCTGTGTTGCAGTCGCGGCACGAGCCTGGGTGGTAGCAGCCGGGTAAGACGCGTTCAGCTTGATGCTCATGTCCATGTCATCACCTCCAAACTGAAAAAACGGAAGGGCACGTTAGCACCCCCCCGTTGATTAACCGCTAGCCGATATTACTGAAGCAGCTTCAGTACAGCGGATGGCAGTTGGTTGGCCTGGGACAGGATCGCAGTGGAAGCCTGTTGCAGGGTTTGTTGCTTAGTCAGTTCAGCGGCTTCAGCAGCGAAGTCAGCGTCTTCTACACGGCCTTTGGCCGCTGCGGAGTTCTGTGCAATGCTCTGCAAGTTGGCCACGGTGCTGGAGAAACGGTTTTGCACCGCACCCAGCTGCGAACGCTGGCTGTCGATCTGCTGCATGGCGCCTTCCAGAGCCTGGATAGCCTGTTGCGAACTGGCCGCAGTCAGGATGCTCAGGTCGGCAACGCTGGTTTCCAGAGTAGTCGAAGCAGTGGTACCAGCAACCAGACCCAGAGCGGTGAGGCCGGTGCCTGCGCTACCATCAGCGATGACGATGTCTTTTTTGGAGAACAGGGACAGGCTGCCGTCACCGTTTTTGCTTGCATTCACGCCGGTGCTGGCACTGTTGATCGAGGAAACGATCGCATCAGTGGTGTCACCCTTCTTGAACTTCACTTCAACGCCGTTCAGGTTTACCGAAGTGTCAGCAGTCAGTTTGGCCTGGGAAGTACCAGCCGACAGACCCAGAGCAGCCAGAGAACCCGCGTCGTTGTTCGACAGAACTACGTCGCTACCACCATTCGATTTGACTTGAATACGACCATCGCTGCCGATGGTTGCATCACCGGTGCCGCCTACAGCAGTTTTGATGCTGGCCAGCACGGTAGTGATGGTAGCGTTGGCAGCCCAAGTCACATCCTTGCCGTTCACCTTAATGTCGCCGGCCGAAGCGATAGTAGTGGCGCCGGTAGCAGGTGCAGCAGGGGTTTTGCCATCAGCGATGCCAATTGCAGTGCCGCCAGCAACAGTAATAGCCGATGCGGAAGACAGGCTGATTTTGCCAGCTGTCTCGTCCCAGGACGCAGTTACACCCGCATTAGCGGTGTTGATCGCAGTCGCAACGGCAGCACCTTTGTCAGCGGCGGTCAGCGCAATATCTTTACCGTTGATGTTGACTGTTGCACCACCAGCAGCAATACCAGCACCAGCGGTTTGCAGGGCAGCTACAGCAGCGCCAGAAGTAGCCTTGGCACCTGACAGCGAAGAACCGATGGCAGTGGCACTGATACCAGCCAGAGCAGCACCATTAGCGGTCGCTTCGCTGTACTCGCCCTTCAGAGCAGTAGCGCCGACAGCAGTCATGCCAAACGAGATAGTTTCGTTGGCGTTAGCACCGATCTGGAACGCTACGTTGTTGAACGAACCGTCCAGCAGGTTACGACCACCGAAGTTAGTGGTGTTGGCGATACGGGTCAGCTCACCCACTTTAGCGGTGAATTCTTGCTGCAGGGAAACACGGTCAGCGTCGCTTTTATCACCGTTAGCCGCTTGCAGGGCGAGTTCACGCAGACGCTGCAGGGTGTTGGTGGATTCTTGCATTGCGCCTTCAGCAGTCTGAGCGATCGACACGCCGTTGTTGGCGTTGGCGATAGCCACGTTCAGGCCCTTGACCTGGTTGCCCAGACGGTTGGCGATCTGCATGCCAGCGGCGTCGTCTTTGGCGCTGTTGATTTTCAGGCCGGAAGACAGACGGTTCATCGACTGGCTCAAAGCGTCGGAGGCTTTGTTCAGGTTCTTCTGGACGCCCAGGGAAGTGATGTTGGTGTTTACGGACATTGCCATGACGAAATCCTCGTGAGTTGGATACTGCGGCTTCCGGCCCTGGCAACCGCCGGGTGTGGCCTAGAGAACCTTCGTAATAGTTATCGTCGTGAATGCAGGTTGCTTGAGGATTTTTTTGAATTTTTTTGCTAGCCCTATGCCACCCCTTGTATTTCAAGGCCTTATAGATGGCCGAAATGCCAGCAGCCACGGGTTATTGGCGCCAGAACACCGCCTCGACACCTGCATAAAAAACGCCCATGATCTTTCGACCCTGGGCGTTTTTTATGCAGCCTATCAAAGCATCACGGCCGATAGATAATCGCCGAGCCCCACGACAGGCCCACGCCAAACCCGCTCAGGGCGACGCGCTTCCACTCGGCGTCCATCACGTGCTTTTCCAGCAGCAGCGGAATGCTCGACGACACGGTGTTGCCGGTCTCGACCATGTCCTTGATGAATTTCTCCACCGGCGCATCTTCAAAACGCCGCGCCACGGCGTCGACAATCGCCGCGCTGCCCTGGTGGATGCAGAACGCATCGATGTCATCGGCCACAAGGTCCGACTCTTTGAGCAGCTCGTGCAAATGCGCCGGCACTTTGAGCAATGCGAAGTTGAAGACCTGGCGGCCATTCATGAAGAACACGCCATCACTGACCTTCAAGTGCGGCGCACCGGAGCCGTCGGTGCCGAACTTGGCCTTGCCCAACTGCCAGGGGGCGTCTTCGCCCATCCAGGTGGCGGTGGCGGCGTCACCGAACAGCATGGTGGTGTTGCGGTCTTCCGGGTCGACGATCTTCGAGTACGGGTCGGCAGTCACCAGCAGGCCGTTTTTCAGGCCGGCGGCTTCCATGAAGCCTTTCATCGCGTAGATGCCGTAGACGTAGCCGGAACAGCCCAGGGAGATATCGAAGGCCGCGACGTGGGTCGGCAGGCCCAGCTTGTCCTGAACGATGGCGGCAGTGTGCGGCAGCCCTTCTTCGTCGCCGTTCTGGGTCACAACGATCAGCGCGTCAATCGACTCACGCTTGAGCCCGGGGTTGTTGGCAAACAAGGCATTGACCGCCTCGACGCACAAATCCGAGGTTTCCTGTGCAACATCCTTGCGCGGCAGGAATGCCGAGCCGATCTTGCCAATGATGAACTCTTCATCCTTGGCGAATTTGGCACCCTGGGCGTAGTTGTCCAGCCCTTCTGCCGGCACGTAGCTGGCGATGCTTTTTATGCCAATCATTGTGGCTTCCCAATACAAAATAGCTGGAGAACACCCCTGAAAATCCTTCAGGAGTGCTGACAATAAAGGGGATAACCCCGCAAAAAATCATCGAAGTCGCCTTGACCTGGACCTGAAAGATGCCCTGGCCTTTTCACACGATACAGTGAAGATGCGCTTTATGACTCATAGGTCACTCATTTTTGTGCGCTTTGTTTAAAAGCCTGCGCCAGAAACGACAACGGCCCACCCTGTTTCCAGGGTGGGCCGTCGGGTCTTGCCAGGCCGATTACATCCGGCTGAACAGGCTCAACTGGGAGATTTTCACAAAGGCCAGCTGCGAGGCCTCCAGCATTGCCTTCTGGAACGCCAGGTCAATCGAGGCGGTAGCCACATCGGTATCACCAATGGCGGCGGTGGTCGATTTGTTGGCCAGCACCATGCTGGTGTTCTCCGTCTCCTGGATCGCCAGCGAATTCAACCGCGCACCAATGGAGCCCCGCACCCCATCAACCTGGGCCTGGGAGGCCTTGATATTGGTAATGGCAGCATTGACCACATCGGTCAGCTTGGCCTGGGCAATCGGGTCGCCGTCAGAAGGGGTTTCCAGGGCCTGGCGCAGTTGGCTGAGGGTATCCAGGGCATTTTGCGTCTTGTGGGTGTTGGAGCCCACGGCGAACTGGTCACCGGTGCCCGGTGCGCCGGTGATGTCAAACTTCACGCCAGCTGCCGTGATGCTGTCTGGCGTGGCGGGCACAGGCGGTGGACCCGGCTGGGCTGGCGTACCAGGCACCACAGTGCCGCTGGAAACCGGCTTGCTATCGGCGGTGATCGGCTGGGCATACACCTCATATTCTGTGGTCGAGGTAAATTTGATCACCGCGCCTTTGTTCGGGAAGGTGCTGCTGTAGTCCGCCTGGCTGGTGACGGTGCCGCCCGACAACTGCGCCGAGGTTTGGTTGCTCGGCGTACGCGAGACACTGAAGCTGTCCGGCTTGCTTTGCAGAGTGAATTCACGGTCCTTGTACACCGCGTCAGCCTCAGCACCGGGCTTGGCGTCCCCCAGATTCTGGTCGACATCAAAAGTCACGCCGCGCACGGTGACCGAAGCACTGCCTTCCTTGGTCGCATCGAACTTGCCGTTGCCCGGGGTTTGCGCGGTGATGTCGTTGCCCGCCGCATCCGTCACGGTGTATTCGGTGCTGCTGAGGAACGTCAGTTTGTATGGTTGGCCGTCAGTGAAGCTGCTGTCATAAGTCGACGGCGACGTGACGATGCCGCCCGAAACCAGCACCTTGCCATCGTTGACCGAACCGGTCGCCTGGGTACGCCCCGCATTGACCGTGCCTTCCAGGATCGACTTGCCGGTGTCATTGACCACCATCGACAAGGTGTCGGAAACCTTCAGGCTCAGCGGCGTTTCATCGCCCTGATAGCTGTAGGTGCCGTTGCTGTTGCGAGCGTATGGCGGGGTGTCGCTCTTGCCGCCGGCAAACAGGTAATGACCGGACGAATCCTTGCTGTTGAGCAAGCTCAGGACCTGCTTTTCGATTTCACCAATCTCGGCGGCAACGGCCTTGCGGTCGTCATCGCTGATACCGCCACCGCCCTTGCCCGCCACCTTGAGCGACAACTCACCCGCGCGCGCCAGGGCGGTGTCGATACTGGCAAGCACGCTTTCCTCGCTGTAAAGCGAGTTCTTCATGCTGCTGATATTGCCTGCGTACTGCCCCAACATATCCTGCTGCTGCTGCAGCAGCAGCAAACGCGCCGCGCCCACCGGATCATCTGCCGCCGTCTGGATGCGCACGCCGGAGTCGATCTGCTGCTGGGTCTTGGTGACGTTGGAGAAGTTGTTGGTATAACGCGCAGTCGTGGTATTGAAATACTGTTCTGTCGAGATTCGCATCGTCTCAAACTCCCTTAAAGACTGTTGATCAGCGTGCTGAAGGTTTCTTGCGCAGCTTTAATGATCTGCGACGACGCGGTGTAGTACTGCTGGAAACGGATCATATCGCCGGCCTCCTCGTCCAGGTTGACCTGGGACACGGAGCTGCGATTGGACGTGGCGGCCGCGAGCATGGCCCCGGTCGCATTGTTATCGACGTTGGCCTGGCTGGCCTTGCCGCCCACGGACGAGACCAACTGGCTGTACGCGGTGCTCATGCTCACGCCGGCATTGCCATCGGTGGCGCCCACGGTCTTGCGGGTTTGCAGGTCGAGCAGTTGCAAGGCATTGCGGTTGTCCAGTTTGCCGCCACTGTTGAACGACACGGTGTAGCTATCGTTCGGCTTTGGCTCACCACGGATGACCGTGTCGACCCCGAATGTCTGTGGGTCGCCATTACCGTCTACGTACGGCACGTTGATCGTCAGCTTGTTGTCCTGGCCCGGCACGATGGTGCCGGTGCCAATGGGCTGGCCTTGGGCGTTATTGATCACATAGCTCTGGGTGCCATCGGCGGCACGCTCGCCAAACGTCATCTTGACCGGCATCGCGCCCTTGATCGCCGCTTCCAGCTGTGCGGTGCCGGCACCGCCATGGATATCCAGGGGCAAGCTCAGCGTCGGCGGTTCGAACACGCCAGTACCACTGTTGTTCTTGTTGCCCTCGGCCAACAGCGGCGCAGAAAACGCCAGCTTGTTGGGATCGGTCATCACCACCTTGAGGTCCATCGCGCCACCGGCGGTCGGGCTGACCTTGAACGTATCGCCAGCAGCCACCGGGCCCTTGCCATCCAGGGCAAGGGTGAAGCCGTCGATTTCCGGTGGCGCTTGGGTGATGTCGAAGGCGCCCATGGACTTACCGTCGGAACGCAGCACGGTGTAATTCTTGTCGTCACTGAAGGTCACCTTGTAGTCAAAGGTGCTCAGTTTGCTGGTGTCTTTGATCGTGACGTTCAGGTTGCCGGAGCCGGCACTGTTATTCGAGCCGCCAACACTGCGCTGGCCAATGGCAAATACGCTGTTGATGTCATTGAACAGCGCGGCGCCGAACTGCCCGTTGGCGTCCAGGCCCTGCCCCAGCTGGGTATTGATGGCCTCGCCGACCACCATGGCGGTACGCCCCAGGTCGTTGATGGCCGGCATCAGCACGTCCTGGCGATAACGCAGCAAGCCGCCGATGGAGCCACCGCTGATCACCGAGCTGACATCCATGGGTTGCCCGCTGGTGGTCAACACCACCGAGTACTGGCTCTTGTCGTCCTTGCTCGGCACCGCCGACAGCTTGTTCGACACACCGTCCGCGACCAGGGTCTGCCCGGTACCCAGGGAGACATTGAAATGGCCGTCCGACTCAGTGACCTTGACCCCTACCAGTTCGTTGAGCGAACGCACCGCTTCGTTGCGTGCATCCAGCAGGTTCGCCGGCTCGCCGTTGCCCTGGCCTTTGGCCTGGAAGATTTGCTGGTTGAGGGAGGCAATCGAGGAGGTCAACTGATTGACCTGGCCGGTGATGGTCTCCAACTGGCTGTTAATGCCTTCTTTCTGTTTGTTCAGTTCGGTCGCAATCGAGTTGAAGCGGTTGCCCAGGGTCTGGGCAATGGTCAAGACCAACTGGCGCGCGGAGTTGTCGCTGGGGTTGGCCGAAGACGTCTGCAACGCGGCGAAGAAGCTGTTCAAGGCCGCACCGACACCGGTGGACTTGTCGGACAGCAACTTGTCCACCGAACCGATCTGGTCCAGGTAGGCCTTGGCATCAAAATTCAGCGACGTGGTGGTCTGCAACTGGGTATCGAGGAACTGGTTATACACCCGGCGTACATCCGACAGCGTAGTGCCGGTGCCGACGAACACCCCACCGGCCGCGGACATGCCATTGGCGGTCTGCATGGTCTGCTGACGCGAGTATCCAGGGGTCTTGGCGTTGGCAATGTTGTTACTCAAGGTCGCAAGCGATCCCTGAGCCGCATTGAGTCCTGACATCCCGATATTGAGCAAACCCATGGTTCAAACCTTATAAATGAGTGGATGCGCCAGCGGCAGCGTAGTTTTGGTAGCTGTTCATGGTTTTGGCGATCTGCGAAATCTTGCTGGCGTACGCCGGATCTGTTGCATACCCGGCTTTTTGCAACTCGCGTACAAACTGTTCCGGGTTATCGGCCGACTTCAAGACTTCTTTATATCTTTCATTGCTTTGCAACAAAGTCACGAGGTCGTGAAAGCTGTCCTGGTACGAGTCGTAGGAACGGAACTGCGCCGTCTCCTTGACCATCTCGCCATTGCGAAACTCACTAGTGATCGCCCGCGCCTGGGCGCCCTGCCAGCTCTGCCCGGCCTTGATGCCAAACAGGTTGTGGCTGCTGCTGCCGTCTTGCTGGCGCATTACCGATTTGCCCCAGCCGGTTTCCAGGGCAGCCTGGGCCACCAGGTAGCGCGGGTCGATGCCGATGCGCTCGGCCGCCTGCTTGGCCATGGGCAGCATGGTGGCGACAAACTCGTCTTGCGAACTGAAGGCTTTTTTCGCCGGGGCCAGCGGTGGCTGGGCCACGGCGCGGCCGTAAATCTGCATGCGCGAATCGCGGGCGGCAAAGGTGCGCGCAGCACCGTTGATCACGCCATCTTCGGCGGCACTGTTGCGCAGTGGCGCAGCCTTGGCGGCGCCCGCCGCCTCGACGCCCGGCACGATACCGGCCAGCAGGCGATCGGTGAGCTTGCTCGGCAGGGCGATGCGGCGCTGATTCATCAGCGCCATGTCATTGCGCAGGGTGCCTTCATCGGCCCGCGGCGCCACTTCGACCCGCGCCGCCCACAGCGCACGCTGGCCATTGGAACGACCCAACGGGCCATCCGCCTGGGTGCCGGCGGCAATCGGGGTCGGCACGTCGACTTTCTTCTCTGCCGCGTCCGGGCCCTGCAGGGTCGAGGCCTGCCCTTCCACCGGCTTGTTCTTTTGCATCTGGCGCAGCAAAACGTCCGCCAGGCCTATACCGCCGCCCTCGCGAGACAGCGAGACCGCCAGTTGCTGGTCGTACATTTCCTGATACTGCTTGGCCGCCGGAGTATTCAGCGGGTTGTCCTTGCCCAGGGCATCGGTGGCCGAGCGCATGGATTTGAGCATCTCGTTGAGAAACAGCGACTCGAACTCCTGCGCCACTTTGCGCATGTTGCCGTCGCTGTTCTTGTCGCCGAACTTGAGCTGGTTAAGCCGGTTCAGGTCGGAGTAGGACCCCGAGTCTGCCGTGCTGGCGATACCGCTCTTGCGCATGTCCATGGCCATGGCCTCAAATCACGATCAGGTCGGCTTGCAAGGCGCCGGCCTGTTTCAGGGCTTCGAGGATTGCCATCAAGTCGCCGGGCGCCGCGCCCACCTGGTTCACCGCACGGACAATCTCGTCCAGGGTGGTGCCGGGACCGAACTTGAACATCGGCTTGGCTTCTTGCTGGGCATTGACCCGGGAGCGTGGGACCACGGCGGTCTGGCCACCGGACAACGGCCCGGGCTGGCTGACAATCGGGTCTTCGGTAATGGTCACGGTCAGGCTGCCGTGGGTCACGGCCGCTGGCGACACCTTGACGTTCTGGCCGATCACGATAGTGCCGGTACGCGAGTTGATGATGACCTTGGCCACCGCCTGGCCCGGATCGACCTCAAGGTTTTCCAGGATCGACAGGTAGTCCACACGCTGGCTTGGGTCCAGCGGCGCGGTCACGCGGATCGAGCCGCCGTCGATGGCCTGGGCCACGCCTGGGCCGAGCATGTCGTTGATCTTGTCGACCACACGCTTGGCGGTGGTGAAATCCGAACGGTTGAGGTTCAGGGTCAGGCTGTTGCCTTGGTTGAAACCGCTGGGCACGGTACGTTCCACCGTGGCGCCGCCAGGAATCCGCCCGGCCGATGGCACGTTGACGGTGATCTTCGAACCGTCACGCCCTTCGGCATCAAACCCGCCCACCACCAGGTTGCCCTGGGCGATGGCGTAGACGTTGCCGTCGATACCTTTGAGCGGCGTCATCAGCAAGGTGCCGCCACGCAGGCTTTTCGAGTTACCAATAGAGGATACGGTGATGTCCACCACCTGCCCCGGCTTGGAGAACGCCGGCAGATCGGCACTGATCGACACCGCCGCGACGTTCTTCAACTGCACGTTGCCCGAACCTGGCGGCACCTTGATCCCGAACTGCGAGAGCATGTTGTTGAAGGTCTGCAGGGTGAACGGGGTCTGGGTGGTCTGGTCGCCCGTGCCGTTGAGCCCCACCACCAGGCCATAGCCGATCAACTGGTTGCTGCGCACCCCGGAAATACTGGCGATGTCCTTCAGGCGTTCGGCCTGGGCAGCAACGCTCAGGGAGAGCAACAACACCGCTGCCATCAGCTGTTTGAGATTCAAAGTGATCACCTAGAAAGGGAACAGCGGGCTAAGGAAGAAACGGTCGAACCAACCCGGCTGACTGGCGTCGGCAAACGAACCCGTACCCGAATAGGTAATGCGTGCATCGGCAATCCGTGTGGACGGCACGGTGTTGTCGGTGGCGATATCGTCCGCCCGCACCATGCCGGCGATGCGCACCAGTTCGTCACCGGTGTTGAGGGTCATCCACTTCTCGCCGCGCACGGCAATGATGCCGTTGGGCAGCACGTCGGCCACGGTCACGGTGATCGAGCCCACCAGGCTGTTGCCCTGCCCGGCCTTGCTGCTGCCGTTGGTGGCGCGGTCGCCGCTGTAGCCCACGTCCAGGCTCAAGTCACCACTGCCCAGGGGGTTGTTGGTGTTCAAGCCACCGCCAAACAGCGAGGTCAGGCCGATGCCGGTCTTGCTGTTCTTGGCCACCTGGGAGTTGGCGTTCTTGCTCGCCGTGGTGCGCTCGTTGAGGGTAATGGTGATGATGTCGCCAACACGGAACGCCTTGCGGTCGCTGTACAGGTTCTGCTCAAAACCGGCCTGGTAGATCGAGCCATTGTTGGCAGCGGCTGGCAGTGGCGTGCGCGGCAACACCGGCGCGTAGTACGGGTCATTGGGTTTTGGCGTCGGGGCGACACAGCCCGCGAGCACGGCAATCCCACTCAATGCCAGAACAGAAACAAAGCGACTCATGACCCTTACCTCACGGTGTTGCAGGCGCCTTATGAGCGCCCCATAGACTGGATTACAGATTCTGCGTAACGAACGAAAGCATCTGGTCGGCGGTGGAAATCACCTTGGAGTTCATCTCGTAGGCACGCTGGGTGGTGATCATGTTGACCATCTCTTCCACGGTGCTGACGTTGGAGGTTTCCAGGGTGCTTTGCAGGGTGGTGCCAAACCCGTTGAGGCCCGGCGTGCCGACTTGCGGCGCGCCGCTGGCAGCGGTTTCCAGGAACAGGTTGTTCCCGGTGGCTTGCAGGCCGGCCGGGTTGATGAAGTCGGCGGTCTGCAGGTTGCCGATCACTTGCGACGCCGGGTTGCCGGCGATGGTGACGGACACGGTGCCGTCGGCGCCGACCGTGAAGGTCTGGGCATCGTTGGGCACGACAATCGCCGGCTCCAGGGCAAAACCGTTGGCGGTCACGACCTGGCCGTTGGAGTCCAGGTGGAAGGTGCCGTCACGGGTGTAGGAGGTAGTGCCATCCGGCTGCAGGATCTGGAAGAAGCCACGGCCATTGATCGCCATGTCCAGCGGCTGCCCGGTTTGCTGCAGGTTGCCGGCGGTGAAGTTCTTCTGGGTGCCGACGATGGACACACCGGTACCCACTTGCAGGCCCGACGGCAATTCGCTGTCCTGGGTCGACTGCGCACCCGGCTGGCGCTTGATCTGATAGAGCAGGTCCTGGAACTCGGCGCGATCACGTTTGAAGCCCGTGGTCGAAACGTTCGCCAGGTTGTTGGAAATAACGGTCAGGTTGGTGTCCTGGGCGGACAGACCGGTTTTGGCAACCCATAGAGCCGGAAGCATGCTGTTCTCCTTCGTGCGCCTGTTTGTTGGCGCCGCGTTACAAAATTAGTAGTCAGTGGCGCTGCAATCAGCTCATCTGCATGACGCGAGTCATGGCCTGGTCGTCTTCTTTGGCGCTGTTCATCATTTTCACGTGCAATTCGAACTGCTTGGACAGGGCCAGCACCGCCGTCATTTCTTCGACGGCATTGACGTTGCTCGACTGCAGGAAGCCCGAATTCACCTTGACGCTGGCATCGGCCACCGCCGGCTGGCCGTCCTTGGTGTGGATCGCGCCATCCAGGCCCTTGGTCATATTGGCCAGGTCCGGCTTGACCAGCTTGATACGGTCCACCTCTGCCATCACCCGTGGGCCTTCGCCCATGGCGCGGATGCTGATGGTGCCGTCTTCGCCGACTTCGACCTTCTGCTCGGGTGGCACCGAAATCGGCCCGCCATTGCCCATGATCGGCATGCCGTTGCCGGCCCGCAGCACGCCCAGTGCGTCGATATTCATGCTCGCGGTACGCACGTAGGCTTCGCCGCCATCGGGGGTTTGCACGGCGATCCAGCCATCGCCGCCGACGGCAACGTCCAGGTCACGGCCGGTCTCGACCATCGAACCCGGAGAAAAATCGGTACCAGGACGCTCGGTCAAGGCAAACGCCCGCGCCGGAAAGCTGTCACCAAACACCGGCATCGAACGGGCCTGCTCCAGGTCACGCTGAAAACCGTTGGTGGAAATGTTCGCCAGGTTGTTGGCATGGGCCTTTTGCGCCAGAGCATTCTGGCTGGCGCCGGTCATTGCCACATAAAGGTACTTGTCCACGCTCATTCCTCTTACTGACGGACGTTTGCCGCCCACCGATGTACTGAGGAGTCTTTAGCAATTTGCGCACCAACTTTTTAAAAGTCGGGGAAAGGCAGGCGGGGCAAGGGGTTGGGGCGTATCAAGGATTATTGGAGGGGCAGGACGAGTCGGAAAAACGGCGGAGTTCTGCCGGTTGCGGCAAACACCGGTCTTGGCATTAACACAGATCCATTGTGGGAGCGGGCTTGCTCGCGAAGGCGGTGGATCGGTCGGTACCTGTATTGACTGATCCACTGCCTTCGCGAGCAAGCCCGCTCCCACATTTTTATCCCGTTGTGTCAGGGGCTTATTTGTCGGCCTTGAGCACTTCGTAATCGCGCAATTTATTGGCGATGGTGGTGTGGGACACGCCCAGGCGCTTACCCAGCAACCGGCTGCTGGGGTGCTCGGCATACAGGCTTTCGAGCACGGCCTTTTCAAACCGCCCGACGATCTCCTCCAAGCCACCCTCCAGGGAAAAGTCGCCAAGCGGCTGACGCACGCCGTAGTCCGGCAAGCGAATATGTTCAGCCTTGATCGTGCCGCCCTCACACAGCGACACCGCCTGGAACAGCACGTTTTCCAACTGCCGCACATTGCCCGGCCAATGGTAGTGGCTGAGGCGCTCCATGGCCGCCGGCGCCAGCTTGGGCAGCGGGCAGCCAATCAGACGGCTGGCCTGGTCGATAAAGTGCTCGACCAGCGGCGGTAAACCGTCGAGGCATTCGCGCAGCGGCGGGATATGCAACGACAACACATTGAGCCGGTGATACAGGTCCTGGCGAAACTCGCCACGGGCACACAATTCCGATAAGTCCACCTGGGTCGCGCAAATCACTCGCACATCCAGGTAAACCTCTTCATCACTGCCCACGCGCCGGAAGCAGCCGTCCTGCAGAAAGCGCAGCAATTTCACCTGCAATCGCGCGCTCATTTCACCCACGCCATCCAGAAACAACGTACCGCCCGCCGTCAGTTCCAACAGCCCCAACTTGCCCTCTGCCCGCGCCCCTTCAAACGCGCCAGGGCCGTAGCCGAACAGCTCGGTCTCGGCCATCGACTCCGGCAACCCCGCGCAATTGAGTGCCATCAACGGCGACTGCCCACGTGGGCTGGCCAGGTGACAGGCGCGCGCCAACAATTCTTTACCGGTGCCGGTTTCGCCTTCTATTAATAGGGGCGCATCGAGGGGCGCCATGCGTCGGGCTTCACGCACCACCGCCGCCATCACTTTAGAGCTCTGGAAAATGCTGTCGAAGCCTCGCAGCTCCTGCTTGCGCACATTGTAGATGCGCTCACCGACCCGGTCGGCGCGGTGCAGAGTCAGTACGGCGCCGGCCATGGCTTCGCTGTCGTCATGTTCGGAGGATTGCAGCGGGGCGATATCGGCGAGAAACACGTCGCCCTTGACCTTGACCCGCAGGCCATTGATCCGCGACTTGCTGGCACGCACCAGCTCCGGCAGGTCGAAGTCCTCGGCGTAGCGTGACAGGGGAATCCCCGGCACTTCGTCCACCCGCACCCCGAGCAACTGCGCCGCCGCGCGGTTGGCCGCGACAATCGAGCCGCCCATGTCGATGGACAGCACCGGGAATTCCAACGCCCCCAGCAAGGCGTTGAGTTCCATGTGCCGGCGCTCGCTGGGCATCAGCCCTACCCGCTTGACGCCAAACACCCCGGCAATCGCCTCGAACTGCGGGCGCAGGGCCTGGAATTGCATATTCACCAGGTTCGGGCAGTACAGGTAGATGGCATTGCCATGTTCGCCGCCAACCTCGCCCTTGGCCACGTTGACCCCGTACTCCACCAGCAGGTTGAGGATGTCCCGCAGGATGCCGATGCGGTTCTGGCAATGCACTTTGATACGCATGTAAAGGCCCGGTTTGTTGTAGGAGGGCTGATCGGGCTGCGTCTTTTTGTCACCGGACGCAGATAGTCGTCAAGATTATGTGACAGCCAGCGCCCTTTTCAAACCAGCAAAACGCAATGCAGCGTGCTCGACGGCAAAATCGTAACGAATATTTTACGAAAGACGCCGACTTTTCCTACAGGCTTCCCTTAACAACGGGTGGAATCCACGGCCAGGCGGAGTATCAATAAGCCCATAGCAGGACATAACAAGAACGAATGCCTAGCAGGAGAGCCGTATGAAACAGACGCACTACGTGGCCCGCGAGCCCGATGCGCAAGGTTTTATCCACTACCCGCCCGAAGAACACGCGGTGTGGAACACCCTGATCACCCGTCAACTGAAAGTGATCGAGGGTCGCGCCTGCCAGGAATACCTGGACGGCATCGACAAGCTCGGCCTGCCCCATGACCGTATTCCGCAACTCGCCGAAATCAACAAAGTGCTGGCCGAAACTACTGGCTGGCAGGTGGCGCGGGTGCCGGCGCTGATCCCCTTCCAGACCTTCTTTGAATTGCTCGCCAACAAGCAGTTTCCGGTGGCGACCTTTATTCGTACCCGCGAAGAGCTGGATTACCTGCAAGAGCCGGATATTTTCCACGAGATTTTCGGCCACTGCCCACTGCTGACCAACCCCTGGTTCGCCGAATTCACCCACACCTACGGCAAGCTCGGCCTGGCGGCCACCAAGGAGCAGCGCGTGTACCTGGCGCGCCTGTACTGGATGACCATCGAGTTTGGCCTGGTGGACACCCCCCAAGGCCGGCGCATCTACGGTGGCGGTATTTTGTCGTCACCGAAAGAGACGGTGTACTGCCTGTCGGATGAGCCCGAGCATCAGGCCTTCGACCCGCTGGAAGCCATGCGCACGCCGTATCGCATCGACATCCTGCAGCCGCTGTATTTCGCCCTGCCCAACCTCAAGCGCCTGTTCGAAGTGGCGCAGGAAGACATCATGGGCATGGTCGAACGCGGCATGCAGCTGGGGTTGCATGCGCCAAAGTTCCCCCCCAAGCCCAAGGCGGCTTGAACTGATGCTTTAAAGGCCAGGTGAGTCTGTTCCCTGGCCGCGCGTTGCTTTAGGGTGACGCGACTGGCAACCGAATTCCACATACTCGATTTCAGGAACACCGTTATGACCACCTTGAACCAAGCCCATTGCGAAGCCTGCCGCGCCGATGCCCCACAAGTCAGCGACGCAGAACTGCCGGCGCTGATCAAGCAGATCCCCGACTGGAACATCGAAGTGCGCGACGGCGTGATGCAACTGGAAAAAGTATTCCTGTTCAAGAACTTCAAATTCGCCCTGGCCTTTACCAACGCCATGGGCGAAATCTCCGAGGCTGAAGGTCATCACCCTGGCCTGCTGACCGAATGGGGCAAAGTCACCGTGACCTGGTGGAGCCACTCCATCAAGGGCCTGCACCGCAACGACTTCATCATGGCCGCACGCACTGACGAAGTGGCCAAGGACGCCGAGGGCCGCAAGTAATGCATTTCGCCGCGATTGGCCGGGTACCCGGTGATCCGATCCTGGGGCTGATGGAGTCCTATGCCAAGGACACCAACCCGCAAAAGTTCGACTTGGGCGTGGGCGTCTATAAAGATGCCCAGGGCTTGACCCCGATCCTGCAGGCGGTCAAACGCGCCGAGCAGCGCCTGGTCGACCAGCAAACCACCAAGACTTACATCGGCGGGCATGGCGACCCGGCTTTCGGCCGCCTGATCAATGAATTGGTGCTGGGCGCCGGTTCCGCGCTGCTCAAGGCACACCGCGCCGGCGCCACGCAAACCCCAGGTGGCACCGGTGCCCTGCGCCTGAGCGCCGACTTTATCGCCCACTGCCTGCCAGGCCGTGGCGTGTGGCTGAGCAACCCGACGTGGCCGATCCACGAAACCATCTTCGCCAAGGCCGGACTCAAGGTCAGCCACTACCCCTATGTGGGCAGTGACAACCGCCTCGACGTACCAGCCATGCTCGCCACCCTGGCCACGGTGCCCGAGGGCGACGTGGTGCTGCTGCACGCCTGCTGCCACAACCCCACCGGTTTCGACCTGTCCCAGGACGACTGGCGCCAGGTCCTGCAGATCGTGCGCGAGCGCCAACTACTGCCGCTGATCGACTTCGCCTATCAGGGTTTTGGCGATGGCCTGGAACAGGACGCGTGGGCGGTGCGCTTGTTTGCCGATGAACTGCCTGAGGTTCTGATCACCAGCTCCTGCTCGAAGAATTTCGGTTTGTACAGCGACCGCGTCGGCGCGCTGATTGTGTGTGCCAACGATGCCGAGAAGCTGCTGGATGTACGCAGCCAACTGGCGTTTATCGCGCGCAACCTGTGGTCGACACCGCCGGATCATGGCGCTGCCGTGGTCGCGACCATCCTCGGTGATAGGGAGCTCAAACAGCTGTGGAGCAGCGAAGTCGAAGGCATGCGCTCGCGTATCGCGCAATTGCGTTCGGGCCTGGTCGAAGCGCTGGCGCCCCATGGGCTGTCTGAGCGTTTTGCCCATGTCGGCGTGCAGCGCGGGATGTTTTCCTATACCGGCCTGAGCGCCGAACAGGTGAAACAGCTGCGAGAAAAACACAGCGTGTACATGGTCAGTTCCGGGCGGGCCAACGTGGCCGGGATTGATGAGACGCGCCTGGGGTTGCTTGCCGATGCCATTGCGCACGTATGTAAACCCTAAGACAAAACGCTATCCAAATGTGGGAGCAAGCCCGCTCCCACATTTTTTGACCGAGGCGATCTTCAGCCAGCAACCATCTCGGCCTTGACCTGCGCCTCCTTGGCCTGGGCATCCGCCAACCGATACAACTCGATATGCCCATCCCAGTGCTCGATCAATGCCGTGCACGACTCCACCCAATCCCCGCAATTGAGGTAGTCCACCTCGCCCACCTTGCGAATCTCCGCATGGTGGATATGCCCGCACACCACGCCGTGCAGCTCGCGCTTGGTCACTTCATGGGCGATGGCTTCCTCGAAATCGCTGATAAAGCTCACCGCTGTCTTCACCTTATGCTTGAGGTACGCCGACAGTGACCAGTAGCCATAGCCATAACGCGCCCGCCAGTGGTTCAGCCAGCGGTTGAGGGTCAGGGTGAACTCGTAGGCCGAATCGCCAAGAAACGCCAGCCAACGGTGGTAACGGGTGATTACATCGAACTGGTCGCCGTGGATCACCAGCAGATGCCGGCCATCGGCAGTCACATGCACCGCTTCGTCCACCAGTTGGATATTGCCCAGGATCAGCTTTGAATAGCGGCGCAGGAACTCGTCGTGGTTGCCGGTGACGTAGATCACCTCGGTGCCACGCTTGCTCATGGTCAGCAGGCGGCGGATCACGTTGGTGTGGGCCTGGGGCCAGTACATGCCGCTGCGCAGTTTCCAGCCGTCGATGATATCGCCCACCAGGTACACCTTGTCGGCGTGGTAGCCCTTGAGGAACTGCGACAGATGTTCGGCCTGGCAGTCCCGGGTGCCCAGGTGCACGTCGGAGATCCACAGGGTACGAACCCGTTGCTTGCGGCTGGGTTTGGCGAGCTCGGCGCTGGTCATGGGCATACCTCAGGGGTGTTTTCGCCAGCTTGCGCCCGGGCAATTAATAGCCCATGACAGTCTTGCGTCAGGCAGATGACAGCGCCCGCCGCCCGTCGGGCGGTGTAAACTGCCGGCCTGCCCGGGAGATTGCGATGAGACCGACCCTCACGCTGCGCCATTACACCCACGACCTGATTGCCCATAGCCATGACCATGCGCAACTGGTGTTCGGCCTGGCCGGCCGCCTGGATTTCGAGGTGGAAGGCATCGGCGGCGAAGTTTGCCCGCAAGGGGTGATGGTCCTGCCCTTCTCCACCCATCACGCCTGCGGCAGCCCCCAGGGCAGCCACTGCCTGGTACTGGATGTGCCCGACGAACAGTGGATGGTGCAATCCTTGGGCGAGCACGCGGATGCCAGTCGCCGCCTGCTGGATCGGCCGGCGCGGGTGAGCCTGGATAGCCGCCAGGGCCAGTTGGTCAACTGGCTGGCGAGCGGCGCACTGGATGACCCCTTGATCGCCCAACAAGGTGCGGTGCTGCTACTGGCCACGCTCAATAGCCAGCCACCTGCGCACACCGGCGCACGACGCCTGCCCTATGGCGCCTTCAATGCCCATATCGACCAGCATGCGGCCTACCCGCTGCAGGTCGCGGATCTGGCACGGCTGGCGGATATGTCCGTCGCCCGCCTGCACGCACGCTTTGTCGCCGAATGCGGGCTGACCCCCATGGACTACATCCGCAACCGTCGCCTGCACATGGCCCGCGGCTTGCTGCGCGACAGCCACCTGCCGATTGGTGAGATCGCCGCGCGGGTTGGCTATGCCTCGCAAAGTGCGTTTGCCGCCGCCGTGTTGCGCGAGTTCGGCAGCTCGCCCGGAGCCTTGCGCCGACTCGACAAGCGGCGCTAGTCCTGCGATAAAAACGGCGATTCCCACGACAGACACCCAGGCGCCAGGCGCTCTAGACTGGATGCCTGCCCGCACACTGTTTTAAGGATTGTCATGACCCCGCGCACTGCCCTCGGCGCCCTGCACATCGGTGCATTAATGTTTGGCCTTACCGGCGTCTTCGGCAAACTCGCCGCCGCCTCGCCGAGCATTATCGTGTTTGGCCGCGCCGCCTTCGCCGTGCTAGCCCTGGCATTATTCGCCCGCTTCGCCAGCAACACACCCTGGCACAAGCTGTACAGCGCCGACCTGCGGCGCCTGCTGCTCAGCGGCTTGCTGCTGGCCGGGCACTGGGTGAGTTTCTTTATTGCGGTGAAAGTGGCCGGCGTGGCGATTGCGACGCTGGGTTTCACCACGTTCCCGGCGTTTACGGTGATCCTCGAAGGGCTGATCTTTCGCGAGCGGATCCGCGCCAATGAAATGGTGCTGGTGGTGCTGGTCAGCGTCGGCCTGGTGCTGGTCACCCCGGACTTCGACCTCGCCAGCCAGGCCACCAGCGGCCTGGTCTGGGCCGTGGTCTCGGGCCTGCTGTTCTCGCTGCTGTCATTGAACAACCGGGCCAGCGCCAGCATCCCGCCCGTGCAGGCGGCCTTGTGCCAGAACGTGGTAGTCGCCCTGTGCCTGCTACCTGTCGCGGCCCCAGGCCTCGCAGAAGTACGCGCCCTGGACTGGTTGTGGATCGGCCTGCTGGGGGTGTTCTGTACCGGCCTGGCCCACAGTTTGTTTGTCGCCAGCCTCAAGGTGCTCAAGGCGCGCACCGCTGCTGTGGTATTCGCCATGGAGCCGGTGTATGGCATCACCGTGGCCTGGCTGCTGTTCAGCGAAACCCCGACCCTGCGCATGCTGCTGGGCGGTGTGCTGATTATTGCCGCCATAGTCGTCTCAGGCTTGATGAGCCGCCCTGTCAAGGCCAGACAACCGGCGGCCGCGGCCTGATCTATACTTTTTGTATCCGCAACAGTCAGCTGTCGTTCAACGGATACAGACTCCTCGACGACAGCCGTGGTCCTTGAAGTTGCTGCATGCGAGTGGTCACTCCCCTAACGCTCTGCAGGAGTTTCACCATGGACATGTTTATCACCCTGATCATTCAGATCATCAGCGGCGCGGTCGGCGGCAATATCGCCGGCCTGAGCAAGCAAGGCCTGGGTTCCGGGCTCAACACCCTGGTCGGCGGCGTCGGCGGCCTGGTGCTGGGGCAAATCGTCTCGGCCATCAGCGGCATGCCGGCGGGCGGAGCCCTGGATGTTGCGGCGGTGGGCAGCAATATCGTTGGCGGTGGTGTGGGCGGCTTGGTGCTGACGTTTGTCGTCGGCTGGATCAAGAATAAAATGGCCGCCAAGTAAAGCACCCGACACTGCCGGCCAAGCGCCGGCAGTGCCGTTTACGAGGCGCGGTCGTTGTGCCCCAGGTCACGCTGCGGATCAATCTGGTCGCGCACCCGCTGCTTGAGCACCTTGGCCTCCGGGAACCCGCCATCGGCCTTGCGCTCCCAGATCTGTACACCGTCGCACGTAATGCGAAACGCCCCGCCGGTCGCCGGCTCCAGCGCCACTTTGCCGAGGTCATCGGCAAAGGTGCTCAACAGTTCCTGGGCCAGCCACGCAGCGCGCAGCAGCCACTGGCATTGGGTGCAATAGGTGATGACAATCTCAGGCTTGGCAGTGGACATGAAATGACAGACTCCTGCATGACGGGACAGGTGAATCGGATGGCTATAATACCGGCCTTTATCGTCCAGCCCCGAGATTGATGATGCGCCGCCTGTTGTCCTGCCTGTTGCTGTGCCTACTCCCTGTCTTTGTCCACGCCGTGGAAGCCCCGCGCCCGAAAATCGGCCTGGTGCTCTCCGGCGGCGCTGCCCGCGGCCTGGCCCACATCGGCGTGCTCAAGGCCCTGGAAGAGCAAGGCATCCACATCGACGCGATTGCCGGCACCAGCATGGGCGCGGTGATTGGCGGGCTGTACGCATCAGGCTACAAGATCGATGAACTGGAAAAGCTCGCCCTGAGCATCGACTGGCAGTTGGCGCTGTCCGATGCCCCGCCCAGGGAAGACGTGCCGTTCCGGCGCAAACAGGATGACCGGGACTTCCTGATCAAGCAGAAACTGAGTTTTCGCGATGACGGCAGCCTGGGCCTGCCCCTGGGCGTGATCCAGGGCCAGAACCTGGCGCTGCTGCTGGAGAGCATGTTCGCCCACAGCAGCAACACCCGCGACTTCGACAAGCTGCCGATTCCATTCCGCGCCGTGGCCACTGACATCACCAGCGGCGAAAAAGTGGTGTTTCGCAAGGGCCATCTGCCCCAGGTGATTCGCGCCAGCATGTCGATCCCCGCAGTGTTCGCCCCGGTGGAGCTGGATGGCCGGCTGCTGGTGGATGGCGGCATGACCGACAACATCCCCCTGGATGTGGCGCGTGAGATGGGGGTCGATATCGCCATTGTGGTGGATATCGGCACGCCCTTGCGCAGCCGCAAGCAATTGACGACGGTGGTGGATGTGCTCAACCAGTCCATCACCCTGATGACCCGCCGAAATTCCGAAGAACAACTCAAGGCCCTGCACGCAGGCGATGTGCTGATCCAGCCACCATTGGCCGCGTATGGCGTGACCGATTTTGGCCGCGCCAAAGACATGATCGACGCCGGCTACCGCGCCACCCGCGCGCTGGATACCCGCCTGGCACGCCTGCGCCCAACCGGGTCCGTGGACGCCGAACTGACCGCCGCCCGCACGCCGGGCCAGCGCAACCCGACGATTACCGCAATCAAGGTGGAGAACGACTCGAAAGTCGGCGACGACGTGATCCGCTACTACATCCGCCAACCCATTGGCGAGCCCCTGAACCTGGCGCGCCTGCAATCGGATATGGGCACCCTGTACGGCCTGGATTACTTCGAACAGGTGCAATACCGCGTGGTGAAAAAAGGCCCGGACAACACCCTGGTCATCAGCGCGCGTGGCAAACGCAGCGGCACCGATTACCTGCGCCTGGGGCTCAACCTGTCCGATGACATGCGCGGCGACAGCGCCTTCAACCTCGGCGCCAGCTACCGCATCAACGGCATCAACCGCCTCGGCGCCGAATGGCTGACCCGGGTGCAGATCGGTGATCGCCAGGAGCTGTACAGCGAGTTCTACCAGCCGATGGATACCGGCTCCCGCTATTTCGTCGCCCCCTATATCAGCGCCCAGGCGCAGAACGTCGAACTGATCCTGGATAACGACCCGATCTCCGAGTACCGCCTGGAGCGCTATGGTTTTGGCTTGAACGTCGGGCGGCAGATCGGCAACAGCGGCGAAATCCGCTTCGGTGTCGGCGAGGCCTGGGGCAAGGCCGATGTGCGCATTGGCGACCGCGATTTGCCAAGCGTGAGCTTCAGCGAGGGCTTCTACGAACTGAAGTACTCGTTCGACTCCCTGGATAACGTGTACTTCCCCCATACCGGCGAAGACATTGGCCTGGCCTACCGCGAATTCGAACCCGGCCTGGGCTCCGACCAGCGCTACCGGCAATGGGAGTTCAAGCTGGACAAGGCCATGAGCCACGGCCCGGACACCCTGGTATTGGGCGGTCGCTACGGGCGCACTCTGGACAATTCAGACGTGGTGATTTCCAGCTTCCTGCTGGGCGGTGCGCGGCAGCTGTCAGGGTTCCGCCAGGATGCGATTTCCGGGCAGAACATCAGCCTGATGCGCGCCGTCTACTACCGCCGCCTGACCCCACGCTCGTACCTGCCGCTGGACTTCCCACTGTACCTGGGCGCCTCCCTGGAGCGGGGGCGGGCGTGGAACAACGACAATGAATTCGACAGTGGCTATATCAATGCCGCGAGCATCTTCCTCGGGTTTGACACACCGCTGGGGCCGTTGAATTTCAGTTATGGGTTCAATGATGACAATCAGAAGGCGGTGTATCTGAATCTTGGGCAGACGTTCTAAGAAAAACACTTAGCCGAGATGGAGCAGGCTTGTGTGGGAGCGGGCTTGCTCGCGAAAACAGTGGTTCAGTCACCGGATACATTGGCTGACACACCTCTTTCGCGAGCAAGCCCGCCCCCACATTTTGATCAGCGGCGTAATCGGATCAGGTCTTTTCCAGGTTCGCCAGGATATGCCCATGCACCCGCATGCACACCCGCATATCCTCCTCATCGACCCCCACAAAAAGCTCCTGGCGCAAAGCCGTGGCAATAGTCTCGATCTGATCAATCAGCGGCCTTGCCGGATCACACAACACAATGCGCTTGGCGCGCCGGTCTTCTACCACAGCCTGGCGTTGCACCAAGCCCTGGCTTTCCAGGCTGTCGAGCAGACGCGCCAATGTGGGCCCTTCCACCCCGACGCTCTGGGCCAGCTCACGCTGGGTCGGCGCTTCTTCAAAGCGGGCCAGATGCAGCAGCACCAGCCAGCGGGCCTGGGACAGCCCAAGCCCTGCCAGACGGCGATCCAACTCGGCGCGCCAGCCACGGGACATTTGCGCCAACTGCATGCCAAAACGGTGTTGATCGGTTAACGGCATAAAAAACTCATGGGTTAGACTGAAAATAAAGTGTGGCTAATTATTAGTCAGCTAAGCATGACCTATGACAGTAGGCAAGGCTTGCAATGTACTGATTCGTTACATTGTCGTAATTGACGCATCAAATCTCGAATTCCGACTGCAAAGCGGCCCGTACACAGTACAAAACACCCTCAGGCACTCGCCCGGTGAACAGCGGAGCTATATCGGAAACGGGTGGCAACTCGCCTTCACCATCGAGAAACGCATCCTGGATTTCACCCAGCAAGTCTTCCGGCAGATCAAGGGCCTGTTCCAATGACAGCTGTTGCTTGCCAATGGACTCGGCCAGCAAGGTGTAGACGTTCTTTTCCGAGCACTGCAACTGCCCGGCGATCTGGATCGGGGTCATGCCGGCGCGGGCCAGGCTGATCAGTTCGTGACGGATATCGGCGACTTCCTTCGGCGCCTCGGCCTGGCCACCCAGGACTTCCAGGAAGGCCTGGCCATAACGCTCCAGCTTGCGCGCACCGACGCCACTGACCCGAGCCATTTCGGCCATGGTGGTGGGCTGCTCACGCAACATTTCCAGCAAGGTGGAGTCGGGGAAGATGACGTAGGGCGGCACGCTGTGCTCTTGCGCCAGCTTGCGGCGCAAGGCACGCAGGGCTTCCCACTGCTCGCGCTCTTCGCCACGCACCAGTTGGCTGGCCTGGCTGGTGCTGCTGGATTTGGCAGTGGTCTGCGGCTTGAGGTCGCGGCGCAGCTCCAGGCTGACCTCGCCTTTGAGCAGTGGCCGGCAACTGTCGTTCAAGCGCAGGCCGCCGTAGCCTTCCAGGTCGATATCCACCAGGCCACGGGCCACCATCTGGCGGAACAGCGAGCGCCATTCGCCTTCAGCCCGCGCCTTGCCCACGCCATACACCGACAGGTGCTGGTGACCAAAGCTGCGAATTTTTTCGTTGTCCTTGCCCAGCAGCACATCCACCAGATGGCCGACGCCATAACGCTGGCCGGTACGGAAGATCGCCGACAGGCCCTGACGTGCTGGCTCAGTGGCATCCCAGGTCTGCACACCATCTACACAGTTGTCGCAATGCCCGCAGGGCTGGGGCATGTCTTCGTCGAAATAGGCGAGCAAGGTCTGGCGACGGCAGCGGGTTTCTTCGCACAGCGACAGCATGGCGTCGAGCTTGTGCTGCTCCAGGCGCTTGTGGCGCTCATCGCCCTCGGAGTTCTGCAGCATCTGCTTGAGCATCACCACATCCTGCAGGCCATAGACCATCCAGGCGTCCGCCGGCAGGCCATCACGCCCGGCCCGCCCGGTTTCCTGGTAGTACGCTTCCAGGGATTTGGGCAAGTCCATATGGGCCACGAAGCGCACGTTGGACTTGTCGATGCCCATGCCAAACGCAATGGTCGCGACCATGATCAGGCCTTCCTCGTTGAGGAAGCGCTTCTGGTGGTAGGCCCGCAGTTCGTTGGGCAGGCCAGCGTGGTAAGGCAGCGCAGGGTAGCCCTGCTCGCACAGGAACGCCGCCACTTCATCGACCTTCTTGCGCGACAGGCAGTAGACAATCCCGGCATCGCTGCGCCGCTCCGAAAGGAACGCCAGCAACTGCTTGCGCGGCTGTTCCTTGGGCACGATGCGGTAAAAGATATTCGGACGGTCGAAGCTGGAGAGAAAACGTTCGGCGTTCTGCAGGTGCAGGCGCTCGACGATCTCTTCGCGGGTGCGCTTGTCGGCCGTGGCGGTCAGGGCGATGCGCGGCACGTTGGGGAACAGTTCGGCCAGTTGCCCCAATTGCAGGTATTCACGGCGGAAATCGTGGCCCCACTGGGATACACAGTGGGCCTCGTCGATTGCGAACAGGGAGATTTCCAGGCTCTGCAGGAACGCCAGCATCCGCGGCTGGACCAGACGCTCGGGCGCCAGGTAGAGCATTTTCACTTCGCCGCGGCGGATCCGCGCCGCCAGGTCGCGCTGCTGCTCGGCGCTCAGGGTAGAGTTCAACGCGGCGGCGGCGACGCCCAGTTCTTCCAGGGTGGCCACTTGATCGTCCATCAGCGCGATCAACGGCGAGACCACCACCGCCAGCCCTTCGCGCAACAATGCCGGCACTTGGAAGCACAACGACTTACCGCCGCCGGTAGGCATCAGGACCAGGGCATCACCGCCGCTGGCCACGCGCTCAATGATCGCACCCTGGCGGCCACGAAAGCTGTCGTAGCCGAAGATGTCCTTGAGGACGCGTTGAGCCTGTTCAAGCATGAAAAACTCCAAATTCCACCGAAATCCCTCTGTACAGGCTGGCTGAAAAAGCACGCCTGGCCGGAAAATAATCCGTAAGCGAACTTTTCCCGCAACCGCATCCAGCCTGCAGGGGCATCACAAAACGCGGCAGTATACCCGAGCACTCCCCGGCAAAGGGCGCCGCTGACGAATAGCGGCCCATCTGAAAACCTTGCAAATATGCCGTGCGGCTGGCCTGCACGCTCAAGAAAGCCTAGAATTCAGCATCGTATATTCCCAAGGTAGTCTTTCAATGTCCTTCGCTGAGCAACTAAACCGCCTGCAAGCCTTCCTCGATGCCGATGAGCTGCATGACGAGGCGCTGGACTACGTGGCCGCCCATGGCTACCTGACTGCGCTGTCGATCTGCTCCGAACCGGTTCCTGATCGTGAATGGATCGACGCCCTGTTCGCCGAAGAGCCGCACTATAAGGATGAGGCCCAGCGCAGCGAGATCGAAGAAACCCTGATCCAGCTCAAGGCCCACATCTCCCGCCAACTGGCCTCCGATGAAGAGTTCGAGCTGCCCTGCGAGCTCGACCTCGGCGAAGAGCCGGACGACTCCGACCTGCGCGGCTGGTGCATTGGTTTCATGGAAGGTGTGTTCCTGCGTGAAGCCGCCTGGTTCGAAACCGCCGAGGAAGAAGTCAGCGAAATGCTGCTGCCGATCATGGTCGGTTCCGGCCTGTTCGACGACCAGCCTGAGTTCGCCGACATCGCCAGCGATGCCAATCTGATGGACGACATGATCGTACAGATCCCGGAAGCACTGACCGCCCTGTACCTGCTGTGCAACGCCCCCGACGAAAAACCGGCGATCCTCAAGCCTCGCCATCACTGAGTCCCCCGCCCGTGGCGCCCATGGGCAACCGCTCCCCGATTGTGCGCTACGTGCTGCTGGCCATTGGCTGGTTGAGCGTAGTGCTCGGGGTGATCGGAATCTTCCTGCCGGTCTTGCCGACCACCCCCTTCCTGCTATTGGCCGCCGGCTGCTTTGCCCGTAGTTCACCGCGCTTCTACGACTGGCTGGTCAACCATCCGCGCCTGGGCCCTTGGATTCGGGATTACCTCGATGGCAACGGCATCCCACTCAAGGGCAAAGTCTATGCAATCGGCCTGATGTGGCTGAGCATCGGCATCTCTTGCTACCTGGTGCCATTGCCCTGGGCACGGGGTTTTATGTTGACCAGTGCGGTGTTGGTGACAATCTACATTCTGCGCCAGAAGACCCTGCCGCCACGATCGTAGGAACTGCCCCCTACCCGACCTTCGTCGGCACTGACTAACCCCGGCCATCATGCGAGACTGTCGTCCCGGGCCTGGAATGCCTGGGCGTTCTTATGTCCGGAGTATTCATGACGCTGTCCAGCGGGCTGATCGCCGCCGTTGCCCTGGCCTATATGGCCATTATGTTTGCCATCGCCTTCTACGGTGACCGCCGCCGTGCGCCCCTGCCGCCACGGGTGCGTGCGTGGGTGTATAGCCTGTCGCTGGCGGTGTACTGCACCAGTTGGACCTTCTTCGGCGCTGTAGGTCAGGCCGCCGAACAGTTGTGGGCATTTTTACCGATCTACCTGGGCCCCGTCCTGCTGCTGGTGCTGGCGCCCTGGGTCCTGCAAAAGATGATTCTGATCAGCAAGCAGGAAAACATCACCTCCATCGCCGACTTTATCGCCGCGCGCTATGGCAAATCCCAGTCCCTGGCCGTGGTCGTGGCGCTGATCTGCCTGGTGGGCGTGCTGCCTTATATTGCCCTGCAACTCAAAGGCATCGTGCTGGGGGTCAACCTGCTGATTGGCGCCGGCGCCGATGCCACCGGCACGCGGGCCCAAGACACCGCCCTGATCGTGTCCCTGGTGCTGGCGCTGTTCACCATCGTGTTCGGCACGCGCAACCTCGACGCGACGGAGCACCACCGTGGCATGGTGCTGGCGATTGCCTTCGAGTCTCTGGTCAAGCTGTTCGCGTTTCTCGCCGTGGGTGCGTTTGTGACCTACGGCCTGTACGACGGTTTCAACGATCTGTTCAGCCAGGCAATGCTTGCGCCGAGGCTGGAGGAATACTGGAAAGAGACCGTCAACTGGCCCTCGATGGTGGTGCAGACCGGCGTGGCGATGATGGCGATCATCTGTCTACCCCGCCAGTTCCACGTCACTGTAGTGGAGAACATCGAGCCCCAGGACCTGCGCCTGGCCAAGTGGGTGTTCCCGGCGTATCTGGTGCTGGCCGCACTGTTTGTAGTGCCGATTGCCCTGGGCGGCAAGATGCTGCTGCCCAGCTCGGTACTGCCGGACTCCTACGTGATCAGCCTGCCTCTGGCCGAAGCCCATCCGGCCCTGGCACTGCTGGCGTTTATCGGCGGTGCTTCGGCGGCGACCGGCATGGTCATTGTGGCGAGTGTGGCGCTGTCGACTATGGTCTCCAACGATATGTTGCTGCCGTGGCTGCTGCGCCGGACCAACGCCGAGCGCCCGTTCGAAGTCTTCCGTCACTGGATGCTCTCGGTACGCCGGGTCAGTATCGTGATCATTCTGCTGCTGGCCTATGTCAGCTACCGCCTGCTCGGCTCCACCGCCAGCCTGGCGACCATCGGCCAGATTGCGTTTGCCGCCGTGACCCAGCTGGCACCGGCGATGCTCGGCGCGCTGTACTGGAAGCAAGCCAACCGGCGCGGCGTGTTTGCCGGCCTGGCGGCGGGCACTTTCCTGTGGTTCTACACCCTGGTGTTGCCAATTGCCGCCCATAGCCTGGGCTGGTCGCTGAATATCTTCCCGGGCCTGGCCTGGTTGCATGGCAACCCACTGGGGCTGCCGATCACCCCACTGACCCAGGGCGTGGTGCTGTCTTTGGCGGGTAACTTCACCCTGTTCGCCTGGGTCTCGGTGCTGTCGCGCACACGGGTCTCGGAGCATTGGCAGGCCGGGCGGTTCATCGGCCAGGAAACCAGCCAGCGCGCCAGCGCCCGCTCCATGCTCTCGGTGCAGATCAATGACCTGTTGAGCCTGGCCGCGCGTTTTGTCGGCGAAGAACGGGCGCAACAGAGCTTCATCCGCTTCGCCTACCGCCAAGGCAAGGGCTTTAACCCCAACCAGAATGCCGACAACGACTGGATCGCCCACACTGAACGGCTGCTGGCTGGCGTACTGGGTGCATCATCGACGCGGGCGGTGGTGAAAGCAGCGATTGAAGGCCGCGAAATGCAGCTGGAGGACGTAGTCCGTATCGCTGACGAAGCCTCCGAAGTGCTGCAGTTCAACCGGGCGCTGTTGCAGGGCGCGATCGAGAACATCACCCAGGGCATCAGCGTGGTGGATCAGTCCCTCAAGCTGGTGGCCTGGAACCGTCGTTACCTGGAGCTGTTCAACTATCCCGAGGGCCTGATCAGCGTCGGCCGGCCGATTGCCGACATTATTCGCTACAACGCCGAGCGCGGGCTGTGCGGCCCGGGCGAGGCCGAAGTCCACGTGGCACGGCGCCTGCACTGGATGCGCCAGGGCCGGGCCCATACTTCGGAACGACTGTTTCCCAATGGCCGGGTGATCGAGCTGATCGGCAACCCGATGCCGGGTGGCGGGTTCGTCATGAGTTTTACTGACATTACTGCCTTCCGCGAGGCCGAGCAGGCCCTGACCGAGGCCAACGAGGGTCTGGAGCAGCGGGTCACCGAGCGTACCCATGAACTGTCGCAACTGAACGTGGCCCTGACCGATGCCAAAGGTGTGGCCGAGTCGGCCAACCAGTCGAAAACCCGCTTCCTCGCCGCGGTCAGTCATGACCTGATGCAACCGCTGAACGCTGCGCGACTGTTCTCGGCCGCCCTCTCCCACCAGAGCGAAGGTTTGTCCGGCGAAGCCCGGCAACTGGTGCAGCACCTGGACAGTTCGTTGCGCTCGGCCGAAGACCTGATCAGCGACTTGCTGGATATCTCCCGCCTGGAAAACGGCAAGATCAACCCTCAGCGTCAGCCATTTGCCTTGAGTGAACTGTTCGACGCCCTGGGCGCGGAGTTCAAGGTGCTGGCCCAGGAGCAAGGCTTGCGTTTCCGCCTGCGCGGCAGTCGCTTGCGCGTCGACAGTGATATCAAACTGCTGCGGCGGATCCTGCAGAACTTCCTGACCAACGCCTTCCGCTATGCCCACGGCCCGGTGCTGCTGGGTGTACGACGGCGGCGTGGCGAACTGCGCCTGGAAGTGTGGGACCGTGGCCCGGGCATCCCGCTGGATAAACAGAAAGTCATCTTCGAAGAGTTCAAGCGCCTGGACAGCCACCAGACCCGTGCCGAGAAGGGCCTGGGCCTTGGCCTGGCCATTGCTGACGGCCTGTGCCGAGTGCTCGGCCACCGCTTGCGCGTGCGCTCATGGCCAGGCAAAGGCAGCGTGTTCAGCGTCAGCGTGCCGCTGGCCAAGGCGCAGACCAGCGTGCAGGTACAAGCCACACCGGAAAAGGGCCTGCCGTTGAGCGGCGCCCAGGTGCTGTGCGTGGACAACGAGGACAGCATCCTGATTGGCATGCGCAGCCTGTTGAGCCGCTGGGGCTGCCAGGTCTGGACCGCACGCGACCAGGCGCAATGCGCCGTGTTGCTGGCAGAAGGCATGCGCCCGCAATTGGCCCTGGTGGATTACCACCTGGACCACGGCGAGACGGGTACCGAATTGATGGGTTGGCTGCGCGCACAACTGGCGGAACCGATTCCGGGGGTGGTGATCAGCGCCGATGGCCGGCCGGAAATGGTGGCCGAGGTGCATGCGGCGGGGTTGGATTACCTGGCCAAACCGGTGAAACCGGCGGCGTTGCGGGCGCTGCTGAATCGGCATTTGCCGTTGTAACGTGTGGGAGTTGGTTTGCCTGCGATGGTCAACGGTATCTACACGACTCTTTCGTGGTTCTTGGGGTTGTGTACAGATCCATTGCTACGGTCACGGCGGCTATTGGTTCCGCCCTTACGGCGGGTCACTTTTGGAAAAGAGCCCCAAAAGTAACCAAAAGGGCTCCTGCCCCACCACTCGGCACCTCGCCTAGGCTCGGTGTGCCCGTCATCCGACATTGATTTGGGGGGCCGCCGCGATGGGCCATCCATGGCCCAGCGCGGCTAACCCGGCGTCCTGCCGGGTTACCCCCCAAATCAATATCGGATGACGGCCAGCGTGGTTTAACGGGGCGCCTGAGATCAAAATCACAAGCAAAGCGAGGCGGCCTTAGAGCCGACCTGATCATTGAAGCGTGCGCGTCCTCCGGCTCCCACAAAAGCCCACTCCCGCATTTCGGTTCTGCGTCTAGTCAGGTAGCTGGGCGACGCCATCTTCGTCGGTCATCGCTTTTTCCAACAGATCCGCAGGCAGACCTTTACTGGCGCGCGCGCCGAGCAGCTTCAATTGTTCCACCCGGCTGACCAGATTGCCGCGACCATCTGTGAGCTTGTTGCGCGCTGCACTGTAAGCCTTATCCAGCTGTTGTAGGCGATTACCCACTTCATCCAGGTCCTGGATAAACAATACGAACTTGTCGTACAGCCAGCCGGCGCGTTCGGCAATTTCCCGGGCGTTCTGGCTTTGCCGCTCCTGCTTCCACAGGCTGTCGATCACCCGCAGGGTCGCCAGCAAGGTGGTCGGGCTGACGATTACGATATGGCGGTCGAAGGCCTCCTGGAACAGGTTCGGCTCGGCCTGCAACGCAGCCGAAAACGCGGCCTCGATGGGCACGAACAACAACACGAAATCCAGGCTGTGCAAGCCTTCAAGACGCTTGTAGTCCTTGCCGGCCAAGCCTTTGACATGATTGCGCAGCGACAGCACGTGCTGCTTGAGGGCGGCTTGGCCGATCACCTCGTCATCGGCCGCCACGTACTGCTGATACGCAGTGAGGCTGACCTTGGAGTCCACCACTACCTGCTTGTCGCCCGGCAACATGATCAGCACGTCGGGCTGGAAACGCTCGCCATCGGGGCCCTTGAGGCTGACCTGGGTCTGGTACTCGCGGCCCTTCTCCAGGCCGGCATGTTCCAGCACCCGCTCCAGAATCAACTCACCCCAGTTGCCTTGGGTCTTCTGCCCCTTGAGGGCGCGGGTGAGGTTGGTGGCTTCGTCCGACAGACGCAGGTTCAATTGCTGTAGGCGCTCCAGCTCCTTGCCCAGGGAAAATCGCTCCCGCGCCTCGTTCTGATAGCTTTCTTCCACGCGTTTTTCGAACGACTGGATGCGCTCCTTCAGCGGGTCAAGCAATTGCCCGAGGCGTTGCTGGCTGGTTTCGGCAAATCGCTGCTCGCGCTCGTCGAAGATCTTCCCGGCCAACTCGGCGAACTGCGCGCGCAGCTCATCCCGCGAGCCTTGCAGGTCGTTAAGGCGTTGTTGATGGCTGTCCTGCTGCTCGCGCAGTTCGGCACGCAGGGAGGCCGACAAGGCGTCCAGGCGGCGCAGCTCGCCTTCCTTGGCGGAGCGCTCGAGGTTCCAGGCGTGGGCCGCATCGCGGGCGTTGTCGCGGTCGATCTGCAGCAGCTCGACTTCCCGGCGTACCGCCGCCAGGTCGGCCTGTTTGGCCGCATTGGCCTGGCTCAGGTCGCTGATCTCATCACGGCTGGCGTCCAGTTGTGCGGCCAGCCCTTCCTGGGCCATCTGCGCGGTAGCCAGGCGCTCCTCCAACAGCTCCCAACCGGCGCTGCGAGCGTTCAGGCGACGCTGGATCTGCCAGCACAGGACCATCAGAGGCAACGCCGCAGCGGCGAGGCCCAGTGCCACACTGGTCCAGTCAAAAGCCATAGCCATTCCTGCCATTACGGTAAAAGAGGAAGGTTAACCAAGCAGGCGCTTCGTGGACAGCTCAGTCTTTGATCTGACCCAGTTCACGCTGAGCGCCAGGGTCGCCGGCACGGGCGGCCTGGCGCAGCAGGTCGTGGCCGATGCGGCGGTCCCGGGCATTGCCGCACTCACGGCACATCAACAGGCCCAGGCGACTCTGCGCCACGACCACCCCTTCACGGGCGGGCTGCTTGAGCAAACGCCCGGCGAAGTGCTTGATATTGGGGTTATCGCCAATGCGCGGGTTATCCAGCAGCCACAGCGCGACTTTCAAAGAGAAACGCTTGGGCGGGGTAACACTCGGAGGGTTGTCGGTAACAGCGGGTGATACTGAGCGAAACTTCATAAAACACTGTAGGGCAGAACGGAAGGCGCGCCACTCTACTCCTTTTTTCGTACGGGTAAAGCTGAAAAAACCCGGCACGCCCGTTCTAGAGCAAGCGCTTGGGACAATCCACAGAAGCTGTGGATAACTCAGTGGACAACCGTGCTTTAACTCGCGCAAAGGCCCATGGAACGGGGGCCGCGCTTAAACTGACGATTTTTTCACCAATAAAAAAAAGCCAGATTTTTCATTGACTTAAATTTTCGATGCAGGCATTCGTGGGCTAATCCGACCATGCGCCTTCCGGGTGACACACTGCGCAACCAATGTGCACAACTACCTGCCTGGTGGTTATATCGCCGCCGCTTTGTGGCCCAAAACGTTACAGGGGTGACACACAAGCGTGGGCTGTACCAGGGGCCCAAGTAAGGTATTTTTGCTAACACACTTGCTTTACCGGTTTCAAGCCATTACTATCCGCAGCGTTAGTACCAAGCTGAAAGTCAATTCTGGTCGAACAAATCCCCGCGACGTAGCTTCCCTAAAGAGAAGTTTTGTCAATCTTGATGGGATCGACCACCTCGATGGTTTCCAGGTATCACTTGAGACGACACTGCCTTTGAACAATGCAAAGGGTGTCGCGAAGTTTCCATACTCTGACCGAACCAACCTGCAAATTGATCAGGATCTTCACCCTGGGCCCAGAACCTTTGCCCCTGTTGTGTTGCCTGCCCTCCTAAGTACCTACCTGCCAGCCCAAGCGCGCCAAATTATTCAGCGCTTCAAACTGGCTGCTTTGTTCCAGTCGGGTTCTTCGCATGATCAATGGTGATCAGCGTCACTGGAACGTTTTAACGTTGCACGGTTCTTATCCGTGTCATTTGTAGGAACACCAATAATATGTCCACTCAAATCCATACTCAGGATGCCATTCGCACCCTCACCAATGCTTTTGCTCCAATGAACTGCCTGATCATGGCCGCTCGCAAAGGCTGCTTCAGCTTCACCCTGGTCAACGAACACGGCATCGCTCGTCACAGCGAACGCCTGTACCCCGATCAATACTCCAGCGCAGAGCCGCTGCAGGCCGTGATCGAGCGTACCCGTCAGGCCCTGGTTGCCTGATTGACCCGACGCTGAACATCGAAAACCCTGCCCGCAAAGCAGGGTTTTTTATTGCCTGGAATTCGGTTTTTTGTCGGTTGGCTTTAGGTCAAACAGATATAACGCTTATAACCCCCCACCGGAAATATTTTAAAAACAGACCTTTACGTCGTGAATCTGACACTACACTTCAACTCAGGCGGCATGATCCGCCTCCGGCGAGCCTGAGATCCGATCCACCGCTGCCAAGCCCCCCTTCTCAGGCATCGCCGACCATTTTCAAGGGTTCCGAGGGTTCTATGGGCATTGCCGCCAGCGAATTGTGTCGTTATGTGATTAGACCCACGCTGATTTACCTGGGTCGCCACAGCCAAACCGCAGAATCCCTGCTGTTGGGGGTTGCCGCCAGCCAATCGGAACTGGGCTCGGCCCTGCATGACCGGCGCGGCCACGGCCTGTATCGCATTACCGAATCGCGCCACAGAGCCTTATGGGACAGCTACCTGGCCCTCGACCCGGAACGTGCCAGCCTGGTGCGCGGCCTCGCCAGCCAGCATGCCTTCCTCAGCGGGCCGCAGTTGGAGCTGACGGTCAACCTGCGCTACGCCACCGCCATTGCCTGGTTGCTGGTGGAACAACATCGCCCCGAACTGCCCCAACCCGACGATCTGCTGGCAATGGCGCGTATCTGGAAAGAAATATTTCACCCTCAGGGTCGGCTACGGGATTACACCCAGGCCTGGCAAACCTGTGTAAACCCAATGAATCAGGTCGCGTGCTGATCGGGCACTTTGCAAGATTCGGCAAAAAGCGGCAATTTTGGTCGGATTGTCCTACAAAACCGCTCTATCTCCAGCATTACAGCCTATAGCGCTAAGTTAATTTTATTGATACTTTCCGCAGCGGTGATCACCCCGGAGTTCTAATAATGAAAAAAGTAATGCTCAAGACCACACTTAGCCTCGCCGTTGCCATGGCCTCTTCCCAACTGTTCGCAAGCGGCTTTGCCCTCAACGAACAAAGCGTCAGCGGGATGGGTACCGGGTTCGCGGGCCGTTCTTCTTCTGCCGATGATGCAAGCACTGTTTTTGGCAACCCTGCCGGTATGGCTCGCCTTGAAGGCCAGCAAGTCACGGGCGGTGTTGCGGCGATTGATGCCACGACCAATATCAGCCAGGTCAGCGGCAACACCAACACTTCCGGTAGCAACAAAGGCGATATGGTGCCTTTCACTGCCGTACCGTTCGGTTTCTACACCAACAAACTCAATGATCAATGGGCAGTCGGTTTCGGCGTCTATGCGCCGTTCGGCCTCGTCACTGACTACGAACGTGGCTTCCAGGGCCGTGGCTTTGGCAGCAAGAGCGAAGTGAAGGTCATTACCTTCCAGCCAACTGTCAGCTATGCCTTCAACGACCGCGTGTCCGTAGGTTTTGGTCCGACCTTCAACCGCATCGCCGGTACGCTGGAGTCGGATGTTTCGTTGCCGCAAGCACCTAACGCCGTCAACAACATCAAGATCAAGGGTGACGATACCGCCCTGGGCTTTAACGTTGGCGTGCTGGTACAAGCCACCGACACCACCCGTGTGGGCCTGACCTACCACTCGAAAGTGAAGTACAAACTCGAAGGCCACACCGAAGTGTCCCCGGGCGCTGGCGTTCCACCGCAGCTGCTGCGCGGCAACCGCTACGACGCTTCGCTGAAGATCGACACCCCTGAATCCTGGGACCTGTCGGTGACCCAGGACATGAACGATGCCTGGAAGCTGTATGCCGGCGCGACGTGGACACGCTGGAGCCGCCTGAAAGACATCACCGTCAACAACGAAGGTGTAACTACGGGCAACGGCGGCGGTGCAGGGCCACAGCTGGTGGGCACCATCAAGGAAGACCAGAACTGGCACGACACCTGGGCTTACGCAGTCGGTACCTCGTACCAGCTGACCAAGCAAGTGGTCCTGCGCACTGGCCTGACCTTCGACCAGTCGCCTACCAACAACACTAATCGTTCGCCACGTATCCCTACCGGCGACCGGACCATCTTCAGTGTTGGCCTGGGCTACGCGGTCATGGATAACATGACCATCGACCTGGCCTACTCGTACCTGCAGGAAGAAGACATCAAGGTCAACAGCCACAACAAGCTGGGCCAGACTTACAATGCCAAGTATGAAAACAGCGCCAACGGTTTCGGCCTGGGCATGACGTACAAGTTCTGATCCAACGCTGCATAAAAAAGCCCCGCTCTCCTGCAAAGGAGGCGGGGCTTTTTAGTGGCCGATAATCAGGGTTTGGAAGCCAATGCCTGCTCCACGGCCTCGATCAGATCCGGGCTGTCCGGTTTGGTCAGGCTGGAGAAGCTGGCGATCACCTTGCCCTGGCGATCCACCACATACTTGTAGAAATTCCATTTCGGCGCGTTGCTCTGCTCGGCCAGGACCTTGAACAGGTGCGCCGCATCGGAGCCCCTGACCTTCTGTGGCTCGGTCATGGTGAACGTCACGCCGTAGTTCACATAGCAGACCTTGGCCGTTTCCTCGCCTGTCTTGGCTTCTTGCTTGAAGTCATCGGAGGGCACACCAATCACTTCCAGGCCGTCACCTTTGTAGCGCTGATACAACGCCTCCAGTCCCTTGAACTGCGGGGCGAACCCACAAAAACTGGCGGTATTGACGATCACCAGGGGCTTGCCGGCAAAGCGCTGGCACAGGTCGATGGACTCCTTGGCGCGCAATTTGGGCAACTGGCCCTCAAGCAACGTTGGGCAATCGGCGGCCATGGCGACACCACCAAGGCCCATCATCAGGGCGGGTACTGCAAGCCAACGCATTAACATGTCGGGTGTCCTTGGACAAAGTCAGGCAAACAACTTAACAGATCGACATACCCAGTTGCATCAACGCCAGCCCGCTGCGCTGCCAGCCCCACCAGGCCAGCAGCAATAGCGTCAGCAGGCCGGCTGCGCCAACCCAGTACCCGATCGAGTTCATGCTACCCCCATCTGCGCTTGCAACCTGGCCACAGGCCGCTCACGCACGGGCCAATTAAGGGCGGCCGCGACCAGGCTCAAGACGATCGCCACCTGCCAGATCAAATCGTAGTTACCGGTTCGATCATAGACCACGCCCCCCAGCCAGCCGCCGAGGAACGAGCCCAACTGATGGAACAGGAACACGATCCCACCCAGCATCGACAGGTTTCTCACACCAAATAAGGTCGCCACCGTACCGTTGGTCAGCGGCACGGTCGACAGCCATAAAAAGCCCATGGCCATGCCGAACAGGTAGGCACTCATTTGCGTCACCGGCGCCCACAGGAACAACACGATCACCACCGCCCGCAGCAGGTACAGCGCGGTGAGCAAACGCGGTTTGGACATCCGCCCGCCGAGCCAGCCCGCCGTGTAGGTGCCGAAGATATTGAACAGGCCGATCAGCGCCAACACCGTGGTGCCGACGGTCGCCGGCAGGTGCTGATCCACCAGGTAGGCCGGCAAGTGCACGCCGATAAACACCACTTGGAATCCGCAGACAAAAAAACCAAAGGCCAACAACCAGAAACCGGAATGGGAACAGGCTTCATGCAAAGCCTCGCGCAGGGTTTGCTGACCAGCCATGACCGGCAGCGGGCGGTCCTTGATCATCGTCACCAGCGGCACGATCAGCGCCACCAGCAGACCCAGCACCAACAAGGCGGCGGACCAGCCCAGCCAACCAATCAGGCCGAGGGTGCCCGGCAACATGGCGAACTGGCCAAAGGAACCGGCGGCGCTGGCAATACCCATGGCCATGCTGCGCTTTTCCGGGGCCACGGCACGTCCGACCACGCCGAGGATCACCGAGAATGAGGTGCCGGACAGGCCGATACCGATCAACAAGCCGGCACTCAAGGACAGCGACCACGCCGAATCGGACAAGCCCATGAACACCAGGCCCAAGGCATACAGCACGCCACCGATCATCACCACTTTGGCCGCGCCAAAGCGGTCGGCCAGGGCTCCGGTAAACGGCTGCGCCAGGCCCCAGATCAGGTTTTGCAAGGCGATGGCAAAGGCAAAGGTTTCACGACCCCAGCCGAACTCGGCGCTCATGGGCGCCAGAAACAAACCAAAGCCATGCCGCACGCCCAGGGAAAGAGCCAGGATCAGCGCACTCCCGACAAGAATCCAGCCACTGGTACGCCACATCGAGGTCATTATTATTCTCCGCTACGGGTATATACCCGCTTGTATTCGAACAAGCCCGCGTTTAAGCGAGTTCATCCAGCAAGGCCAACAGGGTTTCGCGTTTTTGCACGCCCAATTTATCGATCAGTTTCTGTTGCGCCGCTTCCCAGGCCGGCAATGCGGCCGCCAGGCGCTGTTTGCCTTGCTCCGTGAGCACCACCAGGCGGTTGCGCAGGTCATCGCCTTCGACCAACCGCACCAGGCCTTCGCCCTCCAGCACCCGCAGGTTACGCCCCAGGGTGCTGCGGTCCAGGCCCATGGCATCGGCCAGGCTGGAAATACTCGGTTGATTCAGACGCTGCAGGTTACACAGCAAAGAATACTGGGCGACGTTGATTCCGAAGCCATCGAGGGCGCCGTCGTAATGCCTGCTGACGCCACGGGCGGCACGACGCAGGTTGGTGCATAAACATTGGGAGGCAAGCATGGAACGTGTATATACCCGCGATTAAGGAAATGCAAGAAAGTGTTACAGAGCCAGGCCGATCAACACCGCCACTTCGAGCAGTTCCAGCAAGGCGCCGGCCGTGTCACCGGTGGTGCCGCCCAGCCGATTGATCATCAGCTGCCGCAAGCCCACAAAGCAGATGGCCGCCAGCAACACCGCAATCCCGCCGCTGAAACCGCCGATCAACACACACGCCAGGCCACTGAGGATCAGCACCTGCTGCCCGACAATCCGTGGCAAATGGTCAGCCAGCGCCTGGCCCAGGCCCCCGGCACGCACATAGCGGGTGGTGAGAAACAGTGCCAGCAACGAGCTGCGACCGATCAGTGGGGCGAGGATCAAGGCGGCGCCATTGTGTTGCTCGATCAGCGCCACCAGCGCGGTGAATTTAAGCAGCAGCACCAAGCCCAGGGTCACGACAGCAATCGGGCCGCTGCGCGGATCCTTCATGATGCTCAGGGTGCGTTCGCGGTCGCCAAAGCCACCCAGCCAGGCGTCGGCGCTGTCCGCCAGGCCATCCAGGTGCAGGCCGCCACTGAGCAACACCCACGCCGTCAGCAGCAGGGCCCCGTGCAACAGCAAGGGCGTGCCCATCAACAGCGTGTTCAAGCCCCACAGTAGCAACCCGAACAACAGCCCTACCAGCGGATAAAACAGCAGCGAGCGCCCCAGTTCCTGGGGTTGCGGCATGCCCGGTAGGCGAATCGGCAGGCTGCTGAGAAACTGCAAGGCAATCCAGAATGGCAACATTCAGGCGCCCTCGCTCAACACACCGTCGGCCTCGACCCGCAGGCTGAACAGGCCGCCGTGGCCCACCTCGACATTCAGCAACTGCTCACGGGGCAAGCCGCGGGCCTGGGCCAGCAGTAAACGCATGACGCCACCATGACTGATCAGCAGCACCCGTTGGCCGGCATACAGCTGATGCAGACGTAGGACAGCAGCGCGTACACGCTGGGAAAACGCCTCGACAGGCTCGCCATCCGGCGGCGTAAAGCTATACGGATCAGCCCAGAAAAGCCCCAATGCTTCGGCATCGGTTTCCATCAATTGCACCGCGCTCTGCCCTTCCCAGGCGCCGAAGTGCAGTTCCTGCAGATCCTGTTCCAGGCTCACCGGCAGGTTCAGGCGTGCGCCCAACTCCTCAGCAAAACGCGCGCAGCGCTGCAGCGGCGAGCTGACCAGGCGATCCCACGGCCCGCGCGCCAGCACCGCCTCGCGCATCTGCGCCCAGCCCTTGGCGGTCAGGGCATCATCCAGGCTGCCGCGCAAACCGCCGCCCAGTTCGGTCTCACCATGGCGTAGCAGGTCCAGGTGCAAGGTCATGCCGGGCGGTCCGCCACGGCCGCTTCTGCGAATGTCGCCATCTGCCCGTGTAACGCACAGGCCAGACGCAACAGCGGCACCGCCAGCGCCGCGCCGCTGCCCTCGCCCAAGCGCAGGCCCAGTTCCAGCAGCGGCTGGGCTTCAAGGCTTTGCAACACATGGCGATGGCCCGGCTCGGCGCCCCGATGGCCGAACAACAGCCAGGGCCGGCACGACGGGTTGAGGCGCGTGGCGACCAGCGCCGCGACGCTGCAGATAAACCCGTCGACCAGCACCACCACCCCCGCCTGGGCGCAGGCCAGATAGGCCCCCACCAACCCGGCGATCTCCAGGCCACCGAGATTGAACAAGGTCTGCAACGGGTCGCCCCGCTGCCCGGCATGCAATGCCAGGGCCCGCTCGATCACCGCCACTTTATGGCTCACGCCCTGGGCATTCAGGCCGGTGCCGGGACCGGTCAGGTCGCTGACCTGGCAATCGAGCAAGGCACAGGCCAGCGCACTGGCGGCAGTGGTGTTGCCGATGCCCATCTCACCGCCAATAAACAGCTGCGCACCGGCGTTGATCGCGCGCTGCACGCTGTCACGCCCCGCCGCCAGGGCCAACTGGCCCTGGGCCTCGGTCATGGCCGCGCCCAGCACAAAATTGGCCGTGCCCGGGGCGATATTCAGGTGGCGCACGCCCGGCAGGTCGAGCGACGGCGTCACGGTACCCAGATCCACCACTTCCAGCTGTGCATCCAGTTGGCGGGCCAGCACACTGATCGCCGCGCCACCGCTGACAAAGTTATGCAGCATCTGCCCGGTGACTTCCTGGGGATAGGCCGAGACCCCTTCCGCGACCACTCCGTGATCGCCGGCAAAGATGGCGATCCACACCTGCTCGACCGTCGGTTTGACCCGGCCCTGCAAACCGGCCAGTTGCACCGCCAACGCTTCCAGTTGCCCCAGGGACCCGGCGGGCTTGGTCAGTTGTTGCTGGCGGGCCAGGGCTTGTTCATAAGCCGCAGCGTCCAGCGCCTTGCACGGGTCCAGCCACCAGGATGGGCTCATAACGCAGTACCTTTCAAAGTCAGGGGCAGGCCGGCAACGGTCAGCACTACACGCTGACACCGCTCGGCCAAGGCTTGATGCAGCCATCCGGCTTCATCCACATAGCGGCGAGTCAATTCGCCCAGCGGTACGACACCCAGACCGGTCTCGTTGCTGACAAAAATGATTTCGCCCGGCAGTGACGCCAGGCAGTCCAGCAGGGAGTCACGCTCGACGCCCAGGCGCTGTGGGTCGTCCAGCAGCAACAGGTTGGTGAGCCACAGGGTCAGGCAATCGACCAGCAGGCAATGCCCAGGGGCCGCGTTTTCACGCAGTACCCGCGCCAGTTCCAGCGGTTCCTCGATCAACCCCCACTGGCTGGGACGGCGCTGGCGATGCAGGGCGACGCGCGCGTTCATTTCACCGTCCAGGGGTTGGCTGGTGGCGATATAGGTGACGGGCAAGGCGCTGTCGCTGGCGAGTTTTTCCGCCAGGCGGCTTTTACCGGAGCGGGCGCCGCCGAGGATCAGTTGCAACATGGTCAAGCCCTCAAATCCCACATAACTGGCGCAGCAATCGGGTATCCAGATGCTGCTCCACCAGGTCTGCCAAGCGCTCGATATCGCGCTCGCGCAAGCCGTGGTAATCCACTTCCTGCACGTCCTGCAAACCGGCCCAGCGCAACACGGCGCTGCAGGCCGCCGGGGTTTCGAACAGGCCATGCAGATACGTGCCGAGGATTTGCCCGTCATCGCTGCAGGCACCGTCACTGCGGCCGTCATCCAGGCGTACCGCTGGCTGCGCCAGGGCGGCACCTCGGGTCACGCCTGCATGGATCTCATACCCGCTGACCGGCGCCTCTTCCAGCACCAGCCGGCCGCGCACATTGCGCAATTGTTTCTCGGCTTCCAGGGTGGTGCTGAACGCCAGGAGGCCCAGGCCATCACTGGAGCCCTCAGGCCCTTCCAGGCCCAGTGGGTCGTGGACCTGCTCGCCCAGCATCTGCAGGCCACCGCAGATGCCCAGCACCTTGCCGCCGTAACGCAAGTGCCGGGCAATGGCCGTGTCCCAGCCATTGGCGCGCAGATAGGCCAGGTCGCTGCGCACGCTTTTCGAGCCGGGCAGGATGATCAGGTCGGCGGCGGGGATTGCCTGGCCCGGCCCGACAAACTGCAAATCCACCTGGGGATGCAGGCGCAGCGGGTCAAAGTCGGTGTGGTTGCTGATGCGTGGCAGCACCGGCACCACCACCTTGAGCACCTGCGCCGCCTTGTCGATCTGGCGCTGGTCGATGCCATCCTCGGCTTCCAGGTGCAGATCCATCACATACGGCAGCACCCCCACCACCGGCTTGCCGGTGCGCGCCTCAAGCCAATCGAGGCCCGGTTGCAGCAGGGCGATATCGCCGCGAAAGCGGTTGATGATAAAGCCCTTGACCCGCGCCTGTTCCGACGGCGACAACAGCTCCAGGGTGCCCACCAGATGGGCGAATACCCCGCCGCGATTGATATCGGCAATCAGTAACACCGGGCAATCCACCGCTTCGGCGAAGCCCATATTGGCAATGTCATTGGCCCGCAGGTTGATCTCGGCTGGCGAGCCTGCGCCTTCGACCATCACCACCGGGTAGGCCGCACTCAAACGCGCGTGGGAGGCCAGCACCGCCTGCATGGCGATGGCCTTGTAGTCGTGATAGGCCACGGCATTCATGCTGGTCACGGCGCGGCCATGGATGATGACCTGGGAGCCGGTGTCGCTATTGGGCTTGAGCAGCACCGGGTTCATATCGGTGTGCGGCGCCAGGTTGGCAGCCTGGGCCTGCACAGCCTGGGCGCGGCCGATCTCGCCACCTTCTGCCGTCACCGCGCTGTTGAGCGCCATGTTCTGCGGCTTGAAGGGCACCACCGGCACGCCCTGGCGCACGACCCAACGGCACAGTGCGGTCACCAGGGTGCTTTTGCCCGCGTCGGAGGTGGTGCCTTGCACCATCAGGGTGGTCATGAGGTTTGCTTCCAGGCAGTCAGGGCCTGTTCAAGGCGCAGCCAATCGGCATCAGTCCCGGGCAGGCCAAAACGCAGGCTGCTGTCGTGGACAAACAGGCGCAGCAGGATGCCGCGCTGGGCCATGAATTCATGCAACTGCTCGGCGTGATCGGTGATCAGCCACTGGAACAGCGCGCAGCCACCTTGCGGGCGCAGGCCATACTGCTCCAGCAGGCGGAACAGGCGCTGGCTGGCGTCTTCACAGCGCTGGCGCTGGTAGGTATGGCCGGCGCTGTCGCGCAGGCAGACCTGGCCCAACTCCCGGGTCGGCCCGCTTACAGCCCAAGGCCCGACCTGTTCGGCCAGCAGCTTGAGCAGTTTGCGTTCGGCCAGCACAAAACCCAGGCGCACCCCGGCCAGGCCGAAAAACTTGCCGAACGAGCGCAACACAATCAGCCCGACTTGATTGGCCTGGCTCGCCAGGCTCAAGTGCGGGGTGTTGTCCATAAAGGCCTCATCCACCACCAGCCAGCCACCGCGCTCGGCCAGGCGCGCATGCCAATCCAGCAGGCGCTGGGGCGTGAGGCTCAGGCCGGTGGGGTTGTTGGGATTGACCACCACCAACACGTCGAGGCTGTCGAGGAAGAAGTCGACTTCCTGCTCCAGCACCTCGCGCACGATGTAACCGGCGCGGCGCCAGGCTTCGGCATGCTCGGCATAGCACGGCGACAACACGCCGACCTTGCCCGCCCGGCGCAGGCGCGGCAGCAACTGGATGGCCGCCTGGGAGCCCGGCACCGGTAATACCTGGGCCGCGCCGTAGTAATCACAGGCTGCTTGTTCAAGGCCATCATCGGTCTCTGGCAAGCGGGCCCAGGCCCGCAGCGGGATAGGCGGGATGGGCCAGGGCCAGGGCGCGAGGCCACTGGACAGGTCCAGCCAGTCTTCCTGGGCAATGCCGTACTGCAGCGCCGCCTTGCGCAGCCGTCCACCGTGTTCAAGCATAGAAATGCGCCCCCGCACACAGGATCAACACCCACAGCCACACGCCGCGCTGCACCAACTGCCAGCCACGCTCGATGGAATCGGCATCGGCCGGCGGCCCTTCGCCGAGGATCGGACGCTGGTGCAACTCACCGTGATAAATCGCTGCCCCGCCCAACTCGACGCCCAGGGCACCAGCGCCCGCAGCCATCACCGGCCCGGCATTCGGGCTGTCCCAGGTCGGCCCCTGGCGACGCCAGCATGTGAGCGCCAGGCGCGTCTTGCCGAGCACGGCGTAGGTCAACGCGACCAGCCGCGCAGGAATGTAATTCAGCAGGTCATCAATCTTCGCCGCCGCCCAGCCAAAACGTTCAAAACGTTCATTGTGATAGCCCCACATGGCATCCAGGGTATTGCTCAGGCGGTACAGCACCACGCCGGGCACGCCGGCCACGACAAACCAGAACAGCGCGGCAAACACCGCGTCACTGCCGTTTTCCAGCACCGACTCGGTGGCTGCGCGGGCCACTTCGGTGCTGTCCAGCTCACTGGTCTGGCGGCTGACCAGGTAACTCACGCGCGTGCGTGCTTCGTCCAGGTCGCCGCTGCGCAGGGCCTGGGCCACCGGCAACACGTGCTCACCCAGGCTGCGCATGCCCAGGGCCAGGTACAACGCGAGGATCTCGATCACCCAGCCGAAGTAAGGCGCCCAGGACAAGGCCGTGGCCAGCAAGGTCAGCGGTATCACCGTAATAAACCACGCGCTCACGCCATGGCTGCGCCAGCCACGCCCCGCGGAGTTGAAACGTTGCTCGATGCGCCCGGCAAAATTGCCGAACGCCACCAGCGGATGCCAGCGCCTGGGCTCGCCCAGCAGCGCATCCAGCGCCACTGCAGCGACACTCAGCAAGGCCACACTCATTGACTCACTCCCCAATAATTCTCATACAGCATGTCACTCAGCGGACGCGGTTCGGTCCAGCCTTCGAGTTGCAACATCGGTGCCGGGTAGAACTCCGTCACCGGGCCCAGGCACAGCACGGCCAGGGGCTTGGCACCGGGTGGCAGGCCCAGCAGGTCGGCCAGGTCCCGGGGTTCGAACAGTGACACCCAGCCCATGCCCAGGCCTTCGGCGCGGGACGCCAGCCATAGATTCTGGATCGCACAGGACAGTGAGGCCAGGTCCATTTCCGGCAAGGTCCGACGCCCGAAAATATGCCGTTCACGGTCATCCATCAATGCCGCCACCAGCACCTCGGCGCAGTCGTGGATGCCTTCGACCTTGAGCCTCATAAAGTCGTCCGAGCGCTCGCCCAGGGCTTGCGCGGTGCGGATGCGTTCGGCTTCCACCAACTGCTGGATCTGCCCGCGCAGGTTGCGGTCGCTGATGCGGATAAAGCGCCAGGGCTGCATCAAGCCGACGCTGGGCGCCTGGTGCGCGGCGTGCAGCAGGCGGTGCAACAACTCGGGGGCGACGGTGCCGCCACTGAAGTGGCGCATGTCGCGGCGTTCGGCAATGGCGCGGTAGATGGCGTCGCGCTCGGCCTGGGGGAAGGCGTTGTCGGTCATGACACTATCGCGGGCAAGCCCGTGCCTACCGTTGCAATACAATCGCCTGCGTTGGCGGCGTCTCGATCCGGTGCAAACAGCGCGGCCACTGCAACCGGGTTCGACGGGAAATAAAAGTGCACATAGGAGGCCGTCATCCGCCCCTGGCGATACACCGCCTCGGCGCCGCGCCCGCCATTGGGGCTCAGGCCACGGGCAATCGGCTGCCACGGCGTGCTGGTCAGGGAATGATGGTAGGTGTGGCCGCGCAATTCGCCTTCCGGCAATTCGACCGTTTGCAGGGCCAGGGCCGCCAGGCGTTTCTGCATGACCGCATCGCCTTGCAGCAGCCCCAGCAGTTCGGCACGCGTGCCCTCGACATCGGTCAGGGAGTCGAGCAGGTAGAGCATGCCGCCGCATTCGGCCAGCAATGGTTTGCCGGCGCTGTGGTGGGCGCGGATCGCCTGCAGCATCGCGGTGTTTTGCGACAGCGCCTGATGATGCAATTCCGGGTAGCCACCGGGCAGATAGAGGCTGTCGGCGTCGGGCAGCACGCGGTCATGGATCGGCGAGAAGAAGTGCAACTGCGCGCCCATCGCCCGCAGTAAGTCGAGGCTGGCGCCATAGGTGAAGGCAAAGGCTTCGTCACGGGCCACGGCAATCCGCACCCCGGCCAGCAACGGCTGGGCCTCGATCACCTCGGGCGCAGCGAATTCCACCGGCGGTGGCAGCGCTACCTCGCAACTGCTGGCCAGGGCGGCGGCGGCGGCATCCAGGCGCAGGTCGAGGTCATTCAACTCGCTGGCCTGCACCAGGCCCAGGTGGCGGCTGGGCAGCTCGATCCCGGTTTCCCGGGACAGCGCGCCGTACCAGCGCAGGCCTTCGGTCAGGCTGCCTTCCAGCAACTGCGCATGGCGCACGGTGCCGACGCGGTTGGCCAGGACCCCGGCGAACGGCAGGTCCGCCTGGTAACGCGCCAACCCCAGCGCCAGGGCGCCAAAGGTTTGGGCCATGGCGGTGCCGTCGATCACTGCCAGCACCGGCACGCCAAAGTGGCGCGCCAGGTCGGCGCTGGACGGTGTGCCGTCGAACAGGCCCATCACGCCCTCGATCAGGATCAGGTCCGCCTCCCCCGCAGCTTCCCACAACAGGCGACGACTTTCCTGCTCGCCGACCATCCACATGTCCAATTGATAGACCGGCGCACCACTGGCGCGCTCATGGATCATCGGGTCGAGAAAGTCCGGGCCGCACTTGAACACCCGGACCTTGCGCCCCAGGTTGCGATGCAAACGGGCCAGCGCGGCGGTGACAGTGGTCTTGCCCTGGCCTGACGCCGGCGCGGCGATCAGCACTGCTGGGCAATGGCGCGGCTGGTTCAAAGTTCGATGCCTTTCTGTGCCTTGATACCCGCCTGGAACGCGTGCTTGAGCATGCCCATTTCGGTGACGGTATCGGCCATTTCAATCAGTTCCGGTTTGGCCCCGCGGCCGGTGACCAGCACGTGCTGCATCGGTGGCCGGGCTTGCAGGTCGCTCAACACTTGGTCCAGGTCCAGATAGCCGTGCTTGAGCGCGATGTTCAGCTCATCCAGCACCACCAGGCCGATGGATGGATCCTGCAACATTTCCCGGGAAACCTTCCAGGCCGCTTCGGCGGCAGCGAGATCGCGCTGGCGGTCCTGGGTCTCCCAGGTAAAGCCCTCGCCCATCACATGGAAGCGCACCTGCTCGGGGAAGCGGCGGAAGAACAGCTCTTCACCGGTGCTGTTACGGCCCTTGATGAACTGCACCACACCGCATTGCATACCGTGCCCCATGGCCCGGGCGAGCATGCCAAACGCCGAGCTGCTCTTGCCTTTGCCGTTGCCGGTCAACACCAGCAGCAAACCGCATTCATTCGGTGAATTGGCAATGCGCTCGTCAATCACCGCTTTTTTGCGCAGCATGCGCGCCAGGTGGCGTTCGTCACGATCAGGGGTATCAGTCATGGCAGCTCTCCGTTGGGGCTGGACAAAAACGGCGGGCAGGAAAAGACAACTTAAATGAAGCCAAGCATCGCCCACCGTGATGCTGTTGGATGAATCAGGCCGGTCTCCGGGCTCATGAGTGGCGCCCGATTGACCAGGGCAAGCCGACGATGCGCCTTCCCATATCGCAGGCGATACAGTGGCAAAAGCAGCGTCTTGACTCATTTACCGTTGCGGGGGCAGCGCCGGGATCGTGGCCACACTGTAGAAAAGTGCGCGCACTCACCGGCTTCCCTGTTTCACTCGGTCGGCGCGTACGCCACAGAGCACCTGAAACAAGCGGCGAAGGTTAGTGGGTTGGGGGTACAGCGTCAATTAAAGCCGGCCACGTACTTGAACCATCGCCGCGCGCCATACCTCTATGACTACAGGCATTGAGGAGAAAAACATGCACAAGACCCGACTCGCCCTACTGATCATGGCCGCAGGCGCACTCGCTGCCTGTGGCGAAAGCTCAACCTTGCAGGTATCCGATGGCACCGGGCCGTCGCCCAAGCTGCCGGAACCGAATAAAACCCTGATCCCCACCGTCAACATCGCTCCGGCGATTGGCTGGCCCGCCGGGGCCAAGCCCAAGGCCGCCGCCGGCACCCAGGTTGGCGCCTTCGCCGAAGGCCTGGATCACCCGCGCTGGCTGTATGTATTGCCCAATGGCGACGTGCTGGTGGCCGAGACCAATGCGCCGCCCAAGCCGGATGACTCCAAGGGCATTCGCGGCTGGGTCATGGAAAAGGTCATGGGCCGTGCCGGTGCCGGCGTACCCAGCCCGAACCGTATCACCCTGCTACGCGATGCCAACCATGATGGCGTGGCGGAGACCCGCACGGTGTTCCTGGAAAACCTCAACTCGCCGTTTGGCATGACCCTGGTGGGCAACGACCTGTATGTGGCCGACTCGGACAAGCTGCTGCGCTTCCCCTATCAACCGGGAGAAACCGCGATCAAGGCCCAGGGCACCAAGGTCATCGACCTGCCGGGCGGCCCGCTCAACCACCACTGGACGAAAAACGTGGTGGCCAGCAAGGACGGCAGCACGTTGTATGTGAGCGTGGGTTCCAACAGCAACGTCGGTGAAAACGGCCTGGAAGCCGAACAGGGGCGTGCGGCGATCTGGGAAGTCGACCGGGCCAGCGGCAAGCAGCGGATTTTTGCCTCCGGGCTGCGCAACCCCAATGGCATGGCCTGGGAGCCGCAAAGCGGCAAGCTGTGGACGGCAGTCAACGAGCGCGATGAAATCGGCAGCGACCTGGTGCCGGACTACATCACCTCGGTCAAGGATGGCGGCTTTTACGGCTGGCCGTTCAGCTACTACGGCCAACACGTGGATGTACGGGTCACGCCGCAGGACCCGGACCTGGTGGCCAAGGCCATTGCGCCGGACTATGCCGTCGGCCCCCACACCGCGTCGCTGGGCCTGACCTTTGCCGAGGGCAACACCCTACCGGCGCAATTTGCCCATGGCGCTTTTATCGGCCAGCACGGCTCGTGGAATCGCAAGCCGCACAGTGGGTACAAGGTGATCTTTGTGCCATTTGCGGGGGGCAAGCCCAACGGCGCGCCGGTGGATGTGCTGACCGGCTTTCTCAACAGTGATGAGAAAGCCATGGGCCGGCCGGTGGGCGTGGTGATCGACCAGCAAGGCGGGTTGCTGGTGGCGGACGATGTGGGGAATAAGGTGTGGCGGGTGTCTTCAGCCAAATAAATGATTTGTAAACACCCCAAAACAACTGTGGGAGCGGGCTTGCCCGCGATGGCTGTGGATCAGTCAGGAATCTATCCACTGACACACCGCCATCGCGGGCAAGCCCGCTCCCACATTGGGTTTTATATTTGACTTAGGGATTACGCGCCAATTGCCCCGCCGGCAACACGCGCTTGGCGCTCAAATAGGCATTCTGCCAGTAGGCCTTGGACAAGGTATCAAGCTTCACCGTACCGCCGGTTTGCGGCGCATGCACGAAACGCCCTTCACCCACGTAGATACCGGCATGGCTGACCTGCGAGCCGCCGCCCGTGGCGAAGAACAGCAGGTCGCCGGTCTGCAGCGCGTCTTCGCGCACGTCCTGGGCCCGCATCACAATCAGCTCGCGAGTGGTGCGCGGCAGCGAGATGCCCGCGGCGTCGCGGTAGACAAAACCAATCAAACCACTGCAATCAAACCCCGAATCCGGGGTGTTGCCGCCCCAGCGGTAAGGCGTGCCCACCAGGCCCAGGGCGCGAAACAGCACATCTTCGGCCACTGGCGAAAAGTTCTGGGTGGAATAGTTGAATACCGGCTTGGGCTTGACGGCCACAGGCGCAGGTGGAGGACGGCTGGCGCAGGCACTGAGCAGTGCGGCGCAAACAACAAGAATTAGGCGGGCCGAGGTCGACATGGGCAGAACAATCCTGATCTGGATGCGGCTTTCGCTGCCGAACGCTGAAAACTAGACCGCGCAAGCAAGCTTGCGCGGTCTGGTTCGCAACAATATCTCAGGATTCTAGCGCTTACGCGTCAAACTTCAAGTATCACTTTAACTTTACTTGCGAGCGGTAACGGTAGTCGGGGCCATCGCCAAAGCGCGCTTGGCTTCGATGAAGGTTTTGCTCCAGTAGCTGTCACCCAGCTTATCGACCCGCACCCCACCGCTACGGCGGCTGCTGGAGTGGATGAACTGGTCATCGCCCAGGTAGATACCGGCGTGGCTGACGCGACCACGGCCGTTGGTACTGAAGAAAAGCAGATCGCCGGGCTTGAGGTTGTTTCGTGCGACCAACGGTGCATCCACGTTGATCATTTCGCGGGTGGAGCGCGGCAGGTTCATGCCGGCTTCTTCACGAAACAGGTAGCCGATAAAGCCACTGCAGTCGAAACCGGCTTCAGAGGTACCACCGAAACGGTAACGGGTACCGATCAGCGACATGCCGCGTTCGAGGATACTGTCGGCCAGCAGTGGCAGCTGATAAGGCTTGCTGTCGGCAAACTGGGCCAGTTCTTTTTCGGTCGCCACCTCTTCTTCATAAACAGAAGAAGACTGTGCTGCGACGAATTTGGCTTGATGCTGTTGTTGTGGCTTTTGCTGCTCGACCACCTGCTGGGGGTGGGTGGCGCAACCAAACAACAGGGTAACGAGTGCGAGAGGCACGAGGGGTGCGAAGCGATTTAGCATGGGCACGACCGTGGCTGATATGTAAAGAAGCCGAGACTATGCCTTCTATGACATCGATTTGCAAATTCAATCGTGATCTATGTGACTTCTTGTTTGACCTATGTCATCTAAGCCCTTAAACCCCATTTAGACCCTTTTGCGTGGCCAGAGCGGCCCAAACGCAGGTTTTCTGACGCCTGTAATTTGCCAAGAACCCCGGTTTTAAAGGGCTGGCTACCAGCCGAGGGTTTCTTTGAGGAAGGGAATGGTGAGCTTGCGCTGGGCCTGCAAGGAGGCCTGGTCGAGTTGTTCGAGCAAGTCGAACAGCGCGCTCATGCTGCGGGTGCCACGGGTGAGGATGAAATGCCCGACTTCATCGGTCAGGTGCAGGCCACGACGCGAAGCGCGCAGTTGCAGGGCACGCAGCTTGTCTTCGTCGGACAGTGGGCGCATCTGGAAGATCAGCGCCAGGGTCAGCCGCGACTTGAGGTCTGCCAGCTTGACCGGCAATTCCCGTGGCGAGGTAGAGGCGGCAATCAACAGACGCCGGCCGCTGTCGCGCAGGCGGTTGAACAGATGGAACAGCGCTTCTTCCCAGTCCGCCCGGCCGGCAACGGCTTGCAGGTCATCCAGGCACACCAGTTCGTATTGCTCGAGGTTATCGAGGATGCCGATGCCACGGTCCAGCAGCTCGGCCAACGGCAAATACACCGCCGGCTCCCCCATCTGCTCAAAGCGCAGGCAGGCGGCCTGCAACAGGTGGGTACGCCCCACGCCGTCCTTGCCCCAGAGGTAGATCAGGCTTTCCGTCCACCCGGCGTCGGCTTCGCAGAGCCGCTCGACATAGCCGAGTGCAGCGGCATTGGCGCCTGGGTAGTAATTGATGAAGGTAGCGTCGTCACGCAGACGCACACCTAGGGGCAGCTGAATCGGTTTCATGCTGACTGAACGGTTCCAATCGAACCGTTAGTGGCCTCTGTGAAAAGTTTGCAAAGTTTATACCCGTGACGCCGGGCGCACAATGCAACAGACCATAAGCAAAATCAAAGGTTTGCGTTAACTGATTGGATTTTTTGGAGATTGTTTGGCGCGATGGCTAAATGCCAAGCCGCGCAGACAACAAACCCGGCCTTGAGCCGGGTTTGTGATCAGTCTTACAACTGAGGGTCATCGGCGCCCGTATAGACGTCCGAATCCTTGTACACATCGTGCACATGGCGCACCAGCACCATGATCACCGCCGCTACCGGCAGCGCCAGGAGGATGCCGGTAAAGCCGAACAACTCGCCGCCCGCCAGGATCGCAAAGATCACCGCCACCGGATGCAGGCCGATGCGGTCGCCCACCAGCAGCGGCGTCAGCACCATGCCTTCCAGAGCCTGGCCGACCATGAACACCGCGACAATCCCCAGCATCGGGTACAAGTCGCCGCCAAACTGGAACAGGCCAGCCACCAGCGCCGCACCAATCCCGATGACAAAGCCCATGTACGGCACAATCGCCGCGAGGCCGGCAATCATGCCGATCAACAGGCCCAGTTCCAGGCCGATCGCCATTAGCCCGCCAGCGTAGATAATCCCCAGCGCCACCATCACCAGCAATTGCCCACGGACAAAGGCGCCCAGCACCTCATGGCACTCCCCGGCCAGGGACACGATGCGCTCCTCGCGATCACGGGGCAGCAGGCTGCGGATCTTGGCCATCATGATGTCCCAGTCACGCAGCAGGTAGAACGCCACCACCGGGATCAATACCAGGTTGGTCAGCCAGCCAATCAATGCCAGGCTGGATGCCGTGGCCTGACTGAGGATCACCCCGACGATATCGGTGGTCTGGCCCATATGCTCGCTGATCGCGGCCTTGACCTTGTCGAACTTCCAGAAGCCATCGGCCAGGCCGAGTTTGGACTGCACCCAGGGCATGGCCGTGTGCTGCAGCCAATCGAGCATTTGCGGCGCCAGTTCGTACAGGCGCAACAGTTGCTTGGCCAGCATCGGCACCAGCACCAGCAACAGCGCCATGACGATCAGGGTAAACAGCGCAAACACCGCCACCACGCCCCAGGTGCGCGACAGCCCGGCCTTTTCCAGGCGATCCACCACCGGATCGAACAGATAGGCCAGCAGCAACGCGACCAGGAACGGCGTCAGGATCGAATGCAGCAAGAACACCAAGACGCACAGCAGGACAATCCCGCCAAGCCACACCCAACGACGCGTATCCGCCATAAACCACTCCATCTGTTATTTGCTTCTATATAAGGAAGAACATTTACCAACGGAAACGCAGTTGCGGCTCAGGCTCGGCTTGCGGCACCGGCACCGGCTGCGCGCCTTCGGCCACGGGCGACGGCACAGGTTGTGGCGCGAGCGCCTCACCAGCCGGCACTTCCTGCAACTTGGCCAGGCTCAATTGGCTGCGCAACTGCTCGCTGCTGCCGTTGACGCGATAGACGATCCGGTCACCCTCCACCCGCTGCAACTGCGCACCAAACGGCTCCAGCAGATGACCGAGGGCGGCGTAGCGCTCCAGGGTCATGCCCTGCACTTGCAGCAACTGCTCGCTGGACACCCCGGTCTTTACCGCAAAACGGGGCGCCAGGCGCTCGCTGACTGCCAGCAGCACGGCATCGGCCAACGCCGCGGGATCGGCGCCCTGCACCGTGCCCTGCTCGGCTTTATCACCCAGCCACAGGCGCCACTTGGCTTGCCATTGGCCCGCGTCTTCACGGGCATGCACCGCCAGCAAGGCGTCGGCGCCATAACGTTCGGAGGCCGCACGCAGAGGGGCCGGATCGGCACTTTCAAGAGTGGGTGCGGTGGCGACGATCTGCTCATCGAGATCGCCCAGCGGCAGGCGCAAAGGCAGGCCGCGATGCTGCGCCGCACGGCGCAGCGGCTCGGCAGCCGACTGGCCATCACCGACCAGGCTGCTGCCTTCAGTGGAATCGCTCAGCCACCAGCCGAGGATCGACGGCCGATTGTTGCCCCACAACGCCAGGCCGGCATCGCGCAGGGCGCGGTCGGTGCTGACCGGATCGAAATCCACTTGCAGGCTTTCCGGCGGGCCGGCGTCGTAACCGTACTGGCTGATGATCTGTTGCGGATCCTTGCGGATCGCCGCCAGGCCAGGGCCCTGGGCGGCCTTGGCGTCGCCGGTGAGGCGGGCTACCAGGGTCTGCAGGGCGCGCTGGGTAGCTTGTTCACGCTCCTCCGGCGCCTGGCTGCTGACCGGCTCCAGCACTTGATAAAGACCATTAACGGTTTCGGCATGACTGGCCAGGCTGACCAACGACAAACAGCCAACAAAAAAGTATCTACTCAGACCCATGAAAAAAGATTCCCGAACGACAAAAAAGCGGCTGGAACAGGCCGCGTGAAGAAGGTTAAGCAAGGCTGTGACCACAGCGACCGGCAAAACATTCACAAGGCCCCGGTAAGTTTTCGTACTGTCATAACGATAGCGGGTTAAAGGCTATACCTTAATACAGGCGATCGCGGCGCCTATTAAGGTTTTTTTAGCACCATATGCCCCTGCCCGTCGGCCCGAGGATGGCCGCTGCCCCTCAAGCCTGATAAAATCGCGCGCCTTCGCAGACCGTCAACGGCTGGGCGTCCTGAAGTGTTCAGCTTCTGTGCCCACCGCATCGGTCGTTACCCCTGAATCCCCCCTAAAGGCCTGGATCATGAGCAAGCAACCCTCCCTGAGCTACAAGGACGCCGGTGTAGACATCGACGCCGGTGAAGCATTGGTCGAACGCATCAAGAGCGTCGCCAAGCGCACTGCGCGCCCCGAAGTCATGGGCGGCCTGGGCGGTTTCGGCGCCCTCTGCGAGATCCCGGCCGGCTACAAGCAGCCAGTGCTGGTCTCCGGCACCGACGGCGTGGGCACCAAGCTGCGCCTGGCCCTGAACCTGAACAAGCACGACACCATCGGCATCGACCTGGTGGCCATGTGCGTCAACGACCTGGTGGTATGCGGCGCCGAGCCGTTGTTCTTCCTCGACTACTACGCCACCGGCAAGCTCAACGTGGAGACCGCTGCACAAGTGGTCACCGGTATCGGCGCTGGCTGCGAACTGTCGGGTTGCTCCCTGGTCGGCGGCGAAACCGCTGAAATGCCAGGCATGTACGAAGGCGAAGACTACGACCTGGCCGGCTTCTGCGTCGGCGTCGTGGAAAAAGCCGAGATCATCGACGGCTCCAAGGTGGCGGCCGGTGACGCCCTGCTGGCCCTGCCATCGTCCGGCCCGCACTCCAACGGCTACTCGCTGATCCGCAAGATCATCGAAGTGTCCGGCGCCGACATCGAGAACACCCAGCTCGACGGCAAGCCTCTGACCGACCTGCTGATGGCCCCGACCCGCATCTACGTCAAGCCATTGCTCAAGCTGATCAAGGACACCGGCGCGGTCAAGGCCATGGCCCACATCACCGGTGGCGGCCTGCTGGACAACATCCCGCGCGTACTGCCAAAAGGCGCCCAGGCCATCGTCGACGTGGCCAGCTGGCAGCGCCCGGCGGTCTTCGACTGGCTGCAAGAGAAAGGCAACGTCAACGAGACCGAAATGCACCGCGTGCTGAACTGCGGCGTGGGCATGGTCATCTGCGTGGCTCAAGAGCACGTGGAAACCGCGCTGAACGTTCTGCGTGAAGCCGGCGAGCAGCCATGGGTGATCGGCCAGATCGCCACGGCTGCCGAAGGTGCTGCCCAGGTTGAACTGAAGAACCTCAAGGCTCACTGATGCCAGCAACCTGTGATGTCGTGGTGCTGCTCTCCGGCACCGGCAGTAACTTGCAGGCCCTGATCGACAGCACGCGCGCCGGCGACAGCCCGGTGCGCATCGCTGCGGTGATTTCCAACCGCAGCGACGCCTACGGCCTGCAACGCGCCCAGGACGCGGGTATCGACACCCGCGCCCTGGATCACAAGGCGTTCGACGGTCGCGAGGCCTTCGATGCAGCCTTGATCGAACTGATCGACGCCTTCAACCCCAAGCTCGTGGTCCTCGCCGGTTTCATGCGCATTCTCAGCGCTGATTTCGTGCGCCATTACCAGGGGCGCCTGCTGAATATCCACCCTTCCCTGCTGCCTAAATACAAAGGGTTACACACTCACCAACGGGCCCTTGAGGCCGGCGATACGGAGCACGGCTGCAGCGTGCACTTTGTCACCGAGGAACTCGATGGCGGGCCTCTGGTCGTACAGGCAGTAGTTCCGGTAGAGTCTGCGGACTCAGCGCAGAGCCTTGCGCAACGGGTTCACACCCAGGAACACAGGATTTACCCGCTGGCGGTTCGCTGGTTTGCCGAAGGCCGCTTGGTTCTCGGTGAACAGGGTGCATTGTTGGATGGCCAGTTACTTGCGGCCAGCGGCCACTTGATTCGTACCTAGGAGATTTTATGCGTCGCGCCCTGCTCTTCGCTTTTGCTCTGTTTGCACTGCCTGCCGTGCACGCGGCAGACCTTCAGCCTTTCTCCGCCAGCTATACCGCCGACTGGAAGCAGTTGCCCATGAGCGGCACTGCGGAACGCAGCCTGGAAAAAAACGCCGACGGTACCTGGAAGCTCAGCTTCAAGGCCTCGATGATGATCGCCAGCCTGACCGAAACCAGCACCTTGACCCTGGACAAGGATACTTTGCTGCCACAGTCCTACCACTTTGAACGGGGTGGGCTGGGTAAAGCCAAGAAAGCCGACCTGGACTTCGATTGGACCGCCAAGATGGTCACCGGCACCGATCGCGGTGATGCGGTGAAGATCCCGCTGAACCGTGGCATGGTCGACAAATCCACTTACCAGTTGGCCCTGCAGCATGACGTGGCCGCCGGCAAGAAAACCATGAGCTACCAGGTGGTGGATGACGGCGAAGTCGACACCTATGACTTCCGCGTGCTGGGTGCCGAGAAAGTCGAGACCAAGGCCGGCAAGATCGACGCCATCAAGGTTGAGCGCGTGCGCGACCCGACGCAAAGCAAGCGCATTACTGTGATGTGGTTTGCCAAGGATTGGGATTACCTGCTGGTTCGCCTGCAACAAGTCGAAACCGACGGCAAGGAATACAACATCATGCTGTTGGACGGCACGGTCAACGGCAAGGCTGTGAAAGGCAGCTGATCGTTGAGTGTTTAAAAGAGCCTCGCTAAATGCGGGGCTTTTTTTCGCCTGGCGTTTGGAGTGAGGCGACTGACGTTATCGCAGGCAAGCCAGCTCCCACAGGTGGTGCATTCCAAGGTGGGAGCTGGCTCGCCTGGGATAGCGGTGGAAGGCCTGGCACCCGGCCAAAGCCTGACTCGAACATGAAGCTTTTGTCATAAAACTCCAGGCCCTGCGACGCAATGTCGCGGTTTACGTGGCCTGGAGCATTGTTGCGTTTGCTGCAATGAATTGTTGCGTGCAAAGTCAGTTTACTTAGCAAGCTAACAAAATATATAACAAAGGCCTGCGACGCCTTGCCGCAGATCAACCAGAGACTGGAGCAAGCAGATGACAGTAAAAGTAACGGAACGCGACGATGCCCATATGTCCCACGAGGCCCTGGCCCACGGGATTCATATCTGGGATGTGCATCAACAAGACCTGCTGGTCGGTATGTTTCACAACGAGTGCGACGCCCATAACTATAAAAACGAGCTCGAAACCCTCGAAATGAGACGCCAGGCATCAAGCGCCTGAAGCGCTGAAATCCCATAGCCACCCGGCCCACGCAGCCGCAGTGTCTATAAACACAAACCCCGCCTTTTGAGCGGGGTTTGTTGTTTTTAACGCCTTACCACATCAGGTCGTCAGGGATCTGATAGGCGGCGTACGGATCATCCTCATCCGGCACCTGGGTCTCGGTGAGGATGTTCATCTGGACGATACGCTCAGGTGCGCGCTCCTGGATTTTCAGCGCGGCCTCCCGTGGAATCACTTCGTAACCGCCACCGTGATGGACAATCGCCAACGAGCCGTTGCTCAGCTTGTTGCGCATCAAGGTGTTGACCGACAGGCGCTTGACCTTCTTGTCGTCCACGAAGTTGTAATAGTCCTCGGTGGTCAACTTGGGCAGGCGCGAGGTCTCGATCAATTGCTTGACCTGCGCGGCACGGGCCTTGGCCTCGACCTTTTCCTGCTGCTGGCGGTTGAGCTCCTGGTCGCGCTTGACCTTCTCGGCCTGCGCTTCCAGGGCCAGGCGCTGCTGGGTGTCATCGGCCTGGGCCTGGCCTTTGTGAACCAGGCGCTGCTGCTTCTGCTTGTCTTTGCCGACCTGCTTGGCCTGCTTCTGATTGACCAGGCCTGCTTTGAGCAACTGGTCGCGAAGGGAAATGCTCATGGTGCTTACTCACTTAGGCAACTGCTCAACCGCAGTTGGACACATTCTTTTCCTGGCGTTTGGCTTCGCCCCAGAGGGCGTCCAACTCTTCGAGGGTGCAATCTTCCATGGGACGGTGGGTGTCGCGCAATGCCTGTTCGATAAATCGGAATCGCCTTTCGAATTTGGCATTGGCACCGCGCAGGGCGGTTTCCGGGTCCACCTTGAGGTGCCGGGCCAGGTTGACCGCTGCAAACAGCAGGTCACCGACTTCATCGGCAATCGCTGCCGGGTCGTTGTCGGCCATGGCTTCGAGCACCTCATCGAGCTCTTCACGCACGTTATCCACCACCGGCAGCGCCGCTGGCCAGTCGAAGCCGACCTGGCTCGCGCGCTTTTGCAATTTGGCGGCGCGGGACAGGGACGGCAAGGCGTGGGGTACATCATCAAGCAGGGACAGTTGCTGTGGGGCGTCGGATTTTTCTGCGCGCTCCTCGGCCTTGATTTGCTCCCAGCGCGCCTTGACCTGCTCTTCGCTTAACTGAGGGATATCCAGCGGCGCATACAGGTCGCCGGTGGGGAACACATGGGGATGCCGGCGAATCAGCTTGCGGGTGATGCTGTCGACCACGCCGGTGAACTCGAAGCGCCCTTCTTCCCGGGCCAGTTGGCTGTAATAGACCACCTGGAACAACAGGTCGCCCAGCTCGCCTTGCAGATGATCAAAATCCCCACGCTCGATGGCGTCGGCGACTTCGTAGGCTTCTTCCAGGGTGTGAGGCACGATACTGGCGTAGGTTTGCCTGATGTCCCACGGGCAACCGTATTGCGGGTCGCGCAGACGGTTCATCAGGTGTAGCAGGTCTTCAAGTGAATACATCGTTCTCTATCCGATCAAGTGGGAAAACCACCGAGCAAATGTGGGCGCCGGGCTTGCCCGCGATGCAGGCACCTCGGTATCGGGTAGACCGAGGCGCCTGTATCGCAGGCAAGCCAGCTCCCACACAAGCCCGCTCCCACATTTCAGGCCGCACTCATCCAGCGATTCATGGCGTGCGGTTACGCCGGGTCTCGATGATGTTCGGCAGTTGGGAGATACGCCCCAGCAGCCGCCCCAACGCGTCCAGACCCGGAATCTCGATGGTCAGGGACATCAACGCGGTGTTGTCCTCCTTGTTCGAGCGGGTGTTGACCGCCAGTACGTTGATCCGCTCGTTGAGCAGCACTTGCGAGACGTCACGCAGCAACCCCGAACGGTCGTAGGCGCGGATGATGATGTCCACCGGGTAGGTGAGCACCGGCACCGGGCCCCAGCTGACCTGGATGATCCGCTCCGGCTCGCGCCCGCCCAGTTGCAACACCGAGGCACAATCCTGGCGGTGAATGCTCACCCCACGGCCCTGGGTGATGTAGCCGACGATCGCGTCGCCCGGCAACGGCTGGCAGCAGCCGGCCATCTGGGTCATCAGGTTGCCCACGCCCTGGATCTGGATATCGCCGCGCTTGCCCGGCTTGTAGCCGGTGGCCTTGCGGGGAATCAGCTCCAGTTGTTCGCTGCCGCGCTCCGGCTCCACCAACTGCTGGGCCAGGTTGACCAGTTGCGCCAGGCGCAGGTCGCCGGCGCCGAGGGCGGCGAACATGTCTTCGGCAATCTTCATGTTGGCTTTTTCGGCCAACTTGTCGAAATCCACCTGGGGCAGGCCCAGGCGCCCCAGCTCGCGCTCGAGCAGGGTCTTGCCGGCGGCGACGTTCTGGTCCCGCGCCTGCAGCTTGAACCAGTGGACAATCTTCGCCCGCGCCCGCGACGTGGTGATGTAGCCCAGGTTCGGGTTCAGCCAGTCGCGGCTCGGGGTGCCGTGCTTGCTGGTGATGATCTCGACCTGTTCACCAGTCTGCAGGCTGTAGTTGAGCGGCACGATACGCCCGTTGATCTTGGCGCCACGGCAGTTGTGGCCGATCTCGGTGTGCACCCGGTAGGCGAAGTCCAGCGGTGTCGCGCCCTTGGGCAGGTCGATGGCGTGGCCGTCGGGGGTGAAGATATAGACCCGGTCTGGCTCGATATCCACCCGCAACTGTTCGGCCAGGCCGCCGATATCGCCGAGTTCTTCGTGCCACTCCAGCACTTGGCGTAGCCAGGAGATTTTCTCTTCGTACTGGTTGGAGCCCGCCTTGACGTCGGTACCCTTGTAGCGCCAGTGCGCGCAAACCCCCAGCTCGGCTTCTTCGTGCATGGCGTGGGTGCGGATCTGCACTTCCAGCACCTTGCCCTCGGGGCCGATCACCGCCGTGTGCAGCGAGCGGTAGCCGTTTTCCTTGGGGTTGGCGATGTAGTCGTCGAACTCCTTGGGAATATGCCGCCACAGGGTGTGGACGATGCCCAGCGCGGTGTAGCAATCGCGCATTTCCGGCACCAGCACGCGTACGGCGCGCACGTCGTAGATCTGGCTGAAGGCCAGGCCCTTGCGCTGCATTTTGCGCCAGATCGAATAGATGTGTTTGGCGCGGCCGCTGATATCGGCTTCGACGCCGGTCGCCTGCAACTCCGAGCGCAACTGGCCCATCACATCGCTGATAAAGCGCTCACGATCCAGCCGCCGCTCATGCAGCAGGGTGGCGATCTGTTTGTATTGATCGGGTTCGAGGTAGCGGAAGGACAGGTCCTCCAGCTCCCACTTGATATGGCCGATCCCCAGGCGGTGGGCCAGGGGCGCGTAGATATCGAAGACCTCGCGGGCGACGCGGTTGCGCTTTTCGTCATCGGCGGTTTTCACCGCACGGATCGCGCAGGTACGTTCGGCCAGCTTGATCAGCGCCACGCGTACGTCGTCGACCATCGCCACCAGCATCTTGCGCAGGTTTTCCACCTGGCCCTGGGTGCCCAGCACCATCGACTGGCGCGGGCTGAGGCTGGCGCTGATCGCAGCCATGCGCAGCACGCCGTCGATCAGCTTGGCCACCACCGCGCCGAAACGCTGGCTGACCAAGGGCAACGCAATATGCCCTTCGCGCACGCCGCGATAGAGCACCGCGGCGATCAGCGAGTCCTGATCCAGCTTGAGGTCGGCGAGGATCTCGGCGATTTCAAGCCCGGTACGGAAACTGGAAGTTCCTTCGGCCCACAGATTCTTGGCCGCATTGTCTTGCTGTTCGGCCTCGCGAGCGAACTCGCAGGCGGCTTTCAAGGCTTCACGGTCCAGTGCCGGATCGACACTGACGGCATGATCCAGCCATGCCTCGAGATTGATACTGCCGTCGGTGTTGATCGGCTGGTGTGCTCTCACCTGTACCATCTTGCTTACCTTCCCTACGACGCGCCTGTAGCGCGTCAAAATCGCTGACCCTTGTAACGCGAACTCCCTGGCAGGTCACAGGCCCAGGAGAACGCAGGCCAGTCGGACTAAGCGAGCATCCTAGCTCGCTTCAAATAACGCCATCGCCTCGACATGCGCGGTTTGCGGAAACATATCGAGGATCCCGGCACGTTTTAGCCGGTAGCCTTGCTTGACCAACTCGACAGTGTCCCGCGCCAGCGTGGCTGGATTGCAGGACACATACACCAGGCGATCAGCCCCCAGAGTGGCGAGCTTGCGCACAACCTCCAGGGCACCATCGCGGGGTGGGTCCAAGAGTACCGCACAAAAGCCTGCTTTGGCCCATTGCGCGTCACTCAAAGGCTGGGACAAATCGGCCTGAAAAAACTGCACATTATGCAAATTATTGCTGCCTGCGTTGAGGGCCGCGCGGTCCACCATGGCCTGCACGCCCTCTACCGCCACCACTTCACGCACCTGGCGGGCCAGGGGCAAGGCAAAGTTGCCCAGGCCACAAAACAGGTCCAGCACCCGTTCGTCGGAGCGCGGTGCCAGCCAGTCCAGCGCCTGGGCCACCATCGCTTCGTTGACCCCGGCGTTGACCTGGACAAAATCCCCCGGCCGGTACGCCAGCTCCAGGTCCCACTGCTCCAGACGATAGCCCAGGGCCTGCCCGGCCGCGAACGGCTGCGGCTCACCCTCTCCATGCAGCCACAACTGGGCGTCATGGAACGCGCAAAATTCCTGCAGCACCAGCAGGTCAGCGTCGGACAACGGCGCCATATGCCGCAGCAACACGGCAATCGACGAGCCGCTGAACAACTCGACATGCCCCAGGGCCTGAGGTTTGCTCAGGCGCCGCAACATATTGGGCAGACGCTGCATGATCGGTTGCAAGGCCTGTACCAGCACCAGGCAATCGTCGATGGCCACGATGTCCTGGCTGGCCACGGCGCGAAAACCCACGTCCAGGCGCTTGGCCTTGGCGTCCCAGCGCACCGCGACACGGGCGCGGCGGCGATAGCCGAACTCGGGCCCGCTCAACGGCGCGGCCCACTCCTGGGGCTCGACCCCGGCGACACGGGACAATTGCTCGGTGAGCATGCGCTGTTTCAGGGCAAGCTGTTCGCCATGGGGCAAATGTTGCAGGCTGCAACCGCCACAACGACCGGCATGGACGCACGGCGCCGGGCGGCGCAGTTCGCTGGCCTTGAACACCCGCTCGGTGCGGGCCTCGACCACTTTGCCATGGGCGCCCAGCACCCGCGCCTCGACTTCCTCGCCGGCCAGGGCACCCACCACAAACCAGGTGCGGCCTTCGAAAAACACGATCCCCCGGCCATCATTGGCCAGGCGCTCAATGGTCAGGCGCTGCTTTTTGCCGACCGGTACTTGGGGCGCCCGGCTGCCACCCGTGGGCTGGAAGCGCAGGCCTCGCTCTTGCTTGGCCATCAGTTGGGCGCGTCGAAAATGCCGGTCGACAGGTAGCGGTCGCCTCGGTCACAGATGATCGCGACGATCACCGCGTTTTCCAGTTCTGCAGACAAACGCAACATCCCTGCCACCGCACCGCCGGAGGACACGCCGCAGAAGATGCCTTCTTCACGGGCCAGGCGACGGGTGGTGTCTTCAGCTTCACGCTGGGCCATGTCGATGATGCGATCGACGCGGGCGGCGTTGTAGATCTTGGGCAGGTACTCTTCGGGCCAACGGCGGATCCCCGGGATCGCCGCGCCTTCCATCGGTTGCAGGCCAACGATCTGGATCGCCGGGTTCTGCTCCTTGAGGTAGCGCGAGTTGCCCATGATGGTGCCGGTGGTGCCCATGGAGCTGACGAAATGGGTGATGGTGCCCTGGGTCTGGCGCCAGATTTCCGGGCCGGTGCTGGTGTAGTGCGCCTCGGGGTTGTCACCGTTGGCGAACTGGTCCAACACCTGGCCACGGCCTTCGGCGGCCATGCGCTCGGCGAGATCACGCGCGCCTTCCATGCCCTCTTCCTGGGTCACCAGGACCAGCTCGGCGCCATAGGCGGTCATCGCGGCCTTGCGCTCGGCGCTGCCGTTGTCGGGCATGATCAGGATCATTTTGTAGCCCTTGATCGCTGCGGCCATGGCCAGGGCAATCCCGGTATTACCGGAGGTGGCTTCGATCAGGGTGTCGCCGGGCTTGATCTGCCCGCGCTGCTCGGCACGGGCGATCATCGTCAGCGCCGGACGGTCCTTGACCGAGCCCGCCGGGTTATTCCCCTCGAGCTTGAGCAGCAAGGTATTGCTGGTGTTACCCGCCATGCGCTGCAAGCGGACCAAAGGTGTGTTGCCGACGCAATCGGCGATGGTTGGGTATTGCAGGGTCATGGCGTATTCGCAATCCAGACTGCGGGGGCGCCTATCATACCGGCAAACGCTGGCGGGCCATATCACGCAAAGTATGGTGCTTATAACTCAATGAGCTAAAGCCACAGGCCAGTACCTGTCTGTGGCGAGGGAGCTTGCTCCCGTTGGGGCGCGAAGCGGCCCTGAATGGGGCTGCTACGCAGTCCAACGGGAGCAAGCTCCCTCGCCACAGGGGATTACACGGTATCCACCTTCAACGAATGGTCATTCAACATCCCATTGATGATCGTCGCCGTATCCGCCCCGCCCGCAATCAACCCGCCCGCGCCCGGCGTGACGCCGTATTGGGTCGCCAGGTTGACCCCGGCCAGGTCGATGGTCTGGTTCGGCGTGGCACCTGCAACGGCGCTGATGTCGATGGTGGTCGTACCGCCCACCACCTTGAAGTGCAGGTAGTCATCCAGGGACGCCGTCGTCGCATTCTCGCCTTGCAGCAGTTGCGACAGGTCGAGCTTGTCGGTGCCCACCGCAAAGTCGGTGATGACATCGTGCCCGCTACCGCCGGTCAGGTACTGGAAGGTATCGGCGCCAGGGCCACCGGTCAGGGTGTTGTTACCCAGGCCGCCGATCAGGATGTCATCGCCCCCCTCGCCCTTGAGGGTGTCATTGCCCAGCCCGCCGGAGATCAGGTTGTTGTTGCCGTTGCCCGTGAGGAAGTCATTGAAGTTGGAGCCCACCAGGTTCTCCAGGGCCATCAATGTATCGGTTCCGGCGCCGCCAGTGATTTGCCCCGTCGCCAGGCCAAGGTTGACGGTCACGCCTGCCGTGGCATGGGCATAGCTGACGGTGTCGAGGCCCGCCCCGCCATCGAGCAGGTCATTGCCGGTGCCGCTGAACAGCAGGTCATTGCCATTGCCGCCGTGCATCTGGTTGTTGCCGGTGCCGGCGGTGAGCACGTCGTTGCCATCGCCGCCATTGAGGGTGTTGTTGCCGGGCCCGGCCATGATGATGTCATCACCGTTGGTACCGGTGAGGGTCGTACCGGCCTGGTAGCTGATGTCTACCGCGGCGCTGTCGCTGCCGCCGTGGTTATCGCTGACCGAGTAGTTGCCGTGGTACTGCGGTGTGTAGTCCTGGGCGCCGGCGTAGTTGATCTTCATGTCCAACTGGTAGCTTTCTGTGCCATTGGGGTTGCCGCCTGTTGGATTGGAGGTGTTGGTAATGTGAATCTGATAGCTACCGTCCGCTAACGCAGTCAGCGTCGTGCCATCCGCAAGAGGGAGCTCGCTGCCACCGTTGATCGAATAGGCCATGACGATGTTACCGACCGGCCGGTTGTGATCCAGGCTGAGGGTCTCACCCGCCTTGAGCGTGACCGTTAAACGATCGTCGGCCGTAGCGCCACCGACATTGCCGAGACTGCCGGTGATCAAAAGTGCTGCAGTGAGGTTCGCCGCATCACCGGCAAACGAGGTACGTACATCCCCCACAGTTGTACCGGTGAGCGTTCTGGTCCCCGTCCCGGTAAAGGCCGCGCCTTTGGCCACCCAGCCGGTTGGAAAACTGGTGGGGATAGCCGTCAGGTTGTCATGGTTGGCATCGCTGTCATTGGCCAGCAGCAACTCGGCAGGCACCACAATATTGCTCAACAGGATATTGGTGATCACATGGTCATCACCCGCCACCGGCGCCACGTTCGGGTTGACCTTGACTACCAGGCTGGACGTCGCGAGATCGCCGTCGTTGTCGCTGACGGTCACGCCAAAGGTTTCGGTGACCAGCGAGTCGGTCAGCTTCGGCGGCGTGTAGCGGAACTCGCCGTTGTCCATGTCCACCACCAGCGTGCCGCCCTGGTTGGTGGTGATGGTGACACTGTTGCTGACGGTGTCGAACGTACCGTGGCCGCCTGGCAGGTTGGCACTCATCGAGCCCCCCGCCGCCGGATTGTAGGTGTAGGTGATGCCATCCACCGTGAGGGCTTTGACGAAGCCACCGTCAGCGCCGAACGAGCCGTCCGTCAGCAGGCTGCCGGTGACCGGCGCGCCCTGTACCGTGCCGGCCAGCACCGCATCCAGGCCCGCCAGGTTGGCCACCACCACCGCGTTGGTGTTGGTGTGGGTGCTGCCGTCGTAGGCCACCGGGTCCAGGTAAATACTGTTGACCCCCGCCCCCAGGCCTATGGCATAGGCCTTGATGCCGTTGGCATCGAGGAAGGCTCGCCATACGCCCTCTTCAGTGGCGTCGATCCCGTCGCCGTATTCCGGGTTGACCACGTTGCCGGGGTTGTTCGGATTATTGGTGTTGGACGTGGTGGGGTTACCGTCCGAGAAGAAATACGCCACGTTCTGCGCACCTTCCAGCTTGCCGGCAGTGCCATAGGCGGTCTGCGCGGTGCCGAGGGCCGAGTCGTAGTTGGTGCCGTTGAACGCCGTGAGGTTGTTGACCAGGGTCTTGGCCGTGGCGACGCTGACCCATTGGCTGCTCAATTGCTGGGAGCTGTCGTTGAAGGTCACGATCTGCACCTTCACATCACCCATCTCGTCGTAGCGGTTAAGCAACTCGGTGATGGACGCCTTGGCCAGGTCAAGCCGCGTGCCGCCGGCCCCCGAGGCGTCGTTCATGCTGCCGGAAATATCAATGATCAGCAGCAGGTTGGAGTCCACCTCCGTCGCCGTGACTTCACGCGCGCTGGACACCACTTTGGGCACATCATCGACAATGCTCACCACAATGCTGCTGGTGGTGGTGTTGCCCAATTGGTCGGTGGCCTTATAAGTGAAAGTCTCGGTCAATACATTCGGCCCGTCGTTGCTGTTGGGCAAGGTCTTGGGTGCCGAGGTCAGGGTGTAGGTGTAGGTGCCGTTGGGGTTGAGCAGGATCTGCCCATAAGTGCCGGTAGCGCTGCCGACCAGGCTGAAACTCAGCGGACCACTGCCGCCGGTTACCGAATCTGCGAGGTTGCCGCTGGCGGTTTCCGTGGTGGCCGTCGGGTCGCTGCCGACCACGGTGCCAGGCGCCAGGTCCTGGCCGTCGAGGTTCAGGTCCAGGGCTTTCTCGTAGACCGTGACATCGCCGTCAACCACCGCCTTGAGGCCGCTGTCGGTCACTGTAATCGTCAGGGTGGTGGTGCTTAGGTCACCGTCGGCATCCCGCACGGTATAGACGAAGGTGTCCACCGCCCCCGGAGGGCTCACCGCGTTGGGGTTGCTGTGGTACACGGCGTTGCCGTTGGCATCCAGAGTCAGGTAACCATAAGTGCCGTTGATGTTAGCGCCCAGGCCGCCAGAGGCCGGGGTGCCGATGTTGCTGCCCGCCCGCACCCCGACTACCGCGCCAGCCAATGTGGGGCTATCGGCGCCGCCGACATCATTGCCCAACACATTGGCGCTGACCACACCGCCTTCTATCACCGAACGCACGTCGGGGTTGGCAGTGGGCAGGTCATCAATGATGTTGATGTCGATCGTACCCGTCGCAGTATTGGTGTCGTTATCGCTGGCCGTGACCGTGATCTGCTCCGACAGACTGTTATCGCCGCTGGCATTGGGGTGCGCTTCATTGTCGAGCAAGGTGTAGCGGTAGCTGACCACCCCGGTGCTGGCGTTGTAGCCAGTGATGGTCAGGGTGTTGCCGAAGCCGGTAGGTTCCGATTGTGGGAAGGTCGCGGCGACGCCGTTAGTGACGACGCTGATGCCGCCCACAGTCAGGTTCTTCAGGCCGTCCAAGGCGGTCACCGTGAAGGTACCGGTCTGGGTCAACAACGGGATGTTCGGGCTGGAACCATCAACCAGGTTTTTCTCATAGACGGTCAACTCGCCGCCAGTGACGTCCAGGCCGGTGAGCACGACCGGGTCGTTGTTGTTATGCACCTGTAGCACCAGGTTGGCGGTGCTGGTGTCGCCGTCGAGATCATTAAGCTGATAGGTGAAGGTTTCGGTGCCGTTGCCGCCGCCATTCAGGGCGATAAATTGCGGGTCAGTTTTGTCCAGGGTGTAGGTGTAGCTGCCATCCGCGAACAGCTGCAATGTGCCGTAGGTACCGACGATAGTGTTGGGCGTAACCGGGCCGGTGGCGATGCGGTCGGCGCCTTGTACGTCGTTGCCCAGCACGCTACCGCTCAGGGTCAGCAGGCTCTCGGAGGCGATGCCTGCGGGGTTGTCGTCGACGGCTTTTGGCACATCGTCGACCACATTGACGTCCAGTAAACCATTGTCGCTGCTGTTGTTGGTGTCAGTGGCAACCACCGTGAACGACTCGCTAATGCTATTGGTACCAGCGCCGGTTGGGTGGCTATCGGTGCCGTTGAGGGTGTAGCTGTAGCTGATCACCCCGGTGCTGGCGTTGTAGCCAGTGATGGTCAGGGTGTTGCCGAGGCCGGTGGGTTCCGATTGTGGAAAGGTCGCGGCGACGCCGTTGGTGACGACGCTGATGCCGCCCACAGTCAGGTTTTTCAGGCCGTCCAAGGCCGTCACCGTGAAAGTGCCGGATTGGGTCAGCGCAGGCCCATCGTTAGCACTGCCTAACGGCAGGTTTTTCTCGTAGACGGTGACTTCGCCACCATTGACGTTCAGGCCGGTCAACACCACTGGGTCGTCGTTGTTATGCACCTGCAACACCAGGTTGGCGGTGCTGGTGTCGCCGTCGAGATCGTTAAGCTGATAGGTGAAGGTTTCGGTGCCGTTGCCGCCGCCATTCAGGGCGATAAATTGTGGGTCAGTTTTGTCCAGGGTGTAGGTGTAGCTGCCATCCGCGAACAGCTGCAATGTGCCGTAGGTACCGACGATGGTGTTGGGCGTAACCGGGCCGGTGGCGATGCGGTCGGCGCCTTGTACGTCGTTACCGAGGACGCTGCCGCTCAGGATGAGCTGGCTCTCAGAAGCAATACCAGCGGGGTTGTCGTCGACGGCTTTTGGCACATCGTCGACCACATTGACGTCCAGTAAACCATTGTCGCTACTGTTGTTGGTGTCAGTGGCAACCACCGTGAACGACTCGCTAATGCTATTGGCACCCGCGCCGGTTGGGTGGCTATCGGTGCCGTTGAGGGTGTAGCTGTAGCTGATCACCCCGGTGCTGGCGTTGTAACCGGTGATGGTCAGGGTGTTGCCGAAGCCGGTGGGTTCCGATTGTGGGAAGGTCGCAGCGACGCCGTTGGTGACGACGCTGATGCCGCCCACAGTCAGGTTTTTCAGGCCGTCCAAGGCCGTCACCGTGAAAGTGCCGGATTGGGTCAGAGCAGACCCATCGTTAGCACTACCCAACGGCAGGTTTTTCTCGTAGACCGTAACTTCCCCGCCATTCACCTCAAGCCCCGTCAACACCACAGGGTCATCGTTGTTATGCACCTGCAACACTAGGTTAGCGGTGCTGGTATCGCCGTCGAGATCATTAAGCTGATAGGTGAAGGTTTCAGTACCGCTGCCACCGCCATTCAGGGCGACAAATTGCGGGTCGGTCTTGTCCAGGGTGTAGGTGTAGCTGCCATCCGCGAACAGCTGCAGAGTGCCGTAGGTGCCGACGATGGTGTTGGGCGTAACCGGGCCGGTGGCAATGCGGTCAGCACCTTGTACGTCATTACCCAAAACACTGCCGCTCAAGGTCAGCAGACTTTCCGAGGCCACTTGTGCATTGGCGTCATCAACTGCAGTAGGCACATCGTCGACCACATTAACGTCCAGCGAACCATTGTCGCTGCTGTTGTTGGTGTCAGTGGCGACCACCGCGAACGACTCACTGATGCTGTTAGTACCAGCGCCGGTTGGGTGGCTATCGGTGCCGTTGAGGGTGTAGCTGTAACTGATCACACCCGTGCTGGCGTTGTAACCGGTGATGGTCAGGGTGTTTCCGAAGCCAGTGGGTTCCGATTGTGGGAAGGTCGCGGCGACGCCGTTGGTGACGACGCTGATACCGCCCACAGTCAGGTCTTTCAGGCCGTCCAAGGCGGTCACCGTGAAGGTGCCGGATTGAGTCAAGGCCGGCCCATCGTTAGCGCTGCCCAACGGCAGGTTTTTCTCGTAGACGGTGACTTCGCCACCATTGACGTTCAGGCCGGTCAACACCACTGGGTCGTCGTTGTTATGCACCTGCAACACCAGGTTGGCGGTGCTGGTGTCGCCGTCGAGATCGTTAAGCTGATAGGTGAAGGTTTCGGTGCCGTTGCCGCCGCCATTCAGGGCCATGAACTGCGGGTCAGTCTTGTCGAGGGTGTAGACATAACTGCCATCGGCAAACAGTTGCAGGGTGCCGTAGGTACCCACGATGGTAGTTGGCGTAACAGGCCCGGTCGTTATGCGGTCAGCACCTTGTACATCATTGCCCAGCACGCTGCCGCTCAGAATGAGCTGGCTCTCAGAAGCAATACCAGCGGGGTTGTCGTCGACGGCTTTTGGCACGTCGTCGACCACATTGACGTCCAGTAAACCATTGTCGCTGCTGTTGTTGCTGTCGGTGGCGACCACCGCGAACGACTCACTGATGCTATTGGTGCCCGCGCCGTTTGGGTGGCTGTCGATACCGTTGAGGGTGTAGCTGTAGCTGATCACCCCGGTGCTGGCGTTGTAGCCAGTGATGGTCAGGGTGTTGCCGAGGCCGGTGGGTTCCGATTGTGGGAAGGTCGCGGCTACGCCGTTGGTGACGACGCTGATGCCGCCCACAGTCAGGTTTTTCAGGCCATCCAATGCCGTCACCGTGAAGGTGCCGGATTGGGTCAGAGCAGACCCATCGTTAGCACTGCCTAACGGCAGGTTTTTCTCGTAGACGGTGACTTCTCCACCATTGACGTTCAGGCCGGTCAACACCACTGGGTCGTCGTTGTTATGCACCTGCAACACCAGGTTGGCGGTGCTGGTGTCGCCGTCGAGATCGTTAAGCTGATAGGTGAAGGTTTCAGTGCCGCTGCCGCCGCCATTCAGGGCCATGAACTGCGGGTCAGTCTTGTCGAGGGTGTAGGTGTAGCTGCCATCCGCGAACAGCTGCAGAGTGCCGTAGGTGCCGACGATGGTAGTTGGCGTGACAGGCCCGCTGGCAATGCGGTCAGCACCTTGTACGTCATTACCCAAAACACTGCCGCTCAAGGTCAACAGACTTTCCGAGGCCACTTGTGTATTGGTGTCATCAACTGCAGTCGGCACGTCGTCGACCACACTGACGTCCAGCGAACCATTGGCACTGCTGTTGTTACTGTCGGTGGCGACCACCGTAAACGACTCGCTGATGCTATTGGTACCCGCGCCGGCTGGGTGGCTGTCGATACCGTTGAGCGTGTAGCTATAGCTGATCACCCCCGTGCTGGCGTTGTAGCCAGTGATGGTCAGGGTGTTGCCGAAGCCGGTAGGTTCCGACTGCGGAAAAGTAGCGGCAACGCCGTTGGTGACGACGCTAATCCCGCCCACAGTCAGGTTTTTCAGGCCGTCCAAGGCGGTCACCGTGAAGGTGCCGGATTGGGTCAGCGCAGGCCCATCAATAGCACTGCCCAACGGCAGGTTCTTCTCATAGACCGTAACCTCCCCGCCATTCACCTCAAGCCCCGTCAACACCACCGGGTCGTCATTGTTATGCACCTGCAACACAAGGTTGGCGGTGCTGGTGTCGCCATCGGCATCCGTCAGGGTATAGGTAAAGGTTTCAGTCCCATTACCGCCGCCATTCAATGCCAGAAAATCGCTATCGGCGGTATTCAGCGTGTACACATACGTGCCATTCGCCGCCAACTCCAACGTGCCGTAAAGCCCCGTGAAGGAGCCCGGCGTAATCGGCCCGGACGCGACCCGATCGGCGCCTTGCGCGTCATTGGTCAACACCGTGCCGCTCAGGGTCAGCAGGCTTTCGGAGGCCACTTGCGCATTGCCGTCATCGGCAGCGGTCGGTACATCGTCCACCACACTCACGTGCAGGGTGCCGGTGGCGGTGCTGTTGTTGGTGTCGTTGGCGATAACGCTTAAGCTCTCGGTCAGGTCATTCAACCCGCCCGCCGACGGATGCGCCTCGGTGCCCGTCAGGGTATAGCTGTAGCTGATCACCCCGGTGGCCGGGTCAAACCCGGTGATGGTCAGGGTATTGCCCAGGCCGGTGGCGATGGATTGCGGGAAGCCGGCGGCGACACCGCCGGACACCACGCTGATACCGCCCACCGACAGGTTCTGCAAGCCGTCCACGGCCGATACGGTCAGGCTGCCGGCGCGGGTCAGCGCGCCAGCGTCAGGGCTGCTGCCGTCCACCAGGTTTTTTTCATAGAGGGTCAGGTCGGCGCCATTTACGCTGATGCCGCCAATCACCACCGGGTCATCATTGTTGTGCACTTGCAGCACCAGGTTGGCGGTGCTGCTGTCGCCGTCGGCGTCGGTCAGGGTGTAGGTGAAGGTTTCGCTGCCATTGCCGCCGCCCTGCAGCGCGACAAAATCAGGGTCGGCAGTGTTCAGCGTGTAGGTGTAGCTGCCGTCAGCCGCCAGCACCAGGGTGCCGTATTGACCGCTGAACGTGCCGCCGGTGATCGGGCCGCTGGCGACGCGGTCGGCACCTTGGGTGTCGTTATCCAGGACGTTGCCGCTGAGGGTCAGCAGGCTTTCCGAAGCGCGGCCCTCATGGCTGTCATCCAGCGCCTTGGGCACGTCGTCGATGAGGGTGATATCCAGCGAGCCGGTGGCGCTGTCGTTATCGCTATCGGTGGCGACCACCGCGAATTGCTCACCCAGGCTGTTGCTGCCGTTGCCCGACGGATGGGCCTCATTGCCGGTCAAGGTGTAGCTGTAGCTGATCACCCCGGTGGCTGCGTTGTAGCCGGTGATGCTCAGGGTGTTGCCCAGCCCGGTGGTGATAGTTTGCGGGAAGCTGCTGGCCACCCCGCCGCTGACCACGCTGATGCCGCCCACGGTCAGGCTTTGCAGGCCATCGGGCGCCGAGACGTTGAAGGTGCCGGTCTGCACCAGCGCCGCCGGATTGCTGGCCGAACCTTGTGCAAGATTGGCCTCGTTGAGCGTCAACTCGCCGCCCTCGACCTCCAGCCCACCCAGGCTCACCGGGTTGTCGGGAGGCACTACCACGGGCTGGTCGTTGCCGGTATCGGGCTGGCCGGCGACCTGGAACAACGGAAACTCAGGGATCCCGCCAAACCCTGCCGTGGGAAAGCCGATGACCGGCTCCACCCGCCCGGCAACTTCGGTCAACAACACAAAGGAGTGCCCACCGCCCAGCTCACCTGCCGCCGTGCTGCCGGTTTGGCCGGCGGCCGTGGCTTCAGCGGTCTGGGTCGGGTCGTCACCGGCGGCGATGGCTTTTTGCAGTTGCTGCACGTCGGTCAACTGTGCCTGGCTCGGTGCGAGGTCTTCCGAGGCGTGAATCTGCGGCGCCTGGCCAGCCAGCAATTGCGGGGAAAGGCCCAGGCTGCTGTCGCGCCCCAGGGTCAGCTCCTGGCCGTTGGTCAGTTGCACCGCGACTGCACCGGCCGCACCGGTCTGCAGTTGCTCGCCGGCAAACAGTCGGTCGCCTTCGATCAGGCTTCGGCGACTGCCATCTCCTGCCACGGCAAAGACTTCCCCAACCACCTTGCTGACAACACCGATTAACTTGGCCATGCGCTTATCTCCCTGTCCGACCCCAGTAGTCGGCACCTCGGTTACGTGCACAAGTGCAGTGGATCGGGGGGTCCGGAAGTGGCACAAAACTGATTCAAATCAGCCGCCAACCCGCGCTTCAACCCCGTTACAGAGAGCCCTTCAAAAGAAGCAGTGACAAAAAACCGTCACAAAAAATCGCCCCTTTTTTCGCTACCCCATCACCTGCTTGCACTTGCGATTGAACTTTCCCCGAGCCGAAAAACACGCCACAGCGCACATAACTCAAGGCTTGTGCTTTGAACAATGTCTTGCTTCGCGCAGAACGCATAAGTTTTTTTGGACATAAACATTATGAGAAATCCTTCTTAGGTCCCCCCGCAAATGTTCTTAGCTGTGTTGTTACAAGCCTGAGACGGTTTGCCCTCTAAATTCGTCAAATAAATGGCGACAGACCAGTAACACTGACACCGGGAGATGTACCCATGCGCGCCTTTACCCCCCTCTGCAGCGCGATTCTGATCGCCATGGCCTGCACCAACACCCAAGCAATGTCACTGACCCAAGCGATCCAAAGCACGCTGGACACTCACCCGGAACTGAATGCCAGCCGTAACAGCCGGCTTTCGGCCGATGAAGATGTAAAAGTCGCCAAAGGCGGCTTCTACCCCAGCCTCGACCTCAATGCCGCCTACGGCCGTGGCTACAGCGACAACAGCACCACCCGCGCCCGTGGTGGCAATCACCACACCGAGACCGACAACTACACCCAGTCGGAACTGCGCCTGCGCCAGATGCTGTTCGACGGTTTCAACACCTCCAACGAAGTGCAGCGCACCGGGGCGGTGGTCAACTCCCGCGCCTATTACACCCGTGGCACCGCCGAGAGCCTGGCCCTGCGCACCGTCGAGGTGTACCTGGAAGTGCTCAAGCGCCGCGACCTGCTGACATTGGCCAAGAACAACCTGCAGGCGCACCTGCGCGTCACCGACCAGATCGGCCTGCGCACCGAGCGCGGCATCGGCAGCACCGCCGACCGCGACCAGTCCACCGCCCGCCGGGCCCTGGCAGACAACAACTACCAGACCGCACTGGTCGACCTGCAAGACGCCGAATCGAACTTCTATAGCGTGGTCGGGCGCATGCCGGATGAATTGGAAAGCCCGGCGTCGATCAAGGGCGAGCTGCCCAGCGACCAACTCGGCGCCCGGCGCAGCATGCTGGAGAACAACCCCTATCTGAAGTCGGCCCAGTCCGATGTGATGGCCGCCGAAAGCCAGTACGAGGTGGCCAAGTCGCCGTTCTATCCACGCTTCGATGCCGAGGCGGCGGTGGGCGCCAATAACAATGTGCAGGGCGACCTGGGCCACGACAACGAATGGCGGGTGGGTGTGGTGATGAACTACAACCTGTTCCGTGGCGGCAGCGACAAGGCCCGCCTGGCGTCGGACTCGCACAAGATCAACCAGGCCATGGACATCCGCAACAACGCCCTGCGCATGCTCAACGAGAACCTCAACCTGGCCTGGCATGCCATGGACAACGCCCGCATCCAGACCCCCACCGCCCGCGAATATGCCGAAACCACCCAGCGCGTGCGCGCGGCCTATCAGGACCAGTTCGGCCTGGGCCAACGCACCCTGCTGGACCTGCTGGACAGTGAAAACGAGCTGTACAACGCCAACCGGCGCTACACCGAAGTGCGCTACACCGAAGAGTTCTCCATGTACCGCGTGCTGGCCAATATGGGCGAGTTGCTGAACAAGGAGCGCGTGGTGGTGCCGGCCGAAGCCATTGCCCAGTCGGAAGTCAGAAGCGAAGCCCACCTGCCTGACCTGAAGTAGCCAACGACGTGGAGCAGATCGCCGTGAGCCAGATGGAACCGCTGAACCCGGGTGTCGACCCGCGCCAGAGCTTTGATGACCCGTTGCTCGACGGCCTGCTGATCCTCTGCAAGCTGCACGGCTGCAGCGTCAGCCGTAGCAGCCTGAGCGCCGGCCTGCCCTTGGCGCAACAACGCCTGAGCCTGGACTTGCTGCCACGGGCCGCGGCCCGGGCCAGCTTGCAGGCGCGGGTATTGCGCCGGGACTTGAAGGCCATCTCGGCGCTGAACCTGCCAGTGCTGTTGCTGCTCAACGAAGGCCGCTGCGCGGTGTTGCGGCGCTGGGGCGAGGATGGCCAGGCGCTGATCCTGCCCAGCGAAGCCGAAGGCGGCGAACAGTGGGTCAGCCGCGAAGAGCTCGACGCGGCCTACAGCGGCCAGGCCCTGTTTGCCCGGCCACGGCACGAAATCGAAGACCTGCGCGCGCCGCTGGTGCCAAGAGTCGAGGCGTGGTTTCGCGACACCTTGAAGCTGTCGCGCTGGCTGTACAGCGATGCAATTCTCGCCAGTTTGCTGATCAACCTGCTGGGCCTGATGGTGCCGCTGTTCGTGATGCAGACCTACGACCGCGTGGTGCCGAACCAGGCCACCTCGACCTTGTGGGTACTGGTGATCGGCCTGCTGATCGGCACGGCGTTCGAGCTGGTACTGCGGGTGGTGCGCGCCCATCTACTGGACACCGCCGGCAAGAAGACCGATGTGATTTTGTCAGCGACCCTGTTCGAGCGCATCACCGGCATGTCGATGAAGGCGCGCCCCGCCACCATCGGTGGTTTCGCCCAGAGCATCCATGACTTTCAGGGCCTGCGCGAATTCCTCACCGCGGTGACCCTTACCAGCCTGATCGACCTGCCCTTCGCCGTGCTGATGCTGGTGGTGATCGGCCTGCTCGGCGGCTGGCTGGTGATCATCCCTTTGTGTGCGTTCCCGCTGACCATCGGCTTTGCAATGCTGATCCAGGTACGCCTGCGCGACACCGTGCAAAAAAGCCTGAGCCTGGGCGCCGAACGCCAGGCGCTGTTGATCGAAACCCTCAGCGGCCTGGAAACCCTCAAGGCCTGCAGCGCCGAAAGCGAGCGCCAGCACCAGTGGGAAAGCACCCACGGCGCCCTCACCCGCCTCGACAGCCATGCGCGCAACCTCTCGGCGCTGGCCACCAATGGCACGCTGTTCATCCAGCAGTTTTCCGGGATGGCGACCATTGTCGCCGGGGTCTACAGCATCATCGCCGGCAGCCTCAGTGTCGGCGCGCTGGTGGCCACCTACATGCTCGGCAGCCGGGTATTGGCGCCGCTGGGGCAGATCGCCGGGTTGATCACCCGCTACCAGCAGGCGCAATTGACCATGCGCAGCACCGACGCGCTGATGGCCCTGCCCCAGGAGCGCGACCCGCAGCAGCGCCCACTGGAGCGCACGCAACTGAGTGGCGCCCTGGAAGTCAGCCAGGTCACCTTCCGCTATGCCGGGCAGAACACCCCGGCCCTGAGCCAGGTCAGTTTCCAGCTCAAGGCCGGCGAGCGCGTAGGCATTATCGGCCGCAGCGGTTCGGGCAAAAGCACCCTGGGCCGCCTGGTGATGGGCTTCTACGCGCCAGAAGAAGGCCAGTTACTGCTCGATGGCCTCGACCTGCGCCAGCTGGATGTGGCCGACCTGCGCCAACAAGTGGGCTATGTGGCCCATGACCTGCCGCTGTTGGCCGGTAGCCTGCGCGATAACCTGACCCTGGGCGCGCGCTATATCAGCGATGCGCGGATGCTCGAAGTGGCCGAACTGACCGGCGTCAGCGAACTGGCCCGCCAGCACCCACAAGGCTTCGACCGGCCGGTGGGCGAGCGCGGGCAACTGCTGTCCGGCGGCCAGCGCCAGGCGGTGTTGCTGGCCCGCGCGTTGCTGCTCGACCCGCCGATCCTGCTGCTGGATGAACCCACCAGCGCCATGGACAACAGCAGCGAAGAAACCCTGCGCCAGCGCCTGGAGCTGTGGGTCAAGGGCAAGACATTGCTGTTGGTCACGCACCGCACCTCGATGCTCAGCCTGGTCGACCGCTTGATCGTGCTGGACAACGGCCGCATCGTTGCCGACGGCCCCAAAGAAAGTGTGATTGATGCACTGCGCAAGGGCCGTGTCGGCTCGGCCGCCGTCTAGGAGCCCACCATGTCAGCCACTCCCGCGCCACCGGGCTACTTCAAGAGCTTTGGCAAAACCGCTGACAGCGAATTCATGCCCGAACTGGCGGGTGCTTCGCTGCAGGACTCGCCGCGCCGTTCACGGATTATCGTGTGGCTGACCGCCGGCCTGATCATCTGCGCCCTGCTGTGGGCCAACTTTGCCGTTCTCGATGAAGTGACCATGGGCGAAGGCAAGGCCATCCCGTCGAGCAAGGTGCAAGTGATCCAGAACCTGGAAGGCGGCATCGTCACCCAGATCTACGTGCGCGAAGGGCAGATGGTGGACAAGGGCGACAAACTGCTGCAACTGGACGACACGCGGTTCCGCTCGAACAAAGGCGAAAGCGAAGTCGACCGGTATGCCCTCACCGCCCAGGTCGAGCGCCTGTCGGCCGAGGCCGAGGGGCGGCCGTTCAAATTGTCCGATGAAGTGATCGCCAAGGCTCCGCAAGTGGCTGAAGACGAGCGCTCGCTGTTTGAACAACGCCAGCGGCGCTTGAGCAGCGAGCAACGGACCTTGAGTGAACAGTTGCGGCAGAAAACCCAGGAGCTGGCGGAGTTTCGCTCCAAACAGGGCCAATTCAGCTCCAGCCTGGCGCTGCTGCAACAAGAGATGAACATGTCGGCCCCTCTGGTGGGCACCGGCGCGGTGTCACCGGTGGAAATCCTGCGCCTCAAACGCAGCGCCGTGGAGATCCGTGGCTCGTTGAACGCTACCACCCTGGCAATCCCCCGGGCGGAATCGGCGATCAATGAGATCAAGAGCAAGATCGACGAATCGGTACAGACCTTCCGCTCGGAAGCCGCCAAGGAACTCAACGAAAAACGCACCGACCTGTCAAAAATCACCGCCACCAGCATCGCCATTGATGACCGCGTGAGCCGCACCACCGTGGTCTCGCCGGTGCATGGGGTGATCAAGCAATTGAAGGTCAACACCATCGGCGGCGTCGTCCAGCCGGGCAGCGACATGGTGGAAATCGTCCCGCTGGAAGACAACCTGCTGATCGAGGCCAAAGTACGGCCTCAGGACGTGGCGTTCTTGCATCCGGGGCAGAAGGCGATGGTCAAGTTCAGTGCCTATGACTACACGATCTACGGCGGGCTGGCGGCGAAACTGGAACTGATCGGCGCCGATACGATTACCGACGACAAGGGCAACAGCTTCTACCTGATCCAGGTGCGCACCGATAAGAACCATCTTGGCGGGGATAAAAAACCGTTGCTGATCATCCCGGGGATGGTGGCAACGGTGGACATTATTACCGGGGAGAAAAGCGTGCTGGATTACTTGCTCAAGCCGGTGTTGAAGGCACGCACGGAGGCGATGCGCGAGCGTTAGCGGTGTTTGGGCAGGCGCCATCGCCGGCAAGCCAGCTCCTACATCGACCGCGTATGTCTTGAGCGGCGCGGTCAATGGGGGAGCTGGACCTGGGTGAACCGGCTAATCACCCCCATGATTGCGCTGAAACACCTCCTCCCCCATCGCTGCAATCTGCCCGTCGATCAACGCCTCAAACGGCCGCAACAACGGATCAAATGACTGCGGCGCCTCCAGCACCTGCAACGCCAGCACAATTGCCTCCACCGTCGACAACGCCCCCGGCCCCGGTGCCTTGCGCAATCGGTAGCGGGACACTGCGCCCGCCGCCAGCGTCACCCGTGGCAACGCCGCCAGCAGCGGGTTGAGGTGCAGCAACTTGCGCGCCTTGCGCCAGGTACCGTCGGGCACCACCAGCAGCAACGGCTCATCGGATGGGCCATAGGTCTGCAGCGACTGCGCCTCTTCGCCAGGAAACAGCAGCCGTGCCTGATACCCCGGAGGGTTGAGCAAGGTCTGCAAGTCTTCAAATACTTCGCCCACTACCAACTGCGCATTCACCAGGCCCAACGCGGCGAGGCGCGCGGTGTTGAGCGCATGGTTGACCTCGCTGGGATGCTGCAACAGCAACACCCGGGTCCGGCTGTGCAGGCTCGGGATCAGCGCGCACAGGCAGTGGGTGGTCGGCCGCAGGCAGCGGGGGCATTGGGGTCTGGACATGTTCAGGCCTGATTGAGCTGTGCTTTGAGTAAATCGCGGAAGGTCTGGATCAACGGCTCGCGGCTGCGCCCACGGCGCATGATCAGCGAAAACGGCGCCTGGTAGCCAAAGGTCGCCGGCAGCAGCACCCGCAAGTCGCCCTTGTCGGCCCAGGCCTGGGCGTAGTGCTCGGGCAAGTAGCCGATGTAGGCGCCGGACAACACCAGGATCAACTGCGCCTCCATACTTTCTACAGTGGCGGCGCTGTGTTTGAAGCCATGGCGCGCCAGTTCCGCCTGGCTCCAGTAACCGCGCCCGACCATGCGTTGCTGGGTAATCACCTGCTCCGGAATGCGTCGCTCGCTGAACAGCGGATGCCGCGAGCTGCAATAAAGCCAGTGTTGTTCGCGGTACAGCGGCATGTAGACCAAGCCGCTCATGCGGTTGGAGAAGGCGCCGATGGCCAGGTCCAGGCGATTGTCCTGCACCCCCAGTTGCAGCTCGTAGGGGCTCATCACCGATAAGTGCAGATGCACCGCCGGGTGCTCAAGGCTGTAGGCGCCGATGACTTCGGCAAATGGCAGGGCCTTGTCGCTGACCGTGGAGTCGAGCACGCCCAGTTTGAGCGTGCCACGCAGTTCGCCCTTGAGCGCCGCCGCGTATTGCTCGAAGCCCTCCAGTTCGCCCAGCAGGCGCAAGGTTTCCTGGTGAAACAACTCGCCCTTGCTGGTCAGGCTGAACCCGCCACGCCCGCGATGGCACAGCACCAGGCCCAACGCGCCTTCCAGTTGGCTCATATAGGTGCTGATGGCCGACGTCGACAGGTTGAGCTCATGCTGGGCATTGGCAAACCCCTGGTAGCGCACGACGCTGACGAAGATGCGCAGCAATTTCAGGTCGGGCAAGGCATTGGCCATGGACGCTCCAGGCAAAAAGTCGGCGGACAGGGAACAGGTTTCGCAAACCGGTGAAGTCTACCCCAGGCATTAGTTTAGAAAAATCTGAACTAAGTATTTCCCCACAGCGATTCTTCCGTTGCCGGGCATTTCGCAGAATCGGCCTCTGATAACCACAACAACGATGAGGCACTGCCGTGGACAAGATCTTTCACCAACCACTGGGCGGCAACGAAATGCCGCGCTTTGCCGGCATCGCCACCATGATGCGCCTGCCCCACCTGCAAACCGCCGCCGGCCTGGATGCGGCCTTTGTCGGCGTGCCCCTGGATATCGGCACCTCGCTGCGCGCCGGCACCCGCTTCGGGCCGCGTGAAATCCGCGCTGAGTCGGTGATGATCCGCCCCTACAACATGGCCACCGGCGCTGCGCCGTTCGACTCGCTGTCGGTGGCAGACATCGGCGACGTGGCGATCAACACCTTCAACCTGCTGGACGCCGTGCGCATTATCGAAGAAGCCTACGATGAGATCCTCGGCCATAACGTAATCCCGCTGACCCTGGGCGGCGACCACACCATCACCCTGCCGATCCTGCGGGCGATCCACAAGAAACACGGCAAGGTCGGGCTGGTGCATATCGATGCCCACGCCGACGTCAACGACCATATGTTCGGCGAGAAAATCGCCCACGGCACCACCTTCCGCCGGGCCGTCGAAGAGGGCCTGCTCGATTGCGAGCGTGTGGTGCAAATCGGCCTGCGCGCCCAGGGCTATACCGCCGAAGACTTCAATTGGAGCCGCAAACAGGGGTTCCGCGTGGTCCAGGCCGAAGAATGCTGGCACCACTCCCTCGCGCCGTTGATGGCCGAAGTTCGGGAAAAGGTCGGCGGCGGCCCGGTGTACCTGAGTTTCGACATCGACGGCATCGACCCGGCCTGGGCGCCCGGCACCGGCACCCCGGAAATCGGCGGGCTGACCACCATCCAGGCGATCGAGATCATCCGGGGCTGCCAGGGCCTGGACCTGATTGGTTGTGATCTGGTGGAGGTTTCGCCGCCCTACGACACCACCGGCAACACCTCGTTGCTGGGCGCCAACCTGCTGTACGAAATGCTCTGCGTGCTGCCTGGAGTCACGCACCGTTGATGTAGCGCGTCACCTGATTAGTCCATAAAAACAATAACTGGAGAGGCGCCACCATGGCTCTGGATCTATTCGTCGTACTTATCTACGCCGCCGGCATGCTCGTGCTCGGCTATTTCGGCATGCGCCGGGCCAAGACCCATGAAGATTACCTGGTCGCCGGGCGCAACCTGGGGCCGACCCTGTACATGGGCACCATGGCCGCGACGGTGCTGGGCGGCGCGTCCACGGTGGGCAGCGTGCGCCTGGGTTATGTGCATGGTATTTCCGGGTTCTGGCTCTGCGCGGCGCTGGGCACGGGGATCATTGCGCTGAACCTGTTTCTCGCAAAACCCTTGCTCAAGCTGAAAATCTTCACCGTGACCCAGGTCCTGGAGCAGCGCTACAACCCCACGGCCCGCCAGGCCAGCGGGCTGATCATGCTGGCCTATGCGCTGATGCTGGCGGTGACCTCGATCCTGGGGATCGGCACCGTATTGCAAGTGATGTTTGACCTGCCGTTCTGGGCCGCCATCCTGCTGGGTGGTGGCGTGGTGCTGGTGTATTCGACCATTGGCGGCATGTGGTCGCTGACGCTAACCGATATCGTGCAGTTTGTGATCAAGACCGTCGGCCTGATGTTTATCCTGCTGCCGATCTGCCTGTACCGCGTAGGCGGCTGGGATGAACTGGTGGCCAAACTGCCGGCGGCCAGTTTCAGCTTCACCAGCATCGGCTGGGACACCATCATCACCTACTTCATGATCTACTTTTTCGGCATCCTGATCGGCCAGGACATCTGGCAACGGGTGTTTACCGCCCGTGACGCAAAAGTCGCCCAGTACGCAGGAACCTTCGCCGGCTTCTACTGCATCCTCTACGGCCTGGCCTGCGCCCTGATCGGCATGGCCGCCCATGTGCTGATCCCGGACCTGGACAACGTCAACAACGCCTTCGCCGCCATCGTCAAACTGTCGTTGCCCGATGGCCTGCGCGGCCTGGTGATCGCGGCGGCCCTGGCGGCGATGATGTCCACCGCCAGCGCCGGCCTGCTCGCCGCGTCCACCGTGCTGACCGAAGACCTGCTGCCGCGCCTGCGCGGCGGCAAGCAGTCGAGCCTGAACATCAACCGCTTGTTCACCCTGCTGACTGGGATGGCCGTGCTGGGTATCGCCTTGATAGTCACCGACGTGATCAGCGCACTGACCCTGGCCTATAACCTGCTGGTCGGCGGCATGCTGATCCCATTGATCGGGGCGATTTACTGGAAACGCGCTACGACGGCGGGTGCGATCAGCGCCATGGCATTGGGGTTTGTCACGTCACTGGTGTTTATGGTCAAGGATGGCTTGGAGGCAAACACGCCGATCTATTACAGCCTGGGCGTGAGTGTGGTGAGTTTTGTGCTGGTGAGTCTGCTGTCGCGTCGGCCAGAGGTGGCGGCGGCCGATGCAGCCTGATTGAAGCAGACTTGAGCGGGTGCGATGTCGGTTGTCGCACCCACCCTCTTATTTACTGTTCAGGTCTTTCAAACAGATCACCACATTCGTCACAGGCAAAGTACTGCTCTTTCGCCGAACACCAGATGACCCCAGTAGCTCCCGCCCTAACCTGCCATGTGCAGATATGCCCGTTGTACTTCAGGTTGCCCTCCAGATAACAAGGGGCCCACTCGTAACGGTCATGCAGGGTGCGGCTATCAATCTTCGAGGCGCGCTGGAAAAACGCCTGCACACGGTTTGGATCAAGGGGCACATCAGAAGGCCGGCAACTCTCAGGTTCTTGGGATTGGAAGCTGGAGACAACAATGCCTTCAAGGTCGGGCGTGTGCCGATCCGTACATCCCGCAAGAACGAGTAATGCGCCTATCGGCCATGCTTTGATCGGCATCATTCCCACACCGCACTACTGGCTTCACCCGGGTTTTTATAGGATATCTGCGGGTGCCTGTAGACATCACCCGAGGACAGGTTGAAATGAACATATAACTCGTTGACGAGCCATTGAAGGGATTGGTTCTGCAAGGGGGTAACGGACTCATACCGCGAGGTATCCAAGTGTTTGCCCACCAATTCGATGCCAATAGAGTCGGAGTTCACAGGATAGCTTTTTGCTCGCTCATGTGCGTCCAACGCCTTGATCTGCGCAGTCCACGATAACGCTTGAATACGGGCCATCTGGGCGCTGTCACACGATTTTTTATCAATCGCCAGGCACTTCGAGCGTATGAGCTTTCCAACGTGGTAGCAGCGCTTTTTCAAGCTGGCCGTCTGGTAAACAAAGCCATTTTTATCAATCAGAAAGTGCGCACCACTGCCTTTTGCAAGGTAGCCGTTGAACGTATGTTGCGCAGTAGGTGCATCCGTCTGGTGGACAACTAAAGCATGTATACCGTGCAGATCCCCATGCTCAATCGCGTAAAACCGACGCAGTATCACCTTGGCGGAAACCAGCATTCCATCACTGTTAACACACGACATAGCCCTGTCTTCCTTCCTTGAAGAGAGCAGGAATATAAAGCGTCCAAACACGGAAGTGGTCGAGGGAGCAGACAAAAAGAAACGTCCGACCAGAATACTTCCAGGGTCAGACAAGGTGAGCGCAACTTTATTTAGGAGTCCGGACTTCGACTGGTACAAAGCAATCGCATACAACCGCACGCCCAATCTACTGTGCTTCAGGGACTGTGTGACAAGTGATCGCGCCCAAACACCAATGTCTGAGCGCTTTTCCGGACTTACCTGCGACGCGGGCGGCGCTGTTCGTCATCGGTGCGGATTGGCACCGGTTGCAGCGGTGGCTCGATCAAGCCGAGTGCGACGCCGAGGTCGTGCAGCCAGTTTTGCAGTTTTTCTTTCATGGTGCCCCCTTTGAGGGTAGTGCCGAGCAGCTGGAATTCTGTGGCTGCTTCCTACAGATAGTAGTACTAAGTCCCAGGTAATGCTTGTCTGAAACCGCAACGAACCATTACTGAATTGATACAAATCCTGACGGGGCGGTCAGGCAATCGCCCGGGACTCTTGTACAGGCCGCGTCTTGCCCTCTTGCTGCAGGTCAATCCATGCATTGAGATTAGCCCCGAGCATGCCTTTGCGCCACATCAGCCAGGTGGTGGCATGGGCAAATGGCTCGGCCAGGGGGTGGATCGACACGCTGTCCTTGCCAGGCAGGCTGTCGAGCATCGACTCGGACATCAACGCAACCCCGGAACCAGCAATCACACATGCAAGCATGCCTTGATAGGACTCGATCTCGATGGCGCGGCCCATGGCCACACGGTCGTGGGAAAACCACGCCTCCAGGCGCGCCCGATAGGAACAACTGCGTCGGAAGGTGAACACCGCGCGCCCGGCCACATCCTGCGGGCCGCGTACCGGTGGGTGGTCCGCCTCGCAGATCAGCAGCAGGCGCTCCTCACACAGCGGTACGCCGTCCAGGGTCGCCAGGGTCAACGGGCCATCCACCAGCGCCGCATCCAGGCGCCCGGTGATCAGGCCTTCGAGCAGTTCACCACTGGGCGCCGACTGCACTTGCAGGTTCACCATGGGGTAAGCCTTGTGATATTGCGCCAGCAGTTTCGGCAAATGGATCGCGGCGGTGCTGTACATGCTGCCCAGCACAAAATCCCCGGCCGGTTGGCCACCCTGCACGGCACCGTGCGCTTCATCATGCAGGGCCAAAAGGCGCGTGCTGTAGTCGAGCAGCACCTTGCCGGCAGGCGACAGTTGCAGGCGCTGGCGCTCGCGCACGAACAGCTCGACGCCCAGTTGCTCTTCCATTTGCTTGAGGCGGGTCGAGAGGTTCGATGGCACCCGGTGCAGACGCTCTGCAGCACGGGTGATGGAGCCCTCTTCGGCCACGGCCTGGAAAATACGCAGTTGGCTGAACTCCACGACCTTTCTCCTAAACTGAACAAGTTACTCAGTATTATTCATTTTTACTGAACACTAATCCACCTTAGCCTGAGGTCATCGCTTCTTCCTGGAATTTGGCCCATGTCTCCCCTGATTCGTTTACTCGCCAGTTTTATCGCCCTGATGATGGCCATGGGCATTGGCCGCTTTGCTCTCACCCCGCAGATGCCGCACTTGCTCAGCGAAGGGCAAATCGACCTGACCGCCGCCGGGCTGATTGCCGCGGCCAACTACCTGGGCTATTTCGTGGGGGCCGTGGACTCGATGTTCGCGCGCAGTCATCACCACATACGAGGACGGTTGCTCGGCGGGTTGTGGTTGTGTGTGCTGCTGACCCTAGCGTCGTTCTGGGCCAACGGCTTCTGGTCGCACCTGTTGCTGCGCTTCGGCACGGGTGTGGCCAGCGCCTGGGTGCTGGTGATGATTACCGGCCTGAGCCAGCCGCTGGCGATTGCCGCCGGGCGCCCGCGGCTGGGGGCACTGGTGTTTGCCGGGCCTGGACTGGGGATCCTGCTGACGGGATTGTTGGCACTGGCCTCCAACCTGTTGGGCGAGGATTCGGCAACGCTGTGGCTGGTGTACGGCGTGGTCGCCCTGGGCATGTTGCTGGTGATCCTGCCGTTCCTGCCCAAGCCGGACAGGGGGGCGCCGCAAAGCAGCGCCCCTGCCGGGCGCAACGGCAGCATCGCGCATCTGGGCTGGATTTACCTGCTGTATGGCCTGGGCTACATCATTCCGGCCACCTTCCTGTCGCAAATGGCCAGCGCGCAGTTCAAGGGCGCCTGGCAGGCAGACCTGTTCTGGCCATGCTTTGGCTTGGCGGCGGCCCTGGGCGTGTTGCTGGTCAGTCTGCGCAAGCCCAACCCCGACACCACACGCTACTGGTTGATGGCAACCCTGTGGATGCAAGCGATTGGCGTCTTCGCCTGTCTGTGGGGCAATGGCGTGGGATTGGTGCTGGGTGTCTTGCTCTGTGGGCTGCCATTTCTGGCCTGCATGCAATTGGTGATGCAACGTTCGCGGGAAGTTGCGCCCCACGGCGCGCAACGGAGCACCGGCCTGCTGACGGCATGTTTTGCCCTGGGCCAGTTAAGTGGCCCGCTGCTGGCGTCGTTGAGCAACCATTTTAGCGGCGGCTTGCAGCCGGCACTGACGTTAGCCGGCAGCGGCTTGATACTGGCCGGAGCGCTACTGCTACGCCCCGCCCAGGTAAAGGTTGATTGCCGGGCGCCGGTCAGCCGCTGACGCGCCGCGCCGCCCAGTATCCCAGCGAGCAGCAGGCAGCGGTGAGAAAGGTGCCCCACGCCATGTCCATCACTGCCAGCCCCGCAGACCAGCCTTGCAAGGTCGCCCAGTTGCTCAGGTCGTAGGTGCCATAGGCGACCAACCCAAGCAAGGCACCGAGGCGGGCAGCCCGTTGCCAGCCGCCACTGGCCAGCGCCGGCAACACTACAAAGGCCACGCAGCCGAACACATAAAGGCAGTAGAACAGCGCCGCCGGGAGCAATCGCGGTTGCTCAAGCATCAGCGGCCCGAGCAGGCCCTTGTAGGTCGGCCCCATCAATACCCCAAGCCAGAGGCCATCGAGCACTAAAAAAGCCAACAACGTACCGAGGTAAGCAAACACGACTTTTTTGCTCATGGCGATGACCCACTGCAGGAGCCGGCTGACCGGCGATAGCGACGCCTACACAAGAGCAGGTTGCAATCAGCTTAGTTCAATACGATCAGCGTGAATTACGATCTGCCCCTGCTTGTACAGCGCACCAATGGCCTTCTTGAAGTTGCCCTTGCTCACGCCAAACAAGTTGCTGATCACGGTCGGGTCACTCTTGTCGCTGACCGGCAGGCTGCCGTTGTTTTCACGCAACTTGGCGAGGATCTTCGAGTTCAGGCTGGACGCCGCTTGCTCGCCGACCGGCTGCAGGCTCAGACTGATATTGCCGTCGGCGCGGATTTCCTTGATGAAGCCCTTCTCTTCCTTGCCCGGACGCAGGAACTTGAACACTTCGTTCTTGTGGATCAGGCCCCAGTGCTTGTTATTGATGATTGCCTTGAAGCCCATATCAGTGGCTTCGGCAACCAGCAAGTCGACTTCCTGGCCCACGGTGTAGTTGGCCGGCGTCTTGTCCAGGTAACGGTCCAGGCGCGCGGTGGCGGTGATGCGCTTGGTGTGTTTGTCGAGGTAGACGTGCACCACACAGTATTCACCGGCGGTCAGCTGGCGTTTTTCTTCGGAATACGGCAGCAGCAGGTCCTTGGGCAGGCCCCAGTCGAGGAACACCCCGATGCTGTTGACTTCAACCACTTTCAGGCTGGCGAACTCGCCCACCTGCACTTTTGGTTTTTCAGTGGTGGCGATAAGTTTGTCATCGCTGTCCAGATAAATAAAAACGTTAAGCCAGTCTTCATCTTCACTGGGAATATCTTTGGGAATATAACGATTGGGCAAGAGGATTTCGCCCTCTTGTTCACCGTCCAGATACAAACCAAAGTTAGTGTGTTTAACCACTTGTAAACTGTTGTAGCGCCCGACTAAAGCCATTTCCAATACCCTCATTGCGTGGGCGGCATTCTACCCGAGTTGAAGGCGGCGGTCCCGTGTCCAGGCGCGCAACCCTGAAAAATCGCGGGTTTGCCGGGCACTTGCCGACAATTGCCCCGCTCGTCAGGTCAAGCTGCCGCCGTGCAGCAATGGCCAGGTGCTATTTTTACCCACGGTTTCTATTTAAAACAGCGAGTTAGGGCCTTCGACCAAAGACCAACTTCGGGCTTTTATAATAGCGCAGCTTATTCCTGGGAGATATTTACCAAGCAATTGTCAAGCATTTCATGTACGATGCCTGGCCAAGTTAATTTTCTACAGGTTAGTGGCCGCCATGCGCGTAAAAGCATCCAACAGCAAAGCAAAGCCAGCTCCCGCCGTTGAAACCAGCGAATCGATCAACAACCAAATCGCCGCGTTCCTCAAGTCCGGTGGCGAAATCCAGCAGATCGCCAAGGGCGTGAGCGGCCAGACATTCGGCCCGTCCAAGCAGATCACCCTGGGTAAGAAGTAAGCGCGCAAGCCGCCTACGCACCCCACCTGGTCCCTAAGCGCCTTGCCTATCAAGGCGCTAGGACTAGAGCCAGCAACATCCCCCCGACACACATTCAACCACGCCAATCGACGAACGGGTCTCAATACCTGACTTTCGCCGGTATGCTTGCACACGTCTAGAACGGGCATTTGCCCGATTTCTCCCGTTACTGCTCCTCGCTTTTCATGGAGTGAAGCGTGCTCAAACCCTGTATTTTTCTGGTCAGCGCCCTGCTTGCCAGCCCCCTCGCCGAAGCGCAGGTTTTCCAGCGTGAACTGGGCGACTTCGACTTGAAACTGGGCACCACGCCCGGCCGCAGCATGGCCCAGGGCCTGGTCAAACCCACCACACCGGGCAGCAACTCGTTTCACGGCGGCCTCGACCTGAGCCACGCCAGCGGCCTGTACTTCGGCCAGTTCTCTCCGAGCATGGGCCTGTCGCCCGCGAGCAAACTGGAAGTCGATTCCTACATGGGCTTCAAGCGCCCGTTCGACCAGACCCTGGGCTATGAACTGGGGATGATTCACTACAGCTACCCCAAGCTGAGCCCCCTCGACAGCCAGGAGTTCTACGGCGGCCTGAACCTGCTGGGCAATCGGTTTGGCGTGTCACTGGGCAATGACCCCGACCGTCGCGACAGCACCCTGTTTGCCGACCTGGGCGGCACCCAGCCGTTTGGCATTGGCGTGAGCATGAAGTACACCACTCATCAGTTGGGCGCCCCGGCCTCGGTGGAGGGCGGCTCTATCCGCAGTTTCAGCGACTGGTCGGTGAAATTTTCCCGACCGTGGATGGGCATGGACCTGGACCTGATCTACAGCGACTCCAACCTCAACGGCAGCGACTGTTCGGCCTACTCCGGACACAATTCGCAATGTGATGGCCTGTTGACCCTAAAGGCCGAGCGGTCGTTTTATTGATGGGCTGAACTGTCACGCCCCCGGCGGGTTCAGATGAACATCCCTGGTCTGCGCAAGGACTCGCCCATGCTGCGTCGGTTAAGAATCCTGGCTGCTTTACTGGTCCTGAGCGTCCTGCTTGCCGGCTGCAACCGCGTGGGCCTGGCCTATCGCAATCTCGACGTGATCATCCCCTGGACCCTCAACGACTACCTGGACATGAACGCCGGGCAGAAAAGCTGGTTCAACGAAACGCTCAAGGAACACCTGGCCTGGCACTGCACCACCCAATTACCTGGCTACCTGGACTGGCTCGACCGCCTGCAGCAGATGGTTGACAGCCACCAGGTCAGTGACGCCGCCCTGCAAGCCCACGCCCTTGAAGCCAAGCAAGCAATCGCCGACGTCGCCCGGCAAATCACCCCATCAGCCATCGAGTTGCTGCGCGGGCTGGATGAGCAGCAAGTGCGCGAGATGGATGCCGCGCTGACCAAGGACCTGGGCAAACGCCAGGACGAATACCTCAAGCCGCGCCTGGAGCAACAGATCAAGGAGCGTAGCGAGCGCATGAGCAAGCGCCTGGATGCCTGGCTAGGCCCACTGAGCGCCAGCCAGCAAGAGCGTGTGCTGGCCTGGTCCACTGCCCTCGGCGCGCAGAACCAGCAATGGATCGGCAACCGCGCCCATTGGCAGGCGCAGTTCATCGCCGCAGTCAATCAACGGGCCAGCAGCGACTTCCCACGCAAGATGGAGCAGTTGCTGGTGGACCGTGAAAGCCTGTGGACCGCGGACTATCGCCAAGCCTATGCCCAGACCGAAGCCGCAGCCCGCAGCCTGCTGGTGGACGTGATGGCCGAAAGCACGGTGCAGCAACGCCAGAAGCTGGTGCAGAGAATCGCTAAGGTGCGCAGCGATTTCCAGGCACTCAAGTGCCTCAAGGGCAGCGCGGCCTAGACGTCTACACCTCCCTCAGAACCGCAGGCGCACGCCCAGGATGGTCAGCTCGGTGCGCACTCTACCGGTGATATTGACTGCGGCCTGGCCGATAGACAGGTGCCCGACAGCACACCCGGTTGCCCGGGGCTGTACAAGATTACCGATTTGACAGTTGCAGCCGGTTCAGGCGATTTGCGCCTTGGCCGCCACCATCTCGAACGTCGACGGGTCCAGCGCGTCGGCCTGCTCGTCGAGCACTTGGCGCGGGTGATCGTTACCCGGGATGGCGCTGTCGATCAATGCCAGCAGCTGCGCGCCCAAGGGCGTCAAAATGAAATTCTCGCCGTTGCCGCCCTCGTCTTCAGGCCGGGACTCGATAAAGCCGCGCTTGAACAACAGCGCTTCGTAATCGGCGGCGGTCTTTTTCAACGCATCCAGATCGCCAGTGAACTCGCCGGCCGTGGCCTTATCGGCCGCTTCCTGTTCGGCATATTTGCGCGGGGCAAAGCTGCCCTCGCCGTTCTGTACTTCATGCAACAGACGTTCGATCAGATCCCAATTGTAAGTGCTCATTCTGAATCCTCCTGCAGGCACACCGACTGAGTGCCTTCAAAAGTTGTGACCTGTGGCGGCTGCGGGCGTTCAGCCGGGTAGACGGGCGTGATTGCACTGAACTTTTCACAGGCCAGCCCCCTCAACCGGGTATCACCGCCAAGGAGGTCTACCCCATGAAAACCCTGATGCAACTGGCTGTCGCCGCCGCCCTGTTGAGCGCCCTGCCCGCCTGGGCCTGTACCCCGGAAGAAGCCACGGAAAAACGCGAACAACTGGCCAAGGAAGTCAGCACCCTCACCCAGCAGAACCCGACCAAGGCCAAGGAAATCAACGACGAGCTGCAGCAGATGGACCTGGACACCGAAAGTGCGAAATTTCCCGACAAGTGCCAGTTGATCGAGGCGCGACTCAAGGAGTTGAAGGAAGCGGCGGCCAAGGCGAAAAACTGAGGGCATAAAAAAACCGGACATTGTCCGGTTTTTTAGTGCGCTGGCGTATTACTCGGCAGCCGGTGCTTCTGGCTTGCGGCGCTTGAGCGGCGCCATGCCGTCCTTGCTGACCAACGACAAGTTGTCGGTCTTCGGCCGGTTGGCGATCTTGCGCTTGGTCGGCGACTTGGCGCCGGTTTTCTTCTTGTCGCCCTTGGCGTCGACCTTTTTCTTCTTCACGCCCACGGCCTTGCCCGAAGCCTTGACCTTCTTCGGCCCGGTGTAGGTGCCTTTGACTTCCTTGATGGTGCGGCGCTCGAACGACTGCTTGAGGTAGCGCTCGATGCTCGACATCAGGTTCCAGTCGCCATGGCAGATCAGCGAGATGGCCAGGCCATCGTTGCCGGCACGCCCGGTACGGCCAATACGGTGCACATACTCGTCGCCGCTGCGCGGCATATCGAAGTTGATCACCATGTCCAGGCCTTCCACGTCCAGGCCGCGGGCGGCGACGTCGGTGGCTACCAGAATCTTCACGCCGCCCTGCTTGAGGCGGTCGATCGCCAGCTTGCGGTCCTTCTGGTCCTTCTCACCGTGCAACACAAACGCCTTGTACTCCTGCGCCACCAGGCGCCCGTAGATCCGGTCGGCCATGGCACGGGTGTTGGTGAACACGATGGCTTTCTGATAAGTCTCGTTGGCCAGCAGCCAGTTGAGAATCTGCTCTTTATGCACATTGTGGTCAGCGGTGACGATCTGCTGGCGGGTGGTGGAGTTCAGGTCGCTGACGTTATTGACCTGCAGGTGCTCAGGGTTGTTCAGGACCTTGGCGACCATCTCGCGCAGGGTCGAGCCGCCGGTGGTGGCGGAGAACAGCATGGTCTGCTGGCGGTTGACGCACTCTTCGACGAGGCGCTGCACGTCGTCGGCAAAGCCCATGTCGAGCATGCGGTCGGCTTCGTCCAGCACCAGCACTTCGACTTCCTTGAGGTCCAGGTTGCCGGCGTTCAGTTGCTCGATCATCCGCCCAGGGGTACCGATCAGGATATCCGGGACCTTGCGCAGCATGGCGGCCTGGACCTTGAAGTCTTCGCCCCCGGTGATCAGGCCGGACTTGATGAAGGTGAACTGCGAGAAGCGTTCCACTTCCTTCAAGGTCTGCTGGGCCAGCTCACGGGTAGGCAGCAGGATCAAGGTCTTGATGCTGACGCGGATCTTGGCCGGGCCGATCAGACGGTTGAGGATCGGCAGGACGAAAGCGGCGGTCTTGCCACTCCCGGTTTGAGCCGTCACCCGCAGGTCACGCCCTTCGAGCGCGAGCGGGATGGCCGCTGCTTGCACAGGCGTAGGCTCGACAAATTTAAGCTCGGCCACGGCTTTGAGCAGGCGTTCGTGCAGGGCGAATTGGGAAAACACGGGTGCTACCTCGAAGAAATACAAAAAATCAGCTGCATAGGGTAACGGTTTCGGGCGCTCAGGCCGAGTTTCTTTACGCGAAGTGGGCCAAACAGATGGTTTTTTGTCAGGTGATTTGTCTGCCTGCACAACTTTGCAGCACTTAAATGCTCTAATCGCCCCGTCATGTCTTACAGAAGAATCGCGTTAAACCATGGATATCAAACAGCTCTGGCTCAACGTCCAAGACCTCTGGGGTGCCCTGGACCAACATCCGCTACTGCATTCAAGCCTGGCTTTGCTGGTGCTGCTGGTGGTGGCCCTGCTGGTCGGACGGGTGGCACGCTACCTGATCCTGCATGCGGTCAAGTTGCTCGGCCGCCAACCTGCCCTGCATTGGCTCAATGACCTGCGCCATAACAAAGTCTTCCACCGCCTGGCCCAGATGACGCCGTCGCTGGTGATCCAGTTCGGCCTGCACCTGGTGCCGGAATTGAGCAAGACCAGTGCGCTGTTTATCGGCAACGTGGCGCTGGCGTTCACCATTCTGTTCCAGGTATTGGCCATGAGCGCCCTGCTCAACGCCCTGCTGGATATCTACGCACGCACCGAACATGCCCGCACGCGCTCGATCAAGGGCTATGTGCAACTGGCGAAAATGGTGCTGTTCGTGTTTGGCGCGATCATCATCGTTGCAACCTTGATCGACCGCTCGCCGCTGTTGCTGCTGTCAGGGCTGGGTGCGATGTCGGCGGTGATCCTGTTGGTGTACAAGGACACGCTGCTGTCATTTGTCGCCAGTGTGCAATTGACCAGCAACGACATGCTGCGGGTCGGCGACTGGATCGAAATGCCTCAGGTCGGCGCCGATGGCGATGTGGTGGACATCACCTTGCATACGGTCAAGGTGCAGAACTTCGACAAGACCATCGTCTCGATCCCCACCTGGCGCCTGATGTCCGAATCGTTCAAGAACTGGCGCGGCATGCAGGCCTCGGGCGGGCGGCGGATCAAGCGCAGCCTGTTTATCGACGCGGCCGGCGTGCGTTTCCTGCGTGATGATGAAGAAGTGCGGATGACCCAGGTCCACCTGCTGACCGACTACATCAGCCGCAAACAGGCAGAATTGAAGGCATGGAACGAAGCCCAGGGCCACAGCGCGCAGTTGTCGACCAACCGCCGGCGCATGACCAACCTGGGCACCTTCCGCGCCTATGCCCTGGCTTATCTGAAGAGCCATCCGGATATCCAACCGAACATGACCTGCATGGTGCGCCAGATGCAGACCACCTCCCAGGGTGTGCCCCTGGAAATCTACTGCTTTACCCGCACCACGGCGTGGGCGGATTACGAGCGGATCCAGGGGGATATTTTTGACTACTTACTGGCGGTGCTGCCGGAGTTTGGCTTGAGCCTGTATCAGCAGCCGAGTGGTAATGACCTGCGGGCCGGAGTACTGCCGGCGGTGTTGGGTGCCAGTCATTTGCCGGTGCCGGAGAAGGCTACGCTCTAACCAGGCGCGAAGCAGCGCCCCTGTGGGAGCGGGCTTGCCCGCGATAGCGGTGGGTCAGTCAACACATCTGTTACTGATCGTCCGCTATCGCGGGCAAGCCCGATCCCACCTTTGGGAACGATCATTGCCGGCTGAGCGGCGCCGGGCGAATCCCCAACCGGCTGATCCACACCGCCGCCACAATCACCGCCCCGCCCAGGAACAGGCGCCCCAGCGGCTCATGCTGGTTCCAGATCAGCAGATTGAGCAGCAGCCCCACCGGCACATGCAGGTTGTTCATCACCGCCAGGGTGCCGCCGTTGACCAGGCAGGCGCCCTTGTTCCACCAGTACAGACCCAACGCAGTGCTGACCAGGCCCAGAAACAGCAACACACCCCACTGCAACGGTGCTTCAGGCAGGAAGTTGGCCTTGCCGAACAGCAGGAACGCCGGCAACACCACGGCCAATGCCCCCAGGTAGAAATAGCCAAAGCGCCGGTAGTGCGGCAGGTCGCTCGGGTGTCGTGCCACCAGGCGCCGGTACAGCACCTGCCCGGCGGCGTAGGTGAAGTTGGCCAGTTGCAGCAACAAAAAGCCCATGAAGAAGTCCGGGTTGATCTGGTCAAAGCGGATCACCGCCGCCCCCGCCACCGCCACCAGCGCGGCAATCAGCGCCCAGGGGTTGAAGCGCCGGTTCAACGCGTCTTCGATCAAGGTCACATGCAGCGGCGTGAGGATGGTGAACAGCAAAACCTCCGGCACCGTCAGCACGCGGAAGCTCAAATACAGACACACGTACGTCACGCCGAACTGCAACGCGCCGATCAGCAGCATGCCGCGCATGAACGCAGGCTCCACCGAGCGCCAGCGGGTCAGGGGGATAAACACCAGCCCGGCCAGCAGCACGCGCACCAGCACGGCGAAATAGCTGTCGACATGACCCGCCAGGTATTCGCCGATCAGGCTGAAGGAAAACGCCTGGATCAGCGTGACAATCAGTAAGTAGCCCATGTGCGCCTCATATTCGAATGGGCGCGACATTAGCGTCTTTCACGGCGGGGCGAAACTCGGCGCAAAAAAAACCCGACCTCGCTAAAGCGGCAGTCGGGCAGGAGCACTCAGGAGCAACAAGTGCAAAGGGAGGTTCGATACGCGTACTTGAAGGGTTGCGTGGAGCTATAAAAACACCGTGCGATTATCTGGCGATTAACGCGTCAGGCAACCTGTGCCAGCAGGGCCTTGGCGTGGTTCAAGCCCTTTTCCTGGAAGTCGCCACCCAGGTTCACCCCTTCGGCGTGGATAAAGGTCACATCATGGATCCCGATAAAACCCATGACCTGGCGCAGATACGGTTCCTGATGATCGCTGCTCGCGCCGGTGTGGATGCCACCACGGGCGGTCAGCACAAACGCGCGCTTGCCGGTCAACAGGCCCTGGGGACCGGTGGCGGTGTACTTGAAGGTCACGCCGGCCCGCAACACATGGTCAAGCCAGGCCTTGAGGGTGCTGGGGATGGCGAAGTTGTACATCGGCGCGGCCATCACCAGCACATCGGCGGCCAGCAGTTCGTCGGTCAGGTGGTTGGAGCGCTCCAGGGACGCCTGCTCATCGGCGCTGCGCTGCTCGGCCGGCTTCATCCAGCCGCCCAGCAGGTTGGCGTCCAGGTGCGGCACTGGGTTGACGGCCAGGTCGCGCACGGTGATCTGATCGGCCGGATGGGCCGCCTGCCATTGGCTGATGAACTGTTGGGTCAGTTGGCGGGAAATAGAATCCTGCTGGCGGGCGCTGCTTTCGATGATCAGAACGTTAGACATGGCTTTGTAAGCTCCATCGGTAATTGCTGTAAGTCGATGGAGTGAAGGTTAAACAGAGCCAATTCGATAAAAAAGCGCAAAAAACTGCTATAACCCATCTATAAAGTTGTTTATAAGCGGGGCATGGCCAAGGCCCCGCAGCGAATTATTTGGGTTCGCAGGTCAGTTTGATCCGCATCTTGATAATCGCGCGGCTGAACTTGACCGTAGTGTTGGTGCTTTTCCCGGCAGGGACCGTGACCTTGCGCACCCGCGCTGGCTCCGGGCCATTGGTAAACGCGACCGTACACGCAGCGTCGTTGCTGCCGTAGTTACTGAGCTGGATGGAGCTGATATCACCGTCAACATCGGAAGCGTTGTAGTCGATGCTGACCCCCTTGATCGACTTTGACACATCGATCGGATAGGCGAACGCGCTCAACGGCAACAGTGCCAGCAATACACAACAGAATTTTCTCATTCGGCAGTCTCCAATAAGGACCGCCAGCTTAGGACAAGAGGAGCTCATCTTGAAAGCGCCCCGCGTGACCCTTGATCAATGGCGCACGTTGCAAGCCGTGGTTGACCATGGCGGCTTCGCCCAGGCAGCCGAAGTGCTGCACCGCTCGCAATCCTCGGTGAGCTACACCGTGGCCCGCATGCAAGACCAGTTGGGCGTGCCTCTGTTGCGCATCGACGGGCGCAAGGCCGTGCTCACCGAGGCCGGCGAGGTGCTGTTGCGCCGCTCCCGGCAACTGGTCAAAAACGCCAGCCAGTTGGAAGACCTGGCCCATCATATGGAACAAGGCTGGGAGGCCGAAGTACGCCTGGTGGTCGATGCCGCCTACCCCAACGCCCGCCTGGTGCGCGCCCTCACCGCCTTTATGCCGCAAAGCCGGGGCTGCCGCGTGCGCCTGCGCGAAGAAGTGCTGTCGGGTGTCGAGGAGCTGCTGATTGAAGGCGTGGCCGACCTGGCGATCAGCGGTTTCAGCATTCCCGGCTACCTGGGCACGGAAATGAGCGACGTGGAATTTGTCGCCGTGGCCCACCCTGAACACCCGTTGCACCGGCTCAACCGCGAACTGAGCTTCCAGGACCTGGAAAGCCAGATGCAGGTGGTGATCCGCGACTCCGGTCGCCAGCAACCGCGGGACGTCGGCTGGCTCGGCGCCGAGCAGCGCTGGACCGTGGGCAGCCTGGCCACCGCCGCCGCCTTCGTCGGCAGCGGCCTGGGGTTTGCCTGGCTGCCCCGGCACATGATCGAGCGTGAGCTAAAGGAAGGCCTGCTCAAGCAACTACCCCTGGAGCAAGGCGGCAGCCGCCACCCCACGTTCTACCTGTACTCGAACAAGGACAAGCCCCTGGGCCCGGCCACGCAGATTCTGGTCGAGCTGCTGCGCACCTTCGATACTGCACCGCTGGACGCACCCTTTGCCGCTCCCCGGCAAGCCTGACACGGAGTTCACCCATGGCCTATTTCGAACATGAAGGTTGCACCCTGCATTACGAGGAATATGGCCACGGCGTGCCACTGATCCTGATCCACGGCCTGGGCTCCAGTTGCCAGGATTGGGAACTGCAAATCCCCGTGTTGTCCCGACATTACCGCCTGGTGCTGCTGGATGTGCGCGGTCACGGACGCTCTGACAAACCCCGGGAGCGCTACAGCATCGCCGGCTTTACCGCAGACCTGGTGGCGTTGATCGAACACCTGCAACTGCCCGCTGCCCATGTGGTCGGCCTGTCGATGGGCGGGATGATCGCCTTTCAACTGGCGGTCGACCAACCGCAGTTGCTCAAGAGCCTGTGTATCGTCAACAGCGCGCCCGAGGTCAAGGTGCGCAGCGCCAATGACTATTGGCAATGGGCCAAGCGCTGGGGCCTGGCCCGCGTGCTCAGCTTGAATACCATCGGCAAGGCACTCGGCGACCGGTTGTTCCCCAAACCCGCACAGGCCGACCTGCGGCGCAAAATGCGCGAACGCTGGGCAAGAAACGACAAACGTGCTTACCTCGCCAGCTTCGATGCCATTGTGGGCTGGGGCGTACAGGAACGACTCTGCAGAATCGCCTGTCCAACCCTGGTCATCAGCGCCGACCACGACTACACCCCAGTGGCGCAAAAAGAAATCTATGTAAAACTGCTGCCTGATGCGCGGTTGGTGGTGATCGAGGATTCGCGTCACGCGACACCGCTGGACCAACCCGAAACCTTCAACACAACCCTGCTCGATTTTCTCAAGACAGTCGAAACCACTTCCCAGGATCACTGACCCATGCTGAAAAAAATCGCCGTTTTTGCCGGTTCTGTTCTGTTTGCTGCCAACCTGATGGCGGCCACGCCGGCCAAGGCACCACACGTATTGATCTCCACCACCAATGGCGACATCGAAATCGAACTGGATCCGGTCAAGGCGCCGATCAGTACCGAGAACTTCCTGTCCTACGTCGACAAGGGCTTCTACACCAACACCATTTTTCATCGGGTGATCCCGGGTTTTATGGTGCAAGGTGGCGGGTTCACCCAGCAGATGTCGCAAAAGCCTACTGAAGCGCCGATCAAGAACGAAGCCAGCAACGGCTTGCATAACGTGCGCGGCACCTTGTCCATGGCCCGCACCAGCAATCCGAACTCGGCCACCAGCCAGTTCTTTATCAACGTGGCCGACAACGCCTTCCTCGACCCAGGCCGCGATGCGGGCTACGCGGTGTTCGCCAAAGTGGTCAAGGGCATGGACGTGGTCGATATCATCGTCAACTCGCAAACCACTACCAAACAAGGCATGCAAAACGTGCCTATCGACCCTGTCCTGATCAAGTCGGCCAAGCGCATCGACTAAGGTTCACAGGGAGTTGCGCGCGCCGCCCACAAGGCCGCGCGCGTCTTTAACAAGGAGAGCCCGCCCGGCGGGCGTCAGACCTAATGCTCTATCGTCGTTTTGAACAACTGATCGACATCTTCCGCGACGCTCCCAGCGCGGCACCTCCGGATAAAGTCCTACCCTTCTACCTCTATTACCTGCGCCAGGTGTGGCCGTGTTTTGCCGCGCTGTTGGTGGTGGGCCTGATCGGCGCGCTGATTGAAGTGGCGCTGTTCAGCTACCTGAGCCGCATCATCGACCTGGCCCAAGGCACGCCGCCGGCCAACTTCTTCCAGATCCACGCCACCGAGTTGATCTGGATGGCCGTGGTTGCCTTGCTGCTGCGCCCGATCTTCGGTGCCCTGCACGATTTGCTGGTGCACCAGACCATCAGCCCCGGCATGACCAGCCTGATCCGCTGGCAGAACCACAGCTATGTGCTCAAGCAGAGCCTGAACTTCTTCCAGAACGACTTCGCCGGGCGTATTGCCCAGCGCATCATGCAGACCGGCAACTCGCTGCGCGACTCGGCCGTGGCCGCCGTCGATGCCATCTGGCACGTAGCAATCTACGCCATCAGCTCCCTGGTGCTGTTCGCCGAAGCCGACTGGCGCCTGATGATCCCGCTGGTCACCTGGATCATCGCCTACAGCCTGGCCCTGCGCTACTTCGTGCCACGGGTCAAGGAACGCTCGGTCATCTCGTCCGAGGCGCGCTCCAAATTGATGGGCCGCATCGTTGATGGCTACACCAATATCACCACCTTGAAGCTGTTCGCCCACACCCAGTCCGAACAGGAGTACGCCAAGGAAGCGATCATCGAGCAGACCGAAAAAACCCAGCTGGCCAGCCGCGTGGTCACCAGCATGGACGTGGTCATCACCACCATGAACGGCCTGCTGATCGTCACCACCACCGGCCTGGCCCTGTGGCTGTGGACGCAGTCGCTGATCTCGGTCGGTGCCATTGCCCTGGCCACCGGCCTGGTGATCCGCATCGTCAACATGTCCGGCTGGATCATGTGGGTGGTCAACGGCATTTTCGAGAACATCGGCATGGTCCAGGACGGCCTGAAAACCATCGCCCAGCCGCTGGCGGTGATCGACCGCGAAAACGCCCCGCGCCTGAGCGTGCCCCACGGCGAAGTGCGCTTCGAACAGGTCGACTTCCACTATGGCAAGAGCAGCGGCATCATCGGTGGCCTGAACCTGGTCATCAAACCGGGGGAGAAAATCGGCCTGATTGGCCCGTCCGGTGCCGGCAAATCGACCCTGGTCAACCTGCTGCTGCGCCTCTACGACCTGCAAGGCGGACGCATCCTGATCGACGGCCAGAACATCGCCGAAGTGGCCCAGGAAAGCCTGCGCGAACGCATCGGCATGATTACCCAGGACACCTCGCTGCTGCACCGCTCGATCCGCGACAACTTGCTGTATGGCAAGCCCGATGCCACTGACCAAGAGCTCTGGGACGCGATCCGCAAGGCCCGCGCCGACGAATTTATCCCGCTGCTGTCGGACGCCGAGGGCCGGATTGGCCTGGATGCCCACGTCGGTGAGCGCGGGGTGAAACTCTCCGGCGGGCAACGCCAGCGCATCGCTATCGCCCGGGTCCTGCTCAAGGACGCACCGATCCTGATCATGGACGAAGCCACCTCGGCCCTGGACTCGGAAGTGGAAGCGGCCATCCAGGAAAGCCTGGAAACCCTGATGCAAGGCAAGACGGTGATCGCCATCGCTCACCGCCTGTCCACGATTGCCCGAATGGACAGGTTGGTGGTCCTGGAAAAAGGCCAGATCGCCGAGAGTGGCAGCCATGCCCAGTTGCTGGCACATGGCGGCCTGTACTCGCGATTGTGGCAGCACCAGACCGGAGGTTTCGTAGGTATCGACTGATTTCGGACTACTAACGGCGCTATCAATTCCGAACAATTCTGACAGTTTTTTCTATCTTGCTGGCCGTGTATCACAATCCTGCTGTACTGCAATCAGGGTCCAGGAGGGCCCTGACATCAGACTGCAGGGAAGCATCACACCCGTTGATTTAGAAGGACGCGTTCATGTCTCTGTTCAGACGTTCCGTTACGGAAGGGTTGGGTACGTTTTGGCTGGTGTTGGGTGGCTGCGGGAGTGCCGTTCTGGCCGCAGCCTTCCCGGATGTCGGAATCGGCCTGCTGGGTGTATCGCTGGCCTTCGGGCTTACCGTGTTGACCATGGCATTTGCCATTGGCCATATCAGCGGCTGTCACCTCAACCCGGCAGTCACCGTGGGCTTGGTGGTCGGCGGCAGGTTTGCGGCCAAGGAGATGCCTGCGTATATCGTCGCGCAAGTCATTGGCGGCGTGGTGGCGGCGGCCTTGCTGTACTTCATCGCCAGCGGCAAACCGGGTTTCGAACTGGCGGCGGGGCTGGCATCCAATGGTTACGGTGAACATTCGCCGGGCGGCTATTCAATGGCGGCGGGGTTTGTCACTGAACTGGTGATGACCGCGATGTTCGTGCTGATCATCCTCGGCGCCACCGACCGTCGTGCGCCTGCTGGCCTGGCGCCCATCGCCATTGGCCTGGGGCTGACGCTGATCCACCTGATCTCCATTCCGGTCACCAACACCTCGGTCAACCCGGCCCGCAGCACCGGCCCTGCGCTGATTGTCGGCGGGTGGGCAATCCAGCAACTGTGGCTGTTCTGGCTGGCGCCGATCCTTGGCGCGGTGATCGGTGGCATCACCTACCGTTGGTTGGGCAAGGAAGAAAAGGCCTGATCCAACCGCGATGCACCTTGTAGACGCTGGCTTGCCGGCGATAACGGACTCCCTGCCAGCACATCATGGGCAGATACACCGTCATCGCCGGCAAGCTGGCTCCTACACCTGTCGATAAGGCAACGCCAAACGCGCCTCCTCGGCATACGCCAGAATCCCCACCCGCTCGCGCTCCAGGAAATCCGCCACGGCGGTTTTCAAGCCTGGATGGCGCAAGTAGTGCCAGGAATGGGTAATCACCGGCTCAAACCCACGAATCAACTTGTGCTCGCCCTGGGCCCCGGCGTCGAAACGCTGCAGGCCATTGGCGATCGCGTAGTCCATGCCTTGATAGAAGCAGGTCTCGAAATGCAGCCGGTCGAATTCGCCCAGGCAGCCCCAATAGCGGCCATATAGGCTGTCGCCCCCCACCAGGCTGAACGCCATGGCCACCGGCCGCGCCCCTTGCTTGGCCAGCACCACCCGTATCGCCTGCGGCATGCGCTCGGCCAGCAGGCTGAAAAACGCGCGAGTCAGGTACGGCGACTGCCGGCGCACGGCGTAGGTGTTGGCGTAGCAGGCGTAGACAAAATCCCACTGGGCCTCGCTCAGCTCATGGCCTTGCAGCCACTCGAACTCGATGCCCTGCCCCGCGACCTGTTCGCGCTCCTTGCGCATCTGTTTGCGTTTGCGCGAACTCAGGGCGTCAAGGAAGTCCTGGAAGTCGCGATAACTGCGGTTCTGCCAGTGGAACTGGCAACCCAGACGCGCAAGCCAACCGGGTTGCTGGCCCAGGGCGGCATCGGCCAGGGCATCGGTGAAGTTGATATGGGCACTGGAAAGCCCTTCGATTTCCAGGTAACCAGGCAGGCTCTGGAGCAACTCCAGGCCGTCCGCACCATTGGCCACCAGCAAGCGCGGCCCGCTGACCGGGCTGAAAGGCACTGCTGTCAGCAGTTTGGGGTAGTACTCGATGCCCGCGCGTGCGCAAGCGTCAGCCCAGCCATGGTCGAACACGTATTCGCCATAGGAGTGCCATTTGCGGTAGCTGGGCAGCGCCGCCACCAGCCGCTCTCCCTCGTAATGCAGCAAGTGCTCCGGCTGCCAGCCAGAATGCCGGCCAAGGCTGGCACTGTCTTCCAGCGCACTGAGGAAGGCATGGCGCAGAAACGGCTGATCCTCGGGGACCAACGCGTTCCATTCATCAGGCGATACTTCGGACAGGCTATTCAAACGTTTCAACGGCATGCCATTCCCCGACGGTAAACGCTCGCTCACAATATTCAGGCCATTCTGACAGAACCCGCCGCCCGCGCGGGCAGCAAAAAAAAACCCCGCCAATCGGCGGGGTAAAAAAGAGGATCGCGCTTTAACGGATGAAGAAAGAGCGCGTTGGAGCGGTATGACCGTTGCTTAGAACACGTACTGCACACGACCGACGATGGAATCACCGCTGTCATCGCCATTGGCGTTGGTGATCTTGTCGGTGCTGACCTTGCTGTAGTTCAGGGACAGCTTGACCGCTTCGTTGGCGTACCAGTTCACACCCAGGGTGTTGACGTTGGCCTTGGCATCGCCGGTTTCGCGGGTAGCGCTGCTGACGACGATGTTTTTGTCGTCAACCTTGATGTTGTCGTAGCGGTAGAACACTTCCCAGGCGCCGTACTGCTTGTTCTCAGGCTTGATGGCGTCGAACTTGCCGCCGTCGAGCTTGTAGGCACGGGATTCGCCGGTCAGGGTGTAGGCCAGTTGGCCGTAGAAACCGCTGGTTTTCACGTCCTGGTAGGCATTGCTGTCAGCTTTCATCTTGCGGCTCAGGGCTTCAGCCTGCACCGAGAATGGACCGCTGGCGAAGGCAAATTCACCCCCGAATACCGTGTCGGTATCGTAGGCGCCAACCGCAGTCAGGTTGCTGGCGTTCAGGCCCACACCACCGCCGAAGGTCGCGCGGTTGCCGTTGGAGCCGGCATCGTTACCACCGGTAGTTGCTACACCACGGGCGCCGAGACGCGGACGGATCCGCGAGTCGAAGGCGGCGTCGTTCAGGTCACGTGCCGCCAGGTTCAAGCCGAAGTGCAGGACGTTGCCGCCTTTGTTCATCGGTGCCAACACGATACGGCCGTTGAATTGCTTAACGCCCTTGCCGTCTTCGTCGTTGATGTCCTTGGAAGCCAGGCTGGCGGAGCCGTAGAACATATCAGCCGCAGTGCCGCTGACCTGGATGCCCATGCCGTTTTCGTGGGTGTTGACCCAGTCTGCAACCTCGTAAGCCGAGTTACGCTCCATGGCGGTGATCCACTTGGAGCTGGTGGCTTTTTCCAGACCGAAATCCGGGTCAAAGCGACCGACGCGGATGGTCACCGGCTTGAAGCCCACATAGGACATGGACGCTTCGTCGAAGTAACCGTCGTCGGAGTTACCCGAGTTGTGGGAGAAGTCGTAGTTAAGCTGGTATTTGAAATCCTTGTAGACGGTGCCACCCAGTTCCAGGAAGGCGCGACGGAAGTATGCAGCGTCGCCCGAGTCACCGTTCTTGGTGTAGAAGCCGTCAAATGTGCCGTAATCGGCTTGCAAGCGACCACCCAGCTTGAAGCTGAAGTTCTGGTCGGTGGTAGCAACCTCAAGGCCGCCCTTGGTTTTGACAACGATATCGGCGCCGTCAGTAGTGACAGTACCAGCGAAAGCCTGGGCGGTAACGGCCAGGGCCAGGGCGCTGGCCGCGAAACCGGCGAAGTGCTTACGGATCATCGAAGAATTCCCCTAATTGGTGGTCTTTTGCGTTGGAAAACACACGGGTTCTGGCCCGCTGGTGTTGGGAGGGGATCTTGGCGAGGGGATATTTCAGACAAGTTGCCGCAAGATAAATATTTTATTACAGGGGAACTTTCTTACAACCACCGGGAATAAGCGCAACGCTACGGCCGGCGTGGGTTTGAGCAGAAAAAGTACGAGAAATGCCAGGTGAAAAAAAGGTGAAAAAAACTTACAAACCTGCAATGTTTTTCACCGAAAGGCTTTTCAGCGACGTAAAAAAGCCCACGACAATGACGTCGCAGGCCTTGGGAAGCGCAGACAGCTCTGGGGTCAGGAGTTGCGTTTACGCTCCGAAGCCAGGCGTTCAGCCAACGCCTCGGCATCGCTCACCGGCGGTTCGGGCAGGAGGCGCAAGGTGGCCTGCATCAGGCGCATCTGGCGAATGAAGCGCCGGCAATTGGCACAAAACATCAAGTGATGGCGCATCAACAGGCGCTCACGAAAGGTCAGTTGCCCATCGAGAAGATCGCTGGAGCGCGCCACTTGTTCTTTGCAGGTCAACATTCGCCGGTTTCCTCGAAATGCTCCACCGTAGCGAAGACTTTAAGCCGCGCCCGGTGCAGCAGTACACGCACATTGGAGAGCGAGATCTGTAGAAGATTACAAATCTCCTCCAGCTCCAGCCCCTGGCGCTCGCGCAACAGCAGCACGCTGCTTTGCAGCTCGGAAAGGCTCAGCAAGGTGTGCTCCAGACACTCACGCAGCTCGTTTTCGGTGAGCAGCGCCTCGGGAGTGTCCTGGTGCCAGGCAAAGGGCGCGATCAGCCAATGCTCATCGCCGGCGGCAAAGCGCTCATCGCCGATGGTGCCGTGGGGCGACGGCAGGTCGTCCAGCAACACCTCGCGACGGTTCTGCTTGTAGCGCCCCTTGGCCGAGTTGGCGGTGATGGTCAGCAGCCAGGTCTTGAGGCTGGAACGCCCCTCAAACCGGGCAAGGCTGCGCACCACCGAGAGCCAGGCGTCCTGCACCACCTCGTCGGCATGGCGCTGGCCAACGATGGCGTAGGCCACTGCACGCATCGCACTCTGGTAGGTGGTGACCAACTCCTTGTAGGCCTGCTGCTCACCCTTGAGCAGGCGTTCAAGCAGGTGCGCGTCGTCGGCTGCTGCCATTCAAAACCTCATTGTGCAAGACGTGACCGCAGTTGCCTGGCTCTTAGCGCTTGCGCAGGATCACGCTGCCAATCGAATACCCGGCGCCAAACGAGCTGAGTACCGCCAGCGCGCCCTTGGGCAGGTCGTCCTGGTAGGTGTGGAACGCAATCACCGAACCTGCCGAACTGGTGTTGGCGTAGGTATCGAGAATCACCGGCGCTTCTTCGATCTCGGCTTCACGGCCCAGCAGCTTCTTGACGATCAGATGGTTCATGCTCAGGTTGGCCTGGTGCAGCCAGAAGCGTTTCACATCGGTAACGCTCAACTGGTTTTCCGTCAGGTGCTGGCCGATCAATTCGGCAACCATCGGGCAGACATCACGGAAGACTTTGCGGCCTTCTTGCACGAAAAGCTTGTCGGGTGCACCAATCCCCTCTTCCGCCGCGCGGTTGAGGAAGCCGAAATTGTTGCGAATGGTGTTGGAAAACTTGGTCAGCAACTTGGTGCTCACCACGTCGAACTGGTGCTCGGACGTCGCCAGGTCGGCACGTTCCAGAATCACCGCAGTCGCCGCGTCGCCAAAGATAAAGTGGCTGTCACGGTCACGGAAGTTCAGGTGGCCGGTGCAGATCTCCGGGTTGACCATCAGGATCGCCCGGGCCTGGCCCAGCTGGATGCTGTTGCAGGCGTTCTGGATACCGAAAGTCGCCGAAGAACACGCCACGTTCATGTCAAAACCAAAACCCTGGATGCCCAGGGCTTCCTGGACTTCGATGGCAATGGCCGGATAGGCGCGTTGCAGGTTGGAGCAGGCGACGATCACCCCGTCGATATCGGCGGCGGTCTTGCCGGCACGCTGCAGGGCTTGCTCGGCGGCGCCCACGGCCATCTGGCAGAGGATCGACCACTCGTCGTTGGAGCGCTCCGGCAGGCGGGGGGTCATGCGCTTGGGGTCGAGGATGCCGTCCTTGTCCATGACAAAACGGCTCTTGATACCCGAAGCCTTTTCGATAAAGGCGGCGCTGGATTCGGTCAACGCCTGAACGTCGCCCTGCTCGATGGCCACGGCGTTGTCGGCATTGAACTGTTGAACGTAAGCATTGAAAGACTGCACCAGCTCTTCGTTGGAGATGCTGTTGGCCGGGGTGTACAGGCCTGTGCCGCTGATGACGACGTTATGCACGGTCGTTCCTCTAAATCTGTTCAGGCAGAAGGGATTGGTACCTTCGTACCAAACCGTAAGTCGCTCTAGTCCGCCGCGCGGACATCAAACGGGGAAACGCTTTGTCCCGGCGCGTCGAGGCTGATACAGCCAATCTAGACGATCCCGGCATTTATAGCGGCGAAGTTTGCCATAAACCGGGGGGGTTTGGCGCCTGTCACGCGCACACCCGCCCCCGGCACTACAGGTCAAGGTTCGACCTGGCTCCACTGTTTGCTCAAGCGCTTATCGGAAATCGGTGCCTTGGTGCCCAACTGCTGGGCAAACAACGACACCCGGTATTCCTCCAGCCACCAGCGGTAAAGCGCCAGCTGCGGATCGCGCTTGCCTTCCTGGGTGTGCTTGTTCAGGCGCGTCTGGTACTGGCTCCACAGACCACTCAACTCGCTGCTCCAGACCCGGTCCTTCTGCACTTGGCTGGGCAGTTTTTCCAGGCGTAGCTCGATGGCCTTGAGATAGCGCGGCAGTTCCTTGAACCACTGCGCCGGGGTTTCGCGCACAAAGCCCGGGTACACCAGATTGCTTAGTTGCTGCTTGATATCGTTGAGTGCCACGGCCTGGGCCAGGTCGATCTTGCCCTTGAAACGTTTTTGCAGGCCATGCCACAGCTTCAATACTTCCAGGGTCAGGCGCGCCAGGCGTTCAGCGTGCTCGGTCCAGCTACCACGCTTGCGCTCGGCCAGGGCTGCCAGGCCCGCGCCATCCCGGGGCAGGCTGGCCTCGCCTTCCAGCACGCAGGTGTCGAGGCTGGCCAGCAAAATGTCTTCCACCAGGGCGTCGATACGTCCCAGCTCGCGGTACATCAGCCCCAGCTCGGTAAGGCCCGGCAGCTTGCCGCGCAGGAATTTTGCCGGCTCGGCCAATTGCTGCATCAACAAGCGCTGCAAGGCGCGGCGATGCTGGAACTCGGCTTCGGCGGCCGTGGAGAAACGTCCTTCCTTGACCGTGCCGTTTTCTTCTACCAGCGCCGGATACACCGTCATCGACAGGCCCGCAATCTTCTGCTGGGTAGTTTCGGCAACCGCCGCGAAGACCTTGGCCTCCACCGGCTGCTGGCTTTTGGCAGTTTGCGGCACTGCCAGGGCGGCCTGGCTGGCTTCGACAAACCGCGCAGTCAGCGCTGCCAGGTCGCGGCCCTCACCGAGGAACTTGCCCTGAGCATCGACCACTTCCAGGTTCATCTTCAGGTGGTTTTCCACCTGCTGCGCGGCTTCGCTCCAGGCTTCGTCGCTGACCCGCGCGCCGGTCATGCGCAACAGCTCACGCCCCAGCGCCTGGGGCAGCGAGCCCTGGGCAAATTCGATCCGTTGCAGCGCGGCCTTGACGAAGTCCGGCACCGGCACGAAGTTCTTGCGCAGGGCCTTGGGCAGGTTGCGCACCAGGGCAATGCACTTGGCTTCGATCAGCCCGGGCACCAGCCACTCCAGACGCTCGGCGGGCAAGGCCGGCAACAGCGGTGCGGGCACGCGCAAGGTCACACCGTCGCGCGGGTGGTTGGGTTCAAAGTGATAACTCAAGGCCAGGGCCAGGTCGCCCAGGTGCAAGGTGTCGGGGTAATGGGCGGCGGTGACTTCACTGGCTTCGCGGGCCAGCACGTCTTCTTCGCGCATGATCAGCAGTTGCGGGTCTTTCTGGCTGGTGATCTTGTACCAACTGTCGAAGGTCGCCGTCTGGTGGATCTCTGCCGGCAGGCGCGCGTCGTAGAAGGCGTACAGGGTTTCTTCGTCAGCCAGGATATCGCGGCGCCGGGCCTTGGCTTCCAGTTCGTCCAATTGCTCCAGCAGCTGTTGATTGGCAGTCAGGCACTTGGCCCGGGACTGGATCTCGCCACGCACCAGGCCTTCGCGGATAAACAGCTCGCGGGACACCACGGGGTCCACCGGCCCGTAATGCACGGGCCGGCGCCCCACCACTATCAGGCCGAACAGGGTGATCTGTTCAAAGGCCACGACCTGGCCGCGCTTCTTCTCCCAGTGGGGTTCGAAGTGGTTTTTCTTGATCAGGTGCCCGGCCAATGGCTCGATCCAGTCGGCATCAATCTTGGCCACCATGCGCGCATACAGCTTTGTGGTTTCCACCAGTTCGGCGGTCATCAACCATTGCGGGCGCTTCTTGCCGATGCCCGATGACGGATGAATCCAGAAACGCCGCTGGCGGGCGCCGAGGTAGTCGCCGTCTTCGGTTTTCTGGCCGATCTGGCTCAACAGGCCGGACAGCACCGCCTTGTGCAGTTTCGCGAAGTCCGCCGGTTCCTTGTTGACCGTCAGCTGCATATCACGGCAGATCAGGCTCAACTGGCGATGGGAGTCACGCCACTCACGCAGGCGCAGGTAATTGAGGAAGTTCTTGCGGCACCAGTTGCGCAGCGGGCTGGCGGTCAGTTCCTGGCGCTGCTCTTCAAAGCCGCGCCACAGATTGACCAGCCCGGCGAAGTCCGAATCGGGATCCTTCCATTGCGCGTGGGCCTGGTCGGCCGCTTGCTGGCGCTCCGGCGGGCGCTCGCGCGGGTCCTGGATCGACATGGCACTGGCGACGATCAGCACTTCCTGCAAACTGCCGAGCTTGGCCGCTTCCAACAGCATGCGGCCCATGCGCGGGTCCACCGGCAGGCGCGCCAGTTGCCGGCCCAGGGGTGTCAGCTGGCTGTTACGGTCCACCGCCGAGAGTTCCTGCAGCAGGTTGAAGCCATCGCTGATGGCCTTGCCATCCGGCGGCTCGATAAACGGGAAGTCGGTGATTTCACCCAGGCGCAGGTGCAGCATCTGCAGGATCACCGCCGCCAGGTTAGTGCGCAGGATCTCCGGGTCGGTAAATTCCGGGCGCCCGATAAAATCTTCTTCGCTGAACAGGCGCACGCAAATGCCCGGCTCGACCCGACCGCAGCGGCCCTTGCGCTGGTTGGCGCTGGCCTGGGAAATCGCCTCGATCGGCAGGCGCTGGACCTTGGCCCGGTAGCTGTAGCGGCTGATGCGTGCGGTGCCGCTGTCGATCACATAGCGGATGCCCGGCACGGTCAGCGAGGTTTCCGCGACGTTGGTTGCCAGCACCACGCGCCGCCCCGGATGGGACTGGAAAATACGCTGCTGCTCGGCCGGCGACAGGCGCGCGTACAACGGCAGGATTTCCGTGTGCTTGAGCTGGGCCTTGCGCAGCATATCGGCGGCATCGCGGATCTCGCGCTCACCGGGCAGGAACACCAGCACATCGCCTGGGCTCTTGCGCTCGCTGCGTTCAAAGGCGGCGATTTCATCGAGGGTGGCAAGGATCGCCTGGTCCACGGTCAAGTCGTCTTCGACGCGGTTGCCTTCCTCGTCCTGCTCCAGGGTCAGCGGGCGATACCAGGTTTCCACCGGGAACGTGCGCCCGGAGACCTCGACAATCGGCGCATCGTCGAAGTGCTTGGAAAAACGCTCCAGGTCGATGGTCGCCGAGGTGATGATGACTTTCAGGTCCGGGCGGCGTGGCAGCAGGGTCTTCAGGTAACCAAGCAGGAAGTCGATGTTCAGGCTGCGCTCGTGGGCTTCGTCGACGATGATTGTGTCGTAGCGCTCGAGGTATCGGTCGTTCTGGGTTTCGGCCAGCAGGATGCCGTCGGTCATCAGCTTGATCAGGGTGTTGGCGTCGCTCTGGTCCTCGAACCGCACCTGATAGCCCACCAGCGCCCCCAGCGGGGTGGCCAACTCTTCCGCGACCCGGCTCGCCACACTGCGCGCGGCGATCCGCCGGGGCTGGGTATGGCCGATCAAGCCGTACTGGCCGCGACCGATTTCCAGGCAGATCTTCGGCAACTGCGTGGTTTTACCCGAGCCGGTTTCGCCCGCGATGATCAGCACCTGATGCTTGAGCAACGCCGCCTTGATCTCGTCGCGCTTGGCGGCGATGGGCAGGCTGTCGTCATAGCGGACCTGCGGCACGCTGGCCGCGCGCGCCGTGACCTGGGCACAGGACGCCTGCATGCGCGCCACCCACTGCGCCAGCTTCTCCTCATCGGGCTTCTTGCGCAGCTCAAGCAACTGCCGACGCAAGCGGTGGCGGTCGGCGAGCATGGCGTGATCGAGGTTTTTCAGGAGTTGGTCGATAGCGGGCGCTTGGTCAGTCATCAGGTACTTTGAAGGTCGTCTATTTATGCACGGCCGGCAATTGTGGCAGAAAAGCGCACACAACGTTAAAGGCCGCGTAAATCACGCGTGGGAGCTGTCGAGCCCCGGCGAGGCTGCGATGACGGCGGCACGGCCAACATCAATGCTGCCAGGCCCAGCGCTATCGCAGCCTCGCCGGGGCTCGACAGCTCCCACAGGGTTTAGCGCCTATTCGTTATCCAGGCCCTTGCGCCGATACGGGAACACATCAATCACCTTCCCCGCCCGAATCGCCTCCTGCAGGCCTTTCCAGTAGTCGGCGTTGTACAACTCGCCGTGCAGCTCATCGAACAAACGCCGTTGCCCGGCATCGGCAAACAGAAATGGCGGGAACTCCTCGGGGAACACGTCCAGCGGGCCGATTGAGTACCAGGGCTCGGAGGCCATTTCATCTTCCGGGGTACGCGGTGCCGGGATATGGCGGAAGTTGGCTTCGGTGAGGAAGCAGATCTCGTCGTAGTCGTAGAACACCACGCGACCATGACGGGTGACGCCAAAGTTTTTCAGCAGCATGTCGCCGGGAAAGATATTCGCCGCCGCCAGTTGCTTGATGGCCAGGCCGTAGTCTTCGAGGGCTTCGCGCACCTGGGCCTCGTTGGCGTTCTCCAGGTAGAGGTTGAGCGGGGTCATGCGCCGCTCGGTCCAGCAGTGACGAATCAGTACCGTATCGCCTTCCACCTCGACTGTGCCGGCAGCCACTTCCAGCAATTCGGCCAGGCATTCAGGCTCGAATTTGCTCAAGGGGAAACGGAAGTCGGCAAACTCCTGGGTGTCGGCCATGCGCCCGACCCGGTCGACACTTTTCACCAGGCGGTACTTCTCGATCACCGTGGCGCGGTTGACGTTTTTCGATGGTGAGAAACGGTCCTTGATGATTTTGAACACCGTGTTGAAACCCGGCAGGGTGAACACGCTCATGACCATCCCGCGCACGCCCGGGGCCATGATGAACTGGTCATCGGTGCTGGCCAGGTGGTTGATCAGCGCCCGGTAGAACTCCGACTTGCCGTGTTTGTAGAAGCCGATGGAGGTGTACAGCTCGGCGATGTGCTTGCCCGGCAGGATGCGTTTGAGAAAGCCGATGAATTCCGCCGGCACCGGCACATCCACCATGAAATAGGAGCGGGTGAACGAGAAGATGATCGACACATCGGCTTCATCGGTGATCAGCGCGTCGATGCGGATACCCTGCCCTTCGCGGTGCAGCAGCGGAATTACCAGCGGCCACTGTTCATCGCGGGTGTAGAGGCGGCCCACCAGGTACGCGCCCTTGTTGCGATAGAGCACCGAGGAAAACAGCTCGACGTTGAGGTCCGGATCCTTGCACACCCAGTCCGGCAGGTTCTCGCGCAGTTGTGCTTCCAGGCGCTGCAGGTCGGCGGGCAGGTCGGCGTAGGGCTCGCTGAAGCGGTAGTCGCTGAAGATCTGCTCGAGCATGCCCGCCAGTTGGCCCTGGGGCTTGTAGGTACGGGTTTGCGCAGCACGGGCGCGGCGCAGGCTCGGGCGGGTGGTATGGATGAACATGCAGCCGTCGCTGATCAGGTCGTGGCTGAACAGCCCGCAAAAGATCGAGTTGTACCAGGTCTCGGACAGCTCATCGTCAAACCGCAGGTCGATCAGGCTGATATAGGCACTCTTGACCAGGGGCCAGGACTGGATATCCAGCAGCGCGCCCTCGTCGAAGGTAGCCCGCAAACGCGTGGTGACTTCGCCGACCTTCTCTTCATACAGGTTGATCCGCGCCGCCGAGGCCGTTTGCGCCTCTTGCCACTGGGCCTTTTCAAAACGCTCACGGGCGCCGTCGGTGATCTGGCGAAAGTGTTCGCGGTAATCGTCGAAGCCATCGAGGATCATCTGGGCGATGGACTGCGCGGTGTCGATGGCAGACGTTTGCTGCGGCATGTCGGAGACCTCTGCGGGCATTCGGAAGACCTGAGATTAGCCAGTGTCCGCAGCCAGGAGAAGTACAATTTTTGCTGGGAGCTGTGTCCCGGATAGAGGGGCTTCAAACCCGGGCCGTGCACCTCAGTGGCAGGGTGACGCGCTTTATTGTGCAGTGGATACGTAAAAGATTGTGTCAGGCAGTCCCCTGGGCAACACTCTCGCCCTGGTTAAGAAGGAGTTGTCCGTGAGACCTGTCGACACCCTGTACCTGCTGGTACTGGCCGCCATCTGGGGCGCGAGCTTTTTGTTCATGCGAATCATCGCACCGGAAATCGGTACGCTGCCCACGGCGTTTTTCCGCGTTTCGATAGCCGCCGCCGGCCTGCTGGTGATCCTGGCCCTACTGCGGGTGCGCTGGGACTTCCAGGGCAAGTTCAAGACCGTGCTGTTGCTGGGGGTGATCAACTCGGGCATTCCCGCCACCATGTATTCGGTGGCGGCCCAGGTCTTGCCGGCGGGTTACTCGGCGATTTTCAATGCGACGACGCCGTTGATGGGGGTGTTGATTGGCGGGCTGTTTTTCCATGAACGGCTGACCCCCTCGAAGATCGCCGGGGTGTGCCTGGGGCTGTTCGGCGTAGGCATCCTGACGCGGGCCGGGCCGGTGGCATTTGACCTGGAACTGCTGATGGGCGCCCTCGCCTGCCTGCTGGCCACCACCTGCTACGGCTTCGCCGGCTTCCTGGCGCGCCGCTGGCTGGATCAACAGGGTGGCCTGGACAGCCGCCTTTCAGCACTGGGCAGCATGCTCGGCGCCACATTGTTTCTCTTACCCTGGTTTGGCTGGAACGCCATCAGCCATCCGCCGGCCAGTTGGGGCGGCTGGAATGTGTGGTTGTCGTTGCTGGGCCTGGGGCTGCTGTGTACGGCGTTCGCCTACATCTTGTACTTCCGTTTGCTGACCTCCATCGGGCCAGTGAAGTCGATGACGGTCACCTTCATGATTCCGCCATTCGGCGTGTTGTGGGGGGCGTTGCTGCTGGATGAGCCATTGTCCATGGCGCACCTGTATGGCGGGATGTTGATCGCGGGGGCATTGTGGCTGGTGCTGCGGCCGGGGAAATTGATCAAAGCTGTGTAGGAGCCGGCTTTCGGCTCCTACACAGGGTTATCACGCTTTACGGAAGACGAATACCAACCCAATGATGATCAAACCCATCCCCAGCACGCTCAGCACTGCCAGCCGATTGCCGAAGATCAGGTAGTCCATCACCGCAGTGACTGCCGGCACCAGGTAGAACAGGCTGGTGACATTCACCAGGTTACCCCGTGCAATCAGGCGGTACAGCAGCAGCGTCGCCAACACAGACACCACCAGCCCCATCCACAGCACCGGCAGGTAGAAGCCGCTGTTGTGCTCGAAAGCAAAGGGCTGGAACGGCACGAACACTGCGCACAGCAACAAGCCCGCCAGGTACTGCACCGGCAAAGTGCCCAATGGGTTATCGGTGATGCGCTTTTGCATGATCGAGCCCAGGGTCATGCTCGCCAGCGCCAGCAAACCAAACAGCATGCCGGCCAGGGACATGCCGGCCAGACCGATGCCCTGGTACACCACCATGATCAGGCCCGCCAACCCCAACGCCAGGCCGAACATCCGGCGCCATGAACGCTGGCGCTCCATCAGCACCACGGTGAGGATCGGTTGCACACCCATGATGGTCGCCATCACGCCGGGGGTGACCTTCAGGTCCAGGGCCAGCAGATAAAAAATCTGATAGGCCCCCAATAGCACCAGCCCGGTGGCCGCCGCATACCACAGCGGTTTGCCCGTGCGCGGCAACTGCAGCTTGAGGATCGGCACCAGCAGCACCAGACCCGCCAGGGCAATGGCAAAGCGGATCAACAGGAAGGCAAAGGGTGACGCATGGGCCAGGCCCAACTTGGAGAAAATCGCCCCGCTGCTCCACAGCAGGACAAACAGGCTCGTCGAGGCCGCCGCGGCCACGGATTGTTTCGAAATAACAGACATAAGAACACCTGTAGTCAGGCAAAAAGCCAACTCAGCCAAGGCTGAAATTCAGTAGGTTCGGTACAGGCGGGCAACGGGGAACAGCGGTCTGCTGATCAGCCCGAAACGCCAACGCCCGGCGGTGATACGACTGCGTACACCGGCGTGCTACTGACAGGTGGGGGGTAATGACTGATCTGCACAGGCTGCTGATTCCCGCACGGCACGACCGCAGCGTTGACCGCTGAATCGACTACCGCTATGCATGGGGATGCAGGCATGGGCTGATCTTTTTTGAAGGGATGAAAGGTGCTGCGAAACACCTGGCGCCGACTATAACCAGCCGGCGACACGCTTTGCAATGGCTTTGCCAAAAGGCCAGTAAGGACACGTTGAGAAACCACCTCTAGCCTTGGGAAAAACCAACGCACTCCACTTAAGGAGACTTTCGACGCATGACCGCCAATGCCAAAAACACGCGGCGCCTTGCGATACCAGCTCTACCGATCCAAAGCCTTACGCCTTGCTACTGCATCGACGCATCTCCCCTCTATCAAAACCTGGGCTTTGACTTCGATTCACGGGGCAGGCTTGTGATAGCGGTAGAGAACAAATAGCTTCGAAAACATGTTCAATTAATGATCAATTGTGGAGGCTGCATGGGAGAACGTATAAAAAAACCGCTCATACGAGCGGTTTTTTTGAACCCATCAGCCAAATAACCAATACACCAACGCCACAACCACCACCGCCGCCAACACCGGCCGCATGATGCGATAGGCTTTGGGATGCTTGCGCTTCCACTGCTTGACCACCCCACTGAAGCGATCGCTGAAGCTCTTGCTCCAGGCGTAGGCCTGGTTGATCCCGCCCACACGCTCGTCATCCAGGTTCTGTGGCGCGGTTGCACGGCCTAGCTGGGCACTGACCCAACGGTTGATGCGGGTCATCAGCCGGTTGCTCAGTGGTCGCTCGATATCACAGAACAGAATCACCCGGGTCTTCTCGGTTTCGTTCTTTACCCAGTGCACGTAGGTTTCGTCGAACATCACGTCTTCGCCATCACGCCAGGCGTAGATCTGGCCATCGACGAAAATGCGGCAGTCGTCGGAATTGGGTGTCGACAACCCCAAGTGATAGCGCAGGGAGCCGGCGAACGGATCGCGATGGGGGTTGAGGTGGCTGCCACCGGGCAACAGCGCAAACATGGCGCCCTTGACGTTGGGAATGCTGCTGACCAGGGCCACGGTTTTCGGGCACAGCAGCTCGGCCGACGGCAGCGGTTTGTCGTACCACTTGAGGTAGAAGCGCTTCCAGCCTTTCTTGAAGAACGAGCCAAAACCGGCATCGTTGTTCTTCTCGGCGGCGCGGATATAGCCTTCGTCGAACAGGTGCATGGCCTCGTCGCGAATCACTTCCCAGTTGTCCTTGAGCACATCCAGCTCGGGGAACTTGCTGCGGTCCAGGTAGGGCTTGGACGGCACCGCCGAGAAGATGTACATCAAGGCGTTATACGGGGCGAACAACGCCGAATGGTTGACGAACTGGCGCAGCACCGGCAAACGTGCCTTGCCGCGCAAATGCACGTACAGCGTACTGCCGATAAACAGCAACAGCACCGACAGCTTGGCGGCCAAAGAAAAGGTCATGCAGCAACTCCTGGAAATAGCCTCCCGGCAGCGGGAAACCAGACATAGCAGCCGGCCATGATAAACACTCCGGGCCGGAGGAAAAACCCGCGTTATCCAACAATCCGTTTTAAGGGGCCCGCGGCGAGCAATCAATTATGCATATGAGGCATAAAACCGGGCTGATATGGATCAACCCGATTTCGGTACACCGACACCCGCAACCTCAGGCCTGGTTTTCCTGATCGGTGAACAGATCGCTGAACAGCATGCTCGACAGGTAGCGCTCACCGGAGTCCGGCAGGATCACCACGATGGTCTTGCCCTGCATTTCCGGTTTTTCGGCCAGACGCACCGCCACCGCCATGGCCGCGCCACAGGAAATCCCGCACAGGATGCCTTCTTCCTGCATCAACCGCAGGGCCATGGCCTTGGATTCGTCGTCACTGACCAGCTCCACCCGGTCCACCATCGACAGATCAAGGTTCTTCGGCACAAAACCCGCGCCAATCCCCTGGATCTTGTGGGGGCTGGGCTTGATCTCTTCGCCAGCCAGCGCCTGGGTAATCACCGGCGAGCTGATGGGCTCCACCGCCACCGAGAGGATCGGCTTGCCTGCAGTGTTCTTGATGTAGCGCGATACACCCGTGAGGGTCCCGCCCGTGCCAACGCCTGCCACCAGCACATCCACCGCGCCATCGGTGTCGTTCCAGATTTCCGGGCCGGTGGTTTTTTCGTGGATGGCCGGGTTGGCCGGGTTGTCGAACTGGGCCGGCATGAAATAGGTCGCCGGGGCGCTGGCAAGGATTTCACTGGCTTTCTCGATGGCGCCTTTCATGCCCTTGGCCGGCTCGGTCAGCACCAGTTCGGCACCCAGGGCCTTGAGCACCTTGCGCCGCTCGATACTCATGGACGCGGGCATGGTCAGCAACAATTTGTAGCCACGGGCCGCGGCGACAAAGGCCAGGCCAATCCCGGTGTTGCCTGAGGTCGGCTCGACGATGGTCATGCCCGGCTTGAGTTTGCCGCTGCTTTCCGCGTCCCAGATCATGTTCGCGCCGATCCGGCACTTCACCGAATACCCAGGGTTACGCCCTTCGATCTTGGCCAGGATGGTCACGCCACGGGGCGCGATACGGTTGATCTGAACCAGGGGCGTGTTACCGATGGAGTGCGCGTTGTCTGCAAAAATGCGGCTCATGGCGGGGTCCTTTAGGCGGTTTTCAGGAAGGCAACAAGGGTATGCCTCGTACTCCAAGGCGTCCAGTCGAGGAACGTTGACGCTGCCTGTGTAGTCAATCGCCTATACACAGGGAGGAACAACCTATGAAGCGTCGCTACAGTTGGCCGATATGGACGGTCGCCGGGCTGGTGGTCGTGCTGGTGGCACTGGATATCGCCCTGCCCTACCTGGTGCGCAACTACCTCAATGAAAAACTCGCCGACATGGGCGACTACCGTGGCCAGGTGACCGATGTCGACCTGGCCCTGTGGCGCGGCGCGTACCGGATCAATGGCCTGCAGATCGTCAAAGTCGATGGCAAGGTGCCCGTGCCGTTCGTCAAGGCGCCAGTGATCGACCTGTCGGTCAGTTGGCATTCCTTATGGTACAACCACGCGGTGGTGGCCGAAGTGCAATTCGTCAAGCCGGAACTCAACTTCGTCGACGGCGGCGCCAACAAACAGGCGTCCCAGACCGGTCGCGGCACCGATTGGCGCGCCCAACTGGGCAAGCTGCTGCCCATTACCCTCAACGAAGTGCGGATCGACGACGGCAAGATCGCCTTCCACAATTTCAGCTCCAAGCCGCCGGTCAATATGGGCGCCACCCAGGTCAATGCCAGCTTCTACAACCTGACCAACGTGGTGGACGTCGAAGGCAAGCGCGATGCGCGCTTTGACGGCAAGGCCCTGTTACTGGGGCATGCGCCGCTGGAAGCCAGCGCGACCTTCGACCCGCTGAGCAATTTTGAAGACTTCGAGTTCCGCTTGCGCGCCCGTGATATCCAGCTCAAGCGCATGAACGACTTCGCCTCGGCCTACGGCAAGTTCGACTTCAATGCCGGCACCGGCGACGTGGTGATTGAAGCCCAGGCTGAAAAAGCCCAATTGACCGGCTATATCAAACCGCTGCTGCGGGATGTGGAGGTGTTTGACTGGCAACAGGACGTGGAGAACCAGGACAAGGGGATTTTCCGCTCGATCTGGGAAGCCGTGGTCGGTGCCAGCGAAACCGTGCTGAAGAACCAGAGCAAAAACCAGTTCGCCACCCGGGTGGAACTCAGCGGCAGCGTTCACCAGCAAGATATCAGCGCGTTCCAGGCGTTTTTGCAGATTTTGCGCAATGGTTTCGTCCAGGCGTTCAACGCCCGCTACGAACAACCCAAACCCAGTGCGGAGTGACCCTGGCGTGACTGGTCATTCAGAGACTGAATAACCCGTCTGCGTTCACAGTCACCGGGGCTGCGCGCTATAGTCGCAGGCATGCTGACTACCGGCGTCATGTTCGAGGATTGAGAAATGAAGTTCGAAGGCACCCAGGCCTACGTTGCCACCGATGACCTGAAACTGGCTGTCAACGCTGCCATCACGCTGGAGCGTCCGCTGCTGGTCAAGGGCGAGCCGGGCACCGGCAAGACCATGCTTGCCGAACAACTGGCCGAATCGTTTGGCGCGCGGTTGATCACCTGGCACATCAAGTCCACCACCAAGGCGCACCAGGGCCTGTATGAATACGATGCGGTCAGCCGCCTGCGCGACTCGCAGCTGGGCGTGGACAAGGTCCACGACGTGCGCAACTACCTGAAGAAAGGCAAGCTGTGGGAGGCTTTCGAGTCCGAGGAGCGGGTGATCCTGCTGATCGACGAGATCGACAAGGCCGATATCGAGTTCCCCAACGACCTGCTGCAAGAACTCGACAAGATGGAGTTCTACGTCTACGAAATCGACGAGACCATCAAGGCCAAGAAGCGCCCGATCATCATCATTACCTCCAACAACGAGAAAGAGCTGCCGGACGCGTTCCTGCGTCGCTGCTTCTTCCATTACATCGCCTTCCCCGACCGCACCACCCTGCAGAAAATCGTCGACGTGCATTACCCCGACATCAAGAAAGACCTGGTCAGCGAAGCGCTGGACGTGTTCTTCGACGTGCGCAAGGTACCCGGCCTGAAGAAAAAGCCCTCCACCTCCGAGCTGGTGGACTGGCTCAAGCTGCTGATGGCCGACAACATCGGCGAGGCGGTGCTGCGCGAGCGTGATCCAACCAAGGCCATCCCGCCCCTGGCCGGCGCCCTGGTGAAAAACGAGCAAGATGTGCAACTGCTTGAGCGCCTGGCGTTCATGAGCCGTCGCGGCACTCGATAAGGGCTTTTGCCATGCTGCTCAACCTGTTCAATGAAATGCGTGCAGCCAAGGTGCCGGTCTCGGTACGTGAGCTGCTGGACCTGATCAACGCCCTGAAACAACGGGTGACCTTCGCTGACATGGACGAGTTCTATTACTTGTCCCGGGCGATCCTGGTGAAGGACGAACGCCACTTCGACAAGTTCGATCGGGCTTTCGGCGCCTACTTCAATGGCCTGGAGAAACTCGACGACCACTTGCAGGCATTGATTCCCGAAGACTGGTTGCGCAAGGAGTTCGAGCGTTCGCTGAGCGATGAAGAGCGCGCGCAGATTCAATCCCTGGGCGGCCTGGACAAGCTGATCGAAGAGTTCAAGAAACGCCTGGAGGAACAGAAGGAGCGCCACGCCGGCGGCAACAAGTGGATCGGTACTGGCGGCACCAGCCCGTTCGGTTCCGGCGGCTTCAACCCCGAGGGCATTCGCGTGGGCGATGCCGGCAAGCGCCAGGGCAAGGCGGTCAAGGTCTGGGACCAGCGCGAGTACAAGAACCTCGATGACTCGGTGGAACTGGGCACACGCAATATCAAGGTGGCCCTGCGCCGCCTGCGCAAGTTTGCGCGCCAGGGTGCAGCCGAAGAGCTGGATATCGACGGCACCATCGACCACACCGCCCGTGACGCCGGCCTGCTGAATATCCAGATGCGCCCGGAACGGCGCAACACGGTCAAGCTGCTGTTGCTGTTCGACATCGGCGGCTCGATGGATGCCCACGTCAAGACTTGCGAAGAGCTGTTCTCGGCCTGCAAGACCGAGTTCAAGCACCTGGAGTACTTCTACTTCCACAACTTCATTTATGAATCGGTGTGGAAGAACAACATGCGCCGCACTTCCGAGCGCACCTCGACCCAGGACCTGCTGCACAAGTACGGCGCCGACTATAAGGTGATCTTTATCGGCGACGCGGCCATGGCCCCCTACGAAATCACCCAGGCCGGTGGCAGCGTGGAGCACTGGAACGAAGAGCCGGGGTATGTGTGGATGCAGCGGTTCATGGAGAAGTACAAGAAGCTGATCTGGATTAATCCGTACCCGAAAGACACCTGGGGCTATACCTCGTCGACCAATATCGTGCGGGATTTGATTGAGGACCAGATGTATCCGTTGACCTTGCGCGGGCTTGAAGAGGGGATGCGGTTTCTCTCCAAGTAGGGGGTGGATTCACCGCCACTATCGCAGGCAAGCCAGCTCCCACATTCAGCATGCATTCACATATTTTGCTTTGTGAATGCAGTCCAAATGTGGGAGCTGGCTTGCCTGCGATGCCTTTAGCGATTCGTAAATCGCTGCAAATAGCTCAGATGCTCGCGATGCGCCGTCTCCTGCATCACCGGCGCCAGCCTCACCTTCTCCCCCGGCAGACACTGGGCCAGGCGCGCCAACGCCAATGGCGTCAACGCGCCCAATCGCGGATAGCCGCCAATGGTCTGGCGATCATTGAGCAATACAATCGGCTGCCCATCCGGCGGGACCTGGATCGCACCCAACGGGATGCCTTCGGAGATCAGCGACGGTCCCTGATACGCCAACGGCGTGCCCAGCAGGCGCATGCCCATGCGGTCGGCGCGGCTGTCCAGGGTCCATTCGGTATTGAAGGCATCGAACAGGCTCTGGCCACTGAACTGGCCGATCTGCGCGCCGAGGATCACGTCCAAGGGCGCGGTAGATTGCAACCGCTCAACCGGCAACTCACGCAACTCACTGCCGGTACCGGAATACACCAGGGACCCACCTTCAGCCAGGGCCCGGCCAAAACCGTCCAGCCCGCCCAGGGCTTCGCGCCCGACACTGGCACAACTGCCCAGCACCTTGGGCGCGTCAAACCCGCCTGGCGCCGCCAGGTAAGCCCGTGCACCGCGGTGGGGTTGGGTGAAGCGCAAGCGCTGGCCTTTTTGCAGAATGAAACTGCGGCCTGGGCTGATGGCGCGCTCGTCGATGTACGCGCCCAGGTCCGCGCCGGCCAGGGCCAGCACGCAAAGCTCCTCGGCCTGCACGGTAAAACCGCCCAGGGTGATTTCCACCACCGGCGCATCCAGCGAATTGCCCAGCAGCCAGTTGGCCCAGGACATCGACACCCAATCCAGCGCGCCGCCCTGGGTCACGCCCAGATGCCGCACACCAAAACGCCCGGCATCCTGCAACAAGCACAGCGCGGTGCTGGCCTCGATCAACAAGCGGCTCATACCTGGGCCTCCAAGGGCGTGTCATCGCCACCCAGGTTGATAAATTCAGCACGCCCGATGGCTTCGAAACGCACACTGTCGCCCGGCTGCATCAGGCTGTAGCCGTCGCGCTCGCGGTCGAACAATTTGGCCGGGGTGCGCCCGATCAGGTTCCAGCCACCCGGGGATTCCACCGGATAGGCTGCGGTCTGGCGCTCGGCAATGCCGACGCTGCCCGCCGCCACCCGTTTACGCGGGGTACCCAGACGCGGCGCCGCGAGTTGCTCTTCCACCAGCCCCATAAAGGCAAAACCGGGGGCAAAACCAAGGGCGAAGACCTGGTATTGATGCTGGCTGTGGCGGCGAATCACCTCGTTGACCGCAAGCCCGCTGCGCTGGGCGAGCAAGGTCAGCTCAGGGCCGACGCTGAGGTCGTACCACACCGGCAAGACATGACACTGCCCGCTGCCCTGGGCCTGCGGCTGCAAGCCCGTGAGGGCCTGATTGATCAGTTCCCGCGCCTGTGCCGGACTCAGCGCCAGCAGGTCGTAATGCACCATCAGGGTCGTGTAGGAAGGCACCAGGTCCACCAGCGCCGCGCCAAACCCCTCGCGCAGGCGGCGCGTGGCAGCGAGCATCCAGGGCATGTTGTCTTCGGCGATCACGTCAAACAGGCGCACCATCAGGCAGTCGATGGCTACCACTTCAATCCGTGGGTTCATGCTGGCGTCAACGCCTGGCGAATACGCTGCACCGCCGCCACCGAGCTGGCGTTATCGCCATGCACGCAGAGGGTGTTGGCCTGCAACAGCAAGGGGCTGCCATCGCTGGCAACCAGGGTTTCGCCACGGGCAATGGTCAAGGCCTGCTCGAGAATGACCTGCGCATCGTGATGCACAGCACCCGGCAACTGCCGCGAGACCAGGTGCCCGGCGTTGTCATAGGCGCGGTCGGCGAAGGCTTCGAACCACAGGGTCACGCCGTACTCATCCCCCAAGGCCTGGGCGGCGCTGTTGTCACGAGTGGCCATCAGCATCAAGGGCAGGCTGGCGTCATACGCCGCCACGGCCTGGATCACTGCACGCAGTTGCGCAGGCTTGGCCATCATGTCGTTGTACATCGCACCATGGGGTTTGACGTAGCTGACCCGGCCACCCTGGGCCCGGCAAATACCATCGAGGGCACCGATCTGGTAGTGCAGCAGGTCCTGGATTTCCTGAGGTGCATAGGCCATGGAGCGCCGGCCAAAACCTGCCAGGTCCTGATACGCCGGGTGCGCACCGATCTGCACGCCATGCTGCAACGCCAGGGCGACGGTCTTGCGCATGATGCTCGGGTCGCCGGCGTGGAAGCCGCAGGCGATATTGGCGCAATCAATGAATGGCATGACCTCGGCATCCAGACCCATGGTCCAGGCGCCAAAACTTTCGCCGATGTCGCAGTTCAATAGCAGGCGGCTCACGGTGAAGACTCCTGTAGGCTTTATTTTTTTGTAGTGTGGGATCTTTTACCAAGATCTCGCAACGATGTTGTCCTGAGCCCCGACGACGCTTATCGTGAGACAGCCCGATTTTTGGCGCGCAGCCCCTGTTGCGTCCAACTAATAAAAACCGATCCATGCATAAGAAAAAGTTGATCCCATGAATTTGAAGTTCCTCGAAACCTTCGTCTGGGTGGCCCGACTCAAGAGCTTCCGGCTCACGGCAGAGAAGCTGTTCACCACCCAGGCCTCGATCTCCAGCCGCATTGCGGTGCTGGAAAGCGAGTTGGGGGTGAAACTGTTCCTGCGTGACTCGCGTGGCGTGAGCCTGACCCCGGATGGGGTGAAGGTGCTCGAGTATGCCGAGCAGATGATGATCACCATGCAGGGGCTCAAGCAGTCGCTGGAAACCACCAGCAGCAAGGTCGGACGCATCCGTATCGGCGTGATGGACACGGTGATTCATACCTGGCTCAGCCCCTTGGTGACCGAGTTGATGAACCATTTCCCCCTGGTGGAAATCGAGCTGGTCGCCGATACCGCGCTGAACCTCTGCGATCAGCTGCAAAAAGGCTTTCTCGACCTGATCCTGCAAACCGACCTGCTGCGCCAGGAATCGGTGCGCAGCCTGGAGCTGGCCAGCCACCCCATGGGCTGGATCGTCGCCAGCCATTCGATCTACAACCGTGATTACACCTCCCTGGCCGAACTGGCCCAGGAACGGATCATCACCTACTCGAAAAACTCCCATCCGCACCAGGATGTGCTGAGCCTGATGCAAGCCCATGGCGTCGCGGCGCCGCGCATGAACTGCGTGAACTCGGTGTCGGCCATCACCCGCTTGCTGCGCGACGGCTTCGGTATCGGCGCGTTGCCGCCGGTGCTGGTCAGCGAAGAGTTGGCGCGGGGTGAGTTGATATTGCTGCCCATGGCGCAGCGCTTGCCGAACCTGCAGGTGGTGGTGTCGTGGCGGGTGGGGGTGGAGTTGGTGGAGGAAATCGTCGCGCTGTGCCAAAGCGTAGCGGCGCGGTATGCCGAGGAAGTGGGTGAAGAGCGCATGGTGCTCAACCAGAAGAAACCCGATTAAACCTAGCAGGCGCGGGCTTGTTTGGGAGCTGGCTTGTGTAGGAGCTGGTTTGTGTGGGAGCTGGCTTGCCTGCGATGCAAGCACCTCGGTACATCGGTTGCACCGCGGTGACGCTATCGCAGCATGGGTATCTACACCGCTATCCTCTGGGTATGTGTACATATCCATTGCTGCGGTAACGGCGGCTATTGGTTCCGCCCTTACGGCGGGTCACTTTTGGAAAAGAGCCCCAAAAGTAACCAAAAGGGCTCTTGCCCCACCACTCGGTGCCTCGCCTAGGCTCGGCATGCCCGCAGTCAGGCATTGCTCCGTGGGCCCGCCGCGATCGGCCATCCATGGCCGTGTCGCGGCTACCCCGGCATCCATGCCGGGGGTGCCCACTGCGCAATACCTGCCTGCGGCCATCGTGGTTTAACGGGGCGCCTAAGATCAAGATCAAAAGCCAGATCAAAAGCCAGATCAAAAGCCGGATCAAAAGCAGAGCCAGAGCGTGAAGCTGCATTCCTCACGGTGGGAGCTGGCTCCAACCTTGAGATCTGTGGCGTATTCAGAGGCCTTTGAGGTCCCGCTCTTCAATCGGCCGGCTCTGGCGCAGACGCTTGCCGCCCAGCACCACCCAGTCAATCAAACGGAACAGGCACTCCAGGCCGAACGACAGCAGCATCGCCCCGCCCAAACCCCAGCCCATGGCCTCGGGGGTCAGGAGGATCTGGTAGCTGTAGCCATTCCAGGTTTCCCGGCGAATATCCGGGTCGGCGGCCACCGCCACCTGCAAGGCGCGGATGTACCACGGTCCCTGCATGGCCTGGAACTGCTTGTCCAACGCCACCTGGCGATCGAGCAAACTGCCGAGGCTGTTGGCATCGCTGCGGAATACCGGGTCATCGCTGGCGCGGTAATGGGCGACCAGGGCCTGTAAATCGCCTTTGAAGAACTGCTGCGCAGTGCTTTCAAAACCGCGCAGGCCGGTCTGGGCCTCGATCAAATGGGCCTCGACCCGCTTGGCGTAGTCGTTGATAAACCCCGGGACTTGCACCCCGACCAACAAGCCAATGGCAAACAACACCAGGCGCAGATAGCTGAGCAACATAATCAACGTCCTTATGCAGTTGTGCCCTGGCTGACGCATTCGCCGCGCCGCCATAGGCTCCACTGGCCCGGTTCGTAGCGGGTCCAGGTCTCGTTTTCGGTCAAGGGTTCGGTGGCAATCACTGTCACCACATCGTTTGGCGTGGTTTCGGCCTGAAAATCGACGATCACGTCGACATCTTTGAGGCGCGCCGGGCCAAAGGGTGCGCGGCGGGTGATCTGCGCCAGTTTGGTCGAGCAGTAGCAAAACAGCCAATCACCATCACTGAGCAGGCAGTTGAACACGCCCTTGCTGCGGTATTCGGCGCAGGCGGCGATCAGGTCCGGCAGCACCTGCTCGATATCCACGGGCTCGGGAAACGCCTCACGGATGCGGTTGAGCAGGTCGCAGAAGGCGGCTTCGCTGTCGGTATCGCCCACCGGGCGGTAGAACGTGGCCCGGGGCGTGAAGTCGGCGAGTTGGCCGTTATGGGCGAAACACCAATTGCGCCCCCACAACTCGCGGACGAACGGATGGGTGTTGGACAGGCTCACCTTGCCGACGTTGGCCTGGCGGATATGGCCAATCACCACTTCACTCTTGATCGGATAACGCTGCACCAGCAGCGCCACTTCCGACTCGCTGCTGGCCGCCGGGTCCTGGAACAGCCGCAAGCCACGGCCCTCGTAGAAGGCAATGCCCCAGCCATCGCGGTGCGGCCCGGTGCGCCCACCGCGCTGCATCAGCCCGGTGAAGCTGAACACGATGTCGGTCGGTACGTTGGCACTCATGCCCAATAATTCACACATGCCAGGACTCTCGATGCTGGGCAAACAACGTTAAAGACGCGGTTCGACCCGCATACCACTGACGGGGGCCGGCGCACGGCCATAGGGTTCGTCGTCCTCAGGCTCGGCCGCAACCGCTGCCGCAGCCGCGGCTTTCTGCTCACGCCGGGCCTTGGCGGCACGTTCGATGGGCCAGCGGATCAGCACAAAGACCAGGTACAGGCCAAAGGCGATCATGGCGTACATCAGCAAGTCGGACACCGCCCGCCAGGCGTTATTGCCCACTTTGAGCAACAGATCCAGGGCGGTGATGGCCACGGCCGGGGCGAATTGCTCCTTGACCGGGTCGACAATGGTCGGGCTCAACAGCAGCACCGCCATCAGCAACCGCAGCGGTTCGCGCAGCCAGCGCCAGATCCAGCGGGTCAGGCGAAACCACACCAGCAGGCAGCCCAAAGCGGCGAAGGCGTAAAGGCCCCAAGCGGTCAGATAGTCGTTCTCGGTCATGGTGTCCATGGCAAGGTAGGCAAACAGGCCCGTATGATAACGGCTTTTGAGTGCCACGGCTGCAACGCCGTCGGCCCACCCCCAGACAGAGAGTGATCCATGCCTTCATCGACCCACGCCGCTGCCGCCCCAATTGCCCGCCAGGATTCAGGCCAGGACCCGTACGCCTGGTTGCAGGAGCGCGACAACAGCGAGGTGCTCGACTACCTCAAGGCCGAAAATGCCTGGCAAGAGGCGCAACTTGAGGAGCAGAGCGCGTTGCGCGAAAGCCTGTTCCAGGAAATCAAGGGCCGTATCCTCGAGACCGACCTGTCACTGCCCTCGCCCTGGGGCCCGTACCTGTATTACACACGCACCACTGCCGGTGACGAATACGCGCGGCATTACCGCTGCCCACGCCCGGCCGACGACAGCCAGCAGATCGACGAAAGCGCCGAAGAATTGCTGCTGGACCCGAATGTGCTGGCCAATGGTGGTTTTTTCTCCCTCGGTGCCTTCAGCATCAGCCCGGACCACAAGCGCCTGGCCTACAGCCTGGATACCAATGGCGAAGAGATCTACACCCTGTACGTGAAGGAATTGTCTTCAGGCAAGGTCAGTGAACTGGCCTTCGAAGACTGCGACGGCAGCATGACCTGGGCCAACGACAGCCTGACGCTGTTCTTCGGTGAACTGGACGACACCCATCGCCCGCACAAGCTGTATCGCTATCGGCTGGACGGCACCGCCGCCGAAGAAGTGTTTCACGAGCCCGACGGGCGCTTTTTCCTGCATTGCTACCGCTCCAGTTCCGAGCGCCAATTGCTGCTGTCGCTGGGCAGCAAGACCACCAGCGAAGTCTGGGCCCTGGACGCCGAGCAGCCGCAACAGGCATTTGCCTGCCTGGCGCCACGGGTTGAAGGTCATGAATACGATGTCGACCACGGCAAGCTGGACGACCAATGGACCTGGTTTATCCGCAGCAACCGCGATGGCATCAACTTTGCGCTGTTCCAGGCGGCTGACAACGGCAGCGTGCCCACTGAAGACCAGTGGCACAACCTGATTGCCCACGATGACGCAGTGATGCTCGATGGCGTGACCCTCAACGCCCGGGCCATGACCCTGAGCCTGCGCATTGGCGGCTTGCCGGTAATCGACGTGCACCCACAAGGCCTGCCGACTTACCGCGTGGAATTACCAGACGCGGCCTACAGCCTGTACGTGCAAAACAGCCTGGAATTCGACAGCGACAAGATCCGCCTGCGCTATGAAGCACTCAATCGTCCGGCCCAGGTCCGCCAGTTGGAACTGGCCAGCGGCGCGCAGCAAGTGCTCAAGGAAACCCCGGTATTGGGCGTGTTCAATGCCGACGATTATGTCAGCCAGCGGCTATGGGCCACTTCTGCCGATGGTACCCAGGTGCCGATCAGCCTGGTGGTCAAGCGCGACCAGGTGGGCCAGCCAACGCCGCTGTACCTGTACGGCTACGGCGCCTACGGTTCGAGCCTCGACCCGTGGTTTTCCCATGCGCGCCTGAGCCTGCTGGACCGTGGCGTGGCGTTTGCCATTGCCCATGTGCGCGGTGGCGGCGAATTGGGCGAAGCCTGGTACCGCGCCGGCAAGCAGGAGCACAAGCAAAACACGTTCAGCGATTTTATCGCCTGCGCCGAACACCTGATCGCCGAGGGCCTGACCACCTCCAAACAACTGGCTATCAGCGGCGGCAGCGCCGGCGGGCTGTTGATCGGTGCCGTGCTCAACCAACGCCCGGAGTTGTTCCAGGCGGCGATTGCCGAAGTGCCTTTTGTCGATGTACTCAACACCATGCTCGACCCGGACCTGCCACTGACCGTCACCGAATATGACGAATGGGGCAACCCACAGGAGCCCGAGGTGTATGAGCGGATCAAGGCCTATGCGCCCTACGAAAACGTCAGCGCCCAGGCCTACCCGGCGATGCTGGTGATCGCCGGCTATAACGACAGCCGCGTGCAGTACTGGGAAGCCGCCAAATGGGTGGCCAAGCTGCGGGCCACCAAGACCGACGACAACCTGCTGCTGCTCAAGACCGAACTGGGCGCCGGCCATGGCGGCATGAGCGGGCGTTACCAGGGGTTGCGTGATGTGGCCCTGGAATACGCCTTTGTGTTCAAGGCCCTGGGGCTGGTTTAAGAGCCCGCCGCCTTCGGCTTGCTGTCGTTTTGCTGCAGGCCGGGCAAGGTCTGATCCTTGGGCGGCTTGGGCATTTCAATCGGTGGCAACGGCACCCCGGCCCCTTGTGGCTTGGGTGCGGTTGGCGGGGTGATTTGCGGATACGGGGTCGGCGTTGCAGTGCCCGGCGCGCCGGTGGTGGTCGCCGGCGTGTTCGGCACCGGTTGCAACTGCTGGGCATGTGCGGCACCCAATGTGAGCACACTTCCTACAATGACCGCTAGAATGCTGCACTTCATCGATGGCTCCATGGCCTGACTGTTAACCAGTCCCAAGGCTACTCCCAACCGCGCAAGAATGCCCTTCCCAATGAGATTTCCATGAAACGTTTCGTGCTGCTCGACACCACCCCGATCCCCGATAACGGCGGCGCCCTGTGCCTGTTCGAATACGGCGAGGATTTTGTGATCAAGATCCAGGGCGGTGACGGCGGGCAATTGATGAACACGCGCATGCACGGTTCCGAAGATGCCCTGGCAGAGATTCCCTGCCGCAAGGTCGCCGGACGCCCCGGTTCACGGGTATTGATTGGCGGCCTGGGCATGGGCTTCACCCTGGCCTCGGCCCTCAAGCACCTGGGCAAGACGGCCGAAGTGGTGGTGGCTGAATTGGTGCCGGGCGTCGTGGAGTGGAATCGCGGCCCGCTCGGGGAAAAATCCGGCAACCCGCTGCAGGACCCGCGCACCGTGATCCGCCTGGAAGACGTGGCCAAGGTGCTGCAGGCCGAGCCCCAGGGCTTTGATGCAATCATGCTCGACGTCGACAACGGCCCCGAAGGCCTGACGCAGAAAGCCAACAGCTGGCTGTACTCCGCCGGCGGCCTCAGCGCCTGCGCCAAGGCCCTGCGCCCCAAGGGCGTGCTGGCCGTGTGGTCGGCCAGCGCCGACAAGCAGTTCAGCGACAAATTGCGCAAGGCCGGCTTCAAGGCCGAGGAAGTGCAAGTCTTTGCCCATGGCAACAAGGGCACCCGGCATACCATCTGGATTGCCGAGAAACTCAAGGGCTGAAGGGCGCGCCGGTCAGATCGAGCGGCGCAGGCGATTCAGATGCCGCAAACCTTCCAGCACCAACACCACCACCGCCAGCCAGATGGGCAGGTAGGTCATCCACTGGCCCGGCTTGAGGCTGTCGCCCAGCATCAGCGACACCGCCACCAGCAGCACCGGCTCAGCGTAACTGAGCAGACCGAACAGGCTGAAGGGCAACAGGCGGCTGGCGAGGATGTAGCAATAACCTGCCGCCGCACTGACCAGGCCCATCACTGGCACCAGCCAGTACAACGCCGGGCGCTGCGCCAGCGTCTCGCCGATGGGGTGGCCGCCGAGGATGAACCACAGCGCCACCGGGATCATCAGCATCATGTCCAGCCATAAACCGCCCAGGTTGTCGGTGCCACAGCGCCGGCGCAGGACGAAATACAGCGGGTAACCGACGCAGACCACCAGGGTGGTCCAGGAAAACCCACCCGTGCGGTACAACTCATTGCCCACCCCCACCGCAGCCAACACGGCGGCAATCTTTTGCAGATGGGAAAGGCGTTCGCCATAAACGATACGCCCGGTAATGACCATGGTCAGCGGCAACAGGAAGTAACCCAGGGAAACGTCCAGGCCGTGGCCATTGAGCGGCGCCCACATAAAGATCCATAACTGCACCCCCACCAGCGCGCTGGTCAGCACCACGCAGGGCAGCAAGGCCGGTTTCTCGCGCAAGCGCTTGTAGATCAGCGGCACCCATTGCCAATCCCCGGACAGGGCGAGCAGCAGCGTCATGAAGGGCAACGAAATAAGGATTCGCCAGGCAAATATCTGCTGGCCATCCAAGGGCTCAAGAAGAGAGGTAAAGAAATACAGCACGCCAAACAGGAAGGAAGCGGAAACCGCCAGAACAACACCTTTAGACACAACAGCCTCTACAACAAATTGCATGTATTGAATTGAAGACCGAGCCGTTGAATATAAGCAAAATGAGCATCAAAACTTATTAACACGCACCACAAACTTACAACTCACACAGAATATAATTCCAGAGTCATGAATTTATAAGTACAGGGTAATTCGTCGTTTTTTATTATTGGAAAGACGATCATCAGACTCTTCAACCCACCCGACTTCGGTGATAGGCAGCAGCACGCTCTGGACGAGCGCCTCTGATTTGAAACGCCACAACGCCAGCCGCGGAGGCTGATATCGTGATGGGAAAACCCGATTGCACGGGAAACTAACGGTCGCCCGGAAAGACCAGGCTTATTGAATACTCGACACCACAGCGGCGGTGGGCCAAGAGGCGCCACATTAAAGAACTTGGCAAAGTTAGTCCAACACTTTCTCGCCCCAGAGTAACTTTTGCGCTCTTTAACTTCCCAACGGTTTTTAAATAGATAGGCGGGCATTATTACCCCGCTCCACAGCACCCCATCGCCGGCCGGCCCCCGGGCTGAAAAAGCCAAGGGCTTATTGCCCCGCGAGCAGCTAGAATCAACGCCATCCGTGATCCACTAGAAAACAGGAGCCATGATGAGCTCAAGCAACCCGCCCTCCCACACCGCCAAGCTGGACCGCATCCTTGCCGATGCCCAGCGCGACCGGGAAATGGGCTACCGCGACAAAGCCCTGAAAATGTACCCCCATGTGTGTGGCCGCTGTGCCCGTGAATTCGCCGGCAAGCGCCTCAGCGAACTGACTGTGCACCACCGTAACCACAACCATGACGACAACCCCCAGGACGGTTCCAACTGGGAATTGCTCTGCTTGTACTGCCATGACAACGAGCACTCGCGCTATACCGACCAACAGTATTTCGGCGAAGGCTCCACCAGCAGCCCGACCATCGCCAAGGCCACGCACAACCCGTTTGCGGCGTTGGCGGGGTTGATGAAGAAGGACGACTGACGGTCGTCGCTGAACGTTACGACGTCATCGCGGGCAAGCCCGGCTCCCACATTTGAAATGTGTTCACCTGTGGGAGCCGGGCTTGCCCGCGATGACAATCGCCCAAACACACCATTTCTATAGCGACCGCTGCTCGAGCAATCCCCGTATAATTGCGGTTTTTCTCGAAGGCACCCTCTCCCGTGGGCAATAAACGCTACAGCTGCATCGGTCTGTATAACCCCAAATCCCCCGAAAACGTCGGTTCGGTCATGCGCGCTGCTGGCTGCTATGGGGTGGCTTCGGTGTTCTACACCGGTAAACGCTATGAGCGGGCCCGGGACTTTATTACCGACACCAAGAAAGTCCACCACGACATCCCGCTGATCGGCATCGACGACCTGAAAAAGATCCTGCCCCTGGGCTGCATTCCGGTTGCCGTGGAGCTGGTGGACGGTGCCCGGCCGCTGCCGGAATACACCCATCCTGATCGTGCGCTGTATATCTTCGGCCCCGAAGATGGCTCCCTCGATAAAGAGATCCGCGAGTGGTGCGAAGATGTGGTCTACATCCCGACCACCGGCTGCATGAACCTTGCGGCCACCGTCAACGTGGTGCTCTACGATCGCCTGGCCAAGGGCAATAACACCCGTTCGGGGCCCAAGTACTGATTTGGCGGGAACATCCACCTCTGGCCCGCAGTCAGTTACATATCTATGGCCCTTTGTTGGAGACAGACCATGAGCGACAGCAAAACCCTCAAACCCATGATTGAATCGACACCGTTCCAGACCCAGCCGACCCAGAACGTCCAGGGCTGGGAGCGCATTGGCTCACTGGCCGGTGGCGTAGTGATGATGGGCAAGGGCATTCGCCGCGGTGGCTTTTTCGGCCTGATCCAGGTGGCGATTGGTGGTGTGGCCTTGGCGCGCGGGATCAGCGGCCATAGTTCGGCCAAGTCGCTGCTGGAAAAAAGCCGCCAGGATATGAATAGCGTGCGCACCCGCATCGAGCGCGCGGGTGAGGAACTTAAGAATCTCAAGACTCGGGCTGAAGTGGCTGCCGAAAAAACTACGCCCTGAGGCACAAGCCAAAGGTGGGGGCTGGCTTGTGTGGGAGCTGGCTTGTCGGGGCGCAGCATAGGTATCTACACAGCTCTTTTCTCTAGTGGTTCTTGGGGTTGTGTACATATCCGTTGCTGGGGTCACGGCGGCTATTGGTTCCGCCCTTACGGCGGCTCACTTTGGAGAAGCGCCAAAGTAAGCAAAACGCTCTTGCCCCACCACTCGGCACCTCGCCTAGGCTCGGTGTGCCCGTCATCCGACATTGATTTGGGGGGCCGCCGCGATGGGCCATCCATGGCCCAGCGCGGCTAACCCGGCGTCCTGCCGGGTTACCCCCCAAATCAAAATCGGATGACGGCCAGCGTGGTTTAACGGGGCGCCTAAGATCAAGATCACAAGCAAAGCGAGGCGGCCTGACAGCCGACCTGATCGTCGAGGCGTGCGCGGACTCCTGTGGGAGCTGGCTTGCCTGCGATGACGGTAGCTCAGTCAGCACATTGGCCACTGGTAGACCGCCATCGCAGCGATGCGGCGACCCAACTCCTACACAAACCTGCTTCCACCGTTGAGCTTCAGCGCAGCAATTTGCTGTCGAGCACCACCGAGGATTGGCCGATCACGCTTTCGGCCAACTGCACAAACTCCTTGGTGCTGAAGCTGTCCAGGCGCATCAGTGCCTGGGTCAGGTCGTCCAGGGAGCGTTTGTTGTGGGTTTTCAGGCGAATTTCACGATCCAGCTCCTGCAACACCAGCACTGCCCGCGCCACTGTGGCGCCGTTGACGTGCTCACCGCGTAACGTCGTTACGCCCTTGCCGTCCTTGCTCAAGCGCGCCTGTATCGCCCCATAACGCTCATCGCTGATACCGCCTGCGCGACGCAGCAGTTCGATGGCGTAATACTCCGCAAGGCCCTCACTGATCCAGTCACTGCCCTGATGGTCATTGAACCGGCCAATGGCCTGCACCACTTCGCGGATCAGCGGGCTACTGCCGTTTTCACTGACCAGCGGCGTACGGCTATTGAGGTACACCGAATCGCGCCCGGCGAACGCGCCGCGGCGCATCGGGTCACTGGCGCCCACCAGCAGCAGCTTGGCCGGATGCCGGGGAAACGCCGCTTGTACCTGGGGCCAGACAAATGTCAGCAAGGTCAGCACGTCCATACGGCGCATGGCCTGGCCCTTGGGCGAGGACACGGTGATTTCGGTTTCGCCCAGGCGCACCCGGCGGCTGCCCAGGCTGCCGGCGACCATCCAGCCGGTGGGCCGGTCGAACAGCCGGGAGACATTGTCGATACGGAACTTATGCTTGCCGATCCGTGGCCAGGCGGTCTCGACGCTTTTCCAGCCCGGCGGCAGCTCGAAGGTCAGCCGGGACACCAACTCCACGCCGTCCTGCTGGTCCAGGCGAGCCGCCGGCACCAGATCCTCGCCGCGAAACAGCGCCCAACTGGGGGTCATGCGCGACTCGTAGATGCCGGCCTTGCGCGCATGGCTCAGGCGCACGCGGTAGGTCAGGCTGGCCTTGTCGGCACCCGGCTGCCACAGGCCGCGACTGGCCCCCGCGTCAGGCGTGACCTGCCACTGGCCATCAGCCTTGAAGTCGCTGTAGTCACCGTCGCGACCCAGGTCGAAGTTCAGGCTGCGCACAGCCGAACCCTGGGACAGGCTCAGGCGCACCTCGGCCTGATCGCTCTGGGGCAACAGTTTGACGTGATAATCGAGGTCGACCTTTTTCGCCGACCACGCCGACGCGCTCAACCCCAGCAACAGCAGGCTCGCCGCCAGCTTGGCTTGGACCGTCATACGCTCTCCTCAGCCTGCGCGGAAAATCAGGTAATCCTCCCAATCGTCCTCGGGCACGCTGCCTTCGCTGAGCATGCGGCCGGACTGGGAAATACGTTCGTGGTGCACCGCATCGCGGTCACCGCAGACCAGGTGGTGCCAGAGCGGCAAATCCTTGCGCTCACTGACCAGGCGATAGCCACAGGTCGGCGGCAGCCACTTGAACTGGTCGGCCTGGCCCGGGGTGAGCTGGATGCAATCGGGCACCGAGTCCCGGCGGTTTGGGTAGTCGGTGCACTGGCAGGTTTTCAGGTCCAGCAGTTTGCAAGCGATACGCGTGTAATAGACGCTGTTGTCGTCTTCGTCTTCAAGCTTTTGCAGGCAGCACAGGCCACAGCCGTCGCACAGCGACTCCCACTCCTCCTGGTCGAGGTGCTCAAGGGTTTTGCGTATCCAGAAAGGTTCGACTTTAGCGGCCATGGCTCTACATCAGTATCGGTAGGTGAAAAGGTCGCCAGTCTAGTGCCCAAGCCCCCTGGGGCCAAGCGCTTACGACTGCCGGTAAGGCGAGACTTGTCAGACGTGCAGTGGCGACGTAGCTTTGAAGGCCGTTTTTTTCATCAGGATGCGCTTATGAGCACTGAGCCACGCGTTGCCGATTATCCGATTCATCCGCAGTTCACCGAACGTTGGTCGCCGCGTGCGTTTACCGGCGAGAGCATTGCGGTGGAAACCCTGCTGAGTTTCTTCGAAGCCGCACGCTGGGCACCTTCGGCTTATAACTCGCAGCCCTGGCGCTTTTTGTACGCGCGGCGCGATACGCCGGATTGGCAACGGTATCTGGGCCTGCTGAACGAGTTCAACCGTGGCTGGGCACAACATGCGTCGGCATTGGTGATCGTGATCTCGAAAACCGACTTTGCGGTGCCCGGCGCCAGTGAAGAAACCCCGGCACTCTGGCACACCTTTGACACCGGCTCGGCCTGGGGCCACCTGGCGCTGCAGGCCAGCCTCAGCGGCTGGCACACCCACGGCATGGCCGGTTTCGATCAGGAGCTGACCCGCAAGGAACTGAAGATCCCCGAGGGTTATGCGCTGCACGCGGCCGTCGCCGTGGGCAAGCTCGGTGACAAATCGACTCTGGCGGACTACCTGCAGGCCCGGGAGGCTCCCAGCCCGCGCCGGCCTTTGACCGAGTTGGTGGCTGAAGGGGATTTCAACCTTTAAGCACGGGATCCGCCTGTGGCCAGGGCAGTCGCCGCCCCCCCTGCCGTTAAACACCGGCAGGGGGCATCGCAAGTTGCTCAAGGGGCTTTAGCGACAAGGCTGGCAAACGCCCTGCGCAGTTCCTCCTTCTGTCGCTTATAAGCCGCCATCACCACCGGCACCATAAACTCCGCGCCCTGCGAATCCATATCCACCGGATAAATCTTCTGGTCTTTGGCCGAATACATAAAGTTCTTTAATTGCAGATCATTGTGATAGATATCCTTGGCCTCCATCTGCGCCAATACATCATCCATTAATGATCGCGCTTCTGGCGGCAAACTGTTTCTCTCAAACTTACTGAGATCCACGCCATCGACTTTGCCCATCTTTATATATTTACGACCGTCCTCGATGATCACACTTGCAAACCCCTCACCATAATATTTATTCAGCGATATCGCCTCCATGCTGACGTATTTAGCGGGAGGTTTGATTGAGGTAGGGCCAAGATCCTTGTAGACACTTTTCCCGTCGCGACTTGCGTAGATGACCCCCTCGCCGCCAAGTCCAATCACCTCCCCCAGATCGTCTGCCACCGATTGCGGAGCGGCGCCGGGCAAACGCAGGCGCTGCCACTGATCGCCCTGTACATGCTGAACCAGCAGCGGCGTCTGCCGACCTTTGTGATAGATCCGAGCCTGCACCACCCCATCCTCGGTACGGGTGACTTGGCGGACTTCATAGACCGCAGTCTTACCAGCGCTGTCGGTGTGGCGGATATGGGACAGGTGGCCATCAGCCGCGACGTAGACCCCCTGACTATTGCGCGAAAGCCCGGCAATGCTTGCGGGTGCAACGCTGTACTCGAGCAGCATCCGATTGCTCAGCTCACTGCCCGGCGCAATACGCGCCACGGCGAGCGTGCCGCCCATCGCCTTGGTTTCTGCGGTGAACCCTTCAAGGGGCCCGCCATAAGGCCGCATCTTGTCGGCGTCGAAGGCATACCATTTGCCGCCCTGGAGCACCGCACCGCCCTCGACACGCTGCCCTGCGACCCTGAACGTGCCCGTGGCCGCGGTGCCATAGTCCTTACTGACCGCCTTCAACAAGTCATAGCTGCCGGAAGCCCCCCTGAGCCGGTTAACCGCCTCAATCCCTTTGGAAACGCCTTTGCCGACCAACCTGGCACCGCCGACCGCCAACTCGCCCCACCCGCCAAGGGGGTTCAATGCACTGATCGTGGCAGCCCCAATGATCTTTGCGCCCTGTAAAACCTTCGCCGCTGCGGATAACGCAGTACCACCCAATCGGCCCAATTTCCCTGCGTTTGCAGCGCCAGCGCTGAGCAAGCCAAAGATATCCAGCGCAAGGTCAGTAGCCCCTTCGCCATAATTACCCTGCTGGAAATTGCCAATCGCCGAATAAAACGGAACAAGGCTCAACAGATACGCTTCAGCCACTGCTGCCCTGCCCCGCTGTTTGTCCAACGTGGTCTGCCCCCGCGCGTGTTCCTTTATGTCGGGATCATCGAGATCAAGGTGTTCAACAAATGCATCGGCGATGTATCGAGTGCGATCCGAAGCAAAGCTATCCAGTAACGCGTTGCTTACCGGAACGCTTTGTTTTTTCTGCTGCACAGCGTCATTGCGCGGTACGAACTCTCGGGTCTCGCGGACAAGATTGGCCTTTCTTGAAGTGCGCACATCCGCTCGCCAGAGGTCCGTCGATCGAATAACACCTTGGGCAAAGTTGATTTCGTATGCTGCAGGCTCACCCTCCCCTTCAATTTTCAACAGCAGTTCCTGCCCCTTGGGATGATCGGTTTTATCCGCAAATCCAAGGCCTAGCGTGTGGGACAGGTTTTGATAGAAGGTGATTTTTCCATATTCGAATTTCTTCCGATCCGCCAATGGAAGCTGTGCGATCAAGTGTTTGATGGCGACAGCGATCGCAGCCTTTTTACTCCGGATCGTGTCATTGAACTGCTGGTTGAATGCCTCGGTTATGCCAAATCGGTGATTGGCATTCAATTCGGCCAGGGGAATGCGACTGTCCGCCGAATAGAACACCGCCGGCGACGGCAGGTCCATCATGGCGATATCCAACAGCGAATGATGGCCGACCAGTGTGGTTGCCGGTGTTCCGGGGCCACCACGAGGATGATGGGTGGTGTTGATCAACGGCTCTTCAAAAAGCCCGCCCAGCTCGCCAAACCGGTGCTTGAGCGCCTTCAGGGCCATCGCTTTGCGACTGGGAATGTCCTTATCCAAGGACTGGCTGGCAGTGATCATTTGCCGCTGGCGGGTGTTGAAGGTGGTTTGCAGCAGGTTCAGCTCTGCGTCGGTGTAGCGCTCATCCTCCTTGCGTTCGAGCAGGCCATTGACCACACCCCAGCCCACCAGGGCCGCCCGCTGCACATCGCGGGTAAGACCAGGATCGGCCGTGCCCGCACTTTCTGCCTGCTGCATGACCTGGGCGAAGGTCATGTTCGGCACTTTCCCCGGCGACTGGGCCTCGATGGTCGCCGCAGCAATTGCCAGGCTGACCCAGGCCGGGCTGCCATAGGTCACCCGGTCCGGGATGTCCTTGACCAGAAATTCAGGCGCCTTGCGGGCCAGCAACCCATAGGCGCCTACCCCGGCCATCTGCGGGCTGGTCTTGCCACTGCTGCTCAGGTGCCTGCTCAACCTGTCCACCACGAAGGAGGCAGGTTTGCCCCAGTGCGCATCGCTGGCCAGGTCGAAACCCGCCACCTTGTTGCGATGAGGCGCGGCGATGGACTGCGGATCCAACTGCACCGCGATGGCGGCCAGCAGATAGTCGTTGACGCTGCGGTCGGTGGCTATCCCGCCCATTTGCTCTTGCAGATGCTTTCCCAGCCGCTGCCCTTCAGCGGAACTCACCAGGGATTCCAGGGCCTTGACGGGGTTGCTCGATACCGGTGTGGCAACGGGCTGGCGCTGGTCCAGAAAATCCAGCAGCCCCTGGCCTTGTGCGCCCTGCGGCTGCTCTGCGAGGTGGCTCTGGGCGAACGCACCCAGCCTGCGTTGCTCATCCGGGCTCATGGGCACCGGCCACGACAACCCTCCGCCAAAATCGCCAAGCGGATGCTCCAGGGCTCTTGCAGTGACTGCATCGGCGAGGCTGATGAGATGAAAGTGGCTGAGGGGCAGGAACAGGCCGAGGTGCCTGATGACGCTCGCCAAAGTGGCGCTCTTGCCGTCTGCCAGGGGATAGGAGGAGCCGGCGTCTATGTCCAGGGGGGTATGCGCCAACGCGGCCTGCACTGCCTGGGGTGTGGCGTTTACCCCCAGCCGGGTGGCGACTTCGTAGAGCTTTTGCCCCAGTACCTTGAGGTTCTGCCTGTCGCCCAGTGCAGCCTCAAGGCCTGGCTTCTCCTCGACCAGGCTGATCCGGACCTCTTCGCCGCCAGTTGCCAGGTTGGATTCCGTCGGTGGGGTGCTGACGGGATCAGCCAACGATGCGGGCAGCATGGCCCCCAGAGACGGTTGCGAAGCAACAGAGCGCGATTCAAGCATGGAGAGGCCTCCCTTCTTAAGGTCAGTGAGCCTCCCACGTTGCCGCCAGCGATAAAATCAGATGCGCGCTACTCGCGATGTGGGGTGTTTCAGTATCCCCGCTCGAAACTCACCTCGCCACGCAGCGAATCCTTGGCCTGGTACGCCCGCAGATTTTCGACAAACAGTGCCACCATGCGCCGCGGGCAGGTCGGCGCCGAGCTGTGGCCGGTCAGCAACAAGCCCCAGGCGGTCCAGAACGGATGGCGCTGTGGCAGTGGTTCCTGGCGACAAACGTCGATGACCGCGCCGGCCAGGTGCCCTTCTTTCAGGGCCTCGACCAGATCGGCATCCACCACCGCCACACCCCGGCCGACGTTGATAAACAGGCCGGTGGGCTTGAACTGCTTAAACAGCGCCGCATCGTACAGATCGTGGGTATTGGGGGTGTTGGGCAGCAGGTTGACCACATAGTCCACCTCGCCCACCAGACGGCCCAGTTGATCCGGCCCGGCTACCTCGATAAACGGGGCCTGCTCCCGGGCTTGGCTGGCAATGCCGTACAACTCCACACCAAAGGGCAGCAGGAATTGCGCCACGCTCTGGCCGATATCACCGGTGCCGACAATCAGCACCTTGCGCCCCGCCAGGCTCTGGCCCATGCGGTTGTCCCACTTGCGCTCGACCTGGCTGACCAGGCGCGCCAGCACCTCACGCTCGTGACCGAGCATGTAGGTGAGCACGTACTCGGCCATCACCTGGCCAAAAATGCCGACCGCGCGGGTCAGGCGATAATCCCGAGGCAAGCCATCGGCCAGCAGCGGCGTGATGCCAGCCCAGGTCGATTGCAGCCATTGCGGGTGATGGCCCTGGCGCAGCAGGGTTGCCAGCAGGTCCGGCTGGCCCAGCCATACCGGGCAATCGGCGGCATGGCGCGACAATTGGGCCGAGTCGCCACTGGTCAGGACTTCAAGATCCGGCGCCGCTTCGCGCAGCAGTCGGGCGTACAGCGGGTGGTCCTGTTCTGCTATCAGAACGCGCATGGTTCAAACCTTTCAAAAACAGTGCAGGCGGCCACCGACAGCAAACTGACTGCAGGGCTCGGGGCTCGCCAGGTCATTCGATTCAAACGTGTCCCGAGCGGGACACGGGTCGATCACATCGGGTCGTTACGGCGCAGCAGTTCTTCGGGCAAGTGCTCGATGTACTCGTCATCCGGCGGTGGCATTTGCAGGTGGTAGCCCTGCTTTTGCAGGTTGTCCAGGACCGCGACGATATCTTCCTGCTGCAGTTTGCGTTCCGGCGTCAGCACCAGGTTGAACGCGTGTACCGGCTTGCCGAACACGGTCAGCAGGCCCTCGGGCACGCGTTCCAGGGCATCGCTTTTGAGCACATAGAGGTACATGCCTGCGCGTTTCGGGCTGCGGTAGATGGAACAAATATGTTTCAAGGCTGTTCTCCGGCAGTGGCCAGGCTGTCGAGCAGCGCCTGGCCCATCAACTCGCGGCGCCAGCCACGCAGCGAGTCAGGCAATTGGTAAGGCCCATCGGGGTAGCCACTCTTGACCAGTGCCTCGAGGGTTTTCTTGCGCAGCATCAGCTCCGGGGCCATGTCCAGGCGTTCGGCGAAGGTCTGGCCGAGGGCGCGCAGTTGCTTGATCAGCACAGCGGCATCCACCGGCAACGGCTCAGGCACGGCCGGCGGCCATTGGTCCATCGGCACACTGGCGGCACGCTTGATCAGGCCCAGCAGGAATTCGCCGTCCTGGCGCACGGTACGCGGGTGCATGTCTTCGATTTTGCCCAAGGCCGCGAGGTTATCCGGCTGCGACTTGGCCAGGGGCCATAGCGAGTGTTCGCGGACGATGCGGTTGCGTGGCAGGTCGCGGGCACGGGCTTGCTGCTCGCGCCAGGCGCACAGTTCGCGCAGGACGGCGAGCTGGGCACGGGACAGTTTCCAGGCCAGCTTGGCGTCGCGGTACACCTCGTAAGGGTCGATTTCCCGGCGCAGGTTGGCCACCAGCTCGGCGCCGTCTTCCAGAACCCAGGCGTATTTTTCGTCCGAAAGTCGCGGACGCAGGCGTGTATAGACTTCCGCCAGGTGCACCGCGTCTTCGGCGGCGTAACTGACCTGGGTCTCGGACAATGGCCGCTGCAGCCAGTCCGAACGGGTCTCGCCCTTGGGCAACTCGATGTCCAGCACCGCTTGCACCAGGCGCGAGTAGCCCATGGAGAAACCGAGGTTCAAGTAGGCGGCTGCCAGTTGGGTATCGAACAATGGCACCGGCAGGCTGCCGGTCAGACGCAGCAGCACTTCCAGGTCTTCACTGCAGGCATGCACCACCTTGATCACCGCCGGGTTTTCCAGCAAGGCGGCCAGGGGTTGCCAGTTATCAATGGTCAGGGGATCGATCAGATAAGCGCGTACACCATCCCCGATCTGGATCAACCCGGCGATGGGATAGAAGGTGTCGACCCGCATGAATTCGGTGTCGAGGGCGACGAATGGCAACTGCTGCCATTCGGCGCAATGCTGGCCGAGGCTATCGTTGTCGCAGATCCAGTGAATATCGATGGCCACACGGCTCTCCCTTGAAGAATGGCGCGCAGTATATATCGCCAGCGGGACTTTCGAGCACCCGCAGTGTGCCAGCTATCATGAAAACTCTGACAGGAGACGAAGAATAGCCCGACAGTTGAGGGTTATCCTCTTTTGCGCAGTACATAAACCCGCCACAGGGCCGAGCCGGGCATGAACTCTTGCTGGTTCAGCACCGTGAAGCCCGCCTGGCGAAACTCCGCTTCCACCTCCACACGATGGGACAACAAGGGTTGCCCTGTGCCCGGCGGGTGGAGCTGACGATGGCGGCTGTCACTGTCCACCGCGACAATCACCGTGTCGCGGCTGACCCGGTGAAACTCGCGCAACAGCGTCAGTCGCGCTTCGACACTGGAGACGTGGCGAAACAGTTCCAGGCAAAAAATACAGTCCACCGCGTTGGCCGACAGGCCGATGGAAAATGCCGACCCCTGGAACGTCTTGATCCGCCGCAGAAAGGCCGCGCCATAGTGGCTCTGGGCATGATCAAGCATGGTCTGGGAAAAGTCCGAGGCCAGGATCACGCGATTGCTGTGCTCGGCCAGCACCGGCCAGAAGCGTCCCGCCCCACAGGCCAGGTCCAGCAACAGGCCGGGCTCCCCCGCGACTTTCAGAGCCTGGCGCACCAGGCGCTCGTCGCGCCATAACCACAGGCGCCGCAACAAGCCTGGCGGCCGTGGGTCACCACAGACGCGAGCGTGGTCACGATCACAGCGCGCGGCGAATTCAGCCTCGATGGACGATGGGGGTTGCGACGACATCACGGTACTCATGTAGATGAACCGGTCTCTACGGACACTGGACTTTCAGCTTAATCACCCCCGCGTGAAAAAAAGGTCGAAAGACTCAGGGTTCATCATCACGCCTGGTGCAGGTACCAGCGCCAGTCCTGCTCGCCCACCTCGCCCATGAACTGCCGGTACTCGGCCCGCTTGACCGCCAGGTACACGCCGAGAAATTCCTCGCCGAACGCTTCACGCGCCCAGGCCGAACCTTCCAAGGCACGCAAAGTGGTGAGCCAGTCGGTGGGCAGCAGCTCCTTGGCCTGGGCATAACCGTTGCCCGTCACCGGCGCGCCGGGATCGCGCTGCTCGCGAATGCCACGGTGGATCCCCGCAAGAATGGCCGCCGCCGCCAGGTACGGGTTGGCATCGGCGCCACAGATGCGGTGTTCGATATGCCGCGAAAACGCCGGCCCACCCGGCACCCGCAGGCTGACGGTGCGGTTGTCGACACCCCAGGTGGCCGCCAGCGGCGCATAGCTGTTGCTCTGGAAACGCCGGTAAGAGTTGGCGTTGGGACAGAACAGCAGCAAGGAATCGAGCAAGGTACTGAGCATCCCGCCGACCGCCTGGCGCAGCAGCGGCGTACCGTCGGCTGCCTCGCTGGCAAACAGATTGTTGCCATCGGCGTCCGCCAGGCTGACGTGCATGTGCATGCCGGTGCCGGCCAGGTCGTCGAACGGCTTGGCCATGAAACAGGCGGTCATCCCGTGTTTGTGGGCCACGCCCTTGACCAGGCGCTTGTAGCGCACCGCCTCGTCCATCGCCTGCAACGCATCGCTGCGATGCTCGAGGGTGATCTCCACCTGGCCGGGGGCGTATTCGGAAATCGCCGTGCGCGCGGGAATGCCTTGCAGCTTGCAGGCGCTGTACAGGTCGGCCAGAAACGGCTCGATCTGCTCCAGCTCGCGCAGGCCGTAGACCTGGGTCGAGCGCGGGCGACCGCCGTCCATATCACGCGCCGGTTGTGGGCGGCCGTTACTGTCGGGCTTCTGGTCCAGCAGGTAGAACTCCAGTTCCGCCGCCATCACCGGGTAATAACCATCGGCCTTGAGCCCGTCGATGACCTTGGCCAGCAGGTGTCGGGGGTCGGCCACGGTCGCCGGCAAGCCTTCCTCCGGGTGCATGCTGACCTGCACCGCCGCCGTGGGAATCAACCGCCACGGCATACGCTGCAAACTGCCGCTGATCGGGTAGGCGCGGCAGTCGATATCCCCCACCTCCCACACCAGGCCGGAGTTTTCCACGTCATCGCCATTGAGGGTCAGGCCCAGGATGGTACTGGGCAGCGGCCGGCCGGTGGCGTAGGCCGCCAGCAGTTCATCACGGTGCAGCAGCTTGCCGCGGGGCACGCCGTTGCTGTCGAGGATGAACAGCTCGAACATCTCGATATCGGGGTTTTGGTCAAGAAAGGATTGGGCTTCGTGCAGGCTGGCAAAGACGGTACTCATGGCAACTCTCTTACGTTTGCGTCAGGCAGGCGCGCGCGACGGCGCACCCGTGATGGGGGCAATCAGCGTAAGGGAGCGGTATCCGGCGGGCGGGCATGGCGGCAGTGCCACAGTGCCCAAAAGGCCAGTTCAGAAGGCAGTGCATCAACGCCCAGCCGACACACCGGGCGGCTGGGCGCGGTGGCGCCAGGCGAGGCCTCGGGATGAGTGTCGGGGGAACCGTCCATGCAGGGATCACAGTGAAGAGATGAGCGCCAGCCTCACACGCTGGGTTACGCCCTTAAATTCAGTCTTGGTGGAGTTCACTTTCAGGATGACTAAACATTCGCCACCCACTCACCACGTCGACAAACGCCCGGCATGCCGCGCTGCGATAAGCGCCCTTGCGACTGAGCAGGGCCACCGTGCGCTGCGGCAACGGCGGGCGCAGTTGCACCGCGTGCAAGCCCTGCTGGGCCATGGCCACCTCGCGGGGCAGGATCGTCGCCAGTTGGGTATGGCGAATAATTTCAATCACCGCACTGATCGAATTGGCCTGCATGGCAATCTGCGGCGTTATCTCCAGCGTCCGGCAGTAGTCATCAATGTAACGTCTCGTCGCAAATCCGCTGTTCAACAGCACTAGGGGTTGCTGCTTGAAGTCAGCCAGCTTGAGCCACTGTTTGCGCTTCAAGGTTGGATGACTGGCGCTGGCCACTACGCTCAACTCCTCGACAAACACCCCTTGGCATTCGATGTCTGGCATGTGCTCGCCGCTGAAGCCAATGCCGATATCCAGCTGATCCTCGGTCAGCGCGCGCTCAAGACGGTCCTGGGGCATTTCCTCGACGCTGACGGTGATCCCCGGATACTGCCGATAAAACCGAGCCAGCAGCGGCCCAATCAGGTACGCGGTGAACGTCGGGGTCATGGCCAGGCGTAAATTGCCGCGGCTCAGGTCCTGCACGTCATGCATGGCCCGGGTGCCCGCCTGCAGATCCTGCAGCGCCAGGCGGGCAAACCGCACATAGGCCTGGCCCGCGTCGGTCAGGTTGACACTGCGCCCGGAACGATCCAGCAGCGGTGCCCCCAGGCTCTCTTCGAGTTGCTTGATCTGTTGCGACAATGTCGGCTGCGACACATGCAACGCCTCGGCGGCCCGCGTGAAGTTACGGTGCTCGGCGACGGCCAGCAGGTAGCGGATATGGCGTAGCAGCATGCAAAACACTCCAACTATAGGCATGACTTATAGAAACCATAATAAGCCGGTCTTGGACGCTATAACCAAACACTTCCATCCTTGCCCCATCAGCGACGCAAGGAGAAACACCATGCAGCATCTCATCGACGGCTTGCGCAAGTTCCAGAGCGAAGCCTTCAGCCAGCGCAGTGACCTGTTCAAGCAACTGGCAACCACGCAACACCCCAGCACGCTGTTTATTTCCTGCTCCGACAGCCGTGTAGTCCCGGAGTTGTTGACCCAGCAGGAACCAGGCGATCTGTTTGTGATCCGCAATGCCGGCAATATCGTGCCGTCCTACGGCCCGGAGCCTGGCGGGGTCTCGGCCACGGTCGAATATGCGGTGGCCGTGCTGGGGGTCAGCGATATCGTGATTTGCGGCCATTCCGACTGCGGCGCCATGACGGCCATTTCCACCTGCAAATGCCTGGATCACTTGCCCGCCGTGGCCAACTGGCTACGCCATGCCGAGTCGGCCAAGGTGATCAACGCCGCACGTACCCATGCCTCGGATGCAGAGCGACTGAGCGCTCTGGTACGGGAAAACGTGGTCGCACAATTGGCCAACCTCAAGACTCATCCCAGCGTCGCCCTGGCGCTGGAACAGGGCCGGCTGAGCCTGCATGGCTGGGTCTACGATATCGAAAGCGGCTGCATCAACGCCCTGGATGGCCGCACCGCTCGCTTTGTATCCCTGCTGGACAATCCACAGACCCGCGCACACGCCGCCTGAACCTTATTTAACCGAAGAGGAAGTCATCATGCTGCAATCCCAATTGTCCCAAACCCCACGCCTGGCCCTGGCTGACACCGTGATTGATATCAAGGCCCGCAAAAACCTGTCCTGGCAGGACCTCAGCGACGGCACCGGCCTGAGCCTGGCGTTCGTCACCGCGGCCCTGCTCGGGCAACACCCGCTGCCCAAGGACGCAGCCGATGTGGTGTGCGCCAAACTGGGCCTGGACGCGGACGCCAGCCGTCTGCTGCAAAGCGTGCCTCTGCGCGGCAGCATCCCCGGTGGCATTCCGACGGACCCGACCGTGTACCGTTTCTATGAAATGCTGCAGGTCTATGGTTCAACCCTCAAAGCCCTGGTCCACGAGCAGTTTGGCGATGGCATCATCAGCGCCATCAACTTCAAGCTGGACATCAAAAAGGTCGAAGACCCGGACGGAGGCTCCCGCGCGGTCATTACCCTGGACGGAAAATACCTGCCGACCCAGCCGTTCTAATCCCCGGGCAACCGTCTACGCTCTTGGGACATTCACAAGAACGAGGGACGGGTAATGAAGGGAATGCTCCGCGCCACCTGGCTGCTACTGTTGCTGTGTTTCAGCCAGGCCCAGGCCGCAACCCCCAATGAACAGGACGCCCAGGCCGCCAAGCCGCTGCTGGAGAAGGCCCTGGCTTATTACCACGACAACGGTGACAAGGCCTTCGCCGCCTTCAGCCGCCAGGGCGAGTTTGTCGACAAGGACCGCTATGTGTTCGTGGTCGATACCAAGGGCGTGCTGCTGGCCAGTGGCGGTCCGTCATCGGCGCTGATCGGGCGCGACGTGTCCGAAGTGCTAGGGCCGGACCTGCGCCAGTCGTTCAAGGCGGCGCTGAAGATCCCGGAAGGCAATGGCATCCAGCAGGCCGAGTACCGCTGGCAGAACTGGAACGACGGCAAGGTGGAGCGCAAACATGTGTTCTACCAGCGCATCGGCCAGCGCATCCTCGCCGTCGGCTATTACCTGCCCCGGGCCACACCCGAACAGGCCAAGGCCCTGCGGGACAAAGCGGTCAGGGAACTGGAGAAAAACGAAGCCGGCGCGTTGAAAGCCATCAATGCGCTGCAAGGCGGATTTTTGCAGGACGACCTGTATGTGTTTGTGGTCGACCTGGATACCGGGCGCTATGTGGCCCACGGCACCAACCTGCGCCTGATCAACACCGACTTCGCCAAGGTCAAGGACCCGGACGGCAAGCCCGTGGGCGAGCCGATCCTGCAACTGATGAAGGAGCAGGATCAGGGGGAATATCAATACCGCTGGAAAAACCCGGTGACCGGCAAGGTGGAAAACAAGCATGCCTATCTGCGTAAGAGCGGGCATTTTCTGGTGGCGGTGGGTTACTACAGCCCGTAAGCGGGCTACGCGCACAGTTGCACTCCATGTAGGAGCCGGCTTGCCGGCGCCTACGCTATCGCGCCTTGTCTTCGCGCCCCCGCAACAGGTGGTTTGGCATCGCAATCGCCGCCGCCAACCCCAGCAACGACACCGCCGCACTGACCATCAGTAAATGCCGGAAGGTGCTCAGCAACTCCCTCCGCAACGCATCCTGCGCCGGGCCAGGCGCCGCGTTGAGGCCATCGAGCAGCACATTGCCGGAGTTGCCTTCGGCCATCATCGAACCACTGGCCAGATGGGCAAAACTCGAATCCTGCAACAACGCCAACAGCAAGGCCGACATGCACGCCACCCCAACCGCGCCACCCAGTGAGCGGAACAGGTTGGTGGTGCTGGTGGCGACGCCGATGTCGTGTTGCGCCACCGAGTTTTGCGTGCCCACCAGGGAAGTCGGGAACTGCATGCCCGAGGCAATGCCGCTGAGCACCATGAACAGGCTGCTGAGCATCAGCGATTGGGGTGCGCTGAAGGCCATGCCGAGGATCGCAATCGGCGTGAGCAGCGCCCCGCCAAGGATCATCGGTTTATAGCGACCGGTCACCGAGGTCATGCGCCCGGCAAAGAACGCGCCCATCGGCAAGCCTATGGCCAGCGGCAGCAGATGCAAGGCGGCGCTGTCGGCACCGGCACCGGTGACGCTCTGGTAACGCAGGGGCATCAGCACGATCAGCGAGATGGCCTGGAAGCTGGTGAAGAAAATCGTGCACCAGCACAACACCGCGCTGCGGTTGGCGAACAGGTGCATGGGCAACAAGGGCTCCCGCGCCCGGCGCTCATGCCAGACAAATATGCTCAGCGCCACCAGGGCACACGCCAGCAGGCTCAGCACCTGTTCATCACGCCAATGATGGCCCTGGCCGATTTCGGTGATGCCCAGCAACAATGCCGTCAAGCCAATGATCATCAGCAGCGTGCCGAGGTAATCAATGACCGGCTTGCGCTGCGGCACCGGCAGCCCCACCAGGGTGCGATGGGCCACCCACCAGGCACCCGCGCCCAATGGCAGGTTGATCAAAAACACCCAGCGCCACGACAAGTACTCGGTCATATAACCGCCCAACACCGGCCCGGCCACGCTGGCGACCGCGTACATGCTGCTGAAGTAACCCTGGTAACGCCCACGCTCACGGGGCGGGATAATGTCGCCGATGATCGCCTGGCTCACGGAAATCATCCCGCCTGCGCCAATGCCCTGGAGGATGCGCGCCAGCACCAGTTGTTCCATGCTTTGCGCCATGCCACAAAACAGCGAGGCGACGGTAAACAGGCCCATGCCGATCAGCATCATCGGCCGCCGCCCATACAGGTCGCCGAGCTTGCCGTAGATCGGCACGGCCACAGTCATCGCCACCATGTAGCCGGAGATGACCCAGGCCAGCAGGTTGACGTCGTTGAACTGCGCAGAAATGGCCGGCATCGACACGGCGACGATAGTCTGGTCCAGCGCGCCGAGGAAAATCGCCAGCATCAGGGCGGCGAGGATACTGCGTACAGAAGGAGTGGGCGGGGTCACGACAGAACCTGTAGGCAAGGCCCACGGGAAAAGAGCCCCGTGGCAATGCCCGATAGCTTACTCGATAGCCGGCTACTCGATAGCCTCGTAAGGAAGTCCGACGTAATTTTCTGCAATGGTTTTGCGCCCCGCCTGCGACTCGACAAAGTACTCCAGCTCGCTCTGGGCAATGCGTTGGCTGAAGCCATCCGCCTCGGGAAACTGGTGCAGCATCGAGGTCATCCACCAGGAAAACCGTTCAGCCTTCCAGATGCGCCGCAGGCAGATCTGTGAGTATTTCTCCAGCAACTCCACGCGCCCTTCCCGGTACACCTTGCGCAAGATGCTGAACAAGGTGCTGACATCACTGGCCGCCAGGTTCAGGCCCTTGGCGCCAGTGGGTGGCACGATATGGGCGGCGTCCCCCAGCAGGAACAGACGCCCGTACTGCATCGGCTCCACCACGAAACTGCGCAGCGGGGCGATGCTCTTTTCGATCGACGGCCCGGTCACCAATTGCGCGGCCAACTCATCGGGCAGGCGCGCCTTGAGTTCATCCCAGAAGCGCTGGTCGGACCATGCCTCAAGCGACTCCTCGGCCGGCACCTGCAGGTAATAACGGCTGCGGCTGGGCGAACGCATGCTGCACAGGGCAAAGCCGCGTGGGTGCTTGGCGTAGACCAGTTCGGCGTGGACCGGCGGGGTATCGGCGAGGATACCCAGCCAGCCGAACGGGTAGACCCGCTCGAAGGTCTGGAGCACATCGGCGGGGATCGACTGGCGTGCCACGCCGTGGAAGCCATCGCAGCCGGCGATGTAGTCGCAGTCCAGGCGCACGTGTTGGCCCTGGTGCTCGAAGGTCAGCCAGGGCCGTTCGCCCTTGAGGTCGTGGGGCTGAACATTGCGCGCTTCATACAGGGTGATCGCGCCGGCTTGCTCGCGGGCCGCCATCAGGTCGCGGGTGACTTCGGTCTGGCCGTAGATCATCACGGTCTTGCCGCCGGTCAGTGATTTCAGGTCGATATGTTGCAAGCGCCCGTTCAGCGCCAGCTCGAAGCCTGCATGTACCAGGCCCTCGGCATCCATTCGCTGGCTGACCCCGGCCTGGCGCAACAGGTCGACCATGCCCTGCTCCAGCACACCGGCGCGAATACGTCCGAGGACATAGTCGGGGGCCTGGCGCTCAAGAATCAGGGTTTCAATTCCGGCATTGTGCAGCAACTGGCCGAGCAGCAGCCCCGAAGGGCCGGCGCCGATAATGGCGACTTGGGTTTTCAGGGTTTTCATTATTTTTATGGCCCGCCTGCTTCCCCCGAACGTATTCAGTGAAAGCGTTGTCATTGGTTTTGGTGCTGGCATTTTTCCCTTGAGTGAGCCCCATAAGAAGGTGAAAACTGAGCCAAAGCCTGCGCTTTTCGCCAATTGGGGCGATTACCGAACCACTGTCCTGAGTATCGGATTGAAACCATGACCAAAAATGCCAGTCCCGCCGTTCCAGTGTTCAAACTCTATGGGGAAAGCCAACAGTGGCCGACCCCGGATTTGTTGCACTGTGAAACCATCTCCCGGCGCAGCCGTGAGTACCAGTGGGAGATCCAGCCCCACCGACATGCGGACCTGTGCCAGTTGCTCTACGTGTACAAAGGCCAGGCGCAGTTGGAGATCGAGGGCCAGCGCACGACGCTGACGGAATCGACCCTGCAAGTGCTGCCGCCGTTATGCGTGCATGGGTTTCGGTTTGCCGAGGATGTGCAAGGGTTTGTGGTGACGCTGGCTGCGCCGCTGGTGGCGCATCTGCAAGGCCAACTGGGCTCGGCGGTAGATGGCTTGAGCGCCCTGGGCAGTTATCCGGCGGGCCAGGACAGTGACTACCTCAATAGCCTGTTTGCCCGGTTGCAGGATGAATACAACGACAACTTCCCGGCCCGGGACATGATGATGCACGCTCTGGTCAGCGTGCTGTTGGTGTGGATCAGCCGCCAGGCCATCCAGCGCTGCCATACCCGGGTGCCACGCAGCCTTGAGTATTTTCGGCGCTTCACCCAGTTGGTGGAGCAGCACTACCGCGAACACCCGAAGATCGAAGACCTGGCGCACAAGCTGGGGATCTCGGTGTCGCACCTCAACGGCACCTGCCGCGAACTGGGCGGGCAGCCGGCCTTGCAGATCATGCACGACCGCCAATTACTGGAGGCCAAGCGCCTGCTGACCTACACCAGCATGACCATCAATGAAATGTCCGACGTACTGGGGTTCTCTGATCCGACGAACTTTTCTCGACTGTTTCGCCGCCGCGTCGGGTTTTCACCCAAGGTGTTTCGCGAACAGTTGAATGCAGAGTGATCGTCCGCCCACCTTCTGTAGGCCGATTTACCGTGGTGAGAAGGTTTGTTGTGCTGAGGGGGCTTGCCCCCGTTGGGGCGCGAAGCGGCCCTGAAATGGGACTGCTACGCAGCCCAACGGGAGCAAGCTCCCTCGCCACAAGAGCCATAGAAGCCCCAGAAGCCACAGGAGCCCCATTGCCACCACAGCCCTCCGGCTTAGCGCAACGCGCTCAGGGTCGCCGAGTAGGTGCATTGTCCGTGGTTGCAGGTTGCGGCCATGCCGGGCTGCATGCGGGCCTGTTCGGCGCGGTAGGCGGCGGTGCCATAGAGGGCCGTGGCCAGGGCGCAGAGGGTAAAAATCATCAGGTACTTTCTGGTTTTGATCGTCATGGCGGTGACCTCCGGACAGATCAAGAAGGTGCTGTGGTAAGCATAGGTCAGCCAGGGCGAGTTGCCAGTATTGAGGGGTATTCAGGCGCCTTATCGCACGTCCAGCCCTGCATCCCATTGCGGCTGCGGCGGGAACCTCAACACCAGGAAATCCAGAAGGCTGCGCAACGCCTGGGGCATGTGCTTGCGCGAGGCATACACCGCGTACATGTTCATCTGCCGTGGCTCGGCATGGGGCAGCAGGCGGATCAACTGGCCGCTGCGGATGTAGTCGCCGGCCTGGTAGGTCGGCAACATCGCCACCCCCGCCCCGGCCAGGGTCACGCGTAGCAAGGTGCTGGCTTCATTGGCGCTGATGTTGCCGTGTACCGGCACCGACACCGGCTCGCCATCTTCCTCGAAATGCCACAGGCTTTTGCCGAAGTAGGAATGGGTCAGGCAATTGTGCCCCGCCAGCTCTTCTACCCGCTGCGGTTGCGGATGTTCCAGCAGATAGGCCGGCGACGCGCAGATCACCGAGCGGCATACCGTCAGGTGCCGCGCAATCAGGTTGGGGTCCAGGTCGTTGCTGGTGCGGATCGCCAGGTCGATGCGCTCATCCACCAGGTTCACCGTGCGGTCGAGCATTTGCAGATCAATGGTCACCTGCGGGTAGCGCTTGACGTATTCGGCCATCGCCTCCGCCAATTGCGCCTGGCCAAACGAGGTGCTGACACTCAGGCGCACCAGGCCCCGAGGGGTGTCGTCCGGTTCGCTGACGGCGGCCTGCATGTCGCAGGACAATTCCAGCATCTGCCGGCAACGCGGCAGGGTTTCGCTGCCGGCGGCGGTCAGGCTGAGCTTGCGCGTGGTGCGGTGCATCAGGCGCGCGCCCACCCAGTCCTCCAGCTCTGCCAGGTAGCGCGACACGACTGGGCGCGACAGGTCCAGATGATCGGCGGCCGCAGACTGGCTGCCCAGGTCGACCACCGTGACAAACACGCGCATTGCTTGAAGACGATCCATGATTTGCCCGGTTTTAGAAACAAACTATGTTCCAGCATCGCATTTTTTGCTGCGTTAAGTGCAACTAAGCTCTGTCCATCGCCTGCCAAGGCACCTCTGACCTGGACCTGAACATGCTCACCACCCTCAAGCGCTTTGTATTGGCCACCACCGTACTCGGCTTTGCCGCTCACGCAGCTGCCGCCGACCTTACTCTCGACGTGTACAACCCCGGTGAATCGGCGATCTTCCCCGTCAGCTCGGTGCTGGTCAGCGGCGAGAAAGACGCGATCCTGGTAGACGCGCAGTTCGGCAAGGGCCAGGCCGAGCAACTGGTGCAGAAGATCCGCGCCAGTGGCAAACAGCTGACCACCATCTACATCAGCCATGGCGACCCGGATTACTACTTCGGCCTCGACACCCTGGCCAGTGCTTTCCCACAGGCCAAGATCCTTGCACCGCAGCCGGTGGTCGACCATATCAAGGCCACCGTTGCCGGAAAAGTCGCCTACTGGGGCCCGAAAATGGGTGCCGACAAACCCGCCAAGACCATCATTCCTCAGGTCCTCGAAGGCCATAGCCTGACGCTCGAAGGGCAACCGCTGGAAGTCATCGGCCTGGACGGCCCGCAGCCGGATCGCAGTTTCGTCTGGATCCCATCAATCAAGGCCGTGATCGGCGGCGTGGTGGTCTCGGACAATATCCACTTGTGGATGGCCGACACCCAGGGTGCGCAATCCCACGCCGATTGGCTGGGCACCCTGCAACGTATCGAAAAACTCAAGCCGGTCACCGTGGTGCCAGGCCACTACCTGGGCACGCCTTCGGTCAAATCCGTCGCCTTCACGGCCGACTACATCAAGGCTTTCGATGTAGAAACCGCCAAGGCCAAGGATTCCGCCGCCCTGATCGCAGCCATGAAAAAACGCTACCCGAAGCTGGCCGATGAAAGCTCCCTGGAGCTGAGTGCCAAAGTCGCCAAGGGCGAAATGCAGTGGTGAATTGATCCAACTCTTACCGCACTGGAGAACGTCATGAGCAAGATCGCAATCATTGGTGCCACCGGCCGTGCCGGTAGCCAACTGCTGGAAGAAGCCCTGCGTCGCGGCCATACGGTCACGGCCATCGCACGCAACACTGGAGCTATCGCCGCGCGCCCGGGCTTGACCGTCAAACAGGCCGACGCCCTGGACGCTGCAGCGCTGCAACAGGCCATCAGCGGCAGCGACGTGGTGATCAGCGCTGCGCACTTCGCCACCCTGCCGGCCCCTGCGGTGATCGGGCCGGTAAAACAGGCGGGCGTGAAGCGTCTGCTGGTAGTGGGTGGCGCGGGCTCGCTGCTGTTGCCGGACGGCGGGCGGGTCATCGACAGCCAGGGTTTCCCTGCCGAATACAAGGCCGAGGCCAGTGCTGGCGCGGCATTCCTCGACACCTTGCGTCAGGAAAAGGACCTGGACTGGACCTTCCTTTCGCCCTCGGCAGAATTTGTCGAGACCGCGCGCACCGGCACGTTCCGCCTGGGCCAGGACGACCTGTTGGTGAGCAGTGCAGGCCGTAGTTGGATCAGCTTTGCCGACTTCGCCATTGCCCTGATTGACGAAGTGGAAACACCGAAGCATTCGCGCCAACGCTTTACCGTGGGTTACTGACACACCCTGCCGACGAAATCGCCCTGGCTTGTGTGGGAACTGTCTTACCCGGTTCCCACACAAGCCGGTGCCGGTTTTTTCAATAGTCCCTGCGACTTTCTGATTTGCCCACTGCCCTGCGCAGCCGCCTAATAGCAGCCTTGTCCATTCAAGGCCCGCCCATGGAAAACGTCCACGCCAAACCCACCACCGCCCTCTGGCTGATGATCAGTGTTGTGCTGGTGGCCCTCAACCTGCGCCCGTCCATGGCAGCAGTCGGTCCTTTGTTATCGTCGATCCGTGGTGATATGCCGCTGAGTTTCAGCACCGCGTCGTTGTTGACCATGCTGCCGGTGATGGCGATGGGCTTGGCGATGTTCTTCGGCATGGGCCTGGGCAAACGCTTTGGCGAACATCGCAGCATCGTGCTGTCGCTGGTAGTGATTGGCCTCGCCACCCTGTCACGGCTGTTTCTCGACTCCGCCGCCGAATTGATCCTCAGCGCCATCGCCGCCGGCGTGGGCATTGCGCTGATCCAGGCGTTGATGCCGGCGCTGATCAAGTCGCGCTTTCGTGACAATGTTTCACTGTTCATGGGCCTATACGTCACCGCGATCATGGGCGGCGCGGCATTGGCGGCGTCGTTCTCGCCGTTTATCCAGGTGCAGACCGGCAGTTGGCGGATCGGCCTGGCCATCTGGGCGGTGCTCGCCGTGCTGGCGCTGCTGTTCTGGTATGCCCAGCGCGCGGCATTGCCTCCCCTGCCCCACGCCGCTACCGGTGCGCAGGCGTCGTTTTTGGGTAATCGCCGCGCGTGGTTGCTGGCGATATTCTTCGGCCTCGGGACCGCTTCCTACACCTGCGTGCTGGCATGGCTGGCGCCGTACTACGTCGAGCAGGGCTGGAGCGAACAGAGTGCCGGTTTGCTGCTGGGTTTCCTGACCGCCATGGAGGTGGTCTCCGGGCTGATCACCCCGGCCATCGCCAACCGGCGCCAGGACAAGCGCGCGGTGGTGGCCGTGTTGCTGGTGCTGATCATCGCCGGCTTCTGTGGCCTGATCCTCTCCCCACAGCACCTCACCCTACTGTGGCCATGCCTGCTGGGCCTGGGCATTGGCGGGTTGTTCCCAATGAGCCTGATCCTGTCCCTGGACCACCTGGACAACCCGCGCCGTGCGGGTGGCCTGACAGCCTTCGTGCAGGGTATCGGCTACCTGATTGCTGGCGTGTCGCCACTGATCGCTGGGGTGATTCGCGACCAACTGGGCAGTTTCGAATGGGCCTGGTGGTCGCTCACGGCGGTGGTGGGGGTGATGCTGCTGATGGTCCTGCGCTTCGACCCGCGCCACTACGCACGGCATATTCGCTAGGGCGTCGTGTTCCAAACAGTATCTGTCCCACAACAGACATAGAAAGGTCCGACAGACCTTTCTATTGGCACGAGCGTTCCGTTAACATTTTGCCTTGTTTGCGCTGCGGTCGCGCAACAGGCTCACGGACGGAACGAATGCTAAACAGCAACTTGCTTAGAAAGCTCGATATGCAGGACCTGATGGTTTTTGTCGCTGTGTATGAGCAAAGCAGCGTCACCGATGTGTCCGAAACCCTGTTTGTCAGCCAGTCCACGGTCAGTTACAGCCTGAAGAAACTGCGCACCAGCTTCGAAGACGATCTGTTTATCAACACCCGTGCGGGCATGCGCCCGACCTACAAAGCCAGCAGCATGTACGGGCATGTGCAGAAAATCCTCGAAAGCATCAACCTCTGCCACGCGGGCGCCCAGACGTTCGACCCCACGCAAAAAGCCGTCACCTTCAACCTTTGCGCGCCCGAATACTTCGAGCAACTGATCCTGCCCAGGTTGCTGAAACACTTCGATCACGCCGACCTGCCAGTGATCGTCAATGTGCAGAAGCTGGAAACCGAGATTCCCGTCGAGGCCCTGCGCGACGGGCGCCTGGACCTGGTGATTTGCTTCGGCCCGCACTTTCACCGTGAGCACAAGGATCTCAGGACGCAGATGCTGCTGGAGGACGACCTGGTCTGCGTCTTCGATAAGCGCGCTGCCCCACGCGAGCCGGCGTTCAGCCTGCAGTCGTTTGTGGCCCGCCGCCATGTATTCCCGACACCCTGGACCTCGGACACCAACATGATCGACGGCTGGCTCGCCCGCCAGGCCCACAAGCGCCAGGTTATTGCCCGGGCCAACAGCTACAGCGCGGCGCTGAAGATGATTGCCGGCACCGACTTTATCGTCACCCTGCCCCGGCGTGTGCAACAGCTGCTGGCCCTGGAGCCGCAGTTCGGCCACTGCGAAGCCCCCAACGGCCTGCCGGGGTTCACTCTGGATATGCAGTGGAACGACGTCAGCGAGCAGGAAACTGCCAACGCGTGGTTTCGCGAGCAGGTGGTCAAGGCAGTGGCAAGCGTCAAGCAGGATGCGGCAAAAGAAGCGCAGATATGACGTGCCGCTTAGTCCTCTCAACCCCCCATAAATGCTTCCAGCCGCGAGCGCATCCAGCGTTCGGCGGGGTCACTGTCAACGTGGCTGAGCCAGACCATGGACAAGTCCAGGGTCGGCGTATCGAACGGGAACGGCTCACAAAACAGATTGCCCGCTGCGGCCATGGCCTGGGCCGTGTAATCCGGCAGGCTGGCAATCATATCGGTGCCGGCCAGCAGTGCCGGCAAGGAGCTGTATTGCGGCACAGATAACACCACATGCCGCTTGCGACCGATCTCCGCCAGCCACTCATCGGCAAACCCTGCGACGTTGGCGGTGTGGGACACCAGCACATGGGGTCGTGAGCAATATTCATCGAGGGTCAGCGGCTGGTCCGAGGCATCGGCGCGTAGCACGCTGGGGCGGATATGGCGCAGCAACTTGCGCTTGGCATTGGCCGGCAGGCCACGGGTCTGGGTGATGCCGACGGTGATATCGCCAGAGGCCAGCAAGTCCGGGATCCGCCAGTAATCGACATGCTGCACCACAAACACCACCTGCGGCGCTTCGGTACGCAGGGCCCGCAGCAGCGGCGGCAACAGGCCGAACTCGACGTCATCGGACAGGCCGATGCGAAAGGTCATGGTACTGACAGACGGATCGAAATCATGGGTAAGGCTCAACGCCGCCGACAGCGAGTCCAGGGCCGGCGACAGATGCAAGATAAGCTCCTCGGCCCGCGCCGTGGGCTCCATACGATGGCCGACACGGATAAACAGCGGGTCGTTGAACAACGTGCGCAAGCGGTTGAGGGCCGAACTGACCGTGGGTTGGCCGAGAAACAGCTTCTCTGCCACACGCGTTACGTTGCGCTCGAGCATCAGCGTTTCAAAGACCACCATCAGGTTGATGTCGGCCTTGCGTAATTCATTGCGATTCATGGCAAACGCCCTACAGCCCAAGACTGCCGGCAGTTTAGGAACACTGCGGGGCCTGCGTCTATGCGTCGACTATCCAACCCACGTGTTTGAGACTATAAATCAGCTTCCATGACAACCGAGAACATCCCCGTGCTGGTCATTCTTGCCCTGGCCATCCTGATGGCCGGGCTGTGTATCTGGAGTATCAGACTCATCGCCCACCCAACCGCCAGGACACTGCTGCGGGTGTTTGTCGGGCTGTGCCTGGCCGCCATCGTTGCGTATCTGGTCCTGGCGTCGGGGTTTCCCGCGGCGCTGCTGGTATAGGCAGATTGACGAGCCCGGCGCCTCGCCCTCTAATTAGCCACTTTCTTCAAGCAAGGAGCGCTTAGCCATGAAATTCGCCTACACCATCGTCTACGTCCCGGACGTGGCCGCGTCACTGCAGTTTTTCGAAAAAGCCTTTGGCTTCAGCCGACGCTTCCTGCATGAATCAGGGACCTATGGCGAGTTGGAAACCGGGGGCACTACGTTGTCCTTCGCCGCCCATGAGCTGGGGGAGATGAACTTCAAGGGTGGGCACGTCGCCGCCCATACCTCGAAGCAACCGCTGGGCATGGAGCTGGGGTTTGTAACCGAAGACGTACCGGCGGCCCACGCCAAAGCGCTGGCCGCAGGTGCCAGCGAACTCTCGGCACCGAGCAGCAAGCCCTGGGGCCAGGTAGTGTCATACGTGCGCTGCCCGGATGGCACGCTGGTAGAGCTGTGTACGCCGATAGCCGGATGAAAGCGCTGGGGACGCTCTCATCGTCGGACGTCAGGGCTTAAGCGGGCGCTCCTGGTCGCGCTCGGACAATTCCGTCCCATCATCCGGGTGCTTCCAGGTCTGCGGTTTCTCTTCTTCGTGAAGCCGCCGAGCCCGCTCCTGCGCCGAGTCGTCGCGTGGCTTGGGTTCGTTATTCATACCCACCTCCCATCCATAAGAATTGGTCTTATGACCCAGCATAGAACTGGAGATAGCCATGGGCAGCTTTTCTGATGGATGGTGGCAAGCCAAGCCTTTTCGTGAGAAATGGACAGCCTCAGGTAAGACAGCCCATTCCCCCATAACCTATGGAAACAACCACCGGCCTTATTCAGAAGGGTCGCCTCTCAGCTTCCTCGCTCTTTATTGGATTGGGAGAGCACAGAGGCGGCAAGCGCTTTCGTCTGCTCGCTGTACTGATCGCTCTGAAGCGTCTTTCCAGCTTTTTCCTCCATCTGCGCACTGGTCTGCTTATCCGTACCACTTTGAGCCAACGCCGAGGCAGCCAGGCTTCTGGCGATAGCTGAGGCGCTTGGATTATTCAGGGTTTCGGCTGCTAACGTGGCCATCTTGTCGGAGGTCTTTTTCGTGTTTTTGCTCATCAGGCATTCCTTTGCAGTGTTGGGATGGGAGAACTATCTCGCGCACGGCAAACGATATTGACTTACAGAGGGGCGCGCAACGCAGGCGCTGTGCGTAACGTTTTGGAAGCCTGCACGAAAGGTGGGTGTGTTGTGTAGTACGGGGAGTGAATCATAGGAGGCGGTATTTTCAGCAAGTTTCGGAAACGAAAAAGCCCCGTAGTTTTTCAACTACGGGGCTTTTTCTGTGTAATGGCGGAGAGATAGGGATTCGAACCCTAGGTACCGGTGAAGGTACAACGGATTTCGAATCCGTCCCATTCGGCCACTCTGGCATCTCTCCAACGGCGCGCATCATAACAGTCTGTTTCGTGGAAGCAAAGCGCCGAAGCAATTTTTTTCCGTGCTATCAGATGCTTGCGTCGATTACAGCGGTACGCCGAGACGGTTGGCGACTTCTTCGTAGGCTTCGATCACGTCACCGAGGCCCTGGCGGAAGCGGTCTTTGTCCATCTTCTTGCGGGTGTCTTTGTCCCACAGGCGGCAGCCGTCCGGGCTGAATTCGTCGCCCAGGACGATGGAGCCGTCGTGGAATACGCCGAATTCCAGTTTGAAGTCCACCAGCAGCAGGCCGGCGTCGTCGAACAGTTTGCTCAGGACGTCGTTGACCTTGAGGGACAACTCTTTCATGCGCGCCAGTTGCTCTGCGGTGCCCCAGCCGAATGCCACGACGTGGGATTCGTTGATGAACGGGTCACCCTTGGCGTCGTCCTTGAGGAACAGTTCGAACGTGTAAGGGTTGAGCTTGAGGCCCTCTTCCACGCCCAGGCGCTTGACCAGGCTACCGGCAGCGTAGTTACGCACGACGCACTCGACCGGGATCATGTCGAGTTTTTTCACCAGGCATTCGTTGTCGCCCAGCAGTTTGTCGAATTGGGTCGGAATGCCGGCCGCTTCGAGCTTCTGCATGATGAAGGCGTTGAACTTGTTGTTCACCATGCCCTTGCGGTCGAGCTGTTCGATGCGCTTGCCGTCGAACGCCGAGGTGTCGTTGCGAAACAGCAGGATCAAGCGGTTGGCGTCGTCGGTCTTGTAAACCGACTTGGCTTTGCCGCGGTAGAGTTCTTCACGTTTTTCCATGATGGGCTCCGCTTGGTAAGTAGGTGGGCTAGGCGATATGTCGCCAGTCGAGCCCTGAATCTTGATCGGCCAGTTGCAGCCAGTCCGGGTCGCACCCGAGGGTGTCGACAAAACATTGCCGGGCAAGCTGCGGCAGGTTGTTCTTGCTGCTCAGGTGGGCCAGGACCAGGTGTTGCAGGTCTTGCCAGCCCAGCTCATACACCAGGTACGCCGCCTGGTGGTTGTTCAAATGTCCCAACTCGCCACCAACCCGTTGCTTGAGAAAGTACGGGTAGTGACCGCGCGCCAGCAGGTCCCGGCAATGGTTAGACTCGATCATCAATGCATCGAGGTCCCGATAGCCTTCCAGCACCTTGGCACAGTAGGAACCCAGGTCGGTAAGCAGGCCGAAGCGGCGCTCGCCGTCACTGAATACATATTGCGTAGGCTCATGGGCATCGTGGGCCACGGCAATCACGTCGATGCTCAAGGCACCCACTTGCAGTTGCTCGCCACCAGCCAGGAAACCTGCGGGCTCAACGGGTTTGCGCATACCGCGCAAGGTGCCGCGACTCAGGTACACCGGAAGATTGTAGCGCCGAGACAGCAAACCCACGCCATGCACGTGGTCGGCATGTTCGTGGGTCACTAGAATCGCGCTCAACTGCGCCGGGTGAACCCCCAGGCGCAGCAGGCGTCGCTCGGTTTCCCGCAGGGAGAAACCACAATCCACCAGGACGTACGTGTCGTCGTGGGCTACAAGCGTGCCGTTCCCTTGGCTACCGCTGCCGAGAACAGCAAAACGCATCAGATCAGCCCAGGTTGTCCTGAATCACGCCCAACACTTTGCGCGCCGTTTCTGCTGGCGCCACGGTGTTGATGTTCTTCTCGACGGTGACTTGCACGTTGTCGCCAACCTTGCTCAAGCGCACTTGATAACGCTCGGCGCGGGTCTCGATCTCTTCCTTGGTCGGCTCGCTGCCGAACAACTTGCTGAAGAAACCACGCTCTTCGTCTTTCTTCTCGGCCTTTTCAGCCACGTTGATGTAGTACAGGCCCAGGCTGCGGTTGATGTCTTCGACGCGCCATGGGCCTTGCTCCAGGGCACGGCCGACGCTGGCCCAGGCACGATCCAGGTCTTCACCCAGGTTGAGCACGACGTTGCCGCTGCCGTCTTCGGTGAGGCTGACACGGCTAGGCGTGTCGTAATCACGGGCAGCGAGCAGGGATACGGAACCACCCTTCTCGGAGATGCGGCTCATGCTGGCAAGCATCTCGTCGACCAGCGCAGCATCGACGCCGCTGTTGACCGAACGGTTGGTGAACTCGACGTTGGCGGTGCTGCCGGCAGGACGCGCGGCGCTGACCACGTAGACTTCACTGGTATTGCGCTGCACGCCTGGCTCGATGCGCACGCGGATCCGGCTTTCGCCATCAGCGGCAACACCACCGGCCTGCAGGCGCTTGGCCATATTGGCCGACAGTTCGTTCGACTGCTGCCACGCGGTGGTGAACTCACCGGTCTGCGGACGTTGTTCGTCGATACGGAAGCCATTGTCCTGGAAGAACTGCACCGCCACCGGCCAGACTTCGGCAGGTGGGCGCTGAGCCATGATCCAGCGCGAGTCACCGCTTTTCTGCAGGCTGTAGTCGCTGGCATCGGCCATGGCCGAAATCGGCTGTGGACGCGGCACTTCGTACTCGCCCTTGACGGTGTCGTCGGCCACGTTGCGCGGGATCGGCAACAGCGGGTCAAGGCGCTTGGCGACATTGACGTCCGGCGGCAATTGCATCGGTGCGGTTTGTTGTGCTTCCAGGTAATCGCTGCCGCGGTCACGGAAGTAGCCTTCCGGGCCCCAGATCCAACCGCAGCCACTGGTGCTGGAGATAATCAAGGCAAGTGCGGAAAGTCCGGCCAATCGCTTCATGCGTAGTGCTTCCTCAATTAAACCAGGACGCCGGACTGGCGCAGGGCCTGTCGCAGCGGTTCGTGACAGGCGGGGCTGAGGGGGGTGAGCGGCAGACGGATACCGTCCGGCATCAGGCCCATCTCATGCAGCGCCCATTTCACGGGGATTGGATTGGATTCGATAAACAGGGTTTTGTTGAGCGGCATCAGTTGCTCATGAATCGCCCGGGCCTTGACGGCATCACCGGCGATTGCAGCGGCACACAGTTCGCTCATGGCACGCGGGGCCACATTGGCGGTCACCGAGATGTTGCCCTTGCCACCCAGCAGCATCAGTTCAACAGCCGTGGCGTCGTCACCGGAGTACAGCAGGAAGTCGCTGCTCACACCGGCCAGGATGTCCTTGGCGCGTTGCAGGTCGCCGGTGGCTTCCTTGATACCGATGATGTTCGGCACGGTGGACAGGCGGATCACGGTCGCGGCCTGCATGTCGCACGCTGTGCGACCTGGCACGTTGTACAGGATCTGCGGGATGTCGACGGCTTCGGCGATGGTCTTGAAGTGCTGGTACAAGCCTTCCTGGGTCGGCTTGTTGTAGTACGGCGTCACCAGCAGGCAGGCATCCGCACCGGCTTTCTTGGCGTTCTTGGTCAGTTCGATCGCTTCGCGCGTCGAGTTGGCGCCCGTACCGGCTATCACCGTAATACGCCCTGCCACGCGCTTGACCACAAACTCGATCACCTTGATGTGTTCTTCCACATCAAGCGTGGCCGATTCACCTGTGGTGCCGACGGCCACAATGGCGTTGGTGCCTTCTTGCAGGTGAAAGTCCACCAGTTTGCCCAGGCTGTCCCAGTCGAGATTACCTTGTGCATCCATGGGTGTGACCAGTGCCACCATACTGCCCGCAATCATGCAACCGCTCCTGCCGGAAAAAGAGAGCCGTAATGGTACTGGCGCCAAGATGCTTGCACAAGCGAAGTACCCTCTGAGGACGCGTTCTGGATCAACTTAGTTGCCAGCAACGCCATCATTGGGCCAAAGCACGGCCAGATGCCGCTGAATATGCAATGAAAACGCCACGTCCTAGCCCTTGGCGGCGCTTTTCGCTACCCTTGATCCTTTGATCGGTACCGCACGTTCGTATCGACCGCTCATCGCTTTAGGAATGCTGCATGTCCACCCCCACAGTCCGCGAACAATTCCTTGTTATCAGTGCCCTTGGCGCCAACCCCATGGAGCTGACTAACGTCCTGTGCCGCGCCAGCCATGAAAATCGCTGCGCCGTTGTGACTTCACGCCTGACTCGCCATGGCGAGTGCAGCGCGCTGGTCCTGCAGATTTCCGGGAGCTGGGACGCCCTGGCGCGCCTGGAAGCCGGCTTGCCGACCCTGGCCAAGAAGCACGACTTCACCGTCAATGTAGTACGCAGTGCAGCCTTGGAGAACCGTCCCCAGGCGCTGCCGTATGTGGCCTACGTCAGTTCGGCCTACCGTTCGGACATCGTCAATGAGCTGTGCCAGTTCTTTATCGACCATAACGTCGAACTGGAAAACCTGACCTTCGACACCTATCAGGCCCCCCAGACCGGCGGCACCATGCTCAACGCCACCTTTACCGTGACCTTGCCGGCAGGCGTGCAGATCAGTTGGCTGCGCGACCAGTTCCTGGATTTCGCCGATGCGCTGAACCTGGATGCACTGATCGAACCGTGGCGCCCACAGAATCCAATGTAAGGAGGTTTTTCATGGCGGTAGTCATCGACACACCAGTGGCCGATTTCGAAGCCCAGGCGACCAGCGGGCAGACGTTCAGCCTCGCCGGGCTCAAGGGCAAGCAAGTGGTCCTGTATTTCTACCCGAAGGACAGCACCCCGGGCTGCACTACTGAAGGCCAGGGGTTCCGCGACCAGCATGCTGCCTTCCAGGCTGCCAACACCGAGGTGTTTGGGGTGTCCCGGGACAGCCTGAAGTCCCATGAAAACTTCAAGGCCAAGCAAGCCTTCCCCTTCGAGCTGATCAGCGACAAGGATGAGGCGGTTTGCCAGCTGTTTGATGTGATCAAGCTGAAGAAGCTATACGGCAAGGAATACCTGGGCGTTGATCGCAGCACCTTCCTGATCGACAAGGAAGGCGTGCTGCGCCAGGAATGGCGCGGCGTGAAAGTGCCGGGGCATGTGGAGGCGGTATTGGCCGCGGCACAGGCACTGCACAAGGCTTGATGGGGCGAGTGGCAGTTAGATAGCTATCGCAGGCAAGCCAGCTCCCACATTGGATCGGTGCCAGGCAAGACAGCCCGGCCAGTGTGGGCGCCGAATCCGCCCCCCCTCCCCGCAGGCTCAGGCCTTGCGCAACCAGTAGCGATAGACGCCATTGTCGGCCTCTTCGTGCACCAGCACATGCCCCGCCAGCTTGGCAAACGTGCGGAAGTCCCGCTGCGACCCGGCATCCGTGGCAATCACCTTGAGCACCGCACCACTGGCCAGCCGATTGAGCTCCATCTTGGCCTTGAGCAGTGGCAACGGGCAGTTGAGGCCACTGGCATCGAGCTCAGCGTCGTGGTTTACAGCAGCGGTCATGGTTTTGCTCCGGATGGCATCAGGGGATGCTTAGAATATCTGGTCCCAGGCTCAGTGTCCGGCTACAGTAAGGTCTTTGTCGAAAGGCTTTGTGCATGACTTTTTTGCGCCCTACCCTGCTGACGCTGGCTTGCCTGCTTGCCTCTCCAGGCTTCGCCGACGACCTGCCGTCACTTGGCGACGCCAGTTCTGCCATTGTCTCGCCACAACAGGAACACCAACTGGGCCGGGCATGGCTGGCGTTCCTGCGCGGCCAGGTCTCGGTCCTCAATGACCCGCAGCTCAAGGATTACGTCGAGACCAGCGTCTACAAGCTGGTAGAGACCAGCCAGGTCAATGACCGGCGCCTGGAGTTCATCCTGATCAACAGCCCGCAACTCAACGCGTTTGCCGCGCCAGGTGGGATTGTCGGGGTCAACGGCGGCCTGTTTCTCAATGCCCAGACCGAAGGCGAATACGCCTCAGTGATGGCCCACGAATTGGCGCACTTGTCCCAGCGCCACTTCGCCCGTGGCGTGGAAGCCCAACAACGGATGCAGATCCCGATGATGGCCGCGCTGCTCGGCGGGATTATCGCGGCCGCCGCCGGTGCCGGTGACGCCGGGATTGCCGCGATTGCCGGCAGCCAGGCTGCAGCGATTCAGGAGCAGCGGCGCTTCTCGCGGCAGAATGAACAAGAGGCCGACCGCATCGGCATCCTCAACATGGTCAAGGCCGGTTACGACCCGCGCTCGATGCCGACCATGTTCGAACGCTTGATGCGCCAGTACCGCTTCGATGCCAAACCTCCGGAATTCCTGCTGACGCACCCGGTCACCGAATCGCGGATCGCCGATACGCGCAACCGCGCCGAACAGGCCAAGACCGGCGGCACCGAAGACAGCCTGCGCTATCAACTGATTCGCGCCCGAGTTCAGCTGTATTACGAAGACACGCCCGGGCTGGCCGCCAAACGCTTCCGTGCGCAACTGGATGAGAACCCGAAAAGCGATGTAGCACGTTATGGATTGGCCATCGCCCAGATCAAGGGCACCCAGCTCAACGAGGCGCGCGAGACCCTCAAGCCGTTGCTGGCCAAGGCGCCCAACGACATCACCTACAACCTGGCGCAGATTGAGCTGGATATCACCAACAATCGCATGCCCGATGCGCAGCAACGCACCGACCGCATGCTGGCCCAGTACCCCAGCAACTACCCGCTGAACCAGGTGCGCGTGGACCTGCTGCTCAAGCAGAACCGCACCGCCGACGCGGAAAAAGCCCTGGAAGGCCTGCTCAAGTCGCGCTCCGACGATCCGGACGTGTGGTACCAGGTGGCCGAGACCCGCGGCCTGTCCGGCAATATCATTGGCCTGCATCAAGCCCGCGCCGAGTACTTCGCGCTGGTCGGCGACTTCCAGCAGGCCATCCAGCAACTGGACTTTGCCAAGCGCCGGGCCGGCAGCAACTTCCCGCTGTCGTCACGCATTGATGCGCGCCAGCGTGAGTTGATCGAACAGGAACGCATCGTCAAAGGCATGATGAGCTAAATCCAGCGCCCACAAAAAAGCCCCGCTCTCGACTATCGAGAGCGGGGCTTTTTATTGACCTACGGCTAGCGGCTTACTCGGCCAGCTTGAAGGTGATGAAGCTGGCACGCCCTTGACGCAGGACGCGCATCGACACCGAGCGATTCTTCGGCAGCGCCTTGGCGATGTCGGTGAATTCCTTGGTGGAGTTGATCGCCTGGTTGTTCAAGTGGGTGATCACATCACCCGGTTGCAGGCCGATCAGGGCGGCCGGGCCGTCCTGGACCTCCTTGATCACCACGCCACTCTTGAGGTCGAAGCTCTTCTTCTGCTCGTCAGTCAACTCGACCACGGCGATGCCCAGGCGATTGCTGCTGCGCTCGGCACCTGATTTACCGCCCAGCGCGCCAAGCTCCTGACCTTCTTCAGGGATCGCGCCCACGGTCAGCTCGACGTTCTGGCGCTTGCCTTCGCGGATCACTTCCAGCTTGGCCTTGCTGCCCGCCTTGAGTGCGCCGACCAGGTGCGGCAGGTCGGCCGACATGACAATCGGCTGGCCGTTCATGGTCAGGATCACATCGCCAACCTGCAAGCCGCCTTTGGCCGCCGGGCCGTCGTCCTGAATCTGCGCGACCAGGGCGCCAGCAGGCTTGTCCAGGCCAAAGGACTCGGCCAGGTCTTTGTTCACTTCCTGGATCACTACGCCCAACCAGCCACGGCTGACCTTGCCACCGGCTTTGAGCTGGTTGGAAACATCCATGGCCACATCAATCGGGATGGCGAAGGAGACGCCCATGAAACCGCCGGAACGGGTGTAGATCTGCGAGTTGATCCCCACCACTTCGCCCGCCAGGTTGAACAGCGGGCCACCGGAGTTACCCGGGTTGATCGGCACGTCGGTCTGGATGAACGGCACGTAGTTCTCGTTCGGCAGGCTACGACCAATGGCACTGACGATGCCCTGGGTCACGGTGTGGTCAAAGCCAAACGGCGAACCGATGGCCACCACCCATTGCCCGGCTTTCAGATCCTGGGACTTACCCAGTTTCAGCACGGGCAGGTCCTTGCCTTCGATCTTCAGCAAGGCCACGTCGGAGCGTGGATCGGTGCCGACCAGCTTGGCCTTGAGTTCACTGCGATCTGCCAGGCGCACGAGGATTTCGTCGGCGTCGGCGATCACATGGTTATTGGTGAGGATGTAGCCATCAGGCGAAATGATAAAACCCGACCCCAGGGACTGGGCTTCACGCTGACCGCCACCGCCGCCACGGGGTGAACGCGGCTGAGGCATACCGCGCTCGAAGAACTCCCGCAGCATCGGCGGCAGGCCTTCAAGGTCAGGCATCTGCTGGTTCGAGACTTTACGCTCCGGCAGCTTCTGCGTGGTACTGATGTTCACCACGGCAGGCGAGGCTTGCTCTACCAGCTGGGTGAAGTCAGGCAGTTCCGCCGCTTGCGCGGTAACGGCCTGACCCAGCACCAGCACCGTGGCGACTATGGAAAGGTAAGACTTCAAACGTGGTATCGACATACAGCTCCCGTTACGACGAGCAGGGTTGGGCGACAAGGTTCTTTAAACGCCGGAGACTACTACTACCGACGTCAACATTGCGTGAACAACACAAGGCCAGAACCGAGAAGTTCTGACCTATAAAAAACATAAGGAAATTTTGCAAGTGAAAATACTCTCCAGACATTTCATGTTCTGTGCAGCAGGGCAGGCACTTCCCGCATTACTGTGAACAATCTGGATGAGCATAGGATTAACAGCTCACGGTTTTTCGGGCGCCGTGCCACTGCGCACCGACAGCGCGATCCGTTCGGCGGTGCCGAGGGGGATCTCCCCGACCACCGTCACCATGATCTCGCCTTGAGGGGTATTCATGCGGCGCGATACGGCAACCGTTGGCCCCAGTTGCACCCGGCTCTCCGTCGCAGCCTCGCCACTGACGGGCTCCAGGAACACCGAAAAGCGCGCCAACCCATCCTCGTACATCAAGCTGTTTACCACCACATGGGTCCGGGAGTCCTTACGCGAAGCGCTACGGGCCAACTGGAAGCCAGGCGGCAGCCAGCTCGGATGCCAAGCCTGGGGGGCGACCACGTCCTCGGCCTTGCTGCTGGCGACCGACAATGGCTTGCAGTCCCTGCCGGGTTGCAAAGCGCTTTCATCCGGGGCTTTGGTACTCAATTGAGTGAACTGGAAACGCTCCAGCAACTGCCCCTTGTCATTGATCAACAATGATTTGAGCGGCAGCGCGGTTTCACGATCCAGATGCATCTCAAAGCCGTAGCGGTGCTGGTCGCGCGGCGTCAACGAGACGATCACCGCTTTACGACCAGCCACACGGGATTCGCCAATGGTGGCAAGCGTATAAAAAGAATTGAGTTTTTGCGGATCAAGCACATGGGCGGAACCGCCCGGGGAGTTACCAAGACCCGCTACCAGGCTGCCGCTGACACATTGAGTGTGCCCATCGACACGTACGACTTCCTGAGCTGATCCATCGAGCTGCAATATCCGTTCGCGGACCTGACCATTCTGGACTAGATGCCAGATGTCATGGGTAGAGAAACTACCGTTACGCTCGTAGATAAATGTACCTTGGTAGCTTTGCTGCTGCTCTGCCCGCCCAAGACGCTTCAGCCAGTCTTGGGCTTCATCGGCATGGGCGGGAACTGTAAACCAGCCACTGAGCAAAAGCGCAAGGAGCGGTATGGCACGCATAAGGCTCCTTAACGGTTTAGCGGTTTTCCAGGCTTGCAGCGCGAGCGTATGGCAGCGCGCTTTCAGTGCCTTTTACAGCCGATTCCTGAGCGTGCTGGCGCAGATAGCCTGGCAGACGCTGATCCTGCCAGCCGGATTGCCCTTGAAGCACGCCATTGGCCATCGGACCCGTTGCGTCGGAGCTTTCCTTGTAGCCAGCCAGAACAGCTGGACCCTTGACCTGCGGACCGGCCATGACCGGCTGCTGGGTTTGCTGGGCCAGTTCGGCACCGGCGATCTCGTCCTGGTTGTACAGGCGCACACCAGCCAGTACGGCCACCGTCACCGAGGCAGCGACTGCCAGGCGACCCAGGCTACGCCAAGGACCACGAGTAGCTTTTGCCGGAACGGCTTCATCAGCCAGCGCAGCAGAAACGGCCGCAGCAATATCCAGACGAGGGATTAACAGATCTTTGTGCATCACCGCCCGAGCGACTTGGTAACGAGACCAGGTATCACGGGTTTCGGCATCATCAAATGCATTGAGCACTCGACGAAGTTCCAGTTCATCCGCTTCGTTATCCATCACTGCGGACAGCGATTCCTGCAGGGCATCACGACTCATGGCGGTTCCTCTCTTGGCTGTCGCCGCTGTCTTTAGTTTTCCTGCAACAACGGTTGCAAGGCTTTATCAATGGCTTCCCGAGCCCGGAAAATCCGGGAGCGTACGGTCCCCACCGGACATTGCATGACGCTCGCAATGTCCTCGTAACTCAGACCATCGAATTCACGTAAAGTTAATGCCGTACGCAAATCTTCTGGCAGTTGCTGAATAGTGCGATGGACAGTGCCTTCGATCTCGTCGCGCAGCAATGCACGCTCCGGCGACTCGAGATCCTTGAGGCCGTGATCACCATCGTAAAATTCTGCATCTTCCGAACTCACATCACTATCGGGTGGGCGGCGTCCGCGAGACACCAGATAGTTCTTCGCCGTGTTGATGGCGATGCGGTACAGCCACGTGTAGAACGCACTGTCACCGCGAAAATTACCGAGTGCACGGTAGGCCTTGATAAAGGCTTCCTGTGCAACGTCCTGCGCTTCATGGGTGTCGTGCACAAACCGCACGATCAACCCGAGAATTTTGTGCTGGTATTTCAGCACTAGCAGATCAAATGCACGCTTGTCACCGCGCTGAACGCGCTCGACCAGCTGCTGATCCTCTTCCTGGGTTAGCATGAACACTCCTCGTTGTACTTGAAGGAGGCTTGCATAACTAAACGATCAGGCTTGCAAACATAGACTAGGACTTTTCGCAAAAGTTCTCCCCCTTCAAGCAAGTTTCCGGTGGGCTCTGTTTTGGCACACACGAAAAACGCAGCGCGGGCATAGCCGGCTGCGTGAATAATCTTGTCGCCGGTTTTCTGACGCTCCCATGCTCCAGGCCAATCAGTAAAACCAACGTTTTCCCAGCTTTCGGGCATCCTGTTATGGAGTCGGCGTGGATACAAAAGTTCCCACCTCGACGCCGGACCGCCTCATCAAACCGTGCAGTTCGTTCACCGTAGTCTCACAATGCCACGAATGCCCGGCTATTGTGCCGATCCCCCCCTCTATATACTAGTGGGCCGTGTGACCCTTTGATTCGCCGATCCAGGCGTCCTGTTTGCGCCACCCCTTCGGATCGCTTTTTGCGGAATCCCATAAATGAGCCAACAGTTTCAACACGATGTCCTGGTGATTGGTAGCGGCGCCGCAGGCCTGAGCCTTGCTCTGACTCTGCCGAGCCATCTGCGCATAGCCGTCCTGAGCAAGGGCGACCTGGCTAACGGTTCGACGTTCTGGGCCCAGGGCGGGGTTGCCGCCGTGCTGGATGACACCGACACGGTGCAATCCCACGTTGAAGACACCCTCAACGCCGGCGGCGGCCTGTGCAATGAAGACGCGGTGCGCTTCACCGTCGAGCACAGTCGCGAAGCCATTCAGTGGCTGATCGACCAGGGCGTACCCTTTACCCGCGATGAACATGCCGGCAGTGACGACGGCGGTTTCGAGTTTCACCTGACCCGTGAAGGCGGCCACAGCCACCGGCGCATCATCCATGCCGCCGACGCCACCGGCGCCGCGATCTTCAAGACCCTGCTCGCCCAGGCCCGGCAGCGGCCGAATATCGAACTGCTCGAGCAACGAGTCGCCGTCGACCTGATCACCGAGAAACGCCTGGGCCTGGCGGGTGAACGCTGCCTCGGCGCCTACGTGCTCAACCGCGCCAGCGGCGAAGTGGATACCTACGGCGCGCGCTTCACCATCCTGGCCTCAGGGGGCGCCGCCAAAGTCTACCTCTACACCAGCAACCCCGATGGCGCCTGCGGGGATGGCATCGCCATGGCCTGGCGCTCGGGCTGCCGGGTGGCGAACCTGGAATTCAACCAGTTCCACCCCACCTGCCTGTATCACCCCCAGGCCAAGAGTTTCCTCATCACCGAAGCCCTCAGGGGGGAAGGTGCGCACCTCAAACTGCCCAATGGCGAACGCTTCATGCAGCGCTTTGACCCACGGGCCGAACTGGCGCCACGGGACATCGTGGCTCGCGCCATCGACCACGAGATGAAGCGCCTGGGCATCGACTGCGTCTACCTGGACATCAGCCACAAGCCCGCCGACTTCATCAAGACCCATTTCCCGACGGTCTACGAGCGCTGCCTGACCTTCAATATTGATATCACCCAAGGGCCGATCCCGGTGGTGCCGGCGGCGCACTACACCTGCGGCGGCGTGATGGTCGACCAGCAAGGCCGCACCGATGTCCCCGGCCTGTACGCGATTGGCGAGACCAGTTTCACCGGCCTGCACGGCGCCAACCGCATGGCCAGCAACTCGTTGCTCGAATGCTTCGTCTACGCCCGTTCCGCCGCCGCCGATATCCTCGAACAACTGCCACGCATCCCGGTACCGGCCGCCCTGCCCCGCTGGGATGCGAGCCAGGTCACCGACTCAGACGAAGACGTGATCATCGCCCACAACTGGGACGAGCTGCGGCGCTTTATGTGGGACTACGTGGGTATCGTGCGCACCAACAAGCGCTTGGCGCGGGCGCAGCATAGGGTGCGGTTGTTGCTGGATGAAATCGACGAGTTCTACAGCAACTACAAGGTCAGCCGCGACCTGATCGAGTTGCGCAACCTGGCCCAGGTCGCCGAACTGATGATCCGCTCGGCCATGGCGCGCAAGGAAAGCCGGGGGCTGCACTACACGCTGGATTATCCCGAGATGCTGCCAGAGGCCCTCGACACTATCCTGGTGCCAACCACCTACGGCGACTGAACTTCAAGCGCACGCGCAGGCGCCGATGCACATCGGCGGCCTGCGAACCGCGCGGTACGCACACCGAGCGTACTCGCCAGTCTCCCGGCAGTCGGTAGCGCAGCACCACGATCAGCGGCAACGCCAGGCTGTCGGGACGCAACTGCACCGCATGCCAACCCCGCGCTACGCTCCACAGTTGCCAGCCGTCAGCATTGCGCCGCAGGCCACGAACCGACGAACGGTGGGTCAAGCGAATATGGCGTGGCAGCGTCCACAGGGCGTGGCCCAGGCACGCGAGCACACCCAGTGCCGCGATCGAAAAAGGTATAGCCAGCAGACACAGCGCACCCAGTGCAAGCACCTGTGCGAGGAGATACGCCGCCAGCAACAGCCCGCAGGCCTGCCAGCGGCATTCGAAGCTATTACTTGGGCTGGACACGATCCAGGATCATCCGGACCATGCGCTGCAGCTCCGGATCTTCTGATTCGGCACGCTCCATGAACCAGCCGAACATGTCCTGGTCTTCGCAGGTCAGCAACCTGACGTAGAGGTCGCGGTCTACCTTATCGAGGGTCGCGTACACCTCTTTGGTGAACGGTACCAACAACACATCCAACTCCAGCATGCCGCGACGGCTGTGCCAGTACAGGCGATTGATTTCTACATCTTCGACCATGGAGCGCTCCTCAAATAGGGCGCAAGTATACAGGCCCACGCCCCTCGGAACAGTCGGCTTTGGTCGGGCTTATGAAACTACCCATTTGCCGGGCGCCCCTCTATGATGCACTCATGACTTTCCAACTGCGATGACCCATGGCTGACTCTGCTTTCTTCTGCTCCCTGTCCCACGAAGGTGTCCTGGCCGTTCGCGGCGCTGACGCGGCCAAGTTCCTCCAGGGGCAACTGACCTGCAACCTCAATTACCTCGACGACACCCACGCTAGCCTCGGCGCGCGCTGCACCCAAAAGGGGCGCATGCAGTCGAGCTTCCGGATCGTGCTGCAAGGTGACGGTGTACTGCTGGCCATGGCCAGCGAACTGCTGGAACCGCAACTGGCGGACCTGAAGAAATACGCTGTGTTTTCCAAGTCCAAGCTGACGGACGAAAGTGCTACCTGGGCCCGCTTCGGTCTGGTGAATGCCGATCAGGCCCTCGCCAGCCTGGGCCTGGATTTGCCGGCCGAGACCGACAGTGTGGCGCGCCATGAAGAACTGCTGGCCATTCGCGTCTCCCCGGGCCGCGCCGAACTCTGGGCGCCCGCCGCGCAAGCCGAGTCCCTGCGCAGCCAACTGGCCGCCACACTTGCCGAAGGCGATCTCAATGCCTGGCTGCTGGGGCAGGTTCGTGCCGGTATCGGCCAGGTCATGGCCCAGACCCGCGAGCTGTTCATCCCGCAGATGCTCAACCTGCAAGCGGTCGGCGGCGTAAGCTTCAAGAAAGGCTGCTACACCGGCCAGGAAATCGTCGCCCGCATGCAATACCTGGGCAAACTCAAGCGCCGCCTGTATCGCCTGAGTCTCGACAGCCATGCGCTGCCCGAGCCCGGCACGCCACTGTTTGCCCCCAGCCATAACAGCGCCATCGGTGAGGTAGTCATCGCCGCCCGGGCCGACGAAGGGATTGAACTTCTGGCGGTGCTGCAAGCCGAAGCAGCCGACAGTGGCAACGTGCATTTAGGCACGCTGGAAGGCCCAGGCCTCAAGTTACTTGACCTGCCTTACCAACTGGACCGTGATCGCGAGATCCAGCGCTAATCGCCGTACCCTTTTGCAGCACCCTAGAGAGCATGAATGAATAAACTGGCGGAAAAAGTCCAACAGGCGTTGGTGATGGCCATCGGTAACGATGACCTGGTTCTGCCCACGTTACCGGAAGTGGCCCTGAAAATTCGTCAGGCCGCCGAAGACCCCGAAGTCAGCATCAGTCATTTGAGCAAAGTCATCAGCCGCGATACCGCCCTGACGGCGCGGCTGATCAAGGTCGTCAACAGCCCACTGTTGCGCGCCACCCAGGAGGTCACCGACCTGCACACCGCCATCACGCGCCTGGGCACCAACTACAGCAGCAACCTGTCGATTGGTCTGGTGATGGAGCAAATCTTCCATGCCCGCTCAGAAGTCGTCGAACAGAAGATGCGTGACGTCTGGCGCCGCAGCCTGGAAGTGGCAGGCGTCTGCTACGCCTTGTGCCGCAACCACAGCCAGCTCAAGCCGGACCAGGCGGCACTCGGCGGGCTGGTGCACCAGATCGGTGTGCTGCCGATCCTGACCTACGCCGAAGATCACTATGAACTGCTCTCCGACCCGGTCAGCCTCAACCATGTGATTGACAGCATCCACCCGCTGCTGGGGGACAAGCTGCTGAGGGGCTGGGACTTCCCGGAAATGCTGGTAAATGTGCCCGCACACTACCAGGACCTCGAGCGCGATTCGGCCAGCCTGGACTACGTCGACCTGGTGCAAGTGGCGGTGCTGTACTGCCACAAGAATACCGATCACCCGCTGGCCAACGCTGCGCTGTCGAGCTTGCCGGCATTCAGGAAGCTGCGCATCGACCCGCTCAACGAAGCGGTGCGCACCGAGCTGGACGAAGCGCGCTCGATGTTCTATTGACCGGTCGGTGTGGCAAGCACGGCCCTACCCAGCGATAAAACTCACCCGCACCTTAAGCCCTTTCAGCTCGCCATCATGCAGGCTGATCTGGGCCAGGTGTGCGCGGCAGATCTCCCCGACAATCGCCAACCCCAGGCCCGAACCCGCGCCCTGCTGGTTACGTCGATAGAATCGCTCGAACACCCGGTCCCGTTCGTCCTGCGGAATCCCTGGGCCATCGTCCTCCACTTCCAGCACTGCCGGCGCCGTCACCCGCAAGATCACATTGCCACCTGACGGCGTGTGGGCCAGGGCGTTATCCACCAGGTTGCTCAGCAGCTCGTTCAACAAGGTCGGCTCGCCCCGCAGCCACACCGGCTCATCCGCCTCCAACGCCAGCGCCACCCCACGGGCATGTGCCAGGGGCGCCATGGCCATACCCAACTCACGGGCCAATTGGCTGAGGTCGAGCAATTGCGCGCCGCCCTCGGCAATCGCCCGCGCCCCGTTTTCGATGCGTGCCAGGGACAACAACTGATTGGCCAGGTGGGTCAAGCGATCCGTGCCTTGCGCCGCCGTTTCCAGGGTGCTGCGCCAGATCGCCGGCTCCTCGGCACGCAGCCCCAGCTCCAGGCGGGCTTTGAGCGCGGCCAGCGGGGTGCGTAATTCGTGGGACGCGTCGGCAATAAACTGTGCCTGGCGCTCGAACTGCCCGCGCAGGCGTTCGGTGAAGTGGTTCAACGCCCGCACCAGCGGCCCGAGTTCGTGCTGCACTTCAACCAGCGGCAGCGGCCGCAGATCATCCGGCTGGCGCTCCTCTACCGCCGTGCGCAAACGCTCCAGCGGGCGCAGCGCCGCACTCACGGTAAACCACACCAGCAGCAGGGCCCCGACGCCCAGCATGCCCAGGCGCAGCAGGGTATCGGCCATCAGGCTGCGGGCCATGCTGACCCGGGCTTCGTCGGTTTCTGCGACGCGGATTTCTGCCATGCCATTCATGTTCGGCTCCGACACCGCCTTGAGCAGGCTCACCACCCGCACATTCTGCCCCTGGTACTTGGCGTTATAGAACCGCGCCAGGGCCGGGTAATCGTCGGTGCGTGGCGTCCCGGGCGGCGGGCCTGGCAGGTGTTCGTAACCGGAAATCAGCTTCTGGTGAATATCATTGACCTGGTAGTAAATCCGCCCGGCACTGTCATAGGCGAAAGTGTCCAGCGCCACGTAGGGCACATCGGCACTCAGGGTGCCGTCACGCTGGGACAGCCCGGCGGCGATGGTCCGCGCCGAGGCCAGCAGGGTGCGGTCGTAGGCAGTGTCTGCGGCCTCGCGACCGTTCCAGTAGGCGCTCAGGCCGCTGGCCAGCATCAGCACCACCAACAGCAGCGCCAGGTTCCACAGCAGGCGCCAACGCAGGCTGCTGTGCTTACGCATCGCGGGCTTCCAGCAGGTAGCCAAGGCCACGGAAGGTGACGATGGCGACCGGCTGGCCATCGAGTTTCTTGCGCAAGCGGTGCACATAGATTTCGATGGCGTCGGGGCTGGCCTCCTCATCCAGGCCAAACACCTGGGACGCCAATTGCTCCTTGCTCATGACCCGGCCGGGACGGGCGATCAGCGCCTCGAGCACCGCCTGCTCGCGAGAGGTCAGGGTCAGCAGGTCACCGCCGAGGGTGAAGCGCCGGGTTTCCACGTCATACACCAGCACGCCACAGGTCTGCTGCCGCTCGCCACCCAGCACGCTGCGGCGCAACAGCGCCTTGACCCTGGCCTCCAGCTCGGTCAGCTCAAAGGGCTTGGCCAGGTAGTCATCGGCGCCCAGGTTAAGGCCATGCACCCGATCCTTTACATCACTGCGGGCAGTGAGCATCAGCACCGGAAGATTTTTCCCACGGGCCCGCAAGCGTGCCAATACCTCGAAACCATCCATGCGCGGCAGGCCCACGTCGAGAATCACTGCCGCGTATTCCTCGCTGCTCAAGGCCAGGTCCGCAGCCACGCCATCGTGCAGCACATCCACCGTCAAGCCCGTGCTCTTGAGCGCCTGGGCGACACTTTCGGCGAGCTGCAAATGGTCTTCGACGAGCAGGACACGCATGGATTTGTACCTCGTTAAGGGGCAGCCGATGCCGCCCTCTGTTTACCGACTCGCGGCTCAGTTTACAGCCGCCGCCTGTGCTGTGAAGCCCGAAAACATTGAAAGACCGTTGAAAGGTTAGTGAAAGGTTCGCCCATTAGCATCCAGAAACGGACGGTTACACCTTCCGAGCTATTTCACCCATAGCGCCCGAAAAACGCCTCGAAGCGTTTTCGCCCTATAAGAACAATAAACGGAGTGCTCTACGATGCTGTCGACACAGCCCCAGGCTTGCCCGCCTGTTCGTTTTTCCCGCCTGACCCAGACCGCCCTCGCCAGTGCCGCTGCCCTTGCCGGTTTTTCGCCGCTTAGCCAGGCTGCCTTCTTCGAAGACAGTAGCGCGACCCTGGAAACCCGCAACATGTACTTCAACCGCGACTTTCGCGACGGTACCAGCGCCCAGCAATCCAAACGCGACGAATGGGCCCAGGGCTTCATGCTCAACCTGCAATCGGGCTACACCGACGGTACCGTCGGTTTTGGCGTGGATGCACTGGGCATGCTCGGGGTCAAGCTCGACTCCAGCCCGGACCGCACCGGCAGCGGCCTGCTGCCCACCCACGATGATGGGCGCGCTGCTGACGAGTACTCGAAACTGGGGCTGACCGGCAAAGTGAAAATCTCGGCTACCGAGCTGAAAATCGGCTCGCTGATTCCTGAGTTGCCAATCCTCAAGGCCAACGACGGACGCATCCTGCCGCAGACGTTCAACGGCGGCCTGCTGACCTCCAAGGAGTTCAAGCACCTGACGTTCACCGGCGGCCGCCTGGACAAGGCCAAGGACCGCGACGACAGCAACTACGAGGACATCGCCCTCAACAACAAGAACGGCCGCTTCGTCAGCGGGGCCACCGGCAAGCACTTCAACTTTGGTGGCGTGGACTACAAGTTTGCCGAGAAGGTCACCGGCAGCTATCACTTCGCCCAATTGGACGAGGTGTACCGCCAGCACTTCCTCGGTGTGGTCGCCTCCACTCCGATGGGCCCCGGCACCTTCGGTACCGACCTGCGCCTGGCCATCAGTGATGACACCGGCAGCGCGCGCGGCGGCAGCATTGATAACAAATCCCTCAACGGCCTTTTCAGCTACGCCCTCAACGGCCATAAACTGAGCGCCGGCTACCAGCACATGTCCGGCGATAGCGCGTTCCCGTATGTGGATGGCAGCGACCCGTACCTGGTCAACTTTGTGCAGATCAACGACTTTGCCGGCGCCAAAGAACGCTCCTGGCAGGCTCGCTACGACTACGACTTCGCCAAGCTGGGGATCCCCGGCCTGAGCTTCATGAGCCGCTACCTGTCCGGTGACAATATCCAACTCAAGAACGGCGACACCGGCAAAGAGTGGGAACGCAACACCGAGATCAAATACGTGGTGCAAAGCGGCACCCTCAAGGATGTGGCCGTACGCCTGCGTAACGCCACTTACCGCTCCAACTATTCGGCACGGGACGCAGACGAAGTGCGCGTGCTGGTCAGTTACAGCGTCGCGCTGTGGTAACCCTGCAAGTCATATCCCCAATAACAACAATGACGGAGTTCCCCATGTCCTCATCCCTGCGTAAATTTGCCCTGGCCGCCGGCTGCATGCTGTTTGCCGGCCAACTGCTGGCTGCCGAAGAACCCAAGCGCCCGGAATGCATCGCACCAGCCTCCCCCGGCGGTGGTTTTGACCTGACCTGCAAGCTGGTGCAAAGCGCGCTGATCAACGAAAAACTGCTGAGCAAACCGATGCGCGTGACCTACATGCCCGGCGGCGTGGGCGCGGTGGCCTACAACGCCGTGGTGGCCCAGCGCCCTGCCGATGCCGGCACGCTGGTGGCCTGGTCCAGCGGTTCGCTGTTGAACCTGGCCCAAGGCAAATTCGGTCGATTTGATGAAAGCGCAGTGAAATGGCTGGCCGCCGTCGGCACCAGCTATGGCGCGATTGCGGTGAAAGCCGACTCGCCCTACAAGAGCCTCGACGATCTGGTACAGGCCCTGAAGAAAGATCCGAGCAAAGTGGTGATTGGTTCCGGCGGCACCGTCGGCAGCCAGGACTGGATGCAGACCGCACTGATCGCCAAGGCTGCCGGGATCAACCCGCGTGACCTGCGTTACGTGGCCCTCGAAGGCGGCGGTGAAATCGCCACTGCCCTGCTCGGTGGTCACATCCAGGTAGGCAGTACCGATATCTCCGACTCCATGCCACACATCCTCAGCGGCGATATGCGCCTGCTGGCAGTGTTCTCCGAAGAGCGCCTGGACGAGCCGGAAATGAAGAATATTCCGACCGCCAAAGAGCAAGGCTACGACATCGTCTGGCCAGTGGTACGGGGCTTCTACCTCGGGCCAAAAGTCAGCGATGAAGACTACGCCTGGTGGAAGGCTGCGTTCGACAAGCTGCTGGCCTCCGAAGAGTTCGCCAAGCTGCGTGACCAGCGCGAGCTGTTCCCGTTCGCCCTGACCGGCCCGGAACTGGACACCTACGTGAAGAAACAGGTGGCTGACTACAAAGTGCTGGCCAAAGAGTTCGGCCTGATCCAGTAATCGCCCCTCTGTCGCGCGGCCACGCCCTTTTGAACCGGGGGCGTGGCCCAGGAGTTCTACATGCTCTTACAACGCATATTCGCCGCAGTGCTGTTACTGGTGTGTATCGGCCTGGCGCTGATGGCCTGGCCCTATCAGGCGGCCTTTTCCTACGAGCCAGTAGGGCCTCGGGCCTTCCCACTGCTGTTGCTCGGGCTGATGGGCCTGGCTCTGACCTACATGCTGATTCGTCCGCAACCGACCAAACACACTGACGATGAACCGCCGCTGGACCGCCCGACCCTGATTAAGATCGGGATCTGCGTGAGCTTGCTGCTGGTGTTTGCCGGCACTTTCGAATCTCTGGGTTTCATTCTCAGCAGCATGCTGATTGGTATTCCGATGGCACGGCTGTATGGAGGGCGCTGGTTGCCCGGCGTGGTGATCATCACCTTGATGAGCGTCGGTCTTTATCTGCTGTTCGATAAAGCCATGGACGTACCGCTGCCCCTCGGTCTGCTCGACGTTCTGGAGAACTGATATGGATACTTTTGGCTATTTGGGCCAGGGCTTCGGCGTCGCGCTGAGCCCCTATAACCTGGTGACCGCACTGTGCGGCACCCTGATCGGCACCGTCGTCGGCCTGTTGCCGGGCCTGGGCCCGATCAACGGCGTGGCGTTGTTGATCCCCATCGCATTTGCCTTGGGCCTGCCGCCCGAGTCGGCACTGATCCTGTTGGCAGCCGTGTACCTGGGCTGCGAATACGGCGGCCGGATCAGCTCGATCCTGCTGAACATCCCGGGCGAAGCCTCCACCGTGATGACCACCCTCGACGGCTACCCAATGGCCCGCAAAGGCATGGCCGGGGTGGCGCTGTCGCTCTCAGCCTGGAGCTCGTTCATCGGTGCGTTTATCGCCACCTGCGGCATGGTGCTGTTCGCCCCGCTGCTGGCCAAATGGGCGATTGCCTTCGGACCTGCGGAATATTTCGTACTGATGGTGTTTGCGATTGTCTGCCTGGGCGGCATGGCCGGTGACAAGCCGCTGAAGACCTTTGTCTCGGCGTTGATCGGCCTGTTCCTTGCCTGCGTCGGCATCGATGCCAATAGCGGTGTCTACCGATTTACCGGTGACAACATCCATCTGACCGATGGTATCCAGTTCGTGGTCCTGGTCCTGGGTCTGTTCTCCATCAGTGAGATCCTCCTGCTCCTGGAAAAAACCCACCGTGGCCAGGAGGCAGTGAAGGCCACCGGGCGCATGATGTTCAACGTCAAGGAAGCCTTGTCGGTGTTGACCGTGAACCTGCGCTGCGGTGTATCGGGCTTCATCATCGGCGTATTGCCAGGTGCTGGCGCAACCATGGCCTCGGCCGTGGCCTACATGACCGAAAAACGTATCGCGGGCGCCAGCGGCAAGTTCGGCCAAGGCGACATGCGCGGCCTGGCCGCCCCGGAAACCGCCATCGGCGCATCAGTCTGCGGTGCCATGGTGCCAATGCTGACCCTCGGCGTTCCGGGCTCGGGCACCACGGCGGTGATGATCGGCGCCCTGTCGCTGTACAACATCACACCTGGCCCGCTGCTGTTCCAACAGCAACCGGACATTGTCTGGGGCCTGATCGCTTCGTTGTTTATCGCCAACATCATGCTGGTGGTCCTCAACATCCCGATGATCCGCATCTTCACCCGCATCCTTGCCGTGCCGAACTGGGCACTGGTGCCGGTGATCGCAATCATCACCGCGATTGGCGTCTATGCCGTACACGCCACCACCTTCGATCTGTTCCTGATGATCGCCATCGGCATCTTCGGCTACATCCTGCGCAAGCTGGACTTCCCACTGTCGCCGCTGCTGCTGGGCTTTATCCTCGGCGGCCTGATGGAGCAGAACCTGCGGCGTGCGTTGTCGATTTCCAATGGCACGCTGGAAATTCTGTGGTCGAGCCCGATCACTTTGGGCGTCTGGGTACTGACCGCCATCATGCTGCTCGTGCCATTGCTGCGTATCTGGCGCAAGCGCGCGTTGCAGCGTCGTGCCGTAGCCGATGTCTGAGGTCACCCTTAGACAATGGTGGGGAACACCGCTGGTCGGCCTGGCCGGCGGTTACCTGGCCAGCCTGGTCGGCTGGCCTTTGCCGTATATGGTCGGCTCGTTGCTGGCGATCATCCTGGTGCGCTGCCTGACGCCCTGGCAGTTGGGCGAGATTCCCGGCGGGCGCAAATGCGGGCAGTGGGTGGTGGGCATTGGTATCGGCCTGCACTTCACCCCGGTGGTGATCGAACAGGTGATGAGCCACTTTGGCCTGATCTTCTTCGGCGCGCTGGTCACCAGCCTGTCGAGCATTGTCGGCGTGTGGTTGATGCGCCGCAGCGGTGAAGATCGCGCCACTGCGTTTTTCTCAAGCATGCCGGGCGGTTCCGGGGAGATGGTCAACCTGGGCGCACGCAATGGCGCGGTGCTCAGTCGCGTGGCGGCTGGCCAGAGTCTACGGGTGTTGCTGGTGGTGCTGTGTGTGCCGGCAATCTTCAAGTATTTACTGGGCGGCGGCGCACCACAGTTTCACCCGGCGCCTGTGGATTGGGCCTGGCTGGCCCTGCTGTTTCCCATTGGCGCGCTGGTGGCCTGGGGCTGGCAACGCTTGCGCCAACCCAACCCCTGGTTGTTCGGGCCGTTACTGGTCAGTGCCGTCGCCAGTATCACCTGGGATTTGCACATCGGCCTGCCCGAAGGTGGCAGCCAGATCGGCCAATGGTTGATCGGCAGTGGCCTGGGTTGCCACTTCAACCGGCAGTTCTTCCGACGGGCACCGTCGTTCATGGGCCGCACGGTGGTTGGCACACTGCTGAGCATGCTGATCGCGACCTTTGCGGCGGTGGGTTTGAGTGCATTGACGCAGTTGGATCTGCGCTCGCTGACGCTGGGGATGATGCCCGGTGGGATTGCCGAGATGAGTTTGACGGCAGAGACCCTGCAACTGTCGGTGCCGTTGGTAACGGCGATGCAGGTGATGCGGCTGTTGTTTGTGCTGTTCCTGGCGGAGCCGTTATTCCGCCATTGGAACCGCCAGCCGGACACCATTTAAATATAGGCGCTGGCTTGCCTGCGATTGCGGTGTGTCTGCCAACAGAGATATCGGCAGACTGTCAGTCATCGCAGGCAACTTCTAACTTGTGCTGACCTTCAGAGCGGCGGCAACCGCCACTCGATCGGCGTCTCGCCATTCTGCTCAAGAAACTTATTCGTCCGGCTGAAATGCCCGCAGCCCAAAAACCCGCGATACGCCGACAACGGCGACGGATGCACCGAGGTCAGCACCAGATGCTTGGTCGCGTCGATCAGCTTTTGCTTGCCCTGGGCATGGGCGCCCCACAGCAGGAACACCAGGTGCGGCTGATGCTCGCTGACAATCTCGATCACCCGGTCGGTGAAGAACTGCCAGCCCTTGCCCGCATGGGCGTTGGCATTGGCGCGCTCCACGGTCATGGTGGTATTGAGCATCAACACACCCTGGTCGGCCCAGCTTTGCAGGCAGCCATGGCTGGGGATCTCGATATTGAGGTCGCGCTTGAGCTCTTTATAGATATTGACCAGGGACGGCGGCGCCGGCACGCCCGGTTGCACCGAGAAGCACAGGCCGTGGGCCTGGCCCGGGCCGTGATACGGGTCCTGGCCGAGGATCACCACCTTGACCTTGTCCAGCGGCGTGGAGTTGAGCGCGTTGAAGATCAACGGGCCCGGCGGGTAGATTTCCTTGCCCGCCGCATGCTCCTGGCGCAGGAACTCGCGCAATTGGCTCATGTACGGCTGCTCGAATTCCTCACGCAGGGCGTGTTTCCAGCTCGGTTCAAGTTTGATACGGTCGTCGACAGTCATCAGAAAAGCATCATGTAAAAAGAATGGGCGAACCCTAGGAAAGCCCACCCCACTTGTCAATTGATCTGACGCGCAACCGGCACTTTCCCACGAAGGGATCATACTCAACGTTCAATTTACCGATTGAGGTCATGATGAATCTGCACTTCGAAGAGCTCACTGGCACAGACGGCGCCCGTATCGGCATCGCCAGCCTGGACGCAGAAAAGTCCCTCAATGCCCTCTCCCTGCCGATGATCCTGGCCCTGGGCGAGCGCCTGGCGAGTTGGGCCAAAGACCCGCAAATCGTCTGCGTGCTGCTGCGCGGCAACGGCGCCAAGGCGTTTTGCGCCGGCGGTGAAGTGCGCAGCCTGGCCCAGGCCTGCCGCGAGCACCCGGGCGAAGTACCCGCCCTGGCCGCGCAGTTTTTTGCTGCCGAATATCGTCTGGACTACCACCTGCACACCTACCCCAAGCCCCTGATTTGCTGGGGCCATGGCTATGTTCTGGGCGGTGGCATGGGCTTGCTGCAAAGCGCCGCCATCCGCATCGTCACCCCGAGCAGCCGGCTGGCCATGCCGGAAATCAGCATCGGCCTGTACCCGGATGTCGGCGCCAGTTGGTTCCTCTCGCGCCTGCCCGGCAAGCTCGGCCTGTTCCTGGGCCTCACCGGCGCCCATATGAACGGGCGCGACGCCCTGGACCTGGGCCTGGCCGACCGCTTCCTGCTGGATGAGCAACAGGACGAAATGCTTGAGGGCCTGTTACAGCTGAACTGGCAGGAACAGACGGCGATGCAGCTCAACAGCCTGTTCAAGGCCCTGGCCCAGGAGGCCGCCAGCCAGCAGCCCGAACCACAGTGGCTGCCGCGCCGCCAGCAGATCGACGCATGGTTGGATGTGGGTGATGTGCACTGCGCCTGGCGCGCCTTGAGCCAACTGCGCGAGCATGCCGACCCGCTGTTCAGCCGGGCCGGCAAGACCTTGAGCGAGGGCTGCCCGCTGACCGCACACCTGGTCTGGGAGCAGATCCGACGGGCGCGGCACCTTTCTCTGTCGCAGGTGTTCCAGATGGAATACACCTTGAGCCTCAACTGCTGTCGGCATCCGGAGTTCAGCGAAGGGGTACGCGCTCGCCTGATCGACAAGGATCAGCAGCCACACTGGCACTGGCCAGATATCAAGCGCATTCCCGAGGCGGTGGTCGAGGCGCACTTTCACAAGGCCTGGGAAGGCCGCCATCCGCTGGCAGACCTGTCTGATTTATGACAGACGCAAGTCAAGCGACGGGCTAGTATTTTGGGCGATCGAGGGTGAACGAACAGTTGTCGGGCTGGCTGTCCGTGCACACAAAAATTTCCTGGTCAAACGGCCCGCGGGCCTGCATCCAATGGGTGGAGTCGGTCAGCGACATGCCGGACAGGGGCTCGGGCGCCTGGAACCTGAGGTTGACCCACTGGTTGTTGGCCGCCTTGTAGGTGCAATACTCCAAGTAGCCTTGTTTGCGCTCCTGGTCATTGGCCGGAATAAAAACCGCCCCGACAAATCTTTCCAAAAAACTGTCGGCCCCGCCTGCAGGGCTCCTCCAGTGGCCATTGTCACTTTGGAAATGGCCCGCCTTGCGCTTGATCGACGAGGGATAGGGGCAGCTGAATTCTGCGCTGGCGTGAGCGAAGGAAAAAAAACCGAGTAAAAAAAGAATAAGTGCCCGGCTGATCATGTGTCATTCCGTTGAGCTACTGAGGTCTTGCCACCCAGTAAAGTCCTAGAAGAGCACTTAAGATAGCTGTTAAATATGACAGCCCAGACAGATGGTCGCCCACAAAAAAACGGCGCATTTCGCGCCGTTTCAAAGAAAAGTCTGACTACCGATGCCCGCCACGTCCCCGGCCATGATCACCGCCACGTCCATCGCCGCGACCATGGCCGTTGTAGCCCCGATGATCCCCCCATCCCTGACTGGGATAGGGACGGTAGCCCGCCCTTGGCCCGGCCTGATAGTAACGGGGCGCCGGCTGGTAATAACGCGGCGCCGGGTAATAGCGTGGTGGCGGTGCGTAATAGCCGCGCCGGTACTGGTATGACGGACCGCCGCCGTAGTAATAGACCGGCGCGGGTGCGGTATAGACTTCGGATCGATAGTAGCTGGAGCCTCCATCGTAATAGGGCACGCAAGCAGAAAGGGTCAAACCGAGCACAGCTATGATGAGCAATCGACGATACATGGCGGCCTCCTGGACCGCGGAAGAGCACACACCAGCGACGCTGGGGGGCGACAGACAGCTTTCACTGAATGACAATAGATCAGACCGCAAAAAGCAAATCTGGTGCGACTTGGACATAGATTGATACATCTATGGCGCAATAAACCGCCCAGGTCTGTATCGTGCCAAATACACCGGTTTCGCCGGAACCTCGACGCCATGACACCTGAACCGACCGATGAACACTCCCACACTTTGCCCGGCCTGCGGCGCTCGCAACGATTGCACCCTGGCCGACCCGCGCACCGCTGACCGTGCCTGCTGGTGCTACAGCGTCACCATCGATCCCAAGGTGCTCGAAGCCCTGCCGATGGAGCTGCGCAACAAGGCCTGCCTGTGCCCGCGCTGTGCCCAGGTCGACGCACAACTGCGCGCAGCCGAGCCCCGGTAATGCGTATCGACCGATTCCTCAGTAACCTGCCCCGCTTCAATCGCCAGCAAGTGCGCTTACTGCTGGCGGAGCGACGGATTCAAGTCGATGGGCTGCCGGTTGCCGACCCCCACCATGAAGTGCGCGAGTTCAGCAGCGTGGAATGTGATGGCGAGATCCTGCAGGTGGGGAAACCCGCGCGCTACTTCATGCTGCACAAGCCGCCAGGCTGCGTCAGTGCCACCGTCGACCCACAACACCCCACCGTCCTCGACCTGCTGGATGAGCCGGACAAGGGCGACCTGCATATCGCCGGCCGCCTGGACTTCAACACCACCGGCCTGCTGCTGATCACCAATGATGGCCAGTGGTCCCGGCGCCTGACCCAGCCCAGGACCAAGCTGCCCAAGGTCTACTACGTGGAGACCGAACAGGCGATTGGCCCGCAGTACGCCGCAACGTTCAGTGCCGGCCTGTACTTCGCCTTCGAAGACCTGACCACCCAACCGGCCGACCTGCAAGTGTTGAGCCCCAAAAGTGCGCGCCTGAGCATCATTGAAGGGCGTTATCACCAGGTCAAGCGCATGTTCGGGCACTTCGACAACAAGGTGACGCGCCTGCATCGCGAACGCATGGGCCCGCTGGTGCTGGATGAACAACTCGCCCCCGGCCAATATCGGCCGCTGACAGAAGCTGAAATCCGCCAGATATGACCGTTCAGCCGGTGATCGGCAAAAGCCCAGGGTCAAACGTGCGACCTGGCCCGCCTCCTGCTTAAATCAAACCGCCAGCCGCAATCTGACTGGCGAGTCACCCGACCTCCAAGAAACACATTGCCGGCCCGTACCGCTTGACGTAGGGGCCCAGGCAAGTTGCCCGCCATAACAACACCCGTCGGCCAGCCTCATCGAACCGACATGGGCCTCCCTTCCAGGCGTATGCCTACCTGTCACAAAGCTCGTGCAGAGTGATCTGCGCGCATCACCCGCTTGCCAGGAGTCTTACGACATGAGGCCAGAAATCGCTGTGCTGGATATACAGGGTCAGTATCGGGTTTACACGGAGTTCTATCGCGCGGACGCTGCTCAAAAGACCATCATCCTGGTCAACGGCTCCATGGCCACCACCGCGTCGTTCGCCCAGACCGTGAAAAGCCTGCATCCGCAATTCAATGTGGTTTTGTACGATCAGCCCTACGCCGGTCGTTCCAAAGCCCACAACCGCCATGAGCAAATGCTGACGAAGGACATTGAGGGCCAGATCCTTCTGGAACTCATCGAACACTTCGCCGCCGAGCATGTGCTGTCGTTTTCCTGGGGCGGTGTCGCCACGCTCGTCGCCCTGTCCCAGCGTCCCCGGCGCGTGGAGAAAGCCGTGATCAGCTCCTTCTCCCCAGTGATCAACGCACCGATGCGCGACTACCTGGAACGTGGCGTCGACTACCTCGGCACCCTCGACCGTCACAGCGTCGGCAACCTGGTCAACAGCACCATCGGCAAACACCTGCCGCCACTGTTCAAGCGCTTCAACTATCGACACGTCAGCACCCTGGCCGAGCACGAGTACGGGCAGATGCACTACCACATCAGCCAGGTGCTCAATAGCGACCGCCAGTGCTACCTCAAGGCCGCACGGCAGATCGACATTCCGGTTCTGTTCTTGAATGGCGAGTGGGACGAATACACCAGTGCCGAGGATGCCCGGCTGTTTGGGCAACATGTAGCGAACAGCAGCTTCGGCACCATCCAGGCCACCGGGCACTTTCTGGACATGGAGCACAAGGCCGCGTGCAATGACAGTCGGCAGGCATTGATGGGCTTTTTGAAACCGGAACAGTCGGTGAGTCGACTGCGGCATCACCAGGGCCAGGCCCTGCATGCGTTTGCGATTTGAAAGCAAGGCCCTGGGCAGGGACGGCGCAGCGTTTCTGCCTGGGGTGGGCTCAAAGCATCCGCTGACGCTCGCAACTTGCACATTTTTCAAAGAAAAACTTCAAATCGCCGCGCACTTCTGGTACAAAGTCAGCCGCTCTGAGCGGGTATAGTTTAGTGGCAAAACGAAAGCTTCCCAAGCTTTAGTTGAGGGTTCGATTCCCTCTACCCGCTCCACTCAGATTGTCCTCCCCCATCAGCTTGACCTTGATGGAGGATGAATAAAAAACCGGCTCCTGAAGCCGGTTTTTTTGTGCCTGGGATTTATCAGTAAAACCCCGCAATACCTTCATCCAGCAGCCTCGCCCCGCCCCCATAAACTTCTTGCACCGCCTGCCCTCTTTTGTTGGTGGGTAGAGTATTGATAATTTTTATTTAGTAGTTATAGTCACCACCAACACACCACAAGGAGGTGATGTGGATAGCCGATATTTGATAGGCCATATCGTGGCTGATGGCTGGTACCTGGTGCGCGTCAGGGGCAGCCATCATCATTTTAAACACCCTGCCAAGCCTGGGCTGGTGACCATTCCCCACCCCAAGAAGCATCTGTTGGACAAGACCGCCAAGAGCATCTTGAAACAAGCTCTGCTCGCTTGAAGCGTACCTGGAGGACAAGAACATGCTGTATCCGATTGCAATTTCAACCGGCGACGATCACCACGCCTGGGGCGTAGAAGTCCCTGACATCCCTGGCTGCTTCTCTGCCGGTGATGACCTGGACGACGCCATGGCCATGGCACGGGAAGCCATAGAAGGCCATTTTGAGCTGCTGGCCGAAGAGGGCGCGCCCATTCCCAGCGCACAAAAGGTCACGCTGCACGCAGCCAACCCCCTGTACGCCGGCTGTACCTGGGCGGTGGTGGATATTGATGTAACCAAGTACCTGGGCAAGGCGCAAAAACTCAACATCACGCTGCCTGGCTACTTGCTCAACCGCATTGATGAGTACGTGCTGCACCACCCGGAAGAAAAAAGCCGTTCGGGGTTCCTGGCATCGGCAGCGCTGAAGGTGCTGCAACAGGAGCGATAACATCGCCGAATTTGAGCGCAAGAAACGTAGTTCAACTACCCGCGACGAGCGCTAAAGTGCAGGCGATAAACGATCCACTCAACAAGGAGCCCGCTTATGCCGTGTGAATGCAAACTCATGCCCTCCCCCGTCGGCCAACTGACCCTGGTTGCCCGCAACGGCAAGCTCGCCGCCATCTTGTGGGAGGCCGAGCGCGCCAACCGTGTGCGCCTGGGCGAGCTGGTGGAAGTCAACCACAGCGCGGTGCTGCTGGAGGCCGAGCGGCAGTTGAACGAGTATTTTGCCGGCACCCGCGAGTGCTTCGAGCTGGAACTGGACTTTGACGGCACCGAGTTCCAGAAAAAAGTCTGGGGTGCGCTGCTGACTATTCCCTTCGGTGAAACCCGCAGCTACAGCCAGATCGCCCAACAGATCGGCAACCCCAAGGCTGTACGCGCGGTGGGGGCGGCAAACGGGCGCAATCCTATTTCGATCGTCGCGCCCTGCCATCGGGTGATTGGTGCTGCGGGCGGCCTCACCGGGTTTGCCGGCGGGCTTGAAGCCAAGCAGTACTTGCTGACCCTCGAGGATAGCGAAGCCACAAGGTCGTTGTTCTGACAACCACCTAACGCTAGGGCTGATCAGCCTTGGAGTCCTTCATTTGCACCGAGGATTTGCTGCCGTCGGTGTTGTCCTGGGTTTCATTGTCAGAGCTGTCGAAACAGCCTTGCAACAGCACCAGGCAGCAGGCCAGGCAGAGAGTACGAGAGAGGCTCATGATCGCGCTTCCATTCAACGGGGTGATGAAACAGTGACCAGCCTGCACAAGCAGGGTTCGATGCCTGCACCCCGCACCTGCCCAACGGTTGCACGGCCCGACCGAATTCATGCAGGTCAACAATTGTAAAAAGAAATTTCAGCGTGCCGCCACGGTCAGTACTTTCATCAGCACTTACCTGGAGCATCGCCATGAAGCCTCGATGGCCTGGACTTCAAAGCCCTGGAAAAACTGCGCAGCGAATACCGTACCTTGGGCGAGCGCCATACCGTCAGCCTCGGCGGCGACGGCACAGCGGCGGACCCAGGCAAGACCGACCTGAACCAGGCGTAAAAAAACGGCGGTTGGATCAGCTCCAACCGCCGTTTCCTGGCAAAGCCCGCGATCAACCGTCGCTGTTGCGGCTCTTGCTGTAGGACGAAGCCAGCGCCCGGGCTTTTTCCAGGCGGGTTTCCAGCTTGGGCAGGGTTTCGTCGACCAATGCCTTTATCTCAGGGATATCCGAAGCAGCACCTTCCTGCTTGAACAACGCGATTGCATCTTCGTTGGCCTTGACCTGCTGAGCCGTGTAGGCGGCGTCAAAGGAGTCGCCATCGGTCAGCTCAGGCATCAAGGTTTCAGCCTTGTCGACGATCTGGTCGCGAGGCGCCACCGGCAAGTCGAGTTTTTTCGCAATGGCCGCCAAATGTTGATTGGCCAGGGTGCGTTCGTTGATGACCTCGATGGTGTAGTCCTTGATTTCCTGAGACGAGGTCTTGGCGTGGGCCATGCGGCTGGTTTCGATATCGGCCATGCCCTTGGCCGAGGCTTGCTCGATAAATTCGGCGGGGCCTTGGGCAAAAGCATTGCTGGCGCCGAGGCCCAGCAGCATCGCGAAAGTGGCGGTGCGTAACCGGATAGCCATGCGGCTCATGATGGGTTCCTCCAGGTAATAAATACATGCCGGGGAACGAGCCCCGCCCTGAATCTGAATTTTCAGGGCGGCAAAGGTTTAGAAAAAACTTGCTGGTGCGACGAACGGTCGTCGGTACTCAGGACGTTTTACTGCCCAGCAAGCCCGGCAACGCATGGGCCAGGGCATTGATCGCGAAGCCGATAAACATCACCCCGCACAGCTTGGTGATCAACACTTCATGACGCTGATACACCGTACGCACCTGCCGCGCACCCACGACGCCGATGAGGATCCCGTAAGCCAGCAGGCCGCCTACAAAGCTCAGGACAATCAACCACGGCAGCATGCTCCAGGTCAGCAGCTCGGCCCGGCTCGACAGGAGTGCGGTGAACGTGGCCACGGCCACCGGATAGGCCTTGGGGTTGGTCAGGCCAAACAGAATGCCGTGCCAGAACGGTTGGCGCGCCGCCCCCTGAGGCGCGTCCCCGCTGCGGTTGCGGGTGCGAATGGCACGGATGCCAAGCCAGAACAGGTAAAGGGCACTGAGCACACCCAGCACATCAAACGCGCTGCTACCGATCTCCCGGGCGCCGACAATCGCCACCAACGCGGTACTGCACCACAGCACATCGCCCAGCAAATGCCCGCACAGAAAACCCGCGCCGGCCCGACGGCCGCGTGCCGCACCAATGCCAAATACCGCCAGCACCCCGGGGCCCGGCGTGATGCCATAGATAAAGCCCGAGGCGATGACGGCAAACAGCAATGATGAAGTCATGGGTAACACGCTCAGAAAAGAGGGGGCGCGTCGATTGTGCACAATCCACCGGGCACTGCAATGCTAGGCCGCACGTTTGGCCAACACGTCTTGCACTTGGGTGATCAACCACTGCAAGGCGCCATCCCCCGCGCGGCGTTTATGCCAGGCCAGTACAAAACCGAAGGATGGGATATGAAACGGCGGCGGCACCACCAGCAAGTGCCGCGAGTCGATGTTCAGCAGCCCTTGGGAGGACACGGTAAGGATCAGGTCGGTGCCCTGGATCAACTGCGGCGCGATACCCCAATGCGGCAGGCTGATCGCCACGTGCCGTCGCTCGCGGATCGCGGTCAGCGCCCGCTCGATTTCCGGGGTGCCGCTGCCGCGCATTTCCAGTAGCACATGGGGCCGTGCCAGGTAGGTCGGCAGGTCGAGCCCGCCGTCGGCGGGCAAGCTGTCGCGGTCCACCAGGCAGGCGTAGTGCTCTTCGAATAACGGCGTGCTGCGCAACTCGGCCGGCAGGTCGGGAAACACGCCGGCGGCCAGGTCGATCTCCCCACTGAGCACCCCTTCCTGCATGCCTTCGCGACTGGCGTGGGTGATGGCCAAGTCAATCCCCGGCGCCTGCTCGCGCAGCGCCCGCACCAGCCCGGGCAACAAGAGAGCCGCGCCGTAATCGGACATGGCCAGGCGAAAGGTGCGCCTGGCCGACGCCGGATCAAAACGGTTCGGCGCCAGCAACGACTGGACCTGGACCAAGGCATCAGCCAGCGGCGCCGCCAGTTCCAGCGCGCGAGCGGTGGCGACCAGGCCGCCGCCTTGGCGCACCAGCAACGGGTCGCCCAACAAATCACGCAAGCGCCCCAGCGCATGGCTGACCGCCGGCTGGCTCAGGTGCAGGCGCTCGGCAGCGCGGGTGACGTGCTGCTCGCTGAGCAACGCGTCGAGGATCACCAGTAGGTTGAGGTCAACACGGCGCAGATCATTCATGGCATGCATGTTCGGCATAAGAACTTGGAATTTAAATCTGCGCGACGAATACCGTAGAGTCCAGTAAAACCTTTTGGAGATTGATCATGACCACGTTGCATTGGCTGGGCTTGTTACTGCTGGCGGTGATTGCCGGGGCGGTGGTGCCGTTTCAAAGCGCAATCAACGCCAACCTCGGGCGCGGCCTCGGGCATCCGTTGTGGGCGACCCTGGCCTCGCTGCTGGTGAGTATTCTGGTGTTATTGCCGGTGATCCTGGCGTTACGGCTGCCGCTGCCAAGCCTCGGCTTTATCACCAAGGCGCCGCTATGGATGTGGACCGGCGGCGCATTCGGCGTGTGCTTTATCTCCCTGGCCCTGGTCCTGCTGCCCAAGCTCGGGGCCTCGGGGTTTATCGCCCTGGCCATGGCCGGGCAAATCCTCGCGTCATTGTTGCTCGACCACTTCGGCCTGTTTGGTCTGGTGGAGCGGCAACTGACCGCCCCCCGCTTGCTTGGGGTTTTGATGTTGATTGGCGGGGTGGTGTTGATTCAGTTCAGCAGCGCGCCAGCCAAGGCATTGGCTGGCGTGAGCTGAGTCGTCAGCGCTTGTCGGAGGTGCGCAACTTATGCGGCAAGCCCCACAGCAGCAGCGCCGCCGCAATCAATGCACACACGCCAATCACATACAGCGCCGGGGTCGTGCTGCCCGTGATGTCCTTGATGCGCCCGACCATTACCGGGCTGACGATGCCACCGAGTTGGCCCAACGTATTGATCAGCGCAATGCATAGAACTGCCACTCGGCCGTCACAAACACCATCGCGGCCGTCGCCAGCCCCCAGGACACCATGATCCGGGCAATCCAACGCCGGGCGCCGACCTTGTACAACATCATGTTGCTCGGGACTTCGAAGATCACATACCCGATCACAAACAGCCCCGCGCCCAAACCCTAGGCGGTGTTGCTCAAACCCAGGTCAGCCTGCAACTGGAACTTGGCGAAGCTGATATTGATGCGATCAAAAAAGGCAAACAGATAACACACCATGATCAACGGCATCAGGCGCCAGGCGACGGATCAGGCTTTTCGAGAGCATTACAAACGCTCGGCAGCCAGGCGATGGATCTGCGCAGGCTCAATCACCGCTTGCGGAGCGCCATGCCGGACCACCGCGAGCATCGCCCGGCCCACGGTCTCGGTACTCACCACCCAGGCTGGCCGCATGCGCCGGACCAGGGACAGCAGCGGCCCGATCAGGTTGTAGATCGTCTGGTAGAGCGCGGTTTTCGAACGCACGCCATGCAGCGGCTGAATGATCCCCGGCCGGAACAGATACACCGCCTTGAACGGCAGGCGCAGCAAGGCGTTCTCGGTCTTGCCCTTGACCCGCGCCCACATCACCTTGCCCTGCTCGGAACTGTCGGTGCCGGCACCGGACACGTACACAAACGTCATCTGCGGATTGAGCCGCGCCAGGGTACTGGCGGCGACCAGGGTCAGGTCGTAGGTCTGCCGGGTGTAGGTGGCTTCATCCACGCCCACCGACGACACCCCCAGGCAAAACAGACAGGCATCAAAGCCCTGCAGCAAATGCTCCAGGGGCTGGAAGTCGAACATATCGGCATGCAACACCTGGTGCAGCTTGCCATGCGCCTGGGTCAACGCCGTGCGCCCCACCGCCACCACTTCCTGCACATCAGCGGCCAGCAGACACTCACGCAACACGCCCTGGCCGACCATGCCGGTGGCGCCGAATAGCAGAACTCTCATCAGGGAGGCCTCAGTGGCAAGTTTCAAGCTAAAGACAAATACACTAACAGCTTGTAGCTTTGCGCCTGAAATTTAGCGTTCAGAAAGGAACTCGCCCCCTTGAAGAGCACCACAACCCTCGCCATTGCCTGCTGCACCGCCTTCCTGTCCCAGGTTGGCATCAGCATTTACCTTCCCGCAGTCCCGGCCATTTCCCAAGCGCTGCAGGCCCTGGAGGCTCAAGCTTCGCTCGCCTTGGCGGTGTATCTGGTAGGCATGGCGCTGCCTATGCTGCTGTGGGGCAGCCTGGGTGAGCGCCTGGGCAGGAAGCCGGTATTGCTGGCGGCATTGGCCCTGTATGCAGTGGCCAGTGCGGCCATCCCCTTGGCTCACAACATCGAGACGTTTCTGTCGCTACGGTTTGCCCAGGGCCTGGGCGCCGGTGGCGTTTCGGTGATGGCTCGGGTGTTGGTGCGTGACAGTTTCAGCGGTGCATTGTTGGCCAAGGGGCTGTCGTGGCTGGGCATGACCTTCGTGATCGCCCTGGGCATCGGCCAGTTCATTGGCTCGGTATTGCAGGTGGCGTTTGGTTGGGAGGCGATCTTCTATGGCCTGGCGTTGGCGGCAATCGGGCTGATTGGCGTACTGCAAGGAGTGGCGTTCCCGGCGCGGATGAAAGCCGATGGACAGGTTTCTGCGTGGCGTATCTACCACATGATTTTGCAACACCCGGCGTTTCTCCGAGCGGCGTTGGCGGGCGGATTGGGGTATGGCGTGATCATTGCGTTCAACACCTGCGCTCCGCTGATTCTGCAGGGTCGCTTCGAGTGGACTGCCGCGCAGTACGGGCTGCTCGGCTGGCCGATCAGCGCGGCCTATCTGGCGGGCGCACTGATGGTCAATCGCTGGGTTGCCCGCAGCGGGCGCCTGCCGATGATGACATGGGGTGTGACATTGGTGATGGGCGGCAGCTCGGTGATGTTGCTCGCTGGCTGGTTCGCCAGCGATTGGGCCTGGCTGCTGTGGCTGCCATATTGCGTGGCGGTGTTCGGGCAGTCGATGAGTTACCCCATCAGTCTGTCCTTGGCCAACGATCATTCTCCGATAAGCGGCTCGTACGCCATGGCCCTAAGTGGCTTTTTGCACCAGTTGCTGGCGGCGCTGATAGGGGGTGTGGCCAGCTTGCTGGTCAGTCAGCAAGTGTGGCCATTGGCGGCGCTATGTGTAGCTCTGGCGGGCGGCGCACTGTGGTGCGTCGCCCGTTCCAGGGCGGATTAAAACGCGCTACGGAAAATCTCCTCAATCTGGCGCTGGTCCGCCCGCCGTGGGTTGGTCAGGCCGCACGCGTCCTTAAGGGCGTTGGTGGCCAGCAGCGGGATGTCCTGCAGCTTGGCGCCCAGCTCACGCAGGCCGGCCGGGATATCGACGTCCTGGGACAGGCAGCGGATCGCCGCGATGGCCGCCTGGGCGCCCTCTTCCGGGCTGGCGTGTTTGTTATCCACCCCAAGGGCGCGGCCGACGTCGCTCAGGCGCGCCGCGCTGACACTGGCGTTGAAGCTTTGCACGTGGGGCAACAGCACCGCGTTGCATACGCCGTGGGGCAAGTCGTAGAGGCCGCCCAACTGGTGGGCCATGGCGTGGACAAACCCCAGGGAGGCGTTGTTGAAGGCCATGCCGGCGAGAAACTGCGCGTAGGCCATGTTTTCCCGGGCCGCCATATCGCTGCCGTCGCGCACGGCCAGGCGCAGGTTGGCGCTGATCAGCTCGATAGCCTTGATCGCGCACGCGTCGGTGATCGGGTTGGCGGCCGTGGACACATAGGCTTCGATGGCGTGGGTCAGCGCGTCCATGCCGGTGGCGGCGGTCAGGCCCTTGGGCATGGCGACCATCAGTGCAGGATCGTTGACCGACAGCAGCGGCGTGACGTTGCGGTCGACGATGGCCATTTTCACGTGGCGGGTTTCGTCGGTGATGATGCAGAAACGGGTCATTTCGCTGGCGGTGCCGGCGGTGGTGTTGATCGCCACCAGAGGCAGCTGTGGCTTGCTCGATTGGTCGACACCTTCGTAGTCGCCGATATGCCCGCCATTGGTGGCACACAGGGCAATGCCCTTGGCGCAGTCATGGGGCGAGCCGCCGCCCAGCGACACCACGAAATCGCAGGCACTTTGCTGCAACAACGCCAGGCCGTTCTCGACGTTCTCCACATTGGGGTTGGGCTTGGCGCCGTCGTAAATCACTGAGTCGATGTCCTGCATTGCCAGTTTCTCGGCAATCATCCTGGCCACGCCCGCCTTGGCCAGGCCGGCGTCGGTGACAATCAGGGCTTTGCGAAAACCGTAGTTGCGGATCGCGTTCATGGCTTCGTCGAGGCAGTCGATGCCCATGATGTTGACGGCGGGAATGAAGAACGTGCTGCTCATGATGAATCCTCGGGGATGCGTTGATTCCTACAGCATCAACCTCACCCGCCTGCGGCATCTTGACCAAGATCAACGCCCGCCCGTGATAAAGTCACCGCCCAGCCGTTTTTGAGTAGACCCGCCGCAATGAAGGATTTCCAGGATATCGACGCCACCCTTGAAGACTGGAACGCACTGCGCAACAGCATCGCCTTCGACGCCATCCTGATCGGCAACGGCGCCAGTCGCACAGTATGGGAAGACTTTGCCTACGACTCGCTGTTTGAAAACGCACGCACCGTGGAAGAAAAGCCCTTGAGCGCTTCCGAACTGAGCGTGTTTGACGCGATGCAGACCCGCAGCTTCGAGCAGGTGCTGGGCGCCCTGAAAACCACCAGCCGCGTCAACAAGGCCCTGGCCGTCAGCTCCGCCGCGCCGCGCAATCGCTACTACGCGATCAAGGAAGCGCTGATCAATACCGTCCACACCGTGCATATCCCGTGGCGCCTGGTACAGCCGTCGACCCTGGTGACCATCAATCAGGAACTGGCGAGCTACAAGACAGTGTTCACCAGCAATTACGACCTGCTCAATTACTGGTCGATCCTGCATACGCCGGGTATCGACGACCTGTTTCGCGGCGCCGAATCACGCTTTGACTTACGCGATACCGCAACCACCGCGACGCGCATTCTGTACCTGCACGGCGGCCTGCACCTGGTACGCAACCTGGATGGTTCGGCGCGCAAGCTGGCCTCCACCGACAGCACGTTGCTGAGCAGCTTTGCGATCAACAACACGATCAAGACCCTCGACGATGTGCCGCTGTTTATCAACGAAGGCCCCAGCAGCGAAAAGCTCAAGAGCATTCGCAGCTCGGATTACCTGTCGTTCTGCTATGAGCAATTGCTGGGACAGGAAGGTGCGTTGTGCCTGTTCGGCCATCACCTGAGCGAACAGGATGGGCACTTGGTGGAGGCAATTCGCCGGTCGAAGATCAAGACCCTGGCGATCTCGGTGTTTGGCCGCAGCGACGGGTTTATCCAACAGCAGAAACGCCGGTTTGCCGCACTGTTTGAGGGGATGGAAGTGGAGCTCAGGTTCTTTGCGGCACGCAGCCATGCACTCGGCAACCCAGCCCTGGCGGTACCTGTCGAACACTGATCGGGTTAACGAAGGCGATCAAATGTAGCAGCCGGTTTGCCTGCGATGGCGGTGTATCAGCCACACCGCTATCGCAGGCAAGCCAGTTCCCACATTGACCGAGTTCCAACACAGCGTTGGCGTTATTCCTCGGCGCTGTGCACCACCACCAGCAACTGCGCCTGCACCTCGCCCACCGAGCGAATCCGATGGGGCTTTTGCGCGTTGAAGTGCAATGCATCGCCACGCTCCAACAGCACCCGTTCGGTCATGAAGTCCACTTCCACCCGGCCTTCATGCACAAACAGAAACTCTTCCCCCAAATGCTCCTTGAAGGTCTTGTCGCTGAATTCTGCCGGCGGATAAATGATGAACGGCAGCAGGCTGCGCTCGCTGACCTGATGGGCCAGTACTGCATAACCCGGCGCGGTCTCGGGCCGCTCGTGGCTGCGCACCAGGCTGTAGCTGTCAAGGCTGACGCTGTCTTCGCTGAACAGTTCCTCGACCTTGACGTTCAACGCCTTGGCCAGTTTCAGCGCGGCGGCAATCGACGGGGTGTTCAAGCCGCGCTCGACCTTGGACAGGTAACTCTTGGTCATCCCGGATTTTTCGGCCAATGCCTCCAGGGTGACGCCGAGTTTTTTTCTCAATAGTTTCAAACGGATAGACATGCGCAGCGATTAATCCAAGCAGAATGCGATGATTATTGCTTGCCAATGACACGAAGTGTCATATAGCCTCTTTAGTGTCATTTGCAGAACCCAACGACCTTGCGAGCAGCGGGAACCAGCAAATCGACGTCCATTGAACCACCCAAAGGACACCGATATGGCCAAGACATTAGCACTCCCGAAAGAACAACTGGTCAAGCAAGCGCTGACCCAGATGCAAAGTACCCTGGCGGATAATACGTGGACCGACCGGCAAAAGCTGGCCCTGACCTGCCGTATTCTGTTCGAGAACGGCCACGACTCGGGCCTGGCCGGGCAGATTACTGCCCGTGGCCCACAGCCTGGCACCTACTACACCCAGCAACTGGGCCTGGGTTTCGATGAAATCACCGCCAGCAACCTGCTGCTGGTCAACGAAGACCTGGAAGTGTTGGAAGGCCACGGCATGCCCAACCCGGCCAACCGTTTTCACAGCTGGGTGTACCGTGGCCGGCCGGATGTGAACTGCATCATCCACACCCACCCCACCCACATCGCCGCGCTGTCGATGCTCGAAGTACCGCTGCAGGTGTCGCACATGGACCTGTGCCCGCTGTATGAAGACTGCGCGTTCCTCGAAGCCTGGCCGGGTGTGCCGGTGGGTAACGAAGAAGGCGAAATCATCACCCAAGCCCTGGGCGACAAGCGCGCCATCCTGCTGTCGCACCACGGGCAGCTGTCCACCGGAAGCACCATCGAAGAAGCCTGCGTGATCGCGCAATTGATCGAACGGGCGGCCAAGTTGCAATTGCTGGCCATGGCCGCCGGGACCATCAAGCCGATCCTGCCGCAGTTGGGACGCGAGGCCCATGACTGGATCTCCAAGCCCAAGCGCCACGGCGCCGCGTTCAACTACTACGCTCGGCAGAACCTGCGTCAACACGCCGATTGCCTGAACTGAAGCCTTTTTCGACCGGAGATATTCCATGTCCAGCCCTACTATTCACGGCATCATCGGCTACACCATCACCCCGTTCAGCGCCGACGGCAGCACCGTTGACCTCGACGCCCTGGGCCAATCCATCGACCGCTTGATCGACAGCGGCGTCCACGCCATTGCCCCGTTGGGCAGCACCGGTGAAGGCGCTTACCTGAGCGACGCCGAGTGGGACGACGTCAGCGCCTACAGCATTCAAAAGGTCGCCAAGCGCGTGCCGACCATCGTCAGCGTATCCGACCTGACCACCGCCAAGGCCGTGCGCCGCGCACGCTTTGCCGAAGCCGAAGGCGCCGATGTGGTGATGGTGCTGCCGACGTCGTACTGGAAGCTCAGTGAGGCGCAGATCCTTGCGCACTACGCGGCCATCGGCGACAGCGTCGGCGTGCCGATCATGCTCTACAACAACCCGGCCACCAGCGGCACGGATATGTCGGTGGAGCTGATCCTGCGTATCGTCCACAGCGTCGACAACGTGACGATGGTCAAGGAGAGCACCGGCGATATCCAGCGCATGCACCAGCTGTACCGCCAGAGCGAAGGCCAGGTGCCGTTCTACAACGGCTGCAACCCACTGGCCCTGGAAGCGTTCGCCGCCGGTGCCAAGGGTTGGTGCACGGCTGCACCGAACCTGATCCCGCAACTCAACCTGGACCTGTACCAGGCGATACTGGCCAATGACCTGAACCAGGCGCGGGAGCTGTTCTATCGGCAGTTGCCGGTGCTGGACTTCATCCTCAAGGGCGGCTTGCCAGCGACGATCAAGGCCGGCTTACGCCTGACCGGGCTGGAGGTGGGTGATCCACGGTTACCGGTGTTCCCACTGGACATGGCGGGTCAGGCGCAGTTGCAGAAGCTGCTGACCTCATTGAGCTAAAACATCCCCCTGTAGGAGCGGGCTTGCCCGCGATAGCGGTGGACCAGACACACCGCCATCGCGGGCAAGCCCGCTCCCACAGGGGAATGTATGCATCGCTAAATTTACGGAGACAAATAGCAATAATTCTCGATATCATTCGCGACTTTTCTGCAGCGTGCTGCGTCAAGAAGGATATCCATGCCTCGTTTCAATCCCGACCCGCTGTCGGCCGATGCCTTTCGCGGGTTCTATGCAGATATCCTGCATTACCTGCGTAAACGCACGGACAATGCCAGCGACGCGGCGGACATGACCCAGGATGTCTTTACCCAATGGCTGGACTACCGCGACCGAGCCAAGGTCGAGCAGCCACGGGCCTTTCTGTTTCAGATGGCGCGCAACCTGTTGCGCGACCATTGGCGCAAACAGAAGGTGCGCCACGGCGTCCATCACGAGCAGGCCGAACGGGATGCCGAACCTGTCAGCGACGAGCAAAACGATCCCCTGGCCGCCGCCCAACGCCTCCAACGCCTGGAACAGTTGAAAGAAGTCCTCGCCGAACTCTCGCCCCGCAGGCGAGAAGCCCTTATGCTGCACCGCTTCGAAGGCCTGAGCCAGGCGCAGATCGCCGAACGCATGGGTATTTCGATCAGCATGGTGGAAAAGCACATCGCCTTTGCCCTGCTGCACTGCAAGCAGCGACTTCAAAAAGACCGGGCAAGGAGCAGCCAGAATGACCCGCTTGAGTAACCGCGACAGCCACAACATTGATGAGCACGACTGCATCGATGCCCAGGCTGCCAGTTGGTTTGCGCGCAATCGCAACGAAGGCAACACGCAGGAGCGCAAGGCCTTCGCCGCCTGGCATGCCGTGCCGGCCCATGCGCGCGCCTACGCCGAATTCGAACAGCTGTGGGCCGACCTCGGCGAGTTGCAGCAACTGAACAAACCCGTGCCCTTGCCCGCCCGCAAACCCGCGCCCTGGCGCCCCGCCCTGGCGGTGGCAGCCGCGCTGGTCTGCGCCTTGCTCGCCAGCAACCTCGGGGCCCCGCGCGGGCTGTATCACACCGACATCGCGGCGCAGGACAAAGGCATGCGCACCTTGGACCTGCCGGACGGCAGCACCTTGTACGTCAATGCCAGCACGCAGTTGCGGGTGGACTTCGATGCCCATCGCCGTGTGATCCATCTGGACCGGGGCCAGTTGTACCTGGAGGTGGCACCCGACAAGGAGCGGCCGCTGTTCGTGCGCGCAGGCGAGGCCGATGTGCGGGTGGTGGGCACCGCTTTTGATGTGCGCCGCGGCCAGCAGCAGCTGGTGGTCAGCGTAGCCCACGGGATGGTCGCCTTCGCCCCCGACCAGAAAGCCAGCGCCGTTATGCTCGGCGCCCAGCAGCGGGCGACCTACAGCTACGCCAAGGGCTCCGTGCAGCAGCAAACCGTGGCCGCTGGCGAAGTCGCCGACTGGCGCAGCGGGCACCTGTCCTTTCGCAACCGCGAACTGGCCAGCCTGCTGGATGAGTTGAGTCTGTACCGGCCCAAGGCCGTGGTGTTGGCCGATGGCGCGGTGGCGCGGTTGAAGGTTTCTGGCAATCTCGACGTGAATGACCCGGACGCGCTGATCAGTGCCCTGCCGGCCCTGTTGCCGGTGAAAACCGTGGCCCTGGGCGATGGCAAGATCCGTATCGAAGCGCGCAAGTAACACCACTTGAGAATATTTTGCATTCGCATGTGAGGATTTTTTTTCCTGCCGCGTCTTCCTCCGGTCTGCGTTTGATACGCATGCCTTTTTTGGCTATTTAGCCGCTTTGGGGGATTTCATGTTTCGCGCGCCTTGCCTTGCCCAGCACCTGTTTGTTCGACCGACACTGATCGCCGCCTGCCTGGCCGTCAGCCTCACGGCCCAGGCCGAGTCGTTCACCCTGCAACTGCCGGCCCAACCCTTGGCCACGTCCCTGAGCCAGGTGGCGCAACAAGCAAAAATCCAGCTGCTGTTCGATGAAGACCTGCTGAAAAATATCCAGGCGCCCGCGCTCAACGGCGACTTCACCCCCGAAGTGGCGATCCGCACCCTGCTCAATACCGGCGCGTTCACCCTGATCAAAGTGGGCAACACCTATGTCGTGCGCCCCGAAGAAAGCCGCACCACCAACAGCGCCAGCTTACAACTGGACGCCTTGAGCGTGATCGGCACCGGTAACCAGGTCGACGCCAGCACCGTCGGCCGCTCCACCCTGTCCCAGGCCGATATCGACCGCCTGCAGCCCAACAACATCGCCAGCCTGGTGCAGACGCTGCCGGGGGTGACCATGGGCGGCTCGATGAAACCGGGCGGGCAGATCATCAACATTCGCGGCATGGGCGAGGCCGAAGACGTGCCGATGACCGTCGATGGCGCCACCAAAAGCGGATTCGAGCGCTATCAGCAAGGCACCATCTTTATCGAGCCCGAGATGATCAAGAACGTCGAGGTGGAAAAAGGCCCGCACTCGGCCTTCACCGGTAACGGCGGGTTTGGCGGCACGGTCAATATGGTCACCAAAGATGCACCGGACCTGCTCAAGGACGGGCGCAACAGCGGTGCGATGCTCAAATACGGGTATGCCAGCAACGACCACGAACAGGTCTACACCGGCGCCGTGTATGGCCGCACCGAGGACGGGCGCATCGACGCCCTGGCCTACCTGACCCAACGCGACGGCGGCGATTTGAAGCTGGCCGCTGCGCGCGACTACGACAGCAAGCGCTACCCGATCAACCCGCAGCGCCTGCCCAACAGCGCCCAGGATGTGGACGGTCAACTGTTCAAACTGAACATGTACCTCACCGATGAACACAGCCTCGGTTTCTCCTACTCCCGGGCCAACAGCGAACGCTGGACGCCCTTCTCGTCCAGAAGCTACCCATCGCCACCGCTGCAGAAAGATATCGATCTCTATGGCTACGATGCTGCCGTAAGACGGTACCTGGCCAACCGCCACACCGTCGATACCACGTGGTCGGGCAAGTACGAATACCACCCCCTGGACAACCCGCTGATCGACATAAAGCTCAGCTACTCGGAGTCCAACACCGACCAGACCGACGAGCGCGACGCCACGGCCGTTGTCGGCTTGTCCACCGGCGGGCGCAAGATGGACACCGCCTACACCGACAAGATTCTGGAGCTGCGCAACATCAGCCGCTTCAACACCGGCCCGCTGGACCATGCCCTGACCACCGGGGTGCAGATCCGCAAGCACATCCGCGATACCGACAGCTGGATGCCCGGCGCCAAGTACGACACGCCTGAGTACAACTACGGGCATTTCCAGCCGGCGTTCATGCCCCACGGCAAGGTCGACACCAACGCGTTCTACATCCAGGACGCGGTCACCCTGGGCGACGTGACTATCACCCCATCCCTGCGTTATGACCACGTGCTCAACCGTGGCAAAGCCAACGATGCGCCGTACTACAGCAACCCCGATCCGGCCTACGGCCATGACTACGGCGACCGCACCTATGCCGGCTGGTCTCCGCGCCTGGCGGTGTTCTGGAAAGTCACCCCGGACGTGGTGATGTTCGCCAACTGGAGCCGCACCTGGCGCGCACCGGTGATCGACGAGCAATACGAAGTCCAGGGCCTGGGCAGCCGCACCTCCACCAGCCGCAACCTCGACCCGGAACGCATCACCGCCATTACCGTGGGTAACGTCACCAGCTTCGCCAACGTGATCGCCAGCGGCGACAGCCTGCAACTGCGCAGCACGTTGTTCCACAACAAGATCGAGGACGAGATCTTCAAGGCCACCGGCCTGGGCTGCGCGCAACAGAACTACATCAAAGGTTCCATCGCCGAGGTCTGCACCGATATGGCGTCGAAGACCAACTACCGCAACGTCGGCAGCATGACCATCAAGGGCTTCGAGCTTGAGGGCTACTACGACTCGACTTATCTGTTCGGCTCCCTGAGTTACTCGTGGGCCACCGGCAAACGCGAAAACCCCTACACCAACCCATGGGCGACCGACATCCACGTCTGGGCCCGGGATATTCCACCGGCCAAGTGGGTTGCCGTGCTGGGCACCAAGATTCCGGCCTGGGACGCTCAGGTGGGTTGGCAAGGTCAGTTCGTGCGCAAGACCGATCGCCTGCCCAGCGACAAATACTCAGGCGGCCTGAACAGCGGCTTCGGCGACAGCTTCTACGACCAGTACCCCAACGCCAGCTACGACACCCAGGGCCTGTTCGCCAAATGGACGCCGCAACAGGCGTACCTCAAGGGCACCGAAGTCAACTTCACCGTCGACAACCTGTTCAACCGCAGCTACATGCCAGCCTTGAGCGGCGACAGCGCCACCAGCGTCGGGCGCAACGCCAAGATCAGCGTGACGCGGTTCTTCTAACCCCAGCGCCTGCAGGAACTGTACGGTTCAATCTGCAACCAGCTGTAAGCCCGCATCCTGCGGGCTTTGTGGCTAGATGGGCATCAACCTCTAGCCCATTTGAATCCGGTCGCGCCCCATGAACTCCCGCGAAAACACCGGCATGGCCCTCGGCCTGCTCGGCGTCGTTATCTTCAGCCTGACCCTGCCCTTCACCCGCATCGTGGTGCAGGAAATCCATCCGCTGCTCAACGGCCTGGGCCGCGCGCTGTTCGCGGCGGTGCCGGCGGCCTTGCTGTTGCTGTGGCGCCGCGAAGCCTGGCCGACCTGGCGCCAGGTGCGCGGCCTGACGCTGGTGATTGCCGGGGTGATCCTTGGTTTCCCAGTGCTGTCGGCCTGGGCCATGCAAACCCTGCCGGCCTCCCATGGCGCCCTGGTCAACGGCCTGCAACCGCTGTGCGTGGCGCTGTATGCGGCGTGGTTGTCCCATGAGCGTCCGTCCAAGGCCTTCTGGGCCTGCGCGGCGCTGGGCAGTGCGTTGGTGCTCGGGTATGCATTGATCAGCGGTGCCGGCAGCATCCAGGCCGGCGACTTGTTGATGCTCGGGGCGATTGCCGTGGGTGGCCTGGGTTATGCCGAAGGCGGCCGACTGGCCAAGGAAATGGGCGGCTGGCAGGTGATCTGCTGGGCGCTGGTGCTGTCGACGCCGCTATTGATCGGGCCGGTGACGTACCTGGCGCTGCAACACGACGGCGCAATCTCGGCGCGCACCTGGTGGGCATTTGGCTACGTCTCGTTGTTCTCGCAGTTCCTGGGGTTCTTTGCCTGGTACGCCGGGCTGGCCATGGGCGGCATTGCGCGGGTCAGCCAGATCCAACTGCTGCAGATCTTTTTCACCATCGCCTTTTCCGCACTGTTTTTTGGCGAACACATCGAACCGATTACCTGGCTGTTTGCCTGCGGGGTAATCGTGACGGTGATGCTGGGCCGCAAGACCGCCGTGCAGCCGGCACCCTCTCCCAAGGTAAATGCAATCTAATGTGGGAGGAGGCTTGCCCGCGATAGCGGTGTATCAGGCGCCAGATAGGTTGACTGACACTCCGTCATCGCGGGCAAGCCCGCTCCCACATTTTGATCCGCGCACTCTTCAGGATAGGTAGCCGTCAGCGCGCAGCAAGGTTTCCAGGCAGTGCTCACTGATCTGATAAAACGCCTTCAATTCCCGGATCTTCTCCAGCAACTGCGTGTTATCCGCAGGCTCCGCACGCTTGACCGCCAAAATCATCTTGTTCTTGTTGGTGTGGTCCAGGGAGATGAACTCAAAGACCTTGGTCTCATACCCACAGGCTTCCAGGAACAAGGCGCGCAAGCTGTCGGTGACCATTTCTGCCTGCTGGCCCAGGTGCAGGCCGTATTGCAGCATCGGTTTGAGCAGCGCCGGGCTCTGGATCTGCAAGCGGATCTGTTTGTGGCAGCACGGCGAGCACATGATGATCGACGCCCCGGAGCGGATGCCGGTGTGGATTGCGTAGTCGGTGGCGATGTCGCAGGCATGCAGGGCGATCATCACGTCCAGCTCGCTGGGCGCCACGCTGCGCACGTCACCGCACTTGAACACCAGCCCCGGGTGGTCCAGGCGGGCGGCGGCGTTGTTGCACAGGGTCACCATGTCTTCGCGCAACTCCACACCCGTCACCTGGCCTTCGGCCTTGAGGGTGTTGCGCAGGTAGTCGTGGATGGCGAAGGTCAGGTAGCCCTTGCCCGAACCAAAGTCCGCGACACGTACCGGCCGGTCCAGTTGCAAGGGGGATGAGGTCAGCGCATGGCTGAACACTTCGATGAACTTGTTGATCTGCTTCCACTTGCGCGACATCGCCGGGATCAGCTCGTGCTTGGCGTTGGTCACGCCCAGGTCGGCGAGAAATGGCCGGCTGAGGTCAAGGAAGCGGTTTTTCTCGCGGTTGTGCTCGGCCGACGGCGCCTCACGCAGTTGCTGGGGCTTGCTTTTGAACAGCGAGCTTTTGTTCTTCTTGCTGTATTCCAGCTGTGCCTCATCGGTCAACGCCAGCAGGTGCGCGTTCTTGAACGAGGCCGGCAGCAGCTCGGCAATCATCGCGACCCCATCGGCCAGGGCGAAGTTCTTGGTGATGTCACGGGTCTTGTAGCGATAGACAAAGGACAGGCAGGCCTGCTCCTTGACCGTCACTGGCTTGATGATCAGGCGCTGCAGGTCCGCCTCGTCGCCCACATACTTGGCCAGCACCAGCTTGATAAAGGCGTTCTGCTCAAGGCTTGCGCGCAGCAGTTCGATGAACTGGGCGTGATGGTCCGGCGCGGGGCTGGCAGGTTTAGCGGTGACAGACATGAACAAAAACGCCTCGGGCTGGGAATGCCGGGCATTTTAGGGGGGATGGGGGCTCAGGGCACGGAGTTATTTGCCCAACGGTCAGCGCAATTCAAAATGTCGCTTGTGTAGGAGCCAGCTCCCACACAAGCCAGCTCCCACAGGTTATTTCAGGACGACCAAGCGGTTGGGCAGTTCATTGCGCGTGTGCGTCTGCGGCACATGCACCTTGAGCAGTTCGCCACAGGCCTCAATGCACGTGATAAACCCGCTCAACGTCTGCCCCTGTTTCACCTGCTGGGTAAACGTCTTGACGATGGCATCCCAACTGCTGTCATCCAGCCGTGTGGAAATGCCGTCATCCACCAGGATCTCCACGTAACGCTCGGCCTCGCTGACAAAAATCAACACTCCGGTGCTACCCAGGGTGTGGTGCAGGTTTTGCTCCAGGAACTGCCGGCGTGCCAGGTTTGACGCACGCCAATGCCGTACCGATCGCGGGATCAAGCGGGTGGTGATGGCCGGCAGACGGAACACCAGGCACAGCACAATGAAGGTCGCCCATTGCGCCAGCAACAAGGTGTGCATGGTCAGCCAGCCCGACAGGTAATGCACGATCCCCGGCACCACCAACGCCACCACACTGGCCCACAACAGCGGGATATAGGCGTAGTCGTCGGCGCGGGCGGCGAGTACGGTCACCAGTTCGGCATCGGTCTGTTGCTCGACCCTGGCAATCGCTTCGGCCACCTGGCGCTGCTCGTGTTCTGTCAGTAAAGCCATGGTTGTAGATGCTCTTTAGTTATTGTCATTACCAGCCACCCGAAGCCCCGCCGCCGCCAAAACCACCGCCGCCGCCCCGGAAACCGCCGCCTCCACCACCGCCACCGCCACGCCCGCTGCTGCTGCTGAGAATCGCCAGCAGGATGGCGCCCACCGGCAGCCCCATGCGGTTGCACAGCCACAGTACCACCAGCAACAGGATGAACAGACCGATGGAAAATACCGGGTTGTCCTTGGCGAAATTGGGATCCGCCACATGGGCCGGCACGGCCAACGGCTCACCGCCAACCACCTGGATCATGGCGGCCACGCCGTCGCTGATGCCCTGGGTGAAATTGCCCGCCTTGAACTTGGGCGCGATCACCTGGTTGATGATCACCCACGACTGCGCATCGGTGAGCACGCCTTCCAGGCCGTAGCCCACTTCGATGCGCAACTGACGCTCGTCCCGGGCCACGATCAACAGCGCGCCGTTGTCCTTGCCCTTCTGGCCGATGCCCCAGTGCCGGCCCAGTTGATAACCGAAGTCTTCAATGGGCAGGCCTTGCAGGTCGGGCACCGTGACGACCACTATCTGGTCGCCACGGGTTTGCTCCAGCGCCTGCAATTGCTGGTTCAGTTGCGTGCGCACCGCCGGGTCAATCATCTGCGCGTTGTCGACCACCCGCCCGGTCAGCGCCGGAAAGTCCGGGGCCGCCTGGGCAGTCAGGCTAAAGGCCAGCAGCAGCGCCGCCAGCCACCAAGCACGCCGGGTCATCAGAATTTCACTTGCGGCGCTTTATCGGCATCGGCACTGGTGGCCTCGAAGTTGGCGCGTACTGGCAAGTCGCTGTACATCACGCTGTGCCACAGGCGGCCAGGGAAGGTACGGATCTCGGTGTTGAAGGCCTGCACCGCGGCGATAAAGTCACGACGGGCCACGCTGATGCGGTTTTCGGTGCCTTCAAGCTGGGATTGCAGGGCCAGGAAGTTCTGGTTGGCCTTGAGGTCCGGATAGCGCTCGGACACCACCATCAGGCGGCTGAGGGCTCCGCTCAGGCCTTCCTGGGCCTGCTGGAACTGCTTGAGTTTTTCCGGGTTGTCGAGGGTGCTGGCATCGACCTGGATCGAGGTGGCCTTGGCCCGCGCTTCGATCACGGCGGTGAGCGTGTCCTGCTCATGGGCCGCATAGCCCTTGACCACTTCCACCAGGTTGGGGATCAGGTCGGCACGCCGTTGATACTGGTTCTGCACCTGGGCCCAGGCCGCCTTGACCTGTTCGTCCAGGGTCGGGATCTTGTTGATGCCGCAACCGCTCAGCACGCTGCTGATCAGTAGCAGGGCGGCGGCTTTCCAGCCCCATCGAATAGTCTGTGCTGCTTGCATGGTGTGTCTCCTGACCAACCTTATGGAATTTGACGACTGACCCTATACATCACGCGCTTGGGGCATAATCCGCCACTACTGGATTACAGCGAGCCAATCAGCTAAAAGATGCCCTTCTTTATGGATAGTTCATAAAGAGCTGAGAAGTGTGCGGTATTTATCCACACAACACCCGAACAACAATAGTCGCTCCCCACATTTTGGCCGAGCAGTGTTTTACCTGAACGCTGCGCAGTACGCCGAAAAAGGATATTCATGAAAAAGCTGTGTTTGCTGGGCCTTGTTGCCACTCTGGCCAGTCACTCCGTCGTTGCCGAGACCAAGCCCGCTGCGCTTAAAGACAAGGACGCGTTCGTCAGCGACCTGCTCCGGCAGATGACCCTGGATGAAAAGATCGGCCAGTTGCGCCTGATCAGCATCGGCCCGGAAATGCCCCGCGAGATGATCCGCAAGGAAATCGCCGCCGGGCGCATTGGTGGCACGTTCAACTCCATCACCCGCCCGGAAAACCGTCCGATGCAGGACGCGGCCATGCGCAGCCGCTTGAAGATCCCGATGTTCTTCGCCTATGACGTGATCCACGGCCACCGCACCATTTTCCCGATCAGCCTGGCCCTGGCCTCGAGCTGGGACATGGACGCCATCGGCCGCTCCGGGCGCATTGCCGCCAAGGAAGCCGCCGCCGACAGCCTCGACATCACCTTCGCGCCGATGGTCGATATTTCCCGCGACGCGCGCTGGGGTCGGACCTCCGAAGGTTTTGGCGAAGACACCTACCTGGTGTCGCGCATCAGCGAAGTGATGGTCAAGGCCTTCCAGGGCCCGAGCCCGGCCCAGGCCGACAGCATCATGGCCAGCGTCAAGCACTTCGCCCTGTACGGTGCAGTGGAAGGCGGTCGCGACTACAACGTGGTCGACATGAGCCCGGTCAAGATGTACCAGGACTACCTGCCGCCCTACCACGCCGCCATCAAGGCCGGCGCTGGCGGCGTGATGGTGGCGCTGAACTCGATCAACGGCGTGCCTGCTACCGCCAACACCTGGCTGATGAACGACCTGCTGCGCAAGGAGTGGGGCTTCAAGGGCCTGACCGTGAGCGACCACGGCGCGATCTTCGAGCTGATCAAGCACGGCGTGGCCAAGGACGGTCGCGAAGCGGCCAAGCTGGCGATCAAGGCCGGCATCGACATGAGCATGAACGACCAGCTCTACGGCAAGGAATTGCCAGGGCTGCTCAAGTCCGGCGAGATCGAGCAGAGCGACATCGACAACGCCGTACGTGAAGTGCTCGGTGCCAAGTACGACATGGGCCTGTTTGCCGACCCGTACCTGCGTATCGGCAAGGCCGAGGATGATCCGGCCGACACCTATGCCGAAAGCCGCCTGCACCGCAGCGAAGCGCGCGATATCGCGCGGCGCAGCCTGGTGTTGCTGAAAAACCAGAACGACACCCTGCCGCTGAAGAAATCCGCGACCATCGCCCTGGTCGGCCCGCTGGCCAAGGCCCCCATCGACATGATGGGCAGTTGGGCCGCCGCCGGTAAGCCCGCGCAATCGGTAACCCTGCTGGACGGCATGAACGCGGTGATCGGCGAAAAGGGCAAGCTGATCTACGCCCGTGGCGCCAACATCACCAGCGACAAGGCGGTGGTGGACTACCTGAACTTCCTCAACTTCGATGCCCCGGAAGTGGTGGATGACCCGCGCTCGGCCCAGGTGCTGATTGACGAAGCGGTCAAGGCCGCGAAAAACGCCGATGTGGTGGTAGCTGCAGTGGGTGAATCCCGTGGCATGTCCCACGAATCATCGAGCCGTACCGACCTGAACATCCCGCAAAGCCAGCGCGACCTGATCAAGGCCCTGAAAGCCACGGGCAAGCCGCTGGTGCTGGTGTTGATGAACGGCCGACCACTGTCGATCCTCGAAGAGCACCAGCAAGCCGACGCGATCCTGGAAACCTGGTTCGCCGGCACCGAAGGCGGCAACGCGATTGCCGACGTGCTGTTTGGTGACTACAACCCGTCGGGCAAGCTGCCGATCACCTTCCCACGCTCCGTGGGGCAGATTCCGACCTACTACAACCACCTGACCATTGGCCGGCCGTTCACCCCGGGCAAACCGGGCAACTACACCTCACAGTACTTCGACGACACCACAGGCCCCCTGTACCCGTTCGGTTATGGCCTGAGCTACACCCGCTTCAGCCTGTCGGACATGGCGCTGTCGTCCACCACCCTGAACAAGACCGGCAAGCTCGACGCCAGCGTCACCCTGAAAAACACCGGCAAAGTTGACGGTGAAACCGTGGTGCAGTTGTACATTCAGGACGTGGCTGGCTCGATGATCCGCCCGATCAAGGAGCTGAAGAACTTCCAGAAGATCCTGCTCAAGGCCGGCGAATCGAAGGTGGTGCACTTCAGCATTACCGAGGATGACTTGAAGTTCTACAACACCCAGCTCAAGTTCGCCGCCGAACCTGGCCAGTTCAATGTGCAGATCGGCCTGGACTCCCAGGATGTGCAGCAGCAGAGCTTTGAACTGCTCTGACTTGAAGCTGTAAACACGGTCAATGTAGGAGCTGGCTTGCCTGCGATGGCAGCACCTCGGTGTAACTGATAGACCGAGGTGCCTGCATCGCAGGCAAGCCAGCTCCTACAGTTGATTGCGGTGTGTTCCCTACCCTCTTCGATCCAGCAGATTGACCACCAACCGGTCGATCCACCCCCACACCCGCTGCTTCACCCGCCGCCACAACGGTCGGGCCTTCCACGCCTCAAGGCTGACCGCCTGGCTCTGGGCAAAGTCGCGCTCGAAACTGCCCGCCACCGCCAGCGTCAACGCCGGGTCCAATGCTTCCAGATTGGCTTCCAGGTTGAAACGCAGGTTCCAGTGATCGAAATTGCACGAGCCAATGCTCACCCAGTCGTCCACCAGCACCATCTTCAGGTGCAGGAAACACGGCTGGTACTCAAAGATTTTCACCCCCGACTTGAGCAGGCGCGGGTAGTAGCGGTGCCCGGCGTAACGCACCGAGGGGTGGTCGGTACGCGGCCCGGTCAGCAGCAGGCGCACGTCCACACCACGCCCTGCCGCACGGCGCAGGGCCCGACGCACGCCCCAAGTGGGCAAGAAGTACGGCGTGGCCAGCCAGATACGGTGCTGGCCGTTGTTCAAGGCGCGGATCAGCGATTGCAAAATGTCCCGGTGTTGCCCGGCGTCGGCATACGCCACTCGTCCCAGGCCCGGCCCGGTCGCTGGCACCTTGGGCAGGCGCGGCAAACCAAAATGCGTGGCCGGCTTCCAGGCCCGGCGGTGGTCGTTGACCCGCCATTGCCTGTCGAACAGGGCCTGCCAGTCCTGCACCAGCGGGCCGCTGATTTGCACCATCACTTCGTGCCAGTCACAGGTGTCCTGGCCAGGGGTCCAGAACTCGTCGGTGACCCCGGTACCGCCCACCACAGCAATGGTCTGGTCGACCAACAGCAGCTTGCGATGGTCGCGGTAGAGGTTGCGCATCCCGCGGCGCCAGCGTAGCGGATTGTAGAATCGCAGTTGCACCCCGGCCTCGATCAGGCGGCGCCGCAGGCTGAGGGTAAACGCCTGGCTGCCGTAGTCATCGAACAGGCAACGCACCTGCACCCCACGCTCGGCCGCCTGCACCAGGGCCTGGACCATCGCCTCGGCGCAGGCGCCCGCCTCCACCAGATACAGCTCAAGCTCCACCTGGTGCTCGGCACGGGCAATCGCCACGAGCATCTGCGGGAAAAAATTCGGGCCGTCGATCAGCAATTCATAGTGGTTGGCGCTGCGCCAGGGGAACACCGCGCCACTCATGTCAGCGCGCCGTGAAAATCAGCACCGCACCTACCGGCACCGACAGGCTGATCGCGTCCAGGCCGGCAGCCTTGCGCAGGGTCTCGACACCGGTGAGCAAATCAAAATCCTTGGCGTGCAGCACCAGCGGCTCCAGGGTCACCACCTGGAAACGCCGGTCATCCAGGCGCGTGGCCAGCAGCTCGGCGTTGTAGGTCTGGGTCTTGCCGTGCAGGGTGACCGACAGCGGCAGGCGCAACTCCAGTTGCGCGCCGGTGGCCAGGTCGTTGATCGGCTGCAGATTGATTTGCGCGTTGATCTGCGCATCAGGGTAGGTCTTGATCTGGAACAGGTCGTTGCGCATGCGCTCGTCACGCAGCGGGATGCCACTGTTGATCGACTCCAACTCGACTTCCAACTGCGCGGCACCTTTCTCATCGACCTTGCCATGCAGCACCAGGAAGCGCTGGACTTCAGAAACATCGGTGTTTTTGGTGGTGACGAACGACAGCCGTGAGGATTCGTTATCCAGGTACCAGGCGGCCTGTGCGGGCAGGGAGGCAGTGGCCAGCAGCAAGAGAGCCAGGGGTTTGAGGAGGGATGTGTTGAACATTAAACACTCGCGCGGAGAAAAACCTGCCTGAACATTAACTGGCCGGCTTGCTGCACGCAATGTAAGGGAGACAGCAATGTATATCCCCCTCAGCCCAACGCATGCTGTACCCCACGCACAGTCGCCTCCAGGCTGGCCAGATGCAAACTCAACACCCGCTCCACCGGCGCCTGGTGCATCGGCCAGTGCAACGCCATGCTCCCCACCAACCGGCCATTGGCCCGCACCGGCAGGGCCACCGCTCGGATCAGGAACGGCAAGCGCACCGGATACTCCCAGTACCCCTCGGTACGCTGGCCAAACCCCTGGTGCTGGGATTGCTCACAGGCGCGGTACTGGTCGTCGGCCGGCACATGTTCGCGGCTGGCCAGGCGCTCTACTTCATCAGAAGCCAACTCGGCCAGGCACGCCTTGCCCATGGCCGAGTGGAACAAACTGGCATGCTGGCCGACGATCTGGCAGTTGTTCGGGTACAGCTTGCGCAGCACCGTGGGGATCGCGCTCTCCATGACTTCCAGGCGTTCGCCGTCAAAGTTCGACAAATCCGCCACCAGCCCGGTGCGTTCGCTGAGTTCCAGCAGCCAGGGCGCCGCGCATTCCACCAGGCGGCGCTTGAACCGTTGCTGGGTATCGCCAAACAAACGCTGGGCACTGATGCGATAACGCCGGTCGCTCAGGCCGCGATAGATCCAGCCCTGCTCCTGCAAGGTCAGCAGCATGCGCGACACCGTGGCCTTGGGCAGGCGCGTCAGGTAATGCAGCTCCTCAAGCCCCAGGGCCTGGTGCTCACCGAGCAACTCGATGATGGCCAGTGCCCGCTCCACTGAGCGCACAGTACCTGTGTCGGCGTTGCTGCCCATGGCTGATCTCCCGGTTGCTGATGGATGATCGAATTTCACAGCAAGATACAGGCCGATACCCGCTCAGGCGTTCGCCCGCAAGCATTGCGGAGGGCGACGCTGCACCCAGCGCGTCAGTTGTTCATGGGCATACGCCAGTTGCAGCACGGCGCGATCCGCCTGGGCCGGGCCAATGATCTGCAAGCCCATGGGCAAGCCACGGTGGTTGAAGCCCACCGGCACACTCATGCTCGGCAGGCCGGCCAATGTGGGGCCGATCACCACCTCCATCCAGCGATGATAAGTGTCCATGGTTTGCCCCCCGACGACGCGTGGCCAGGGCTGTTGTGCATCGAAAGGGAACACTTGTGCGCTGGGCAGCAGCAGAAAATCGTAACGTTCGAACAACCTGGCCAAGGCGCGATACCAGTCGCTGCGCGCCAGCGACGCCTGATACACATCCGCCGCGCTCAGGCCCAGGCCGCCCTCGACTTCCCACTGCGCTTCAGGCTTGAGCAGCGCACGTTTATGGGGGTCGGCATAGGCCGCCCCCAGCGTGCCCTGCACCACCCAATGGCGATGGACCAGCCAGGTTTGCCACAGGCGCGCCATGGAAAAGTCCGGATGGCAGCTTTCTACCTCGCACCCCAGCGCGCCGAAATCGCCGAGGGCTGACTCACACAGGCCCAGCACGCCGTCGTCCATCGGCAGATAGCCGTTGTAGTCCCCCAGCCAACCCAGGCGTGCGCCGTTGAAATCACGGGCCAACGACGTGCCGAACACGCCGGGATCGTCTTTGAGCGACAACGGCACCCGCGGGTCATAACCGGCCTGGACGCTCAACAGCCGCGCCACGTCCGCCACACTGCGCCCCATCGGGCCTTCGGTGGCCAGTTGCTGGACAAACACCTCCGGCGCCGGGCCATGGGGTACGCGGCCCAGGGAAGGACGCAGGCCGAACACGTTGTTGAACGCCGCCGGGTTGCGCAGCGAGCCCATCATGTCGCTGCCATCGGCCACCGGTAGCATGCGCAGCGCCAGGGCCACCGCCGCCCCGCCGCTGCTGCCGCCCGCGACCAAGGTCGGGTCATAGGCATTGCCGGTGGTGCCGAATACGCTGTTGTAGGTCTGCGAACCCAGGCCGAACTCCGGCACGTTGCTCTTGCCGATGATAATCGCGCCACTGGCACGCACCCGCGCCACGACGATCGCGTCTTCACTGGGAATCTGCTCGGCGAACAGGGGCGAGCCCAGGGTGGTGCGCAGGCCCTGGGTCGCCGCCAGATCCTTGATGGCCTGGGGCATGCCGTGCATCCAGCCACGGGAGCGGCCCTGGTCCAGCTCAAGGTCACAGGCACGGGCTTCGGCCAGCACATCGGCTTCGTCGCGCAACGACACCAGGGCATTGACCGAGGGGTTGAAGCGCGCGATCTGCGCCAGATAGGCCTGCATCACTTCGTGGCAGGACACCTGCCGTGCATGGATCGCCCGGGACAGCTCGAGCGCATCCAGTTCAACGATGTTCAAGGTTTCACCCCCTTGGCAAAGCGCGCCGGCGCTGCAGCCCTCGGCGCTTCATGCATGCAGTAAGTGCCCAGCAGCGTCAAGACGCAAGCGAACAGCACATAAAACGCCGGGGCCACCGGTGTGCCCAACTCTTTGCTCAACCAGGTGACGATCAGCGGGGCAAAACCGCCGAACACCATCACCGCTACGTTATAGGCCACCGACACACCGGTGGAACGCACCTCGATGGGAAACTGCTCGGCCAGGGCGGTCGGCGCCGGGCCGAAGAAGCCGCCGATGGCGGTGCACAGCATCACTTGCATCACCAATAAACGCTCGATGGACGGCGCCGCCGCGACCCACACATACAGCGGGTAGACCATCACAAAGAACGCCAGGGTAAAGCCCATCAACACCGGTCGCCGGCCCAGGCGATCCGAGAGCAGGCCGGACAAGGGAATGACCACGGTCATCAGCGCTACGGCAAACATCTGCACCATCAATACCTGGTCCAGGGGCAGGCCGAGGTTCTTGTGGGCGAAGGTCGGCATATTCACCAGCACCACGTAGAACGACACCGTCGCACCGCACGCCAGGCCCATGCTCACCAGGATGCTGCGCCGATGCTCACGCAGCACTGTCATCAGGCTCGGCGCCGGGCCAGTGGCCTGTTTGCGCGCTTCGATAAACTCCTCGGGGTCTTCCATGTGCCGACGAATCCACAAGCCCACCGGGCCGATCAGCAAGCCGAATACAAACGGCAGGCGCCAGCCCCACAGGTCGAGGGTCTGCGGGGAAAAGAAGTGAGTGACCAATGCCACCATCGCCGCGCCGCCAAACACCGCCAGGCACTGCCCGACCAATTGCCAGGAGCCGTAAAGGCCTTTGCGATGAGCCGGTGCGCTTTCCACCAGGAACGCCGTGGCGCTGGCATATTCGCCGCCGGTGGCAAAGCCCTGGAGCATCCGCGCCACTACGATCAGCAGCGGCGCGCCCATGCCGATGGCGGCGTAGTTGGGCGCAAACACGATCAGTGCGATAGACACGGTCATCAAGCGGATAATCAACTGCATGGCGGCCTTGCGGCCTTTGCGGTCGGCGTACATGCCGAGCAGGATGCCGCCCACCGGGCGCATGAAAAAGCCCACGCCGAAGGTGGCCAGGGCCATCAGCAGCGATGCGTATTCATCGTCAGAGGGGAAGAACTGCCGGGCGATGATGCTGGCCAGAAAGCCATAGACGATGAAGTCGTACCACTCCAGCGCGTTGCCGACCACCGCCGCTACCACTTGCCGGGTGCGGGACACACCTTTTATTGAAGTCTGCATGAGAACACTCCATTCAACCTGTTGAGGAAAGGTCCAGCGGCAGGAAAAAGGCAGGTGGTCAGGCCGGCTTGAGCCAGCTCTCGGCCAGGGCGCCCCAATAGGCGGCGCCGGTCAGCAGGATCTCGTCGTTGAAGTCATAGGCAGGGTTGTGGACCATCGGCCGCGACACGCCGTTGCCGATAAACAGGTAGCTGCCGGGGCAGCGTTGGAGCATCCAGGCGAAGTCTTCACTGCCCATCAACTTGGGCGTATTGGCGTCGACCGCCGCTTCACCGAGCAAGGCAATGCCGACCTGGCGGGCGAACTCGGTTTCGTCGGCATGGTTGACCAGCACCGGGTAGGCCGGGCGGTGTTCGATCTGTGCGGTACAACCAAAGCTGGCGGCCTGGGTCTGGATGATTGCCTTGACCCGCTCCAGCATCTGCTCGCGTACCGGCGCATTGAGGGCACGCAGACTCAGGCGCAGGATGGCCTGCTGAGGAATCACGTTGGCGGCCTGCCCCGCTTGCAGGGCGCCGACCGTGACTACCGCAGCTTCCTGGGCATTGATATTGCGCGCGACCACCGTCTGCAAAGCCATCACCGTACTGGCGGCGGCCACCAGCGGGTCCACGGTCAGGTGCGGCATGGAACCGTGACCGCCGACGCCTTCGAGGGTCACGGTGAGCAGGTCCTGGGAAGCCATCATCGGCCCGGTCCGCAAGCCCAGGTGGCCGGCGGGCAGGCCGGGCATATTGTGCATGCCGAACAGCGCGTCGCAGGGGAAGCGCTCCAGCAAGCCATCGGCGAGCATCGCTTCGGCGCCGCCCTGGCCTTCTTCGGCCGGCTGGAAAATCAGGTTGAGGGTACCGTCGAACTGACGCGTCGCCGCCAGGTAGCGCGCGGCGCCCAGCAGCATGGCGGTGTGACCGTCGTGACCGCAGGCATGCATGCAGCCGGCGTGCTGGCTGCTGTAGGCGACGCCGGTGTTTTCGATAATCGGCAAGGCATCCATATCGGCCCGGATCCCCAGGGTGCGTGGGCTGCTGCCATTGCGCAGCACGCCGACCACGCCGGTGTGGCCGATGCCGGTATGGACCTCGAAGCCCCAGTCCTTCAGGGATTGGGCGACCAGGGCCGAGGTGCGGTTTTCTTCAAACCCCAGTTCAGGGTGGGCGTGGATGTCCTGGCGCACGGCGTGCAGGTCGCTGGCGACATCGCTCAGCCAATCCAGGATGTGCTGGTGTGGGCGCATGGTGACTCTCCTCGCAGGCGGGTGTTCCCGTTCTTTTTTGTGGCACCGCCACAGATAACCGCGATGGGCGTGCGAGGACAATCAAAGGTGGTTCCACCCTGTGGAACCTCAGGGCAGCAGGCGGCAACCCTGGCGTTCGCCCAGCCATTGGGCGCTGTGGCTGCGGCCCAGGCCGCTGGCGGTGACCAGGCGCGTTTGCGGATGATCGGCAAAGGCGCTGGTGGGAACGTATTGCTTCACATACCCCAGGCAATAGTCAGCAGGATTGCCCACCACATACCGACACGAGCAATACTCCTTGGCCGTATACGCCGCGATGATGTCGGGGAAGGCTTGCAGGTTGACGCGCTCGTGCCAGATCCACCCCAGCAAGGCGAGCAACAGCAGGAGAAACAGGCTGATAAACGGGCGACGACGGATCATGGTTGCACCGCCGCGAGCACGCGTTTGAGCAGTTCGTTGTGGCGATAGCTGCCATCGCGGTCATCGCCGTAGCGCACGATCACCAGCTGTGCCTCGGGCAACACATACAACGCTTGGCCCCAGTGCCCCAGGGCCGCGAAGGCATCGTCGGGCGCATCCGGCCAGGGCCGGGCAGCGCCCTGCACGTGGAGGTTGAGCCACCAGTGGCCGCCGGGTACCGCCTCGTCCTGGCCCGCGATGTACTGCGCCAGGGGTTGGCGATTGAAATCGACCCAGGCCTTGGGCAGCAATTGCCGCTCACCCCAACGCCCGTCCCGCGCCATCAACAAGCCAATCCGTGCCAGATCGCGGGCAGTCATATAGGCATAGGATGAGGCGACAAAGGTTTCATTGGCGTCGCTTTCCCAGCTGGCACTGCGAATGCCCAAGGGCGTGAACAGCGCGGTCCACGGGTAATCGACATAAGCCTTATGGCCAAGCATGCCCTTGAGGGCAGCAGACAATAGATTGCTGTCACCGCTGGAGTAGCGGAATGCCTGGCCAGGTTCGGCGAAGGGGCTGGTATCAGCGGCAAACTCCGCCATATCAGCGCGGCCACGGGTGTAGAGCATGGCCACCACCGAGGATTTCAGCGGCGCGTATTCGTAGTCTTCCTGCCAGTCCAGGCCCGAGGCCCAGTTGAGCAGGTGCCCCAGGGTAATGGTCGGGTGCTGCTTCATCGGTGGATAAAAGCGCGCGGCCGGGTCGCTCAGTTTGAAACGGTTTTCACCGTACGCCACGCCCAGCACGGTGGCCATCAGGCTTTTGCTGATGGACCAGGTCAGGTGCGGCGTGGTGGCGGTGGTCGGTGCTGCATAGCGCTCATAAATGACTGCGCCATCGCGGATCACCAGCAGCGCGTCGGTGCGGATGCCTTCGCGGGTGATGTCATTGCGCGCCGGGAACGCATAGTCCTCCAGCGCCTTGACGGCGGGACCGGCCAACTGCGGGCCCTGGGACCAATCCTTCGTCGGCCAGGTCTGGGCATGTGCGGTAGCGGTGAACAGCAGCAAGGCGACGGACAGCAGGCCTTTGACCATGGACAAGCACTCGGGGGCATTCAAGCCCGCGAGCCTAATGCAGATAAATGACGGTTTGGCGACAGGCCTGGGAACCACCACATAACGCCTGTGGGAACGGGCTTGCCCGCGATGGCCATAGGTATCTACACAACTCTTTTATCTAGTGCTTATTGGGTTTGTGTACATATCCGTTGCTGTGGTCACGGCGGCTATTGGTTCCGCTCTTACAGCGGGTCACTTTTGGAAAAGAGCCCCAAAAGTAACCAAAAGGGCTCTTGCCCCACCACTCGGCACCTCGCCTAGGCTCGGCATGCCCGCAGTCAGGCATTGCTCCGTGGGCCCGCCGCGATCGGCCATCCATGGCCGTGTCGCGGCTACCCCGGCATCCATGCCGGGGTGCCCACTGCGCAATACCTGCCTGCGGCCATCGTGGTTTAACGGGGCGCCCAAGATCAAGATCAAAAGCAGAGCAACAGCAGAGCAACAGCAGAGCAACAGCAAAGCCGGGGCGCGAAGCTGCATTCCCCCCTGTGGGAGCTGGCTTGCCTGCGATGGCGGTGTATCAGTCGATAAATGTATTGGCTGATACACCGCCTTCGCAGGCAAGCCAGCTCCCACAGGTATATGCGTACATCTCGACGATCAGGTCGGCTGTCAGGCCGCCTCGCTTTGCTTTGCTTTTGATCTGAGGCGCCCCGTTAAACCACGCTGGCCGTCATCCGATATTGATTTGGGGGGTAACCCGGCAGGACGCCGGGTTAGCCGCGCTGGGCCATGGATGGCCCATCGCGGCGGCCCCCCAAATCAATGTCGGATGACGGGCACACCGAGCCTAGGCGAGGTGCCGAGTGGTGGGGCAAGAGCCCTTTGCTTACTTTGGGGCTTTTCCAAAGTGAGCCGCCGTCAGGGCGGAACCCTAAGTGGCCATGACCGCAGCAACGGATATGTACACAAACCTAAGAATCACTAAAGAGATGTGTAGATACCTATGCCCCGATGGCGGTATATCAGTCACCGCCTGTATTGCCTGCCCCCCCTGCTATCGCGGGCAAGCCCGCTCCCACACAAGCTCATCCCACAGTCAGCGGGGGGCTGGGTTCAGGGCTTTTTCCAGACGTTTGGCCCGGGCGCTGGCGGCGAGGTCCAGCACGGCTTGGTCGCGCTGCCACATCGCGGCCCACGGTCCCGCCCCCATCGCCTGATTGACCTGCGCCTTCAGCGCCTCAAACTGCACAAACAATCCCCCCAACAACACATGCCCCGCCGCCGACGCGCTGGGTTGGCGAACAACCTCGGCGCAGCCGGCCAGCAATGCCAATAACTGCAAACGCAGGGCCTGGGGCCAGTCGCACTCCTGGCCGATGCCATGCAGCCAGGCGGTCATCGCGCTGAGTACATAGGTGTCCTCCAGGGTGCGGAAGGGTTTGACGTAATCGTCCCAGCCATCCCCCGGCAAGCGCTCGCAGGCGGCGTGGTCGAGGTAGACGCGACCATGGCTGATATCGGGCATCAAGGGGATCGCCGGCAAGGGCTCCACACGCACGCCGGGCTCGCCGGCCAGCACCACGGCCAGGGTCAGGCGCGGCTTTTCGCCGGGGGCCTCGCAGCGGGCGGCGATCAACAGCCAGTCGGCGGCATCGCCGGCGGTGACGAAGTCCTTGCGTCCGCTCAGGCGCAGGTCGTCCAGGCGCGTTTGCATATCCAACGGGCGCAGGCTGCGCTGTTCGGTCGCACACAGGGCGCCCAGGCTGTGGGGCGCGCTGGGCCATAACGCGCGCAACGCTGCTTGATAACCCACCAGGAACGCCAGGCCGGGCGTGGCCATCAGGCGGGCGCCCTGGGTTGCCAACTCAAAGGGTGTGAGCGGCCCCAGGCGTTGCAATAAAACGCTGTAGCCCTCGGCCAGGTTGGCGTGGACGGGCAGTCGGGCAGGTCGGTCGAGCAACGCGTGCCAGGGCATGAAAGGCTCCTTGGGGGCTGTCATCTAAGCGTCACCGTAGATTCATGGAGATGACACCGGGGGTACATAGCCTGACTTTGCACAACAAAGTCGACTGGCCGCAACCCTGGCCGGCACCTGGAGACTCGCCATGACTCAGATCGCCCGCATCAGTGACACCGGCAATGAACGCCGTCTGCAAGCCGAACGCCTGATCGGCGCCCAGGCTTTGCAGGAAGCTCAGGCCCTGCGTTTCAGCGTTTTCAGCGGCGAGTTCAATGCCAAGCTGAAAGGCGCGGAGCTGGGCCTGGACATGGATGACTATGATGTTCACTGCAGCCACATTGGCGTACGGGACTTGAACACCGGGCGCCTGGTGGCCACCACCCGCCTGCTGGATCACCAGGCGGCCAGCACCCTGGGCCGGTTCTACAGCGAAGAAGAGTTCAGCCTCCACGGCCTCCTGCATTTGCAGGGGCCGATCCTGGAGATCGGCCGTACCTGTGTCGACCCGGCCTACCGTAACGGCGGCACCATCGCGGTGCTGTGGGGCGAGTTGGCCGAGGTGCTCAACCAGGGCGGCTACAGCTACCTGATGGGCTGCGCGAGCATCCCGATGCACGACGGCGGCATCCAGGCCCATGCGATCATGCAGCGCCTGCGCGAACGCTATCTGTGCAACGAACACCTGCGCGCCGAACCGAAAAAACCCCTGCCGAGCCTGGACTTGCCGTCCAACGTCATCGCCGAAATGCCGCCGCTGCTCAAGGCCTACATGCGCCTGGGCGCAAAGATCTGCGGCGAGCCGTGCTGGGACGAGGACTTCCAGGTGGCCGACGTGTTCATCCTGCTCAAACGCGACGAGTTGTGCCCGCGGTATGCCCGCCACTTCAAGGCGGCCATGTGATGGGCCGCCTGCGGGTCTACGGGCGGATCGCCCGCGTGCTGCTGGTGGTGGCCCTGGGCTTGAGCATGGCCGGCGTGTTTGGTGTGTTCGAGCGCCTGGGAATCGCCAACTCCATGGTGCGGCGCCAGCGCTGGTCGCGGTTTTTCATGGCGCGCCTGAGCAATGCCCTGCCCTTTCGCGTGACGGTGCACGGTGAGCTGCCGCAACAGCCGATGCTGTGGGTCAGCAACCATGTGTCCTGGACCGACATCCCGCTGCTGGGGATGGTGGCGCCGCTGTCATTCCTGTCCAAGGCCGAAGTGCGCACCTGGCCAGTGGCCGGTTGGCTGGCCGCGAAGGCCGGCAGCCTGTTTATCCGCCGTGGCTCGGGGGACAGTCAGTTGATTCGCAAACAGATGACTCGTCATCTCGAGCAAAAACACCCGCTGCTGATGTTCCCCGAAGGCACCACCACCGATGGCCGCAGCCTGCGCACCTTCCATGGCCGGCTACTGGCCAGCGCGATTGATGCCGAGGTGGCGCTACAACCGGTGGCGATCCGTTATTTGCGCGAGGGACAGATTGATCCGCTCGCACCGTTTATTGGTGACGATGATTTGCTATCGCACCTGATGCGTTTGTTTGCCAATGATCAGGGCGACGTTGAGATTCATCTGCTCAAGCCCATTGCCTGCGCCGGCCAGGAACGTGCGGCGCTGGCGTATCAGGCGCAGCAGGCGGTGCAGAAGGCCTTGTTCGGGCCGGTGCCACAAAACCAGCCAGTGCCGGTTCGGCCGGCGTATGCGGCCTGAAGCAAACGCAGTACCCAATGTGGGGGCTTGCTCCCACATTCAGGTTTGTATTACCAAGTGGCTATTCGAGAACGCCTGCAACTGGGGATAGAACACCCGAAAATCCTCGCTCAACGGCTCATACAGCACCCGCAACTCCTGCATCGCCTGGTCCAGTTCCTGGGGTTGGCTCAGACGCCGGGAAATCCCCCGCAGCACATGCTCCATCACCGCAAACTCGCGGTAGGAGCCCAGCCAGTCATCCGTCGCCATAGACGGTGCAATCTGCGCCAGGCGCCCCGGCAATTGCGGTTCGGCCGCCAGCACCTGGTACACCTGGGAGGTAAAGCGCTCCAGTGGCTGATCGGCATACAACGCCCAATCCCGCGCCAGGCAATGGTCGAAGAACACGTCGAGGACGATCCCCGCATAACGACGCCGAGTCAGGGTAAACCGTGACAACGCCTGCCCGACCAATGGGTGGCTGTCGGTGAAACGGTCGATGGAGCGATGCAGCTGGATCGCCGCCTCGATTTGCGGGCTGTACTGGCCCTGCAGGCGGCCTTTGACGAAATCGCCATAGAGGCTGCCCAGCAGTTGTGCAGGAAGTTGGCCGCCAAGGTGCAGATGTGCGAGATAATTCATGGCGCGCAGTTTAGCACTGCTGCCAACGTATCGTTATAACCCGATATACCGATTTATTAAGTAACAAGATCAAAATCGTATTGGTATATCGGGATATAGCGATTTAAAGTTCGCCTCATCGCGATATAACGTTTTACCCACACCGAGCCCTGCCATGTCCATTGACCTCGACGAAATAATAAAAGCCCTGGCACACCCAGTACGGCGAGACATTCTCAACTGGCTGAAAGACCCGAAAGTGCAGTTCCCCGAACAAGTCCACAACCACGAGTACGGCATCTGCGCCGGGCAGATCGACCAACGCTGCGGCCTGTCGCAGTCCACTGTGTCGGCGCACCTGGCAACCCTGCAACGAGCAGGCCTGATCAGTAGCCAGAAAGCCGGGCAGTGGCACTTTTTCCGCCGCAATGAAGACGTCATCCAGGCGTTTATCCAAGCCATCACCGAAGAACTCAGCCCACCGCTGTAAAGGATCCCGCATGCCTCTCTCGCTCCTCATACTGGCCTTAAGCGCCTTCGCCATCGGCACCACCGAATTCGTCATCATGGGCCTGTTGCCCGATGTGGCGGCCGACCTTGGTGTGTCGATTCCTGGCGCCGGCTGGCTGGTGACTGGCTACGCCCTGGGCGTGGCCATTGGTGCACCCTTCATGGCACTGGCCACCGCCAAACTGCCGCGCAAGGCTGCCCTGGTAGCGTTGATGGGCATTTTCATCGTCGGCAATCTGCTCTGCGCCCTGGCCAGTGACTACAACGTGTTGATGTTTGCCCGGGTAGTCACCGCGTTGTGCCACGGTGCCTTCTTTGGGATCGGCTCGGTGGTGGCCGCCAACCTGGTGCCAGCCAACAAACGCGCATCGGCCGTGGCCCTGATGTTCACCGGCCTGACCCTGGCCAACGTGCTCGGCGTGCCCCTGGGCACCGCGCTGGGCCAGGAAGCCGGCTGGCGCTCGACCTTCTGGGCGGTGACGGTGATTGGTGTGATCGCGCTGATCGGCCTGATCCGCTTCCTGCCGCCCAAGCGTGATGAAGAGAAACTCGATATGCGCGCCGAACTGGCGGCCCTCAAGGGTGCCGGGATCTGGTTGTCGCTGAGCATGACCGCGCTGTTTGCCGCGTCGATGTTCACCCTCTTCACCTACGTCGCGCCGCTGCTCGGTGATGTCACCGGCGTCTCGCCCAAAGGCGTGACCTGGACCCTGCTGCTGATCGGCCTGGGCCTGACCGTGGGCAATATCATCGGCGGCAAACTGGCGGACAAACGCCTGGCGGCGACCCTGATCGGCGTGTTTATCAGCATGGCCGTGGTATCCACCGCATTGACCTGGACCAGCGTCGCCATCATCCCCACCGAAATCACCCTGTTCCTCTGGGCCACCGCGTCGTTTGCCGCCGTACCGGCACTGCAGATCAACGTGGTGACCTTCGGCAAGGCCGCGCCCAACCTGGTGTCGACCCTCAATATCGGCGCTTTCAATATCGGCAACGCCCTGGGCGCCTGGGTCGGCGGCAGTGTGATTGCCCACGGTTTCGGCCTGACCAGCGTGCCGCTGGCGGCTGCGGCCCTGGCGATCCTGGCGCTGGTGGTCACGCTGATCACCTTCCGCCAGAGCGCCGATGCTGACCTGGCCCCTGCTACCCATTAATCACTTAGAACAGACGAGTATTTGCGATGACGACTATTTTCGATCCGATCAAACTGGGTGATGTGCAGCTGTCGAACCGCATCATCATGGCACCGCTGACCCGCTGCCGTGCCGACGCCGGTCGCGTGCCCAATGCGCTGATGGCTGAATACTACGTGCAGCGGGCGTCTGCCGGCCTGATCCTCAGCGAAGCCACTTCGGTGACGCCGATGGGCGTGGGCTACCCGAACACCCCAGGCATCTGGTCCAACGACCAGGTGCGCGGCTGGACCAACATCACCAAGGCCGTGCACGGCGCCGGCGGCAAGATCTTCCTGCAACTGTGGCACGTGGGGCGGATCTCCCACCCGTCGTACCTGAACGGCGAGAGCCCGGTAGCCCCGAGCGCCATCCAGCCCGCCGGCCACGTCAGCCTGGTGCGCCCGCTGGCCGACTACCCAACCCCACGAGCCCTGGAAACCGCAGAAATCGCCGATATCGTCGATGCCTATCGCGTGGGTGCCGAGAACGCCAAGGCTGCCGGTTTTGACGGGGTGGAAGTGCACGGCGCCAATGGCTACCTGCTCGACCAGTTCCTGCAAAGCAGCACCAACCAGCGCACCGACGAATACGGCGGTTCCCTGGAAAACCGCGCGCGACTGTTGCTGGAAGTGACTGACGCGGTGATCGAAGTCTGGGGCGCCGGCCGCGTGGGGATGCATCTGTCGCCACGGGCCGACCTGCATGACATGGGCGATGCCAACCTGGCAGAAACCTTCACCTACGTCGCCCGTGAACTGGGCAAGCGTGGCATCGCCTTTATCTGCGCCCGCGAGAAAGAAGCCGGCGACAGCCTGGGCCCGCAATTGAAAGCCGCGTTCGGCGGTCCGTACATTGCCAACGAACGCTTCACCAAGGACAGCGCCAATGCCTGGCTGGCCTCGGGCAAGGCCGATGCGGTGGCGTTTGGCGTGCCGTTTATCGCCAACCCGGACCTGCCGGCCCGTCTCAAGGCCGATGCATCATTAAACGAAGCGAACCCGCAAACCTTCTACAGCCCAGGCCCGGTCGGCTATATCGACTACCCGACCCTGGCGCTCTGACCCGCAACAATGCAAAAGCCCCGGCTCGCAAGAGCCGGGGCTTTTTATTGGATCTTGAAAACACCGCGCCCGCTCCCACAGGTTCGGTAACAATCCTTCACAGCAATGAAACAATATCGCTACAAAATACTTAGCCGGCTACCTTTCAACCTGGGGCCAGCGCGTATATAACGTCACCCCACAAATAAGTCGGAAGGACGATTGATCATCCTTAGGCTTTACTGTTGACACCAACGAACGCAATTACGCATTTTGTATCAATTGTGCAGGCTGGGACTCAAGCGCAGCATGTCCAGCCCGATATCCACCAGACGCTCGGCCTGCTGATACAGCTCAAAGCTGTCTGGCACCAGTAGCCACTGGCCAATAAGCCCGTTGATGTAGGCATGAATGCACACTGCCCCGCGAGCGGTGTCGAGGTTTTCCGGAAGTTGCCCGCGGTGGACTGCATTGCGCAGTGTCAGGCCAATGCGCAGGTTGCACTCAAGGCTGTGGGTCTGGCGCTGACGGCGCATGTCACACATTTCATCGGTAAATTCGCACTTATGGAACAAGATCTCATTAATGCGCCGGGTTTTCGGGTCCAGGGCCACCTGATGAAAAAGATGGATCAGCAGCTTGCGCATGCAGCCCAGCGGATCTACCTCATCCTCGCTTTCACTGGCCCTGGCCAATTCGTCCAGGGGCTCGTGCAGCGTGTCCAGCAGCGCCTGCAGCAGGTCCGACTTGTTGCTGAAGTGCCAATAGATCGCGCCTCGCGTCACGCCCGCCCGCGCCGCGATATCCGCCAGCGTAGTACGGGCAACGCCACGCTCATAAAAGGCTTGCTCGGCAGCTTCAAGAATCTGGCTGCGCGTTTCCTGAGCTTCCTCTTTGGTACGACGAACCATGGCAGTAACACCTCAATCAGGACACGAGCGGTGGTTGATAACCACCTTCTGAATAATTATGGGACGACACCGTCAAGGGCGCCGAACGTAATAGAATCGAGGCTTTCAGCGCTGCCTTGCAAGGAATCCGCGAAGCCTGTCAAGAGTTTACAAACAACCATGAACGTAAGTATATTGCCTAGCAAGCTACTTATCTACTCACTGCCTGTTTTTTACCCTTCCACACTTCTTGTGCGCATCGAGCGCGCCTGACCCGAGGATCTTCATGCAACTTAAGCCAGCTGTTACCGCTCTGGTCACTGCCGTCGCCCTGGCATCGCTGCTCAGCGGATGTAAAAAGGAAGAAGCGGCTCCGCCCGCTCAAACCCCTCAGGTCGGCGTGGTCACTATTCAACCTCAAGCCTATACCCTGACCTCCGAATTGCCGGGCCGCACCACTGCATTCCGCATCGCGGAAGTCCGCCCGCAGGTCAATGGCATCATTCTCAAGCGTCTGTTCAAGGAAGGCGGCGACGTCAAGGAAGGCCAGCAGCTCTATCAGATCGACCCGTCGGTGTATGAGGCGACCCTGAAAAGCGCCCAGGCCAACCTGCAACAGACCAAGTCGATTGCCGACCGCTACAAACAACTGGTCAACGAGCAGGCCGTCAGCCGCCAGGAATACGACACCGCCGTATCCAACCGCATGACTTCCGAAGCCAACCTGCAGACCGCCCAGATCAACGTGCGCTACACCAAGGTGTTTGCCCCGATCTCCGGGCGTATCGGGCGTTCCTCGGTCACCGAAGGCGCGCTGGTCAGCAATGGCCAGGCCGATGCCATGGCCGTGATCCAGCAACTGGACCCGATCTACGTCGACGTCACGCAATCCTCCGCCGAGATGCTGAAGCTGCGTCGCGACCTGGAAAGCGGCCAACTGCAGAAATCCGGTGAAAACGCGGCCATGGTCAAGCTGACCCTGGAAGACGGCAGCGAGTACGCGCAACAGGGCAAGCTGGAATTCTCTGAAGTGTCGGTCGACCAGACCACCGGTTCGGTAACCCTGCGCGCCGTGTTCCCCAACCCTGATCACACCCTGTTGCCGGGCATGTTTGTCCACGCCCAATTGCAGGCCGGCGTGAACAGCAAGGCGATCCTCGCCCCACAACAAGGCGTGACCCGCGACATCCGGGGCATCCCGACTGCGCTGGTCGTGACCGCCGACAACAAGGTCGAACAGCGCGTGCTGGTGGCCAACCGTACCGCTGGCGCCTACTGGCTGGTGGAAAAGGGCCTGAATGCCGGTGACCGTGTGATCACCGAAGGCTTGCAGTTCATCAAGCCGGGCATCACGGTTGACGCGAAGGAAGCCACCAACGCCAAGCCTGCCGGTACTGCTCCTGCCGCCGCCGCTGGCAAAGGGGAGTAATACATGTCGAAATTTTTTATCGACCGTCCCATTTTCGCCTGGGTAATTGCCCTGGTGATCATGCTGGTCGGGGCACTGTCGATCCTGAAGTTGCCCATCAACCAATACCCGGCCATCGCGCCAACCGCCATTGATATCCAGGTGACCTACCCAGGCGCGTCCGCACAAACCGTGCAGGACACCGTGGTACAGGTGATCGAGCAGCAGCTCAACGGTATCGACAACCTGCGTTATGTGGCCTCGGACAGTAACTCCGACGGCAGCATGACCATCACCGCGACGTTCAACCAGGGTACCAACCCGGACATCGCCCAGGTTCAGGTGCAGAACAAACTGAACCTGGCGACCCCATTGCTGCCGCAAGAAGTGCAGCAACAAGGGATCCGCGTAACCAAGTCGGTGAAGAACTTCCTGATGGTGATCGGCCTAGTGTCCGAAGACGGCACCATGAGCAAGGATGACCTGTCCAACTACATCGTTTCCAACATCCAGGATCCGATTTCGCGGACGTCTGGCGTGGGTGACTTCCAGGTCTTCGGTTCCCAGTACGCCATGCGTATCTGGCTGGATCCGGCCAAGTTGAACAACTTCCAGATGACCCCGGTGGATGTCAGCAGTGCCATTGCGGCGCAGAACGTCCAGGTGGCCACCGGCCAGTTGGGCGGCCTGCCAGCCCTGCCCGGCACCCAGTTGAACGCCACCATCATCGGCAAGACCCGTCTGCAAAGCGCCGAGCAGTTTGAAAAGATCCTGCTGCGCGTGAACAGCGATGGCTCCCAGGTGCGCCTGGGCGATGTCGCCCGTGTCGAGTTGGGTGGCCAGAACTACAGCATCAGTGCCCAGTTCAACGGCAAGCCGGCTTCCGGCATGGCGATCAAACTGGCCTCGGGCGCCAACGCCCTGGACACCGCCAAGGCCATCCGTGCCACGGTCGCGTCCCTGGAGCCGTTCTTCCCGCCAGGCATGAAAGCCGTGGTTCCGTATGACACCACCCCAGTGGTGACCGAGTCGATTTCCGGGGTAGTCGATACCCTGGTCGAGGCGATCATCCTGGTGTTCCTGGTGATGTACCTGTTCCTGCAAAACTTCCGCGCCACCATCATCACCACCATGACAGTACCGGTGGTATTGCTGGGTACGTTCGGCATCCTCGCGGCCTTCGGCTTCACCATCAACACCTTGACCATGTTCGGCATGATCCTGGCCATCGGCTTGCTGGTGGACGATGCGATCGTGGTAGTGGAAAACGTCGAGCGGGTGATGGCCGAGGAGCATCTGTCGCCTAAAGAGGCAACGGTCAAGTCCATGGACCAGATCCAGGGCGCCCTGGTAGGTATTGCCCTGGTACTCTCGGCGGTACTGCTGCCGATGGCGTTCTTTGGCGGCTCGACGGGGGTCATCTATAAACAGTTCTCCATCACCATTGTGTCGGCGATGGCACTTTCGGTACTGGTTGCACTGATCTTCACCCCGGCCCTGTGCGCCACCATGCTCAAGCCGGTCGACCCCGAGAAACACGGCCAACCCAAGCGTGGTTTCTTCGGCTGGTTCAACCGCACCTTCGACCGTGGCGTACTGAGCTACGAGCGCGGCGTGGGCAACATGATCAAGCACAAGGCGCCTTCGTTCCTGGTGTACCTGATCATCTTCGCCGGCATGATCTGGCTGTTCACCCGTATCCCAAGCGCGTTCCTGCCCGAGGAAGACCAGGGCGTGATCTTCGCCCAGGTACAGACGCCGGTTGGTTCTTCGGCCGAACGCACCCAGACCGTTATCGACGACATGCGTGCTTTCCTGTTGAACGACAAGGAAGGCGAGCCCGGTGAAGGCAAGGCCGTGCAATCGGTATTTACCGTAAACGGCTTCAACTTTGCCGGTCGTGGCCAAAGCTCGGGCCTGGCATTCGTCATGCTCAAGCCATGGGACCAGCGCGACGCATCCATGTCGGTGTTCGAAGTGGCCAAGCGTGCCCAGGGCTACTTCTTCCAGACCTTCAAGGACGCCATGGTGTTTGCCATCGTGCCCCCATCGGTACTGGAGTTGGGTAACGCCACCGGTTTCGACGTGTTCCTGCAGGACCAGGGCGGTGTGGGTCACGAAGCGTTGATGAACGCACGTAACCAGTTCCTCGGCATGGCCGCGCAGAGCAAGATCCTGGCCGGCGTACGTCCCAACGGCGTCAACGATGAGCCGCAGTACGAGCTGACCATCGACGACGAGAAAGCCAGTGCCCAGGGCATCAGCCTGTCGAGCATCAACCAGACCCTGGCGATTGCCTTGGGTGGCAGCTACGTCAATGACTTCATCGACCGCGGTCGAGTGAAGAAGGTCTACATCCAGGGTGAGGCCGCTGGCCGGATGACCCCTGAAGACCTGAACAAATGGTTCGTGCGCGCCAACGACGGAAAAATGGTGCCACTATCAGCAATTGCCTCTGGCAACTGGATCTTCGGTTCGCCGAAACTGTCGCGGTACAACGGTGTAGCGGCGATGGAAGTCCTCGGTACCCCGGCGCCTGGCTACAGCACCGGTGATGCGATGGCGGAAGTCGAACGCATCGCCAAGCAATTGCCGGCAGGTGTGGGCTATGCCTGGACCGGTCTGTCCTATGAAGAACGCTTGTCCGGCTCCCAGGCACCTGCGCTGTATGCCCTGTCGTTGCTGGTGGTGTTCCTTTGCCTGGCAGCGTTGTACGAAAGCTGGTCGATCCCGATTGCGGTAGTGCTGGTAGTACCGCTGGGCGTGATCGGTGCACTGATGGCCACCAGCCTGCGAGGACTGTCCAACGACGTGTTCTTCCAGGTGGGGTTGTTGGTCACCGTGGGCCTGGCCTCGAAGAACGCCATCCTGATCGTCGAGTTCGCCAAGGAACTGCATGAACAGGGCAAGGGCATCGTCGAGGCGGCCATCGAGGCGTCCCGCATGCGTTTGCGTCCGATCATCATGACGTCCATGGCGTTCATCCTCGGCGTACTGCCGCTGGCGATCTCCTCGGGTGCAGGTTCGGGCAGCCAACACGCAATCGGTACCGGCGTAATTGGCGGTATGATCACCGCCACTGTTCTGGCTATCTTCTGGGTGCCACTGTTCTTCGTGACCGTGTCCGCCATTGGCAGCCGGAAAAAAACTGACAAGTCCGATACACCGAATACTCCTAAAGAGGCTGGCTAATGCGCAAGTCGCTACTCTCCCTGGCAGTCACGGCATTTGTGCTCAGTGGCTGCTCGCTGATCCCTGATTATCAGCAGCCTGAAGCGCCGGTGGCCGCCCAGTTCCCGCAGGGGCCGGCGTACTCGTCGGCCCAGGCACCAAGCCAGGCCGCGGCCGAGCAAGGCTGGAAGCAGTTTTTCCACGACCCTGCCCTGCAGCAACTGATTCAGGTCGCGTTGGTCAACAACCGTGACCTGCGCGTCGCCGCGCTGAACATCGACGCCTTTGCCGCGCAGTACCGCATCCAGCGTGCCGACCTGTTCCCGGCCGTCGGCGCCAATGGCAGCGGCAGCCGCCAGCGCGTTCCGGCACGGGCCTCGCAAACCGGCGAATCGAACATCACCAGCTCCTACTCGGCGACCCTCGGGATCAACGCCTACGAACTGGACCTGTTCGGCCGGGTGCGCAGCCTGAGCGAAGAAGCGTTGCAGAAGTACTTCGCCACTGAAGAAGCACGCCGCAGCACGCAGATCAGCCTGGTGGCCAGCGTGGCCAATGCCTACCTGACCTGGCAGGCCGACAAGGAACTGCTGAAGCTGACCCAGGACACCCTGGCCGCCTACGAGCAGAGCTTCAAGCTCACCTCGCGCAGCAACGAAGTCGGCGTGGCCTCGGCCCTGGACTTGAGCCAGGCGCGGACCTCGGTTGAAAGCGCCCGCGTGCAACTGGCCCGCTACACCCGCCAGGTGGCCCAGGATGAAAACAACCTGACCCTGCTGCTGGGCACCGGTCTGCCGGCGAATCTCGTCACTCAGCCGCTGTCCGACGACCTGTTGAGCGAAGTACCGGCCGGCCTGCCTTCAGACCTGCTGCAACGTCGCCCCGACATCCTCCAGGCCGAGCACAACCTCAAGGCTGCCAACGCCAATATCGGCGCGGCACGGGCTGCGTTCTTCCCGAGCATCAGCCTGACGGCCAATGCCGGGACCTTGAGCCCGGACCTCGGCGGCCTGTTCAAGGGCGGCTCGGGTACCTGGTCGTTCGCACCGCAGATCAACATCCCGATCTTCAACGCCGGTAGCCTGCGCGCAAGCCTGGACTACTCGAAGATCCAGAAAGAGATCAACGTCGCGACCTACGAGAAGTCGATCCAGACCGCGTTCCAGGAAGTCTCCGACGGCCTGGCAGCACGTGCGACCTACAACCAACAGTTGCAGGCCCAGCGTGACTTCGTCTCGGCCAACCAGGACTACTACCGTCTGGCCGAGCGTCGCTACCGCATCGGGGTTGATAGCAACCTGACCTTCCTCGACGCCCAGCGCCAGCTGTTCGCTGCCCAGCAAACGCTGATCACCGACCGCCTGGCCCAACTGACCAGCGAAGTGACCTTGTACAAGGCCCTCGGTGGCGGTTGGAACGAACAGACGGCGCAGAATGAGCCGGTGAAAGAAGAAGCGCCGAAGCTCAAGTTGTTCTGATCGGCGTAGCAACACAGGAAGCCCACCTTTTGGTGGGCTTTTTCATGGGCGTACAGTTCCGTTCGATCACCGCCCAGAAC
>NZ_MSAJ01000037.1:0-326809 GCF_044510355.1 Pseudomonas sp. DD1 | reverse complement strand
TTCTTGACGACCATAGAGCATTGGAACCACCTGATCCCATCCCGAACTCAGTAGTGAAACGATGCATCGCCGATGGTAGTGTGGGGTTTCCCCATGTGAGAGTAGGTCATCGTCAAGATTAAATTCCAGAACCCCTGTTTGCTAACGCAAACAGGGGTTTTGTTTTGGGCGGTCGAAAAGGCGCACGTACAAACTAGCCGCAACTCTGCCGCTACCCACCTCAATTACCCTTCGGTCAATTCAATACAAAGTGTTTCGTCATATTTGGTATGGTGCAGCAGCTTTTCCCAGGGACCGACTTTTCTACCGCAGGATGCGGCATCGCCCTTATTCAACGAGATGCTGTAGAAATGCCCGAAGCCATACCGATCAAAGACCACGAAAAAGAGCACCGTCTGGTCAACAAGCGCCTGCTGGCCTGCGCAATACTGGTGCTTGGCATCAGCTGCGCCTTGGTCGCCCGCATGTATTTCCTGCAAGTGGTGGAGTTCGACTATCACTCCACTATCTCCGAAAACAACCGTGTCCATGTTCTGCCCATCACTCCGACTCGCGGCTTGATCTATGACCGTAACGGTGTGGTCCTGGCCGATAACCGTCCCAGTTACAACCTGACCATCACCCGCGAACGGGCTACCGACCTGAAAGGGGAGCTGGACTCGATTATCGCTCTGCTGCACCTGCCAGCCGAAGACCGCGCCGTCTTCGACAAGGCCCTGAAGCAAGCGCGCCACCCGTTCGTGCCCGTGACGTTGTTCTATGAGCTGACTGAAGAGCAGATCGCCATACTGGCCGTCAACGAATTCCGCCTGCCCGGCGTGGATGTCGAGCCGCAATTCGTGCGGCACTACCCACTGGGTGCACATTTTGCGCATTCCATTGGTTACGTGGGGCGCATCAACGAGAAAGAGTCCAAGGAGCTGGATTCGGTCGAGTACCGTGGCACGCAGTCGATTGGTAAAACCGGCATCGAGCGCTTCTATGAGTCGCAGTTGCACGGCCATGTGGGTTATGAAGAGGTCGAGACCAATGCCCAGGGCCGAGTCCTGCGGGTGCTCAAGCATACCGACCCGGTCCCCGGCAAAAACATCGTCCTGAGCCTGGATATCAAGCTCCAGGAAGCCGCCGAAGAAGCCCTGGGTGATCGTCGCGGTTCAGTCGTGGCCCTCGACCCGCAAACCGGCGAAGTCCTGGCGATGGTCAGCAAACCCAGCTTCGATCCCAACTCGTTCGTCACCGGCATCAGTTTCAAGGAGTATGCCGCGTTGCATGATTCCCTCGACCGCCCCTTGTTCAACCGGGTGCTGCGCGGTTTGTATGCGCCGGGCTCGACGATCAAGCCGGAAGTGGCTATCGCCGGTCTCGACAGCGGCGTGGTCACCGCCCAGACCCGGGTCTTCGACCCCGGCTACTACCAACTGCCGGACTTTGATCACAAATACCGCAACTGGAACCACAGTGGTGATGGCTGGGTAGATATGGACGCCGCCATCATGCGTTCCAACGACACCTACTTCTACGACCTGGCCCACAAGCTGGGGATCGACCGCCTGCACGACTACATGGCCGAATTCGGTCTCGGGCAGAAAGTCTCCCTGGATATGTTCGAAGAATCCGCCGGCCTGATGCCGTCCCAGGCCTGGAAGCGTGCAACCCGTCGCCAGCCCTGGTTCCCGGGTGAAACCGTGATTCTCGGCATCGGCCAAGGCTACATGCAGGTCACTCCGTTGCAACTGGCCCAGGCCACGGCGCTGATCGCCAACAAGGGCGTGTGGAATCGCCCGCACTTGGCTAAAACCATCGACGGCGTGCCGCCAGCGGACGAAAACCCTATGCCCAATATCGTCCTCAAGAACCCGCGCGACTGGGATCAGGTCAACCACGGCATGCAAATGGTGATGCACGACCCGCGCGGGATTGCCCGGGCGTCGGCCGCCGGTGCGCAGTACCGGATCGCGGGCAAGAGTGGTACCGCGCAGGTGGTGGCAATCAAGCAGGGCGAGCGCTACAACCGCCTGAAGACCCGCGAGCGCAACCGCGACAACGCATTGTTCGTCGGTTTCGCCCCGGCCGAGCACCCCAGGATCGTGATTTCAGTGATGATTGAAAACGGCGAGGCGGGCGGCCGCGTGGCAGGCCCGGTGGTGCGCCAGATCATGGATGCCTGGTTGCTCGATCAACAAGGCCACCTGAAACCGCAGTACGCCACGCCGGTCAAGACATCGGGCGACCCTCGTGTCTAACGCCAGTATCGTCAAGCCGTCTTGGGCGAGGTTTCACTGGGTAGATAAGCAATTGCATTTAGCCGCAGTCTGCGCAGATAATGAGATGAATTATCATTAACGTGCTCGGCTGCCCGCGTGTCTACTCCTACCGATCCCAAGGTCCTTCTGGCAACGCTTTATGACGACAACCATCGCTGGTTGCGCGCCTGGTTGTATCGTCAGCTCAAGTGCCCGCAAGATGCGGCGGACCTGACCCAGGACACGTTTATCCGCATTCTGGACGCGCGCCAGCTCCATCAACTCGAGGAGCCCCGCGCGTTTCTCAGTACCGTGGCGCGCCGCTTGTTGTTCAGCTTCTGGCGGCGCAAGCGGTTGGAGCAGACCTACCTCGACAGCCTGGCGCAGTTGCCGCACGCCTATACCCCTTCGGAAGAAGACCTGGCCCTGGTGCGCGAAGCGTTGGAAAGCATCGACCGCCTGCTCAACGGCCTACCGCCGCGTGTCCGGCAAATCTTTATGCTCAATCGCCTCGAAGGCTTGTCGCAGCCCGTCATCGCCCAGCAGTTGAGCGTGTCGCTGGCCACGGTAGAGCGCGATCTGCGCCGGGCTTTCCTGCATTGCCTGGCCGAGTCGGCGGACCTGACATGAGTTACCCCAAGGTGGACGCCACCACTCGCGCCGCCGTGGATTGGCTGCTACGCCTTGAGGCTGGGGATGACGACCCTGTGCTGCGCCAAGCCTTCGAAACCTGGCTGCGGGCCAACCCCCAGCACACCGTTGCCTGGCAGCGTGTGGGCAGTTTGCTGCAGCAGCCGATTGCTGATTTGCAGCGCGTCGAAGCTCGCAGTCCCGGCCAATTGCGCGCCGTTACCCAGGCCCTGGCGACGCCGGATTCCGAAGCGCGGCGCAAGGTGCTGCGCGGTGGCCTGGCCCTGGTGTTGTTCGGTGTCAGCGGTGCGGCGATCTTTGATCGCGCCCAGCCGCTCAATGGCCTGTGGGCCGACCGCCACACCGCCACCGGTGAGCGCAAGACTTTCGCGTTGGCCGATGGCAGCCGCCTGAGTCTCAATGCCCGCAGTTCGGTGGACATCCACTTCAGTGACAGCCGTCGCCTGGTGCGCCTGCGTGAGGGCCAAGTGTTCGTGGACGTCGCCGCCGACCCGCGCCGGCCGTTTGTGATCGCCACCGCCCAGGGCGAAGTCCAGGCCCTGGGCACGCAATTCATGGTGCGCCAGGAGGCCACCGGCAGCCTGACCTCGGTGCAATTGCACAGCGTCCAGGTCACCACGCTCGGCGGCAGCCAGCGCCGTGTAGAGGCGGGGGAGGCGGCGTGGTTCAGCGATGTCGATGTGCGCCCGGTACCGCTCTCGGTACGCAGCCGCACGGACTGGCGCGACGGTCGCGTGGATATCCGTGATGAACCCCTGGGCCTGCTGATCGACGCCCTACGGCCGTATCGCCGGGGCGTGCTGCGGGTCAGTGAGCAAGCCGCAAAAGTACGCGTCTATGGCGTGTACCCATTGGATGATCCGGAGCAAACCCTGGAGTCGCTGGCCCAGACCTTCCCTCTGCGCATCAGTCACTACGGCCCCTGGTTGACCCTGATTGACGTGCGCTGAGCAGCCAATGGGAATTATTTTCACTCAGCGTGAGGGGGTCGCCGATCTCGCGAGTCAAGGTTAGGGAACGCCAACCTGACAATGAGCATCCTCACCCTATGGCACCCTCGATGATCCATCCCTGCCTGTTGACCCTGGCCGTGACCCTGGCTGTGGTCGGCCACCCCGTGGCCGCCCTGGCCGATACGGCCGCCAGCACCCAGCAATATTTCAATCTGCCCGCTGCAGCCCTCGGCGATAGCCTGAGCCGGCTGTCGCGGGAAAGCGGACGCACGCTGTCGGTCAGCCCGGCCTTGCTGCAAGGCCGCCGCGCGCCGGCGTTGCAGGGCCAATACAGCCCCGAACAGGCTGCGCAACACTTGCTGACCGGCAGCGGCCTGGGCCTGACCGTCACCGACAATGGCACCTGGAGCCTGTACCTGCTGCCCGAAGGCGGCGCCTTGAACCTTGGCGCCACCACCGTCACCGGCCTGGTCGCGGAAGATGCCTGGGGCCAGGTGGATGGCTATGTGGCCACTCGCAGTGCCACGGCCACCAAGACCGATACACCGATCCTGGAGATCCCGCAGACCGTCAACGTGGTCACCGCCGACCAGGTCAAGGTCCAGGGCGCACGCAACCTGACCCAGTCCCTGCGCTACACCCCAGGCGTCGACACCAACGGCTACACCGACCGCAACACCATCGCCGACGAGCTGACCAGCCGTGGCTTCGCGCCCACCTTGTTGTATCTCGATGGCGCTTATCTGCCTTACGCCGGCAGCCTCGGTGGTGCGCCACAGATTGATCCCTACACCCTGGAACGCATTGAAGTGCTCAAGGGCCCGGCCTCAGTGCTGTTTGGGCAGAACCAGCCGGGCGGCATGATCAATCTGGTGTCCAAGCGGCCCACCACTGAGGCCCGGCACCAGGTCAAGTTCGGCGTGGGCAGTTACGACCGGGTCAATGGCGCTCTCGATTTCAGCGGCCCCCTCGATGAGGCAAAAACCTTGAGCTACCGTCTGATCGGCCTGGTCCGCGACGGTAACGAGATGGTCGACCATGCCACCGACAGCCGCACCTTGCTGGCCCCCAGCCTGACCTGGGCGCCCACGGATGACACTGCCCTGACGATCTATGCGCAGATCCAACGTGACAAATCCCTGGCCGACTACCAGGCGTTGCCGGCCATCGGCACCCTGTACCGCAACTCCAAAGGCCAGCATATCGACCGCGATACCTTCCTCGGCGACTCCGACTGGAACAACTATATTCGCGATCAGTATGTGCTGTGCTATGACTTCTCCCATGCCTTCAACGACAACCTGGAATACCGCCAGACCGCGCGATTTACCGACGTCAACGACCGCTACAAAGGTTTTTACCTGAACCGCTTCGTCGAACTGCCCGATGGCAGCACCGACGACACCCGCGCCAGCCGCACCAAGCTCGACTGGCGCCAACACAACAGCGCCTACACCCTCGATAACAACCTGCAGGCCAAGTTCGCCACCGGTGCCCTGGAACACATCTTGCTGGTGGGCTTCGATCATCGCGAGTTCACCCGTAAATATCAGGGCTACAACCTTTACGGCGCAGAAATCATCGACCTCTACCAGCCGTCCAACTACCACACCTTTGGCCAGCCGCAACTGACCACCAAGTGGAACAACACGGTCAAGCAGACCGGCCTCTATGCCCAGGACCAGATCAAGTTCGACCGTTTCATCCTCACCATGGGCCTGCGTGAAGACTGGGCCGAAGTGATCAATCGCGACCTGCTGGACCACAGCACGGTGTCGCAGAAAGACAAGCAGCTCACGCGTCGCGTCGGCCTGACTTACCTCACCGACTTCGGCCTGGCGCCCTACGTCAGTTATGCCGAGTCGTTTCTGCCCAGCGTCGGCCGGCTGGCCCCGGCGCGTGGCGGCGGCGCCTATAAACCGGTGGAGGGCGAGCAGTATGAGGCAGGCCTCAAATACCAGCCCAACGACCAGTCGCTGCTGACCTTGTCGGTGTTCCAGATCAAACAGAAAAACGTCCTGACCGGCGATCTGATCTATCGCGAATACCAGTTGCAGGAAGGCGAAGTGCGCTCGCGGGGCGTGGAATTTGAAGGCAAGGCCCGGTTTGGCCAGGTGGAGTTGATCAGTGCGCTGTCGTACCTGGACGCGATCTATACCAAGAGCAACTACGGCGACGAGGGCAACCGCAGCGAGGCGCAGGCGCCGTGGAGCGCCAGTGCCTGGGCCGACTACCACTTTGCCAGCGATGCCCTGGCCGGCCTGACCGTAGGCGGTGGTGCGCGGTATACCGGGAAGAAGTACGGCGACTCGGCCAACACCTTCAAGACCCCGTCGTTCGTGGTCTTTGACGCCACCGTCAGCTACGACCTGAGCCGCGTCAGCCCCACATTCAAGGGCGCCGAAGCCAGCCTCAACGTGCAGAACCTGTTTGACCGCGAGTACGTCTCGTCCTGCAACTACTCCTTTGGCTGCTATTACGGCCAGGAGCGCACCGCGTCCCTGGCCGTGTCCTACGATTGGTGAGCTACTTGATCACCACCGGATTCACCGGCGCGCCGCTGCCACCGACAATCTTCAACGGCGCGGCGGTGTAGAGGAACTTCCACTGGCCGTCGTCGGCACAATCGGCGGCCAGATCCTCCAGCAGCACGATCTCGGTAAAGGCGATGCCGAGGTTGCGCATCAGCGCGCAATGCAATGGAATCTGCACCCCCGACACCGGATCGGTGATCACCTCATTGGCGATGGTGTCGGTCACCAGGTTGGGGATTTCCATGGCGTGGAACCACTCCACCAGTTCCCGGCTGTAGGTCAGGCCAGGCTCCACCAGGTCCTTGAAGAACTCGGTCTTGCCATACTCGTAGAACGCGCCCATGGAGCCGGTACGGATGATCAGGATGTCGCGTTTTTCGATGGTCACCCCCTGGGCCTTGGCGGCGGCCAGCAAGTCCAGGTGGTTGAAGGTTTCGCCACGGCCCAGGTATTTCTTGCCGCGATGGCGGGCCATGTCGATCAACACCGCACGCCCGACCACGCCGCGCTCGGCAATCGCCAGCACACTGGCCTTGGCCATGCCGCCGACGGTGCTCATGGCGTCGTAGCCGTTCCACAGTTGATTGTCGTACCAGGCATGCCCGAGGGCGTCGTACTGGGTCGAGCCTTGCAACTGCATGAAGATCACATCGTCGCAATACGCCGCGCCGCCGGTCATTTCGGGTTGCTTGCCGAAGTGATAGTGGCTGTGATCCAGGGTATTGAAGCGCATCGACGGGTTGCGCGCCGGCCACATCGGGTCACCGCCCGGATGGCCGATCTGCACTTGCAGGGTGAAGGTCTTGCCCTGGCGCACCGAAGCGACACCGCGCAGTACTTCGGCTTCGGTCAGGTAGTTGAGGGCGCCGACTTCATCGTCCGGTCCCCATTTACCCCAGTTCTTGGGCAGGCCTTCGAGTAATTGCCTGGTGTTCGGTTCGTTCTTGTTATGTAAGTCACACATATCGACTCCGATCCCTTTGGTCGTTGAGTTACACGCAGCGCCCACCGTCGACTTCAAGGCAGGTGCCGGTGATAAAGGCCGCTTCGTCCGAGGCCAGGTACAGGCAGGCATTGGCCACGTCTTGCGGGGTGGAAAAACGTCCCAGGGGGATGGTCGCCATGAACTTCTGGCGGTTTTCCGGGGTGTCCGGCACGCCCATGAACTCACTGAGCAACGCGGTTGCGCCGACCACCGGGTTCACGCAATTGACGCGGATATTGTCCGGCCCCAGCTCCGCCGCCATGGTTTTGCTCATGACCACCACCGCACCCTTGCTGCCGTTATACCAGACCAGTCCCGGGCGCGGGCGGATCGCTGCGGTCGAGGCAATATTGACGAACACGCCGCCGCCCTGGCCGCGAAAATGCGGCACAAAATGCCTGGCGCTGAGGAAGATGCTTTTGACGTTGACCGCGAACACCCGGTCGAACTCGGCCTCGTCCACTTCCAGCATCGGCCGGTTGCGGTGGGTGGTGCCGGCGTTGTTGATGACGATATCCAGCGCGCCGAATTGCTCCAGGGTGGCGCGCAGCAGCGCGCCCACGCTTTCGTCGTTGGCCACATTGACCTCAACGAAATGGGCATGGCCGCCGCTGGCGGCGATCTCATTGACCACCCGCTGGCCGCCGGTTGCGTTCATGTCGGCGACGATAACCCGCGCACCCTGTTGGGCAAAGGTCTTGGCGATGCCTTCGCCAAACCCGGAGCCAGCGCCGGTGACGATGGCAACTTTGTTTGCTAGACGCATGGAGTGTGCTCCTTTCTTGTTGTTGTAATGGCTTAGCCGTGTTTGATCGCAATGGTCTTCAAGGTGGTAAAGCCCAGCAGGGCCTCGAAGCCTTTTTCCCGGCCATAACCGCTGGCCTTGACGCCGCCGAAGGGCAGTTCAACCCCGCCGCCGGCCCCGTAGTTGTTGATAAACACCTGGCCGCAGCGCAGCTTGCGCGCCAGGCGCATCTGCCGGGCGCCATCGCGGGTCCACACGCCGGCGACCAGGCCGAATTCGGTGCCGTTGGCCAGGCGGATGGCCTCGGCTTCATCGTCAAAGGGCATCACGGCTAACACCGGGCCGAAGACCTCCTCTCGGGCCAGGCGGCTGTCGGGCGGCACATCGCGAAACAGCACTGCTTCCTGGAAGTAACCGCCACTGCCGGCTTCGGCCACCACCTGGCCGCGGGCGGCTACGGTGATCCCGGCCTGTTCGGCCTCGCGCACGAACTCACGTACCTGGCGTTGCTGCTTCTGGTTGATCAGCGGGCCCATATCCAGGTCCAGCGCCGAAGGCCCGGTGCGCAGTTCGCGAAAGCGCTGGCTGAGTTGCTCCACCAGGGCCTCATAGATGCTGCGTTCCACCAACAACCGGCTGCCCGCCGAACAGGTCTGCCCGCAGTTCTGCACAATGGCGTTGACCAGCACCGGCAAGGCTTCGTCCAGGTCGGCATCGGCGAATACCAGTTGCGGCGATTTCCCGCCCAGCTCCAGGGTCACCGGGCAGTGCCGCTCAGCAGCGGCCTTGGAGACCGCCGTGCCGGTCGTGGTGGAACCGGTAAACGAAATGTGATCAATCCCCGGATGGCTGCACAACGCCGCGCCGGCCTCGTAGCCGTAGCCAGTCACCACATTGATCGCGCCGGCCGGGAAGCCCACCTCGGCGGCAATCTGCGCCAGGCGCAGCAACGACAGGCTGGCATCCTCCGCCGGCTTGACCACACAGGCATTGCCTGCCGCCAGGGACGCACCGACGCTGCGCCCGAAGATCTGCATCGGGTAGTTCCACGGGATGATATGCCCGGTGACCCCATGGGGCTCGCGCACCGTCAGCACCGTGTAGCCGTTTTGATAGGGCAGGGTCTCGCCGTGCAACTTGTCGGCCGCGCCGGCGTAATACTCGAAGTAACGGGCGAGGGCGGTGGCATCGGCCCGTGCCACTTTCAGCGCCTTGCCAGTGTCCCGCGCTTCGATCTGCGCCAGCTCTTCGTGATGCTCTAACACCGCTGCGCCCAGCCTGGCCAGCAGGCGGCTACGCTCCAGTGCCGACAACGAGCCCCATGGCCCGTCGAAGGTCTCGCCCACGGCCAGGCGCGCGGCGCTGACGGCGGCGTCGATATCGGCAGCGGTGCCACGGGCGATGCTGGAGTAGGTTTCGCCACTGCTGGGGTCGATCACCGGGATGTCTTCCAGGGACGTCGAGGCTTGCCATTGGTTGGCGATGTAATGTGCGTTGATCATGTTCAGCTCCTGTTCCCGGCGATGCATTCGGCGATGGCCACGCCCACTTCAATCGTACTGGCGCTGCCGCCCATTTCCCGGGTGCGCGGGCCTTGCGCAAGCACCGTCTCGATGGCTGAGACAATGGCTGCTGCGGCCTCTTGGTAAAGCGGGTCGCCATTGCCCAGATGCTCGATCATCAATGCGGCCGACCAGATCTGTCCGATGGGGTTGGCCACGCCCAGCCCGGCAATGTCCGGTGCCGAACCGTGTACCGGCTCGAACAGCGACGGGTAGCGTCGCTCGGGGTTGAGGTTGGCCGACGGCGCAATGCCGATGGTGCCGGTGCAGGCCGGGCCGAGGTCGGAGAGGATGTCGCCAAACAGGTTGGAGGCCACCACCACGTCAAACCAGTCCGGGTGCTGCACAAAGTGTGCGCAGAGGATGTCGATGTGGAATTTGGCGGTCTTGACGTCTGGGTAGCGCTGGGCGATCAGGTTCACCCGCTCGTCCCAGAACGGCATGGTGATGGAGATACCGTTGGATTTGGTGGCGGCCACCAGGTGCTTGCGCGGTCGCTGCTGGGCCAGCTTGAAGGCATAGTCCACCACCCGGTCCACGCCTTCGCGGGAGAAGATCGACTCCTGCACCGCGATCTCACGCGGCGTGCCTTCCCACATCCTCCCGCCGACGCTGGAGTATTCGCCCTCGGTGTTTTCGCGCACCACGATAAAGTCGATATCCCCCGGCACACGACCGGCGAGCGGGCAGGGCACGCCGGGCATCAGGCGCACCGGGCGAATGTTGACGTACTGGTCGAACTGCCGGCGGATCTTCAGCAGCGACTCCCACACCGCCGTATGGTCGGCGATGATGTCCGGGGCGCCCACGGCGCCGAAGAAGATCGCGTCATGGCTACCGATCTGCTCGGCCCAATCATCCGGCATCATGGTGCCGTGGGCCAGGTAGTGTTCGCTGCACCAGGCAAAGTGATCGAACTCAAAGGCAATGCCGAAGCGCCGACTGACCGCCTGCAGTACGCGCAGGCCTTCGGGCACTACCTCGCGGCCGATACCGTCGCCGGGAATCACGGCAATCCGATGGGGGGTGCTGGTCGTGAAATTGGACACGCCGTGTCTCCTGTTCTTGTTGTTGTCAGTGAGGCGGGGACATTCTTGGCACAGGTGCCACGGTGGTGGAATTGCTGATTATGGAAGTGGCCTTCGCAAAATTCGAAGGCTCGCGGTTAGGCGCAGTGGCGGGCAGCGAGGTAGTCGAATAACGCCAGACTTGTAGGAGAAGGCTGTTCCTGGCGCATGCACAGGTACATCTGGCGGTCGGCCCACGGGTCGTCAATTTCGATAAAGCGCAAGGCCATTTCCTTGCGAAAGATCTGCACCGCGCCCTGGGGCAGCACGCCAACCCCTTGCCCGGCGGCAATCAGCCGGCACACGGCTTCAAAACTGCGCACCTGGATCCGCAGGCGCAACGGCATGCCAATCGCGGCGGCGGCTTCGGTGATCAGCGCGGTGATGGCGGCGTTGTCCTCCAGGCCGACGAAGTCATAGCCCAGCAAATCGGCAAAGCGCGCATGGCGCATCTTGAACGGATGATCATCGGGCACCAGCAGGCACAGGCGGTCCTGGCAGTAAGGGGCAAAGCGCAAGTCCTCGCCGCCCGGTTGGGTGGTGACGATGCCCACATCGGCCACGCCATCGCGCACCGCCTGCAGGATTTCACGGCTGCGCTCCTCGCGGATATCCAGGCGGATACCGGGATGTTGGGCGTTCCACTGGGTCAATTGGCTGGGCAGTTGCTGGCTCATCGCCGAACTGTTGGCATACAGGCACACGCGGCCGGTGGCGCCCTTGGCGTAGTCGGCGAGGTCCGCGTGCATCACATCCACTGCGCGCAAAATCGCCAACCCATGCTCGGCCAACACCTCGCCGGCCGCCGTGGGCGAGACGCCGGTGGAGGAGCGGTGCAACAGGGCGACCTTGAAGTGTTGCTCCAGCAACGACAGGCGCCGGCTGGCCGCAGACAGCGAGAGGTGCGAATGCTCGGCCGCCCGGGACAGGCTGCCGAGCTTGACCGTCTTGAGGAACAGCTCGATGGAAGTGAGATCGGGGGCCATGCCAGAGTCCTTGTGCGCGGTCTGTGAAAACTACGCAGTTGGTGCGGGACTGTCCAATCATCTGCCCCTCACACATTGGACATATGCTGTTGACTCAACTTTGGAGGCACCGCCGATCCCTTGTGGGAGCTGTCGAGCCCCGGCGAGGCTGCGATGGCGGCGGCACTGCCAGCATTGATGGTGACTGACCCACCGCCATCGCAGCCTCGCCGGGGCTCGACAGCTCCCACCTTTGATCTTTGCTGCCTTGAGTAAAGTGCCGGTTAGAACTCGATGCTCGCCGACAGCTTGGCCACCCGTGGATCGCCCTGGGTCAGGTAGCCGCCCATTGCCGATTGCCAGTATTTGGTATTGGCCACATTGTCCACGGTCAGTCCCAGGGTGACGTCGCGCTGGTCCACTTTGAAGTTGTAGCGTGCGCCCAGATCAAAGCGGTTCCAGGCCGGCAAGCTGAGCTTGTTGGCGGCATCCACGTACTGCCCGCCGGTACGCAGCAGGCGCCCGTTGAGGGTTACGCCTTGCAGGCCCGGCACATCCCAATCCACCCCGGCATTGAGCTGGAACGACGGCACGCCAATCGCGCGGTTGCCGTCATTGGCGCCGTTCTGGGTGCCCTTGAGCTCGGTTTTCATCACCGTCACACCGCCGAGCAAACGCAGGCCGGCCAGCGGTTCACCGAATACGTTGAGCTCCACGCCTTTGTTGATTTGCTCGCCCTCACGCACGAAGCGTGCGGTGGTGGCATCGATGATCTGGGTGTAGCCGGCGCCGGGCTGCTCGATTCGATACACGCCCAGGGTCGCGCCGTAGGTGCCCATGTCAACCTTGACCCCGGCCTCGATCTGCTTGGAGCGTGCTGGGGCATACACCAGGCCACCGTTGGTCACCGTGCGAATACCTAATTTCTCCGGCGCGGTCGGGCCCTTGGCCAAACCTTCAATCCGATTGGCATACAGCGACACATGCTCCCAAGGCTTGAACACAATGCCGTACACCGGTGTGGTGATCGACTGATCGTAGTTGGCCGTGCGGCTGCCGCTCATATAGTTGTAGCCCTGCACCACCATTTGCTGATGGCGTAGGCCCAGGGTGACCAACAAGCGATCATCGATAAAACCCACGGTGTCGGACACCGCCGCGCTGCGCATGAAGGTCTTGGCGGTGATGGTCGGGTCGCTGAAGTCGGTGCCAGGGGTGTTGCGCGGGTTGTTCAGGCGCGGTTCGGCGCCGGTTACCGGGTTGTAGATATTGGTGCTGGTCTTGGCGCTGTCGAACACATAGGCGTTGCGCGCCTCGGTCCAGATCCCGGCCAGGCCGAAATTCAGGCGGTGGCTCACCGGCCCGGTCTGGAAATTGCCCTTCAAGCCGGCCATGGCGCTGCTGTTGTCTTCTTCGTGGGCGATGGTCGAGGCGCTGCTCTGGGCATTGCCCAGGTTGTCGTTGATGGTCACCGAGGAGTACTGGCCCATCTCCCGTGTGTGCTTGGCACCGCCCGCCGCGTAGGCGGTCCAGTTGTCGTTCAGATCGTACTCGGCGCGCAGCATGCCCAGGGTGTCTTCAATATTGGTCGCACTCCAGCGCGGCGCGTAGTTGGTGTCGGCCGACGGGGCGTCGGGTACATGGGTCACCAAGGATCCGAGGAACACCGAGTTGCGCCCGCCATTGACGCGCTGTTTCTGATACGCGAAATCCCCCGACAGGCGTAATGCATCGCCCCGGTAATCCAGGCCTGCGGCAAACAGCTTGGAGCGCTGGTTTTCATTATCGGTGGCGGTATCGCCCTCACGTTGCGAGAGGTTCACCCGCGCACCAAAACGATTGTCCTCGCCAAAGCGCTGACCGATATCCAGGTGCTGGCCAATCCGGCCCTCACTGCTGATATCGGTGCTGAAGCGGCGTAGAGGTACATCGTCGGCGCGCTTGGGTTGCAGGTTCACGCCGCCGCCGATGCCGGAGCCGGAGGGTGTTACCCCGTTGATAAAGGCGTTCGGGCCCTTGAACACTTCCACCCGCTCCAGGGCGTCGGTGGACATGATCTGCCGGGGTAGGATGCCGTAGAGGCCGTTGTAGGAAATATCATCGCCATTCAGTGGCAAGCCACGAATCACGAACAATTGCGACTGGTTGGCATAACCCGAAGCCTGGCGCACGGACGAATCGTTGAGCAGTACATCGCCCACGGTCTCGGCCTGTTGGTCGCGGATCAGTTGTTCGGTGTAGGAGGCCATGCTGAACGGCACATCCATGATGTCCTGGTTGCCCAGCACCCCCAACTGCCCACCGCGTGCGACCTGGCCGCCGGCGTACACCGGGGGCAGGGAGCCGGGCATGATGCTCTCGGCGCTGATGCTGGTCGCACCCAGCTCCAGGGCCTGGCCAGCCTGACTGTCGTTCGCATTCTGCGGGGCGGGTTGAGGGGCGCTATGGGCCGTGAAGCTCAGGGAGCAGCACAGGGCGAGCAGGGTCGGGCGAGTACAAGTCGGCATGGTCGATCCGGACGGCGAAGCGTCAGTGTGAGGAAAGAGGGGGCAACAACGTTGCGCTTCCTCGCTGCGCGAATACGACTCCAGTGCAAATGATAATAAATGCTAAATGATATTTCACAAACTGATTTGTGATGTATGACTTTTCTGAAGGCCAGAAATTTCTATTAAGGCCTGATGGCGGATGCCGAGTAGAATCGCGCCCTGAAAGAGATTCCTGAGGTGCGGCAAGGTGGATTTACAGCAGGGTTTTGTCCTGACCCGGCATTGGCGCGACACCCCGGCGGGCACGGAGGTCAGCTTCTGGCTGGCGACCGACCAGGGGCCGCGGTATATCCGTCTACCGGTACAGCCTTCGGTGATGTTTATTCCGCTGGCCCACCGCGAGCACGCGCAACGGGTGCTCAAGGGCGAGCGCGACGTGGAACTGCGCCCGCTGCAACTGTGTGATTTCCACCACCGCCCGGTCCTGGGCCTTTATACCCGTCAGCATCGCCAGGCGATGGACCTGGAAAAACGCCTGCGCCAGGCCGGCGTGGATGTCTACGAAGGCGATGTGCGCCCGCCCGAGCGCTATATGATGGAGCGCTTCATCACCGCGCCGGTGGCATTTGACGGCACCCCCGGCGAGGGCGGGATGTTGCTGGAGGCGCAGATGAAGCCCGCGCCCGACTACCGCCCGGCATTGAAACTGGTGTCGCTGGATATCGAAACCACCGCGCGCGGCGAGCTGTACTCCATCGCCCTGGAAGGTTGTGGCGAGCGCCAGGTGTACATGCTCGGCCCGCCGAACAAAACCTGCGCGGTGGATTTCAAGCTCGAATACTGCGACAGCCGCGCCCAACTGCTGGAGCGCCTCAACCAGTGGCTGGCGCAACACGACCCCGACGCGATCATCGGCTGGAACCTGGTGCAGTTCGACCTGCGGGTCCTCCACGAGCATGCCCAACGCCTTAACGTGCCATTGCTGCTCGGCCGTGGCGGCGAGGCCATGGCCTGGCGCGAGCACGGCAGCCGCAACCATTACTTCGCCGCCGCTGCCGGCCGGCTGATCATTGATGGTATCGAGGCCCTGCGCTCGGCGACCTGGACCTTTGAGTCATTCAGCCTGGAAAACGTCGCCCAGACCCTGCTGGGGGAAGGCAAGTCGATCTCCACGCCCTACCAGCGCATGGACGAGATCAACCGCATGTTCGCCGAGGACAAGCCCGCCCTGGCGCGCTATAACCTCAAGGACTGCGAGCTGGTGACGCGGATTTTCGCAAAGACCGAGCTGCTCAAGTTCCTTCTGGAGCGGGCCAGCGTCACCGGCCTGCCGGCGGATCGCAACGGTGGTTCGGTGGCGGCGTTCACCCACTTGTACATGCCGTTGATGCATCGCCAGGGCTTTGTCGCGCCCAACCTGGGGGACAAGCCGCCCCAGGCCAGCCCCGGCGGTTTTGTCATGGACTCGCGGCCGGGGCTGTACGAGTCGGTGCTGGTGCTGGACTACAAAAGTCTGTATCCGTCGATCATCCGCAGCTTCCTGATCGACCCCGTGGGCCTCATCGAAGGCCTGCGTCACCCCGACGACAACGAGTCGGTGGAAGGCTTTCGCGGTGCGCGCTTTTCCCGCACCCGGCATTGCCTGCCGTCGATTGTGGCGCGGGTCTCCGAAGGCCGCGAGGTGGCCAAACGCGAGCATAACGCGCCGTTGTCCCAGGCCCTGAAGATCATCATGAATGCCTTCTACGGCGTGCTCGGTTCTAGCGGTTGTCGGTTTTTCGACACGCGGCTGGCGTCGTCGATCACCCTGCGCGGTCATCAGATCATGCGCCAGACCCGCGAACTGGTCGAAGCCCAGGGTTATGAAGTGATCTATGGCGATACCGACTCCACGTTTGTCTGGCTCGGCAGTGCCCATTCCCAGGAGGATGCCACGCGCATCGGCCAGGACCTGGTACAACACGTCAACCAATGGTGGCGCGAACGCCTGCACAACGAATTCGGCCTGCAAAGCGCCCTCGAACTGCAGTACGAAACCCACTTCAGCCGCTTCCTGATGCCGACCATTCGTGGGGCGGAGGAGGGCAGCAAGAAACGGTATGCCGGCTTGGTGACCCGTGCTGATGGCAGTGAAGAGATGATCTACAAAGGCCTGGAGACTGTGCGTAGCGACTGGTCGCCCCTGGCCCGCCAATTCCAGCAGGAGTTGTACCAGCGCATCTTCCACCGCCAGCCCCACCAGGATTATGTGCGTGACTACGTGCGCCGCACCCTCAGTGGCGAGTTCGATGAGCTGCTGATCTACCGCAAACGCCTGCGCCGGCAACTGGGCGACTACGAGCGCAACGTGCCGCCCCATGTGCGGGCCGCGCGCCTGGCGGATGAATACAACGACCGCCAGGGCCGCCCACGCCAGTATCAGAACGGTGGCTGGATTCGCTACGTGATCACCGTCAACGGCCCCGAGCCCCTGGAAGTGCGCCAGGCGCCAATTGACTACGACCACTACGTAACCCGGCAATTGCAGCCGGTGGCCGATGCGATCCTGCCGTTTGTCGATGATGATTTCAGCACCCTGGTCGGTGGTCAGATGGGCTTGTTTTAACCCCGGGAAAACGTTTCACTCTGGACGCTGAGTCTCCAGGAGCAATGCCCATGTACACGCTCTACGGCACGCAAAGTTCTGGTTCATGCATCGTCGAAATCGCCCTGCAACGCTGCGGCGTGCCGTGGCAGCAGGTCGATGCCAGCCCCTGGGGTGACGGGGCGGGGATGGAGGCCCTTGGGCAGATCAACCCGCTGCGGCAGATCCCCACCCTGCAACTGCCCGACGGCAGCGTGTTGACGGAAAGCGCGGCGATCCTGATTCATCTGGGCCTGGCGTATCCGGCCAGCGATTTTCTGTCCGGTCACCGTGCGCAGATCATTCGCGGCCTGGTGTATATCGCCGCCAACTGCTACTCGGCGATCACCATCATCGACTACCCGCAACGCTTTCTCGCCGACGCCGACGAGACGGTGCAGGCGCAACTGATCGCGGGCACCCAGCAGAAACTGCACCGGACCTGGCAGGTATTTGCCGAGCAATTTGCCGGGCAACTCTTTACCCCGCAGGGGCTGCCCAATGCCCTGGGCATCATGGCGGCGGCGGTGTCCCGCTGGGAGGGGGGACGCGATGTCCTGCGACACTCCCACCCTGCATGCGCCCAGGCCCTGGCGCGGGTGGACGCCGACCCGCAGGTGGCCCCGGTGTTCGCCTGGCACTGGCCGGATTGGCCTGAGGAGTGAGCCTTGGCAATCAGAAGAAACAATGAGCCTCGAAGCACCTCGAGCCCTTGCGTCACGGGCGTCCTGGCCTACTCTTTCTGATAGTCGCGTAGGAATCATCCTTGAAATTGACTGTCGCAGACATGAAACTCAAAAACTCTGCATGGAATTGGAAGGAGGTACGCATGCTCGTCCGGTCGCTGACCCTGGCTACCTTGATGGCGTTTACGGGGCCGTTGTTGGCTGCGGATAACCGAGGCCCGCTGGAACAGGATCAAGGCAAATTCCGCCCGCTGATCGTGATTGCACCCAGCTCCATAGACCCGACTCAGGTCCAGCTCAAGAAAGATCTTGAACAGCCTGAGAACAAACAGAAGTTCACCGAGCGCAACATGGTGCTCTACACCGTGAACTACACGAGCATCGGCACCGTCGGCCAGCGTGACGGCAAGGACCTCGGCGCCCAGGACACCAATGCGTTGATCCGCGCCTTGAAGCTGGGTGCCAGTGCCGGCACCAAAGTAATCCTGGTGGGCAAGGACGGCGAGAAGAAAGTCGAAAAGACCGTGCCACCCGATACCCTTGACCTTGCAGAGTTCTTTGCGGCTGTCGACAAGATGCCCATGGCAGAAAAAGAAGCCGCCGCCCCCGCCGAGCCTGAACCCGCCGCCCCGGCAGCGAGCAAGCCTGGCGCCAAAGCCAAGCCTGGCAAGCACGCGCCGCAACCGCTGGAAGATTGATGCTCCTCGCTGGCACCTACAGGGGAGGTGCCAGCGATCCCTACAAGTCGTATGGCACTTGCAGGCATTGCGCCATGAAGCATATGATAACCGTTATCATTTACGGCTTACCTTCTGCGCGCGCCCTCCATGCCCCCGACCCCTGCGACAAGCCCTACTGACCTGGCCACGCTGTATCAGCAGCAACATCGCTGGCTGCAGCACTGGCTGTGGCGTCGCCTGAACTGTTCGCAGAGCGCCGCCGACCTGGCCCAGGACACGTTCCTGCGTCTGCTGGCCAAGAACCAACCCCTTGAAGTCCAGGCGCCCCGCAGCTTTCTGGCGAAAGTCGCACAAAGCGTGTTATCCAATCACTTTCGTCGGCAAAAGCTGGAAAAGGCCTACCTGCAAGCCCTGGCGCTGTTACCGGAAGACGTGGCGCCCAGCGCCGAAACGCAGTGGCTGCTCCTGGAAACCCTGATGGCCCTCGACGAAGTGCTCAGCCGCCTGGCATTACCGGTGCGCCAGGCCTTCCTCTGGTCGCAACTCGACGGCTTGAGCCACGGCGAGATTGCCGAGCGCCTGGGCACCAGCATCACCACGGTCAAGCGCTACATCGTCAAGGCCGGCGCCCAGTGCATTGTGCTCGACAGCCAGCGCCCATGAATCCGTTGCCCCTGACCCTGGAAGCCGCCGAGCAGGCCATGCACTGGCAATTGGAGTTGCAGGCGCCGGATGTCACCGAACAGACCCGCGCCCAGTGGCTGGCGTGGCGCCAATTGGATCCGCTCAACGAGCAGGCCTGGCAGCATTCCCAGCGATTTTTCCAGCGTATGCACGAGGTGCGCGACCCGGCACACCAGGCGCTGGTCAGCGCCACCCTGTCGCCGGCGATATCCCGGCGTCGGGTGATTAAAAACCTGGCCCTGTTGCTGGCGGCCGGCAGTGTGGCGTGGACCGCCAGGGACGCCGGCCTGCTGCAACCCTGGACCAGCGATTTCAGCACCTCGGTCGGTGAGCAATGGCGCATCGAACTGGCGGACAACAGCGAAATCCAGCTCAATACCGACACCGCCGTCGATGTGAATTACCGCCCCGAGCAGCGCCAGATCCATCTGTTGCGCGGGGAGATCCTGGTGCTGCCCAACCCGTTGGACGCCCGCCCGCTGTGGGTGAAAACCGCCGAAGGCCTGATCCATGTCACAGGCGGGCGCTTCAGCGTGCGCCAGCGTGAGGGTTTTACCCAGTTGGGGGCTGACCAGCAGCCGCTGGCGGCGCAGATTCCAGCGCGCAACCTGAGCCTGCAACCCGGCGAAATCATCAGCTTTGACCCGCAGACCCTGCTGGCGCGGCGCCCCCAGCGCGCCGGCGAACTGGCTTGGAGCCGCGGCATGATCGTCGCTGAGGGCCTGCGCCTGGAAGATTTCCTCAAGGAACTGAGCCGCTACCGGCGCGGGCATCTGGACTGTGACCCGAGCGTGCGCGAACTGCGGGTGTCCGGCACCTATCCACTGGCCGACACCGACCGCATTCTGGTGGCGCTGCAACAGACCCTCAAGCTGGATGTGCAGCATTTCACGCGCTTATGGGTGACGTTGAAACCGCGGCGGGCGCAGGTATGAATTTATTTCACATGCAGGTGGTCCGTTTCCGAATCTCACGAGACTTATATCCCCAGACACTCACTTATCTGGGGAACAGGGCATGCACCCGCAACGCACCATCCGGGCAACACTGAAAAAATCACTGGCCGTGGCCGTCGTCCGTGGCATCGCCAGCTTCGGCGTGGCCGCGCCGTTGCTGCTGGCGCCGGCCTGGGCCATGGCCGCGCCACAGCAGGAGTTCGATATTGCCCCTGGCTCACTGGCCGGCGCGTTGAACCAGTTTGGCCAGGCCGCGCAGATCCTGCTGTCCTACCCGGCCGCGCTCACGCAAGGGCAGACCAGCCCGGGCCTGCAAGGGCGGCATGATCTCGACAGCGGTCTGGCGATCCTGCTCAGTAACAGCTCGTTGCAAGCCGTGCGCGGCAGTGGCGGTAACTATTCCCTGGAGCCCCGGCCTACCGACGGCGCATTGCAACTGGGTACCGTGTCGATCTCCGGCAAGGCGCCGGGGTCGACCACCGAAGGCACCGGTTCCTACACCACGCAGTCGTCCAGCAGCTCCACCCGCCTGAACCTGACCCCGAGGGAAACCCCGCAATCGCTGACCGTCATGACCCGCCAGCGCCTGGATGACCAGCGCCTGACCAACCTGTCGGATACCCTGGATGCCACCCCCGGAATCATCGTGTTGCGTGATGGCCTGGGGGCGGAAAGCGATAGCTATTTCTCCCGTGGTTTCCAGATCCAGAACTTCGAAATCGACGGTGTGCCTACCGTTGCGCGCATGGACAACTACACCCAGAGCATGGCGATGTACGACCGGGTGGAAGTGGTGCGCGGCGCCACCGGTTTGATCAGCGGCATGGGCAACCCCTCGGCCACCATCAACCTGATCCGCAAGCGCCCGACGGCCGAGGCGCGGGCCAGTGTCACCGCTGAAGCGGGCAACTGGGACCGCTACGGCAGTGGCCTCGACGTGTCCGGCCCGTTGACCGAAACCGGCAATGTGCGCGGGCGCCTGGTGGCCGACTACAAGACCGAACATGCCTGGGTCGACCGCTACAAGCAGCAGACCCAATTGCTGTACGGCATCACTGAATTCGACCTGACCGAAGACACCTTGCTGACCCTGGGCTTCAGCTACCTGCGTACCGACGTCGATGCCCCGGCGCGCTCCGGTTTACCTACGCGCTTTACCGACGGTTCGCGCAGCAACCTCAGTCGCTCCCTGAATACTGCGCCGGCCTGGTCCTATAACGACCATGAGCAGACCAGCTTCTTCACCTCCATCGAGCAGAAGTTCGACAGCGGCTGGAGCGCCAAGGTCGAGTTCACCCATTCGCAAAACAAGTTCGATGAGGTGTTCAACTACGTCAACGGCAGCCTCAACAGCGATGGCAGCGGCACCACGCAGTTGCCGGTGCGCTTCTCCGGTACGCCGCGCCAGGACAACCTCGACCTGTACGCCACCGGGCCGTTCGACCTGCTGGGCCGCGAGCACGAGTTGATCGCCGGCGTGACCCTGTCCAAATACAAGGAAAACGTGCCCAGCCATGGCGGCTGGAACTACGCGTATTCCGGCTCCCCGGCGGGCGCCATCGACAACCTGTTCAACTGGGACGGGCACTCGGCCAAGCCGGACTTCCCGCTGACCGGCAAATCCTCGGTGGATGAAAGCCAATACGCCGCTTACCTGAGCACCCGCCTGCGCATGACCGATGACCTGAGCGTGATCCTCGGCAGCCGTGTCATCGACTGGAAGCGCGAAACCGCAGACAGCCCCTATGGCGGCGTCGCCACCCGCACCGATGAGTCGGAAACCGGCGTGTACATTCCCTATGCCGGCGTGGTCTACGACCTGACTGACAACTGGTCGGCTTATGCCAGCTACACCAAGATCTTCAACCCCCAGGCCAGTTGGGTGCGCGATATCAACAACAAGGCCCTGGAACCCATGGAAGGCAAGGGCTACGAGTTGGGCTTGAAGGGGAGTTTCTTCGACGAAAAACTCAACACCAGCCTGGCGCTGTTCAAGCTGGAACAGGACAACCTAGCGATCTGGATCGACACCCCGGGCGGCAATACTTATCGCAACGAGAAGGGCACCACTACCGAGGGCGTCGAGCTGGAACTCAACGGTGAGTTGGCTGAAGGCTGGCAAGCCTCCGCGGGCTACGCCTATGCGGTCAGTACCGATGCCGACGACAAACGCATCGTCACCACCTTGCCGCGCCAGAGCCTGAAAACCTTCACCACTTACCGTCTGCCGGGGGCCTTGAACAAAGTGACGGTTGGCGGCGGGGTGAACTGGCAGAGCAAGGTTGGTGAGGACCTGCACACGTTCAGCCAGGGCAGCTACGCCATCACCAACCTGCTGCTGCGCTACGACGTGACGCCGCAGTTGAGTACGTCGGTCAACCTCAACAACCTGTTTGACCGTGAGTATTTCAGCTATGCCGGTAACCATGGGATGTATGGTGCGCCGCGCAACCTGATGACCAGCGTCAAGTACGACTTCTAGACCTGCCCACTATCCCAGGTGGGAGCAAGCCAGCTCCCACATTCGCATTGTGGTATGGCCAAAACTCTATGCCCGGCAGAGCCCCTCCCTGTGGGAGCGGGCTTGCCCGCGATAGCGGTAGTTCAGGCACCATTTCTGCTAGCTGACACACCGCCATCGCAGGCAAGCCAGCTCCCACATTCGCATTGTGGTGTGGCTAAAATTCCATGCCCGGCAGAGCCCCCCCCACTGTGGGAGCGGGCTTGCCCGCGATAGCGGTAGTTCAGGCACCATTTCTGCTAGCTGACACACCGCCATCGCAGGCAAGCCAGCTCCCACATTTGCATTGTGGTGCGGCCAAAACTCTATGCCCGGCAGAGCCCCCCTGTGGGAGCGGGCTTGCCCGCGATAGCGGTAGTTCAGGCACCATTTCTGCTAGCTGACACACCGCCATCGCAGTCAGCACCTCCGCGCGCTGGCTTTTGCTATGCCTTTGCTTTCGCAGCTCAAGCCTTCCACGGCTTGAACCACAGCCCCAATCCCACCAGTACCCCGGCGCCCGCCAAGGTACTCAAACCCAACTGCCAGCCATCGTTATGCAGCGGGTGCAGCACCAGCGCCGCCACGCCCAGCAACACCACACTCAAGCCCCACTGCAACGGCCAGCCCAGTTGCCCGAGCAGGTGTTGGCGTTGCATCAGCAGCAGGTTGGTGACGATCACCCCACCCAGGGCCGCCAAGGCAATGCCTGGCAGGCCGAAGAAGTACGGCAGCAATACCAACAGGCCGGCGTTGACCAGGCTGCCCAGCAGTTCACATTTGAGTGGCAGGCGTGTGTCGCCGCTGGCGTAGGCATAGCGTGCGAGCATGGCGTTCCAGGCGCCGAACACCAGGGGTGTGGCGAACCAGGCGAGCAGGGCGGGCAGCGGGCCGTCGGCGCTTTGCGCGGGCATCAGCAGGTGAATCAGCACCGGGCTGGCGCCAATCAGGCCGAGGGCGGCGGGCAGGCTCAGCAGGGTGGCGGCGTCCAGGCCACGGCGCAGCAAGGCCAGGCGTTGTTGGCCTTGTTCACCGCTCATCATCCCCAGCAATACCTGGTTGAGGCTCATCAGCGCAATCAGCGGCAGGTTGATCAGCTTGCGCGCCAGGTTGACCCAGGTCACCGCACCTTCGCCCAGGTAGCTGGCGATCAGCCGTTCGAGCAAGGCCAGGCCCTGGCTGGCGAGATTGCTCGCCAACAGCGGGCCGATACGCCCCAGCAGTTCGCGGCCGGCCAGGGCATCACCCTTGACTTGCCAGGGGCGCCAGCCGAACGACCAGACCGGTGCCAGCAAGGGCAGGCACATCAACACACTGCCGGCAAAAAAACACATTGCCAGTTCCGCGCTGTCGCTGGCCGTGCCGCGGATAAACAGGTACAGCACCGGCGGCAGGTTGAACAGCAGCGAGCCCAGCCCCGGCAGCACAAAGCGCTGGCGCGCCTGCAACGGAATACTGAACAGGCCATGCATCACCAGCCCCGGCGCACAGGCGGCCAGCCAGCGCAGATTGGCGGCGGCCTGGTCGTGGGCTGCGGCGTCCAGCCCCGGGCCGATCAGGCGTACCCACAGCGGCGCGCCCAGGGCCAGCAGGGCGAACAGGCCCAGGCCGACGCCGAGCAGGCGCGGCGACAGGCTGGCCAACCAGGCTTGCTGGCGTTGCGCATCCCGTTGTTGATAGAGGGGCAGGGCCGCAGCGGCGAGCAAACCGGCGGCCAGGGTCATGCGCAGCGCCTCGGGTAAAAACACCGCCACCAGAAACCCGTCGCTACGGCTGCCCGCGCCCCAGGCTGCGACCAGCAGCCATTCCCGGGCAAAGCCGGCCACCAGCCCGGCGAGGGTCGCCAGGGTCAGCCACAGGGTGCTGCCGAACATCAGTGGAACAGGGTGAACAGGCCCTTGCCACCCACCTTGTAGTTCAGCCCCCGAACGCGTTCGCCCATGACTTTGGCACCGGTGCCGCCGACAATTTTGTACGGCGCGACGGTTTTCGCCACCACGGTATTGGCAGTCACCACCGAGCCTTCGCACAGGTGGGTGCCGAAACCGATCAGCGCACGGCTGCCGATCCACACATAGTCGTCGATATAAATCGCCCCGGAAATCGACCAGAACTCCGGCGCCTGCAAGTCATGGCTGCCGGCGATGATCAGCACATGGGAGGCAATCGCCACATGGTTGCCGATTACCAGCCCAGAGCGTGCATCCACCTGGCAATGCCAGCCGATCACCGTGTCGTCGCCGACCCTCAGGTTGTGGATGCCCAGCACCTCAGTGTTGCGCCACAGGCTCGACCCCTTGCCGATCTTCGCGCCGCCCAGGCGCAGCCAGCCGATGCGTATGTGGTGGCTGGGGATCTTGTTGATCAGGATGTTGTAGGCCATGTCCCAGGCACTGCGCCAGCGGTCCTTGAGGGTTGCCCAGTTCTTGCCATAAATCGGCAGGAACTGCGCCGGGACATCCTGTTTCATGCGATGGAACAGCCGACGTGCCACCGGATGCTCGATGGTCGGTTCCACATCGAAAGAGGTCATCCAGAAGCGCTTGTTCTCGCCTTCGCCCTCTTCAAAAACCACCTCGTTGGCCAGGCACCAGGCCAGGCCGTCCTGCAAGTCTTCCAGGCTTGCACCAAGTTCGCTGGCCAGGGCGGGCAGGCGGTCACGCAGGTCGGGGGAGTGAATAGTGCGATGTTTCATGGTCGGTCATCCTTTGGCACGGAAACAGGAGCAGTAATGGTCGGGCTCAGGCGCACCTGTTGCAGGCTGATGCCCATCAACAGCCAGAACAGCGCGATCAATACAAAGGTGAAGCTGAAGTAGTGGTCGAAAATCCCGGTCAGCAGCGCCGCCAGCACGCCGCACACGCAACCCAGCCACAGGGCGTTGTCGGCGGTGACCTTGCGCACCATCCCTAATGGCCGCACTTCTCGCCACCACAGCACGGTGACGGCGATGAACAGCAGCATCCCCGGAACACCAATCTTGTAGATGAAGTTCAGCCACAGGTTGGAAATCCCCAGCAAGTTGCTGCCCGGCACCGGTGGGTCGATCTTGAAACCGATCCCCAACGGGTACTTGGCCATTACATCGGGGAACCCGGCGTACTCGTCGAAACGGATCTCGGTACTGGCGTTGGTGGTCGAGAACATCGTCATCAAACGGTCCTGCAGCGGCGGATAGAACAGCACCAGGGCGATCACAAAAGCCGCGCCGATACCGATGATCCGCCCGCTGTGAGGCACGCGCTTGTAGGTCAGCCAGATCAGGATCAGCGCCAGGGCCACAATCGCGCCCCGGGAGATACTCAGCAGCAGGCCGGCGCAACCCAGTACCGCCACTGCCAGGCCCAGGGCGCGGCGCCAGCCGCTGCGGGTCCAGCCGTAGAACAGCGCCAGCGGGATAAACAGCACCAGCACGCCACCGGTCAGGTTCGGGTGAACCCAGGGCGAGGCCATGCGCTTGTAGTTGGCTGAGAAGATGTCCTTCACCGCCTCCGGGTGGGCGTACTTGAGGTCGGTGAGAATGTCGATCATCGACATCGCGTTGCGCGTCTTGAGGAACATGAAAATCGACAGCAACAGCATCGCCAGGTTGCCCAGCAGCAGGGCGACCACCACCTTGTCGCGGTCGGCATCGGTGCGCAGCAGCAGCGGCACGATAAACAGCAGCGACAGGTTCATCAGCCAGCGCACCCAGTTCACCGGGCCGTTGCCCTCGGCGTGGATGATGATCATGCCCCAGATAAACGGGATGGTGCTGAACAGCATCAGCCACATTAACGCCCGTTCCGTGGGGCGCCAGACCATGAAACCGCGGGTCTTGCCGATAAACGATTGCCAGAACACGCCGGCCCAGGTCAGGCCCAGCACCGCCTCGCTGATGGTGGTGCGGATCCCCAGTTGCAAGGTGGTGTAGGGAATGCTGGTGGCCAAGACGGCAAAGATCAGCAAGCCCCACAGCGGTTTGCGGATCAGGGTCAGCGCCACGCCCAGGCCGACCACGATCATAAAGACCTTCATCGGCGGCAGTGCCAACAGCAGGCCGCCGAAGACCAGGCCCAGGAGCAGACTAACGAGTTTTCCTGGCAGCATTAGCGGTTCAATTCCTTGAGCAGTTTATCCAGGCGCAGGCGATAGGCCGGTTCGGCAAATTGCCGGGCCCATGTGCGTTGCAGTTCGGGGTCGACCGTGCCCCCCGGTGCAGCCAGTGACACCATCAACGTTTGCAGTTGACCGGCGTCGTCGGGGGCAAAACGCTGTGCGGTGGGCGGCGCCACTTCATCCAGGGCCGAGCCACGGGCAACCGCGACCGGCGTGCCGACACTCAGCGCTTCCACCACCGGCAAACCAAACCCTTCGGCATAGGACGGCTGCCACAGGTACGCGGCATGCCGGTACAGCGCCTGCAACTGGCCGTCGGACAAGCCACTGCGCCAATGTAGGCCGGGCAACTCGCCCAGGGACGCCGGCACATCGCTGGCGTGGCCGACCAGTACCAGGTCGGGCACGTTCGGGTCCTGGGCGCGGCTGGCCTGCCATTGCGCCAGGAAAAACGCCATGTTCTTGCGCGGCTCACGGGTACCCACCACCAGCCAGTAGCGCGGCGGAATGCCTTCGGGCAACGGCTCGGGGGCCTCGGTGAACTCCGGCACCAGGTTATTCAACACGCGGAACTTGGCCCGCGCCCAGGGAAACAGGCGCGCAGCCTCATCGCACGAGAACTGCGACGGGCACCACACCCGGTCGGCTTGCCACACCGACCAGGCAATCGACGCGCCGTCGATCAGGCGGTAGGCCAGGGCCTTGAGGCGGGAGCGATGGAAGTTGCGGTGGGTCAGTTGAAACAGGTCATGCAGCACCAGTACATAGCGGGTGCCGGCGGGTTTGCGGCACAAGGGCAGGCCCATATTGGCCGTGGCGATGTACAGGTCGATCTGCTGTTGGTGGATTTCCCGGGGCAGGAAGCCGCGCTCGAAGCGCCAGCGCACCTGAGGCCGTTGCAGGCCCTCCAGGGTGCTGGCCCAGGTCGGGCAAACCGCCGTGTCGCGCTGGGGATGATCAAGCGGCGCTTCGGTAAACAGCACCACTTCAGTGTTGTCCCGGGCGCGCAAGGCGTGTTCCAGGGCCAGCACCTGGCGGGCGATGCCCGACGAAGGCGCGACCGTGGCCGGGCGGTAATCCAGGGCTACGCGCATGCTTGAGGCTCCTGTTGGGTGGGCAAGGTGCGGTAGATCTGCTCCAGTTCATTACCGGCCACCGCCCAGTCGTGATGGTTGCGCGCATAGTCGCGCGCAGCCTGCGCCAGTTGGCGGGCCAGCGTCGGTTCGTCCAGCAGGCGCACAATCCCATCGGCCAGGGCCTCGGCGCTTTCGCCGGCCAGGTAATGCACCTGCGGCTCAACCGCCAGCCCGGACACACCCTGGGCGGTGCTCACCAGCGGCAGGCCGGCGGCCATTGCCTCCAGCACTTTGAGTTTGGAGCCGCCGCCATGGCGCAGCGCGGCGACAAACCCTGCACAGCGGCGCTGCAACGCGGTGAGGTCGGGAACAAAACCCTGCCATTCAATACGATCGTCCACCCAGCGCTCGCGCCAGTGTGTGGGCAAGCCGAAGCCGGCCACCGCCAGGCGGGCGTTGGGGCATTGCAACCAGACCCGCGGGAAGATGTCGTCGAGCAGCCACTGCACCGCGTCCAGGTTCGGCGCGTATTCGTAGTTGCCGACAAACAACAGGCGCTGGCTCTGCGGGGCGGCGCTGACGTCGCTGAATGCGCGGCTGTCGACCCCATTGACCACCACGCTCACCGGGGTCTTGGTCAGTTGCCCGATAGCCTGGGCATCGGCCTGGGTCACGGCAACCACATGGCACGCCGCGTCAAACGCCTTGCGCTCCCACTGCTGGCAGCGCCACTGGTCGTAGCGCACGAACGGCGCGGCCCATTTTGGAAAGCGGTCATAGGTGGCGCCGCCCAAGCTCGATTCCAAGTTGTGCTCGGTGAGCACGAAATCCCGCGCTTGCTGCTGCAAGAGGGTGAAGTACGGTTGCAGGCTGTAGCTATGCTCGACCTGGATCACATCCCAGGTTTCCTTCAACAGTTCGCTAAAGCGCGCCTGCAGCACCGGCGACAGGCCGTTGACCGTGGTCAGCAGCGGCCAGGGCGCAAACACCCCGGCGAGCAGGGTCATGGGGTGTTTCAGGGCCCGGCGCGGCACCACGATCAGGCGCTCGAGCAAGGGCTCCAGGGCCGCGTGCACAGCCGCATCGGCCGGCGTCTTCGATTGCACCAGCAAGGTGATGCGATGCCCACGCTCACTCAAGGTACGCAGCAAATGGTACTGCCGGGTCTTGCCGCCGCTGGTCGTCGGCCACGGCAGATAGGGCACAATCCACAGGATTCTCACGTGCAGCTCTCCATGCCTGGGCGTGCTACCACACCAATATCTGCAACGACGGTTTCACCACGGGGCGAATGCCGTTGTAATCGTTAAGGGTCTGCCTGGCGCCCGTCAGCGGGTCCAGCAGTTCGGCGTGCTGCACTTTGGGCAAGGTGACGCGGGTGCCTTCCGCGCTCCAGTACATCAACAGGTGTTTGCCGTCTTCGCGGGTCCAGGCCACGCTGTAAAAAGTCTTGGGTACGTCCTCGAGCACGGGGGTGACCCCCGGCTTGAGCGTTGGCCCGGTGATCTCCAGGAAGCGGGCGAGGGCGCTGTAGACCGGCTTCGGTTCACCGTTGAGGTCCAGCAGGCCATAGTGCTGGTCACGTACGGAGGCGCGTTCATCCAGGTCGGACAGGGCAAACAGGAAAATCTTCTGGTAATCCTGGGACGCCATCAGCGCCAGGCGGCGCAAGGTGAAATCGGCCTGGCCGTCGACGCCGATCAGGTCCTGCATCTCCTTGGGCCCGGCATAGCTGGACCAGCCCCACTCGGTGGCCCACACATCCTTGACTCCGGCACCGTGCAGCACGGCGTTGAGTTGGTCGCCGCGCAGCAGCACTTCATTCTTGCCCGGTTCGTCGGTTTCCGGGGTCATCGAGTACGGGTGATACGCCGCGACCATGCCCAGGGTTTGCACGCCCAGCGCGCCGAGGGCTTCAAACATCAGGGTCTTGCCGCGCGGCGGCATCTGGCTGTAGTAGGCCATGCCGCCCATCACCTGGATCTTGTCTGGCGCGGCGATATTCAGTGCCTGGTGACTGGCCAGCAGCAAGCGCGCGTATTCCTCGGCATTCACTTGCGGGCGCCAGTTGTTCGGCAGGTTCTGCTCGTTCCACACCTGCCAGGCGTTGATATTCGGGTAGCGCTTGGCCAACAGGGCCAGACGCAGGGCATACACACTGGCGTCTCGCGGGCGGTATTGGTCCTGGAATTCTGCGCCTTTGGGGGCGGTGGTAATAAACGGCGCCGAACCCACCAGGTAGAACACCGAGCGGATTTTCTCGGCAGTCAGGGTGCGGTCCAATTCATCGAAGGTGCTCAGTTGATAATCTTCTTCCTTGGGCTCCAGGCGGTCCCAGTGCAGGTCGACGCGCACCCAGTCCAGCCCCAGTTTCTGGTATTGGCGTATCTGCTTCTGGTACTGCTCGGGCTTGAACCACAGAAAATGCGCGTTCACCCCGAGGAACTCGCGCCACTCCACAGTGCGCTGGGGCGCCAGGTTCACGGGCTCCGCGTCGACGTTTTCACTGAGCAGCAGTGTGCCGCCCACGGCCATTGCAATGACCAGTGGCAGATAGCGCCACATCCGGCGAGTTGACGAAACATTCATCACAAAGGCTCCTTGACTGCGGCCTGGAACAACTCGGCAAAGCGTTGCGCGGTGCTGGCCCACTGGCGCTGCCGGCCGATGTCGGCGGCGTGGTCGGCCCATTGGCGGGCCTGTTGCGGGTCGAGGATCAGACGGTTCAGGGCATCGCTCAACGAGGCGATATCCCCCTGTTGATAGGTGATGCCATTGCCACCGGCGACTTCTTCGGCGAAGGCGCGGGCATTGGAGGTAATCACTCCGCGCCCGCAGGCGTTGGCCCAGGACAGCGCGCCACTGGTGCCGCGCATCTGGCCGAGGAAACCGAGTTTTTTCGATTCACGGTACGGCAGCACCATCACATGGTGGGCCTGGATGGTATGGGGAATGTCGGCTGAAGGCAGGTCCAGTTGCCAGTCCACCACATCGCCCAGGTGCAGGGTGGTGATCAGTTGGCGCAGGCCCTCAAGGTAATTGCCGGCGGGGTCGAAGGTCATCTCCGGCGCGGTGCCACCGGCCAGGGTCAGGCGCACCTGGCCACGGCATTGCGGGTGGGCGCTCAGGGAGCGGGCCAGGGCCTGCAGCAGATCTTCGATGCCCTTGCCGCGGTAGATAAAGCCGAAATATAGCAGGCGCAACGGTTGCAACGGCGGCAAGGCCACAGGGGCAATGGGCAGGTTGCCGTGGGCAATCACCGCCACTTGCTCAGTTTTTAGCCCCATGCGCTGGCGCAAGCAATCGCCACCCAGGCGGGTGAGGGTGATCAGGCGGCGCATGCTTTTGGCCAGGCGCCGTTCTTCGTAAAGGGTCAATGGATCGGCGAGCAACGCCGCCGCCTGGGGCAGCGGGTGGGGCAGGCGTTCAAGCAGGGTCAGCGGGAAAAACAGCCTGGCCCGGCGCCAGATCAGGCGCTCCGGATCATGCACAGTGGCGGTCAGCGGCAATTGCGGCTGGGCCCGGCGCAAGTAGTCCAGGGCCTGGAACTCGGCAAAGCGTCCGCCGCCCAGCTCGGCATGCACCAGGTCCACACCGCGCCAGTCAAAGGCCTGCAGGCGCCGCAATTGTTCAGCCAGGTCCAGGCAACCTTCCAGAGGCGTCAGCACCTCCAGGCCCCGTTCGCGCAACGCGCTGCGCAAGTGCGCAGCGTAGTCGGCGATCCCGGTCTGCTCCGGTGGCAGTGGCGCCAGCAACGCAATGCGCATCAGGCCGCACCGCGCCAGCTGTTGAGCCGTGCCAGAACATTGGCCGGCACTTCAAAACGGCGGCGGTTGAGGATCATCCCATCCACTTTGCCGAACGCAGTGGTCAGCAACGACAGGGCGTTCTCGATGGTCGGCACGGTGCTGGTGCGGGCTTCGATCACCAGCACAATCTGCTCGGCGCGGCGCAGGGTGAGGAACGCCTGCGGGTTGGACGACAGGGCCGAGGCGTCCAACAGCAACACTTCACCCGGCTTCGCCGCTTCAGTGCCGTTGACCGAGACCCGGTGGCCACGCTCTTCGAGCAGGCGCTTGAGTTGCTCGATGATAAAGCTCACGCCTTCGCCGTGCCGTGCCGAGGTCAGGCCCAGGGCAAAGCCCTCGCTGGCGATGCGCTCGGCGGGTAGCAGGCTGTACAAGCGATAGATGCTGGCGGTGAGGGCGGCCGGTGTCGCGTGCTGCACATCGGGGATGCTGCTCCACAGCGGTACACCGAACACTTCCTGCAAGCGCGCGCCGTCGTGGATGCGCTGGTCCAGCAGGTACAGCACGTAGATAGTCAGCAAACCGACGGCCAGGCCGGCAGGAATGGTGAACAGCAGAATCAGCAGGCTCTTGGGAAACACGCGCGCCGGGTTGAGGGTGGCGTGTTCGATCAGGGCGATGTTGCTGATCTGGCTGCTGTCCAGTGCGTGGTCGATGCGCGCCTGTTCGAGGTTTTCCGAGTACAACGCGTAGCTTTTCTCGGCGGTGCGCAGTTGCTGGGTCAGCTTGTTCAGCTCAGGTTCATCGGTCATCGCCTGGTCACGCTGGGCGCGCAGTTCGGCGAGGGTCTTGTCGTAGTTCTCGATTTCCCCGGCCAGTTTGCGCTCCTGCAACTGGGCGTCGATGATCTGCTGCTTGACGTTGATCACCAGGCTGTTGGGCGCGGTGTTTTGCGAGCGTTCCAGGCGTGTCGCTTCCTGGGCGCTGAGGGCTTCCATGTCGCGGATGTTCTGCTCGATCTGATTGACCTGCGGTGTGTTCGGCAGATAGGTGCGCAGCAGGCGCGCCCGTTCTACTTGCAGGGCATTGAGCTGGCGCTTGAGGTCCAGCTGGGTCGGGTTGAGGCTGGTTTCCCGGCCAGTGACCACTTCGGCCGGCTGGTTCTTGATCTGCTGGCTGGCGTTGGCCAGGAAGCTGCGGATCCCCGCGATCTGGTTTTGCGCGGTGACTTTGGCGTCGGTGACACGGTCGATCTGGTTGGTCAGGTTTTTCAGGCGCGCGTCCACGCTGATCGAGTCGATCTGCTTCAAGCGGCCCTGCAGTTCATCCTTGAGCCCCTGGATGTTGGTCGCGACCTTGCTGCGTTCGGTTTCATAGAAGGTATGCAGGCTCTTGCGCCCGAGAATCCGCGCGCGCTCTTCCAGGTAGGCATCGACCCAGGTCTCGACGACTTTCTGCGCGATGGCCGGATCGTCCCAGGTGAAGGAAATTTCGATGACCGAGGAGCCCGGTTCGTGGCCGGCTTCGAAGTTCTTCTCCAGCTTGGTCGCCAGGCGTTCCAGCGGGCTTTGCTTCTCGGCCAGGCCGACGAATTGCAGGACGCTGCGCACCGCATCCAGTACTTCACCGGCGGCTTTCTTGACGTAGAACTTGGTGACTTTCCAGAAGCCCTGTGGCGGCTCGGACGTCATTGCCAGGTAGCGCTCGGCAACGATGTGCACGATGGGCCGGCCGGTGAGCATCTTCTCCTCATCGACGATCGGGTCGTGCTGGGTACTGGGCGCAATCAGCGTCTGGCGGTTGGCGGCTTCGATCGGCAACGTGGTGTTGTCCCGCCCTGGCTTGACCAGCAAGCGCGCGTCGGACTCGTAGCGAGCCGGCAACAGGAAGGCACCCAACACGGCCACCACAATCGTGGTGATCACGGCCAGTTTGAACTCGCGGCGGAAGATGAAAAACAACCGCAAGAGGTCGCGTAGAGAGCGGATTTCGATCACAGGATCACTCCATTGAATATGTGGTGTACGCCAGACGGGAACAGTCGGTTCGAGTGATACGAAGCCTGGTCCATAATCATTGGCCTGCGTTGATGACTGGGTTGTTGTAGATGGTGTTGCCGCTGTTCTTCACGCCACTGTCGTTGAGGTCGTAGTTCAGGCCCACACCAATGCCCTTGTTGATCGGGAACAGGCGGGTGAAGTACATATCCACGGCTTCCACAGTGGCGCCGATGCCCGACTGCGGCACATAGATCAGGTCGCCACGCTGCAGGGCCACCCGTGGGTGATTGGGATCGGTCAGCATGTTGTTCAGGCTGATGAAGTAGGTCTTGTACTTGCCATCCGGACCCGTACGCATCAGGGCCACGTTGGAGGCATCCGCCGAGGACAACACCCCCCCGGAACTAAGCAACGCCTGCTCCACACTGACATTCCCCGCCAGGTCGAAAAACGCCGGGTTCGGCACCGCACCACCGATAAACACCTTGTTGCTCGGGGCGCTGGCGATGTTCACCGTCACTGCCGGCTCGCGGTAGATGCGCTTGTACTTGTCGGTGATTTCCTTGCCGAGGTCTTCCGGGGTGCGCAATGCCGCCTTGACCCGACCGATGTTGGGGATGGAGATCACGCCGTCGGGGCGTACGACGAACACTGTCATGTCGTCGGCCGCCGCCGGCTCCTGGGCATCGCGCACGATGCGCAACAGGTCGCCACTCTGGATCAGCACCTGCGGGGGCGGCAGGTCGGCCAAGGTCAGCGCCGCCTGGTGGCCGGCCTTGAGCGTGTTGTTGTCAGGAAGCGGCACCCGCGCAGGGGTCGAACAACCAGCCAGCCAGATCGAGGCACTCAACAGGCTGAACAGGGTAAGACGGGAACGTCGGTTGGTAGTCTTCATGACGGCTCAAGTCCAGTAGGTGGAAAACATGCCCAGGCGCTGCTTGAGCGATTTGGGCAGGTAGCGTTCAAGATGGCCGAGGCGATAGCCCAGCAATTTAAAGGCACTGCGCACCACCACTTCGGGGGCGCGGTGCAAGGCGTTGGCCTCGCGCAAGGCACGTAATTCGGCCAGTACATAGCGTTTACCTTCACCGCCGGCGTCGCCAAACGCCTGGCGGATCCACGGCTCGCGGCCGTAGAACACCCCAATGTCGAAGTAGCGGTGAAACTCATCCATGAGTCGGTAATCGTGGGAGTGATAGACCTGGGCGCTGGCGGCGTACTGCACCTTCCAGCCCGCCAGTAGCATGCGTGCGGCGACGTAGGCGTCCTCGCTGCCGATCACATCGGCGGGGAAGCCGCCCACGGCCTCCAGGGCGCTGCGCCGGTACACGGAAAACGAGTCAGAGCTGAAGCAGGTCTTGATCCCCAGCTGCGGTGCATCGGCCAGGCTTTTGCTGCGGCTGTGGGCCGGGTAATTGAAGTGGCGCGACTGCGCACCCAACACCCCCGCACCGGGATGCGGCAGTTGGCGGCCATAGGCGATACCGTTGAGTGGGTCCTGTTGCAGCTCGGCGAGCAGCTTGGCAAAGGTCTCGGGCTCGGCCGGGATCGCGTCCTGGGTCATCACGATCAGGGCGTCGCCGCCCACGTGCTCGCTGGCCCAGCGACGGGTGCCGCCGTGGTTGAAGTCGCGGGCGGCGATCACTTCGACACGCGCACCGAACTCGCGAAAGCGCGCCACCGTGGCATCGCTCGACGCGCTGTCCACGACCAGCGTCTCGTCGGGTTGCAGGGTCTGCATGCGCAGCGCCGGCAGCAGCCGGTCGAGGTGGCTGGCGGCGTTGCGGGTCGGGATGATCAGTGAAGTCCGCATCAGGGCTTGGGCTCGCTGGCGGGCGTGCGGCCGTAGATATCGTCGAAGCGCACGATGTCGTCTTCACCCAGGTATTCGCCGCTCTGCACCTCGATCATCACCAAGTCGATGATGCCGGGGTTGGTCAGGCGGTGCTTGTGCCCGGCGGGAATATAGGTGGACTCGTTCATGTTGAGCAGGATCTCGCGCTCGCCATTGGTGATCATTGCCGCGCCGCTGACCACCACCCAGTGTTCGCTGCGGTGGTGGTGCATTTGCAAAGACAACGAACCCTTGGGCTTGACCACGATGCGCTTGATCTTGAAGCGGGTGCTTTCCTCCAACACCGTGTAGGTGCCCCAGGGCCGGGTGACGGTGCGGTGCAGACTGAACGCGGGATGGTTCTGGCGCTTGAGCTCGGCGACGATATGGCGCACATCCTGGCTGCGGTTGGCGTCGGCGATCAGGATCGCGTCGGGGGTGTCGACGATGATCAGGTCACGCACCCCGACCGCACCGAGTACGCGCTTGGGCGAGTCGATATAGCAGTTGTGCACGTCGTGCAGGATCGCTTCGCCATTGATCTGGTTGCCGTTGTTGTCACTGGGGGTCAGCTGGCGCAGGGCTTCCCAGGAGCCGATATCGCTCCAGCCGATATCGCAGGGCACCACGGCGACCTGGGCGGATTTCTCCATCAGGGCCACGTCGATGGAGATGTCCGGCGCGGTGCCAAAGCCTTGCGGGTTCAGTTCGCGCTGGCGGCTGCTGCTGTTCTGCAGGCTGGTGCTGTGCTCCAGCGCCGCCTTGGCCGCGTCCAGCACGGCCGGGGCGTGGGTCGCCAGCTCGTCGAGCACGGTGGCGGCCTTGAAGCAGAACATTCCGGCATTCCACAGGTGCTTGCCGCCGTCCAGGTAGCCTTGGGCGGTGGCCAGGTCGGGTTTTTCGACGAAACGCTGGACACGGAAGCCTTGCGCCAGCGCCGCGCCTTGTTCGATATAGCCAAAGCCGGTCTCGGGGCGATCGGGCTGGATGCCGAAGGTCACCAGATAGCCGGCGTCGGCCAATTCGCGGGCCTGGGCCACGGCCTGGGCGAAGGCGTCTTCATCGAGGATCAGGTGGTCGGCCGGCATCACCAGCAATTGCGCATCAGCGCCGAAAAACTCCTGCACATGCAGCGCGGCGACCGCGATGGCCGCTGCGGTGTTGCGGCCAAACGGTTCGAGCAGCAAATCCAGGCCCAGTTGGCCGGTGTTGACCGCGCGGTAATCGTCGAGGGTGCGAAACAGCAGGTCGCGGTTGGTCACCGTCAGCACGCTGTCGACCCCCGGCAGGTGGCTGGCACGCAGGAAAGTTTTCTGCAACAGGCTCTGGTCGTCGTGCATGCGCATGAACGGCTTGGGCATGTTCTGCCGCGAAACCGGCCACAGCCGCGTGCCCGAACCACCGGAAATGATGCAGGGAATCAATCCGTTGAGAGGGTTCATCAATAGACTTCCTTGGTGGAAAGGACGGCCGGAACCGTCATGAAAACGATGTACAGGTCAAACCACACCGACCATTTGGCGATGTATTCCAAGTCGTATTCGACCCGTTTCTGAATCTTGAACAGGGTGTCGGTTTCACCCCGGTAGCCATTGATCTGCGCCCACCCGGTGATGCCCGGCTTGACCCGGTGCCGCGAGCTGTACTCGCTGACCGCTTCCTCGAACGGAATCCCGGCGGCCTTGGTGGCGGTGGCATGGGGGCGCGGGCCGACCATCGACATGTTGCCCAGCAGCACATTGAACAGTTGCGGCAGCTCGTCGATGCTGGTCTTGCGGATAATCCGCCCGACGCGGGTGATGCGCGGGTCGCTGCGGGTGGTCTGGCACTCGGCGTTGAAGTCGGTCTGGTCGACGTACATCGAGCGGAACTTGAACACCCGGATCAGATTGTCGTTGTAGCCGTAGCGCTTCTGGCGAAACAGCACCGGGCCTTTGGAGTCGAGCTTGATGGCAATGGCGGTCACCAACATGATCGGTGACAACAGCAACAGGCCGGCACCGGCCAGCAGCAGGTCTTCACAGCGCTTGATAAACGGTGACCAACCGCGCAGCGGCAGTTGCGAGGTATTGAACATCAAGATGCCGCCGACATCGGTAATGCGGTTGTGGCCATAACGCAGGGCGGCCATGTCCGGCACCAGCATGACGTTGACCGACATCTGCCGCAGGCGCTTTACCAGCCCGTTGACGCGCTGCTCGGCGGCCCAGGGCAGGGTGATCATCACTTGGTTGACCTGCTCGGACCTGATCAGTTTTTCCAGGTCGCGGGTGTTGCCCAGCAACGGCAGGCTGCTCAGTTCCTTGGGAATGCGTTCGGTGCGGTCGTCGATAAAACCGATCAGGCCGGAGCGGATATCACTGTTGCGCGACAGGTGTTCGGCCACATGGATGGCGGTGTCGGTAAAGCCGAGGATCACCGTGCGCTGCAGGAACTTGCCGTTCTTCATCAGGTTGCGGTACAGGCGCAGCATCAGGATGCGCTCCACACCAAACAGCACCAGGCTCAGGCTGAACCAGAACATCAGGTTGCGCGGGCTCAACTGCGGGAACAGGAGCAGGATCTGGTACATGAACAGCAGGATGCAAAACGCCGAGATCCACGCGACCAGCATCACGCGAAAACGCAGGCGGTTGCTGAACAGGTCCTCGGAGTACACCCCCAGGGCCTGGAACAGAATAATGGTCAGGATCGCAAAAAACAGCAGCAGGCCCAGGTAGTGGCCACGCATTTGCGGGTCGACTGGATCCGGGTAGAACAACAGGATCATCGCCGGCAGGACCGCTGTCAGGCCGTGGATTAACTTGACGAAAACCACAAAGAATTCAACAAAACCGGTACGAGTCAGAAACAGGCTATCGACTGACGACTTCTCACGCATAAATCATCCCTCAATGCACCACCAGGACTTCCTGTTCGTTCGCTCATCCATAAGGCAGTTGCTTATAAGTGGCGCAATGCGAACGACTGCTTTCGCTGGGTAACGCGCAATGACCTGTCTAGGTGCAGGTGCTTTGCTAAATAGTGGCTAAATGATGGCTCCTTATGGGTGCCATGTCAAGGTTTTGACATTTCGCAAGGGTTTCGCCGTCGAGTGTCATAAGATACTCTTGTCGTGACGGTTTGTTGACATTTGTTATTGGTTTTTCAGATTTATTGAGAATGAGTGATGGCTTTTTGCAGTGTAGGAACAAAAACGCCAATTATCCTGCTGGGCGGGCAAAGCTTTTTTGACGGGGATAGGAGCCGGCTGGCCGGCCCCTACAGGGGGATGGGGATCAGAAGTCGCCTTTGAGGCTCACGGTGACGTTACGCGGCTCGCCGTAGAAGTTACCCCAGGACGCGGTCCCCACGGTCTGGTAGTAGTTTTTGTCGAACAGGTTGTTGCCGTTCAACGCCACGGTCCAGGTGTTATCGACCCGATACGCCAGGCGCGCGCTCCACAAGGCGTAGCCGGGTTGTTCCAGCTTGATGGTCTGGACCCGATAGTTGCTGCTTTGGGCGCTGACGCCGCTGCCCATTGTCCATTTCGACAGGGCACCATCCAATTGGTAATCGCCCCACAGCCGGAACATATGGCGTGGCACGTAGCTGGTGGAGGCCCGGCCCTCGGCCTGGCTGTCGATATTGTTCAGGGTTTTGGTCTGGGTGTAGGTGTAGCCGCCGAAGACTTGCAAGCGTTCAAGCAGTTCGCCGCTGATCTCGGCCTCGACGCCCTGGGCGCGGACCTTGCCGGTGTCGCTGTAGCAGAAGCCGTCGGCCGAGGTGCCGCAGTGGGCGATGTAGTCGGTCTCGGCAGCGTTTTTCTCGATCGCGCGGAACAGTGCCAGGGAGCTGTTGAGGCGCCCGTCGAACCATTCGCCCTTGATCCCCAGCTCGTAGTTCTCACCGATCTTCGGCTTCAGGGCCGCGCCGCTGACGGTGGCGTAGGAGCTTTGTGGCTGGAAGATATCGGCGTAGCTGGTATAGATCGAGAGGTTGTCGTTGAGGTCATAGATCAGCGCGGCAAAGGGCGTGACTTCACCGGTTTCCTTGGTGCGAGCATCCTGCACGCTCCACTCGCCCCAGGCCAGGTTGTTGGACTGGCGGCGGTTTTCAAACCAACTGACGCGGCTGCCGACCACCAGTAGCAACGGCTCGGCCAGCCGCAGGCGCAGGGTGGCGTAGGTGCCGTACTGGGTGGCGGTCTCCTTGACCGTGCCGCCGCGGTACATGTTCGGCCAGAACGTGTCGTCGGCCGGCTCCGGGAAGTGATGGTTGGGCTGGTAGATGGTCTGGCGCTGGGGCAGGTTGCGGATCGCGTACACATCGTCCTGGCTGCCACGGCTGCCGTTGGCGCCGAGGATCAGCTCATGCTCCAGGCCAAAGGCTTCGAACTTGCCGTCGATGTAGGCGTCCAGGCCATAGTCCTTGTGATCGTAGTCAAACAGGGCGGCGTAGCTGTTGGCCGTGGGGGCCGGATCGCCATAGGCCACGGTGCCTTCGCTGGCGGCGTATTTGATGTCTTGCAGGTTGCGGCTGTGAACGGCGCTGACCTTGAGTTTCCAGTCGTCATTGAAGTGGTGGGTCAGGTCGGCGAACAGCGTGGTGCGCCGGCTTTGCCAGTCGTTCCAGGACTGGCCCAGGCAGGTGGAGCGGCTCAGGCCGATGCTCTTGCCGTCGCTGTAGCGCGGGATGCCGCCCCAGCACGGCGTGGCGTCGACGTCTTCGTAGCTGGCGCCGAAACCGAGGGTGGTGTCGGGGCTGATATCCATGTCCAGGGCGGTGTAGATAGCCTGGTCCTGGCGCTTGGCAATATCCATGTACGAACCGCGATTCTGCTGGCTGACCACTGCCCGGCCGCGCACGGTGCCGCTGTCGTTCAGCGGGCCGCCGGTATCCACTTCGGCGCGGTAGTTGTCCCAGGTGCCGGCCGACAGCGTGAGGCTGGTGGTGGGCTTGTCCTGGGGCCGCTTGCGCACGAAATTCACCGCGCCACTGGCGGTGCCGGCCCCCTTGAGCATGCCGGCGGCGCCCTTGAGCACTTCCACCCGGTCATACAGCGCCATGTTTGCGGTGAAGCTGTCGGCCTGGACATAGTCCTTGCCCATATCCAGCGGCACGCCGTCGTACTGGTACTGCCCGAGCATCTTGAAGCCGCGGGAATAGAAATACTTGCCGCCCATGGGCGATTCGTAGGTGGTGATCCCCGGCGTGCGCTCCAGCAATTGGTCGATGGTGTGGATGTTCTGGTCATCCATCAACTTGCGGGTCATCACACTCACCGATTGCGGGGTTTCCCGCAGGCTGTGCTGGCCCTTGCCGATGGTCACCGCGCCGGTGGTGTAGGAACCGCTGCCTTCGGTGGTGGCCCCCAGGCGTTCGCCGGTGACGGTGGTGGCGCCAAGGTTCAGCGCGCCGGATTCACCCACCGACGGGAGCAGTAACCAGCTGTTGTCGCTTTGGCGCTGGGCTTGCAGGCCTTGGTCCTGGAGCAGTTGGCCGAGGGCCTGCTCGCTGTCGAGTGCGCCGGTGAGGCCCGCGCTGTGCTTGCCGGCCACGCTGTTGGCGTCAAAAGACAGGCTGATGCCGGCCTGACGGGCGAATTGGTCCAGGGCGCTGGACAGTGGGCCAGGAGCAATGTTCCAGGCGCGGGTCTGGCTGTCGCGTGCCGGCTCCTGGGCCAGGGCGCCGCCGGGCAGGGCACTTGCCAGGCAGGCACCCAGCAGGGCGGCATTGACGGCTTGGCGCAGGGGGGATTTTTTTGAGGGGAACGCTTGCATGACCGCGGGTTGCTCCTGAAGGAAGTGGACAGAACGGGCCTGTTGATCGGCCTTTCCTTACAGGTCGAACGGCAATGAGAATTCACCTCATTTATTTTTCAGGAGCGGGCGGTGCGCGGGGTGACCGTGACCCAATAGCGGCTGCGGTAAGTGACACTGACCGGTAATGCCTGGGCCACCAACGCCAGCACCTGATCGGTGTCGCCCACCTGATAAGTGCCGGACACACGCAGGCCGGCGACGGCCTCGCTGCAACGCAACACGCCGTGGCGGTAGCGACCCAGTTCGCTGAGGAAGTCATCCAGGCGCATATTGCGCGCGCTGATCACGCCGTCGCTCCAGGCCCAGGGGTCGAGGCCAGTGGCGGGTGGCGGATAAATTGCGAGGCGGTTGAACAACACCTGTTCGCCGGACGCGACGACTTGCCGGGCAGCGCCCGATGCGTGCCCGGCAAACACCGCGACCTGGCCCTGTTGCACCGCGAGCAGCGTGCCCTGGGGTTCTTCGCGGACCATAAAGCGCGTACCGAGGGCCCGCAGATAACCGTTGTGGGTCTGTACCCAGAAGGGTCGGGGCGAACGACCATCTCTGCCGGTATCAATCAGCATCTCGCCCTGGCGTAGCTGCACCAGGCGCCGTTCGCGGTTGAACGCAGTGTCGATGGCGCTCGCGCTGTTGAGTTGGATACGGCTGCCGTCATCCAGGCTGATCCAGCGCTGCTCTCCGGTGGCCGTGCGGTACTCGGCCAGCAGCCCCGGCAGCGGCGTGTAGTCGCGGCCCAGCCAGGTCAATCCGGCGGCCCCGGCCACCAGGCCCAGCAGCTTCAAACCCTCGCGGCGGCTGATTCGTCGGCGCGCGCTGTCCAGGGTCTGGCGACCGAGTTGGGCGGGCAGATGGCGAAAATCATCATTCATCGTCGCGACCCGCTGCCAGGCCAGTTGGTGTTCGGCGCTGCTGGCCAGCCAGCGTTCAAACGCGGCGGTGCTGGCGTCATCGGTGGTGTTGAAACGCAGCTTGATCATCCATTGGATGGCCTGGTCCACCAGGCGCGGGTCAGCAGTCGGCATAGCGCAACCGATAACAGGCGTGCAGGGCCTTGGCCAGGTCGCGCTCCACGGTGGCCTTGGACACGCCCAGGCGTTGGGCGATCTGCGGGCAGGTCAGGCCGTCCAGTTGCGCCAGCAAAAAGGCTTCGCGCACCCGTGGCTTGAGTTGGTCGAGCAGGCGGTCAATGCGCTCCAGGCTGTCGAGGATCAGCAGACGGGTTTCTGGCGAAGGGGCTTGGTGTTCGGGGAAATGGGCCAGGCTGTCGAGGTAGGCGCGTTCCAGTTCGCGCCGCCGATACTGGTCGATCATCAGGCTGCGGGCAATGCTGCTCAGGTAGGCCCGGGGTTGCAGCAAACTGTGCTGCTTGCGGCTATTGAGCAGGCGGACGAAGGTTTCCTGGGCCAGGTCGGCGGCATGCTCGCGACAACCGGTGCGCCGCTTCAACCAGCCATGCAACCAGGAATGGTGGGCCTGGTAGAGCTGGCCGATTGCCGCATGATCCGCTGGGTATTCGCTCGACATAGTCGTCCTGGCGCAGGCGTCTTAATTGATAACGGTTCGCATTCTAGACGTGGCCCGTGGCATTGGGCAATCACCTATCTTCAGGTGTTGTGCCTGGAGGCTGGTCGCGGGGGGCGCGGTGAGACTAATCTTGGGTTTTCCCTGGCGGATGAGTTGAGCATGATCGATCTCGCAACCCTCGCGGTTTTCTCTGGTTCCGTGCTGCTGTTGCTGCTGTCGCCCGGGCCGAACATGGCCTTTGTCATCAGTCATGGCGTGAGCTATGGCTGGCGGGGTGGAGTGGCGGCCGGGTTGGGGATCGGGGTGGCGGACCTGCTGCTGACCGCCTTGACCGCCACCGGCGTCACCGCCCTGGTGGCCAGTTGGCCGCCGGCCTTTGACCTGATTCGCTATGCCGGCGTGGTCTACCTGCTGTGGCTGGCGTTCAAGACCCTGCAAAAAAAGCCATCCCTGGACACCGCCCAGGTTGTGCGGGTACGCCTGGGCGGGGTGTTTATGCGCGCCATGCTCAATAGCCTGCTCAACCCCAAGGCGCTGCTGTTTTTCATGGTGTTCCTGCCGCAGTTCGTCAAGCCCGAGGCCGGGCCCATTGCCCTGCAATTGGTGCAGTTGGGCCTGGTCCTGACGCTGATTGCCGGGGTGTTTCATGCCGTGCTCGGGGTTTTTGGCGGGGCGATCAGCCGGTTTTTCGCCGGCAGTAAAAGAACCGCCGGCTTGCAGAAATGGGGGTTGGCCACGGTGCTGACCGTATTGGCCGTGCGCCTGGCGCTGATGCCACGCACCTTGTAGACGGCAGGTGCCTCTCCTTGTGGGAGCGGGCTTGCCCGCGATGGCGGCGGTTCAGCCACTATTTTTGGCGGCTGGTATACCGTCATCGCAGGCAAGCCAGCTCCCACCTTTGATTTGTGGTGTGGCCCAAGCTTCTGCCCCGACGCACACCCCCTGTGGGAGCGGGCTTGCTCGCGAAAGCAGTGGGTCAGTCAACATCAATGTTTGCTGGGCGGACGTTTTCGCGAGCAAGCCCGCTCCCACAGGGGAAAATAGTTCGGCCTTCAGCCCAGTCGCGCCGCCGCCCGTGCGGCAATTTCGCCCCGGGTCTTGCGTGATTCAGCGGTGCGCTTATTCGCCTCGTCCAGTACCTGCTGTGGTGCAGTGTCCGGGCGGCCGGCATTGAAGGGCGGGGCCGGCGCATATTCAAGCTGCAACTGCACCAACTGCGCCGCCGCCTCGCTGTACAGCTCGGCGGCCAGGGTCAGGGCAAAGTCGATCCCCGCAGTGATGCCTCCCCCGGTAAACAGGTTGCCGTCGCGCACCACGCGCTCCTGCACCGGCGTGGCGCCGAGGGTGGCCAGCATGTCGTGGTAGGCCCAATGCGTGGTGGCCCGCCGCCCGCGCAGCAAACCCGCAGCGCCCAGCACCAGCGAGCCGGTACACACCGACGTCACATAACGTGCGGTCTGGGATTGCGCCCGCAGAAAGTCCAGGGTCGGCTCATCTTCCATCAATGGCCCAACCCCCGAGCCGCCCGGCACGCAGATCACATCCAGGGTGGGGCAGTCGTCGTAGGTGGTGGTCGGCGACAGCACCAACCCGCTGCTGGAAGTGATCGGCGCCAGGTCTTTCCAAATCAGATGCAGTCGCACCTCCGGCAACGACGCCAGCACGTCGTAAGGGCCGGTGAGGTCCAGTTGCTGAATACCGGGGAACAACACAAAGCCGATCTGCAAGGTCATGGTCAAACTCCAGGAAGAGGGATGGACGGCTTCACTCTAGTGGCCTAGGCTTTGGCGCATACGCCATTGAGCCCACTAATCACGCCAATCATGCCGAAAATCATCCATGTGCTCGCCTTTGCCAATGTGCAGGTGCTCGACGTCACCGGACCGTTGCAAGTGTTTGCCTCGGCCAACGACCTGGCGCGCCAGCAAGGCTTGCCGTTGCCCTATGCGGTCAACGTGATTGCCGCCCAGGCCGAGCCGGTGATGACCTCCGCCGGCCTGGCCCTGGTGGCCGAGCCGTTGCCTGGCGCCGACACGCCCTGCGACACCCTGGTGATTGCTGGCGGCTGGGGCGTGTATGGGGCGGCCGAGGATCCGCAACTGGTGGAGTGGGTCCGGCAAAAAGCCAGGCACTCGCGGCGCATGACTTCGGTGTGCACCGGCGCCTTTCTGCTGGCCGCCAGTGGCCTGCTCGATGGCTGTCGGGTCGCCACCCACTGGACGCGCTGCGAGGAACTGGCGCGCAAATACCCCAGGTTGCAGGTCGAGGCCAACCCGATCTTTATCCAGCAGGGCTCGCTCTGGACCTCGGCGGGCGTCACGGCCGGCATCGACTTGTGCCTGGCCCTGGTGGAACAGGACCTGGGCCGCGCGGTGGCCCTGGAAGTGGCGCGGCACCTGGTGGTGTTTCTCAAGCGCCCCGGTGGCCAGTCGCAGTTCAGCGTCACCCTGTCCCTGCAAAAGGGCGGCAGCCGCTTCAGCGAATTGCATGGGTGGATTGCCGAGCACCTGCACCTGGACTTGAACATCGCGACCCTGGCGGCCGCGTGCGGCATGAGCGAACGCAGCTTCGTACGCCATTACCGCGCCGAAACCGGCCAGACCCCGGCCCGGGCGGTGGAACTGATCCGCGTGGAAACCGCACGCCGGCAACTGGCCGACAGCGCCGTGGCAATCAAACGCATCGCCGCGCAATGTGGCTTTGGCAGCGAAGAAACCATGCGCCGCAGTTTTATCCGCGCCTTGTCGATCACCCCGCAGCTTTATCGCGAGCGGTTTTCGGCGCCGGCCTGAGTCTGTTCAAGCAGTTCAAACAGTGCATCGAGCGTGGCCTGTGGTGCTTCCTGGGGAATATTGTGGCCCACCCCGGCGAGCACCCGGCGCCGATAGAATCCGCTGAAATTACCCACGTCGTCATCCACCTCGGGAGCCGGGCCGACACCGTCGTCGGCACCGCACAGCGAAATGGTGGGCACCGAAATCGGCGGTGGTTGCACCAGCGCCTGTTCAATCACTTCCAGCGCCGGATCACCCTCGGCATACATGAAGCGATGGCGATAGGAGTTGATTACCACCTCCACAAAGTCCGGGTTATCAAACGAGGGTGCCGTCTGCGGGTAAAGGCTCGGCCCCGCAGCCCAGGAGGGCGACCAGAGCGACCACAACAGTTCGCACAACTCGCGGCGGTTGGCGGTCAGGCCATCGACGCCCCGTTGGGTGTGGAAGTAAAACTGGTACCACAACCGATGCTCGGTGACTGGCGCGCGGGGCTGGATGGACTTTGCGATGTCCTGGATGTTGTAACCGTCGCCAGTGACCAGGCAGCGCACGCGCTCGGGCCAAAGCGCCGCGACAATGCACGCGGCGCGCCCACCCCAGTCATAACCGGCGAGGGCGGCCTGGTCGATGGCCAGGGCATCCATGAAGTCCAGCAGATCCTTGGCCAGCGCCGCCTGTTGGCCGGAGCGCATCACCTGGGCGTGCACAAACCGGGTCGGGCCGTAGCCGCGCAGGTAAGGCACCAGCACGCGATAACCGGCCTCGGCCAACACCGGCGCGATGGCATCGTAGCCGCGAGGGTCATAGGGAAAACCGTGCAGCAGAATCACCACTTCACCGTCGGCCGGGCCATGGGCTTCGTAGGCGATATCGAGCATGGGAGTGCGGATATACAGCAGCGCGATCGAGGGGCTCATTGGGACTCCGTTCGGGTCACAGCAGGGAGCCTGGACTTTAGCGCGAAACCTTTACGTGTTCATGGGCCAGCAGCGAAAACACGTGCAGATCCTGGTAGCCACCGGCCCAAAACCCGGCCTCGCGCAGCACGCCTTCGCGGGTAAAGCCCAGCCGGCCCAGCAGTGCCTGGGACGGCAGGTTACGCGGATGGACCAGCGCTTCGACACGGTGCAGTTGCATCTGCGCAAAGCCCCAGTCGAGCACGCTGCGCAAAGCCTCGCTCATCAATCCGCTGCCCCTGGCTGACGGCGCCAGTTCGCAGGCGAGGGCGCAGCTGTTCCACTGGCGATTCCATTTGAACAGCCCGCAGGTGCCCATCAACTCACCGGCGTATTCCAGACCCCAGCGCGTGCCCGGATTGGCCTGGGTTCGCCAGTGGGCGAAGGTGGCGATCAGGGCGTGGGCCTGGGATATGTCGGTCATGGGGTCGATGCCAAACCAAGGCATGGCCTCGGCATCGCGATAGATCGCAAACAGCGCCGAGGCGTCGTGGGGGGTCAACTCCCGGAGCCGCAAGCGTTCGGTGTGCAGGGTGGGGAAAATATCCACGTGGTGTGGTGCGGTTGGCATAGGTATTGACTGAACATTTTCGGGCGCCAGGGGCGGGTTCATATTCGTTCCTTGAATACAGGAGGAGGCAGGCAGATAGCTCGCTCAAGGTCGCAAAGATCAAAGGTGGGAGCTGTCGAGCGTTAGCGAGGCTGCGATCACGTCAGTACAGCCAATGTTGAGGTTGCCTGATAGCGCCTACAAGGGTTTCACTTCGCTGCTTGATTCTCAAGGTTGCCACACGGTTTTCTCCCCGCTCAACTTGCGATCCAGAAACGTCGCCGCGCTGATCAAGGCCAAATGGCTCAATGCCTGCGGTGTATTCCCCAGATGTCGCGCCTGGCTGTCGAATTCCTCGGCATACAGCCCCAGCGGGTTGGCATAGCGCAGCAGTTGCTCGAATTCCAGATGGGCCTTTTCTACTTGCCCCGCGCGGGCCAGGCATTCGACGTACCAGAATGAACAGGCGGTAAACGCCCCCTCTGTGCCTTGCAAACCGTCAATTTGACTGTCGTCATTGCGGTAGCGGTAGACCATGCCATCGCGCACCAGGCTTTTCTGGATGGCATCCAGGGTCGATAACCAGCGCGGGTCGGTGGCCGCCACAAAACGCACCAGCGGCATCAACAGCATCGAACCATCCAGGGCAGTGCTGCCGATGTGCTGCACGAAATGCCCGCGTTCTGCGTTCCAGAAGTTGCTCCAGATATCTTCATAAATCGCCTGGCGGGTCTGGTCCCAGCGGGCGAACGGTGCCGGCAGCGAGCGCTTGGAGGCCAGGCGGATCGCGCGGTCGAGTGCCACCCAGCACATCAGCCGCGAATGCAGGAAGTGATGTTGCTCGCCACGCATTTCCCAGATGCCGACGTCTTTCTGGTTCCAGGTTTCGCACACTTGGTCCACTACTTCCAGGGTGTGTTTCCAGCCCTCATGGGAGATGGCTTCGCCGTACTTGTTGACCAGGTACACCGCGTCCATCAGTTCGCCGAAAATATCCAGCTGCACCTGGTCAAAGGCCTCGTTGCCAATGCGCACCGGTTGCGCGCCGCCGTGGCCGCTGAGGTGGCTCAGCTCGGTTTCCGGCAATTGCTGGCGGCCGTCGATGCCATACAGGATGTTGATTTTCATCGGTTGCCCGCAACAGTCGCTGACGCGCCCGCGCAACCAGCGCATGTAGTCATTGGCTTCCTGGACAAAACCCAGGCGCATAAAGGCGTAGACGGTGAACGAGGCGTCGCGGATCCAGGTGTAGCGGTAATCCCAATTGCGTTCGCCGCCGGGGGCTTCCGGCAGGCCGAAGGTGGCCGCTGCGAGGATCGCGCCGTGTTTGCGCGAGGTCAGCAGCTTCAGGGCCAGGGCCGAGCGATTGACCATTTCCCGCCAGCGGCCGCGGTAGTTGGACTGGGCCAGCCAGCCGCGCCAGAATTTCAGGGTGTGCTGCAGGTGCAGGTCGGTACCGTCGCTGGCCACGCGTATGTCTTCCCGGCCGCCAAGGACAAATTCGGCCCCCTGGTCCTGGTCCAGGGTAAAGCAGGCGACGGCGGCGTCATCTGCGATCTGCAACGGCACGCTGCTGGCCAGGCGCAACCCAGGCAGGCCCGGCGCCTCGAAGCACACATCAGCGTTATCGGCGGTGGCCCGAGTGGGTGCCCGGGCATAGTCATGGCGCACCGCGCAGCGCAGGTGCAGGGTGGCCTTGCCGCTCACCACGCGCACCCGGCGGATCAGCAGGGGCAGGTCATCAACGTCATCGCTGATACTCAGCAGGTCGGTGATTTCCACCACGGCGTCATCACTCAGCCAGCGGGTTTGCAGGACATTGGTATCCGGCAGGTAGATCTGTTCCCGGCGCGCCTGGGGCAGGTCCGGGGTCAACTGGAAAATCCCGGCGGCGGGGGAGTCCAGGAGCGAGCAGAAGATCGACGGGCTGTCGAATTCCGGCCAGCAGAAAAAGTCGATGCTGCCCTGGTCGTTGATCAGCGCCGCACTGCGCATGTCACCGATAATGCCGTGGGCGTCGATGGCGCTTTGCGCTTCGTTTTTCAGATCAACCATTGTCTTTGAACTCCGGGTAGAGACTCATGCCGCCGTCGATAAACAAGGTGCTGCCCACCACATAGTCGGAGGCATCACTGGCCAGCCAGACCACGGCGTTGGCCACATCTTCGACGTCGCCGACGCGGCCATAGGGGATCAATTTCAGCAACTGCTGTTCGGCATCGCCCTCGGTGGCAGCGCGGTTGATGGCGGTGCGGATCGCCCCCGGCGCGATGCCGTTGATGCGGATCCGTTGGTGGCTGACTTCCTGGGCGAGGCTGCGCATCAGCATCTCGACGCCGCCCTTGGAGGCCGCGTAATTGACGTGGCCGGCCCAGGGGATCAACTGGTGCACCGAACTCATATGGATGATCTTGCCGGCGGCCCGGGATACGCCTGCTCGCACGCCCTGGCGGTTAAAAATACGCAGGGCGGCGCGGGCGCAGAGGAACTGGCCGGTGAGGTTGACGCCAATCACCGCGTTCCACTCCTCAAGGGTCATGTCGCTGATGGCGGCGTCTTTTTGCAGGCCCGAGTTGGCCACCAGGATGTCGAGGTGGCCGAAGGCGTCGAGGGTCTGCGCGAACAGGCGTTCGACATCGGCTTCCCTGGACACATCGGCGCCGATCGCCAGGGCCCGGCCACCGGCCTGGTTGATCTGCGCGGCCAGGGCCTGGGCGGGTTCTGCCTGGCTGTTGTAGTTCACCACGACTGCCGCGCCGGCCGCAGCCAGCGCCCTGGCGGCCCCCGCGCCAATGCCGGAGCTGGCGCCGGTGACTACGGCGACTTGTTGTTCCAACGAGATGCGCATTGTCCATCCAGCCTTTATTCCAGAAGTCCATTCAGCTGACTGACGGCGCGGGGCACAAGTTCAGTGGCCTGTCTGGAATGCGACGATGGCTGTCTATATCTATCGTTTTCGCCAGCGGGCTTTTAGTTAGAATCAGTGGCTTAACGACGTGAGACGCAGCCCATGACAACTGTGCACCGGCCTTGGCTTGAGGCTTATGCCGACAACTACCGCAACGACGAAGTGGTCCATCCCCATTGTCATACCCAGGCGCAATTGATCCACGGCGTCACCGGGGTGATGGTGGTCAGTACGGCCCAGGGCAGTTGGCTGGTGCCGTCCGGGCATGCGTTGTGGGTACCCGCCGGGACGCCCCACGAGATTCGCATGGCCGGCGAAGTGCATATGCGCACCCTGTTCCTGATGCCCGAGGTCGAGCCGAGCCTGGGCCGCACCTGCCAGGTGATCGAGGTCTCGGCACTGCTGCGCGAGCTGATCGTGGCGGCGACGCTGATCGCCGGTGAAGTCAACAGCCCACGCTTGCAGGCCATGGTGGAAGTGATCCGCATGGAGCTGCTGGCCGCGCCGGTGGTGGCCATGCATGTGCCGGTGCCTGGCGAAGCCCGCCTGGCCAGGTTGTGTACCCGGTTTATCCGCAACCCGGCCGATGACAGCAGCCTGGAATCCTGGGCCGACACCCTGAACATGAGTGCGCGCACCCTGAGCCGGATTTTCCAGCGGGAACTGGGCATGAGCTTTGGCGAATGGCGCAAGCGTGCGCGTCTGGCCCTGAGCCTGAAGCTGCTGGCCCAGGGCGCCTCGATCCTGGAGGTGGCGCTGGAACATGGTTATCAGAGCCCGAGTGCGTTCAGCGCGATGTTTCGCCGCTCGCTGGGTTATCCGCCGAGTCATTTTCGTCCCCAGGCCTGATGTTGCTTCATGTAACCCAATTGTCCGTTTGGCGACGATACATGGCCCTGGCGCGGGCGAATCCGCCAGGGCGCATGCCTAATCTGCAAAGCTCATTCTTCAGCGAGCTTTGTGATGCCCAGCCTTGTCGTTCATCCCTCCACCAGCAGTCGCCCCCCGGCAGTCCTGACCCTGCTTCTGCTGGGTGCGCTAGCCGGATGCCGTGGCCTGCCCGACGAGCCCGCAGCGCAGTTGACGGCCCGGGCGGCGCCGCAATTGTCCAGCGGGTCAGCGGCCCAACCGCTGCCCGAGCGCTGGTGGCAGCTTTACCGTGACCCGCAATTGGACCGGCTTGTAGAGCAGGCCCTGAACCATAACCAGGACCTTGCCGCCGCCGCCGCCCATGTCGACGCGCTATTGGCGCACCTGGAGCAGGTAGATGGCGAACGCCAACCCTCGACTCTTCTGACCTACGGCGTCGGCTACGGCCGCAGCCGAGACGACCAGACCCTGGCCCAGGCCCGCGATGAGCGGGCCGAGGCCCAGTGGAGCCACGCCCCTGGATTCTCCCTGAGCTACACCCTCGACCTCTGGGGCGAGGTGCGTTATCGCCTGGCCGCCGCCCGTGCCGATGCGGATGCGGCGCGGGCGCTGGAAGACGAATGGCGGGTGACCGTGGCCGCGCAGACCACCCGGGCCTATGGCCAGGCCTGTGTCTATGCGTTCAGCCGCCAGGTGCAGCGTCATTCGGTGCAGGTGTTGGAGCGCAGTGTCGACGTCACTCGCAGACTGCAGAAGGCCGGCGCGGCGACGGCGCTGGACCTGGCGCGCCTCAATGGCCTGCTGGAAGAAACCCGTGCGCCGCTGCCGATGTTGACTGCGCGCTATCAGGCGGCCCTGTATGAGCTGGCGGTGCTCAGTGGCGTGCCGCCCCTGGAGGTGGCCCGGCAAACCTGTGCCCGGCGCCCACAATTGCAGGCGCCGCTGCCCGTGGGCGATGGCTGGGCGCTGGTGCAGCGGCGGGCCGATATCCGCCGTGCCGAGCGCCAACTGCAAGCGGCCACGCTGGCCATCGGTGTCGCTCGCGCCGAGTTGTATCCACGGGTGACCTTCGGGGCCGCGCTGGAGTCCTCCGCGAGCAGCCTGGGCAAGCTGGGGACCAGTGAAGCGCTGGTGTACTCCGTGGGGCCGTTGCTGTCCTGGCGCTTTCCCCAGCGCGGCGTTGCCCAGGCCCAAGTGAGCCAGCGCCGGGCCCAGGCGCGCGAGGCCCAGGCGCGTTTCGACGGCACGGTACTGCGTGCCTTGAAACAAGTCGAACAAGCCCTGGCGCTGTACCAGGGCGAACAACAGCGCCGCCAAGCCCTGCAGGCCGCGCTGGACAACAGCCAGCAGGCCCATGAGCTGGCCACCCGCAGCTATCGGGCCGGAGCCCTTGATGCCCTGCAACTGCTGGACAGCGAGCGCAATCTGGTCAACCTCCAGGCCCGCGTCGCCCAGGCCGACCTGCGCTTGATCAACCGCCAGATCGACCTGTTCCAGGCGCTCGGCGGTGGCTGGCAACGCAATGATCAACCTCAACCCTTACCCCTTGCTGCCCTTGGAGCCAAGCCATGAACCAGGCTGTTGAACCCGCGATCCTGCCATCCACTCCCAGCTTGATGCAGCGCCATCGCCGCGCCCTGCTGACGGGCGCATCACTGGTGACGCTGTTGGGGGCGGGGCTGTTTGCCGCGTATTGGTGGCAGTTGGGGCGATTTCTGGAAGAGACCGACGACGCCTACGTGCGCGCCGATTGGGTCGCCGTCAGCCCGCGGATTGCCGGCTATGTGGCCCAGGTGCTGGTGGAGGACAACCAGCCGGTCAAGGCCGGGGATGTGCTGGTGCGCCTGGATGAGCGTGATTTTGTCGAGCAGCTGCGCAGCACCCAGGCACGGTTGCAGCAAGCCCGGGCGGCGGCGAACGCCCGCCAGTCCAGCCTGACTACTCTCGACGCACGGCTCGACGAGCAGCAGCAACGTATCGCCCAGGCCCAGGCTGCACTGCATAGCAGCGAGGCCGAGGCCCATCGTGCGCGCCTGGACTTCCAGCGCTACCGCGATCTGGTGGATCAACAGATCGCCACCCGCGAGCGCCTGGAAACCGCCAGCGCCGGGCGGGCCAAGGCATTGGCAGCGGTGACCGAAGCCCGTGCCCAAGTGGCCCGGCAGCAAGCCCAGTGCCAGGTGCTGCAGGCGCGCCGCCAGCAGGCGAAGGCGCGGATCGCCGAATCCCAGGCCCGGGTGGGCGAGGCCCAGGCCAACCTGGCCCTGGCCCAGAATGCCTTGAATGACACAGCGATCCGCGCGCCGTTCGACGGCGTAGTGGGTCAGCGCAAGGTCCGCCGCCAGCAGTATGTGATGCCGGGTCTGCCTTTGTTGGCGGTGGTGCCGGTGGCACAGGCCTATGTGATCGCCAACTACAAGGAAACCCAGTTGCAGCACATGGCGCCGGGGCAGGCGGTCGATATCGCGGTGGACAGTTTTTCCGGCCAGCACTGGCGCGGCCAGATCGAAAGCATCGCCCCCGGTTCCGGTGCGGTGTTCGCCTTGTTGCCCCCGGACAACGCCACCGGCAATTTCACCAAGATCGTGCAGCGCTTTGCGGTGAAGATCCGCCTGGTGGCCGACGAGACGAATGCACCCGTGATCTTGCCGGGGATGTCCGTGATCGCCACGGTGGACACCCGCCCGGCCAGCCAGCAGGACGGTTCCCATGGAGGCTGATGGGCGCACCTCGAACGTTTCGTTTCGCGCCTGGGTCGCGGTGATCGGTGGTTTGTTCGGCTGCTTCATGGCCGGCATGAATGTGCATGTCACCAGCGCCGCCCTGCCGGAAATCGAAGGTGCGCTGGGGGCCACGTTCGAGGAGGGCTCGTGGATTTCCACGGCCTATCTGGTGGCGGAAATCATCATGATCCCGCTCACCGCGTGGCTGGTGCAGGTGTTCTCGTTGCGGCGGGTGATGCTGTGGGGCTCCGGGGTATTCCTGGTGGCCTCGGTGGCCTGTTCGATGGCGCCGAACCTGCCGGTGATGATCGTCATCCGGGTCATTCAGGGGGCGGCGGGGGCGGTGCTGATTCCGTTGTCGTTCCAGTTGATCATCACTGAACTGCCCGCCAGCAAGATCCCCCTGGGCATGGCCCTGTTCAGCCTGGCCAACAGTGTGGCCCAGGCCGCAGGGCCGTCCATTGGTGGCTGGCTGACCGATGTGTATTCGTGGCGCTGGATCTTCTACCTGCAACTGTTTCCCGGTATCGCGCTGTTGGCGGCAGTGGCCTGGTCCATTGATCGCCAGCCGATGAACCTTGGGCTGTTGCGCCAGGGCGACTGGTTGGGCATCGCCTGCATGGTCCTGGGCCTGGGGGCGTTGCAGATCGTGTTGGAGGAGGGCGGGCGCAAGGATTGGTTCGGTTCGGCGTTTATCGGCTGGATGAGCGTGGCGGCGGCGATGGGCCTGGTGGGCTTTGTCAGCCGGCAATTGTGGGGCCGCAAAAGCTTTATCAATCTGCGGCTGTTGGCGCACTACAACTTTGGCGTGGCCAGTGTGGCGATGTTTATCTTCGGTGCCAGCACGTACGGCCTGGTATTCCTGGTGCCCAATTACCTGTCACAGATGCAGGGCTACAACGCCAGCGAAATTGGCGTCAGCCTGATTGCCTATGGCCTGGTGCAACTGGTGCTGGCGCCGTTCCTGCCACGACTGATGAAGTGGTTGAGCGCAAAAATTCTCGTGGCCTCCGGTTTTGCGATCATGGCCCTGGGCTGCTGGATGGGCGCGCACTTGTCGGCAGACAGCGCCAGCAACGTGATCATTCCCTCGATCGTGGTGCGCGGCATTGGCCAGCCGCTGATCATGGTGGCGCTGTCGGTGCTGGCGGTGCATGGGCTGGCCAAGGCACAGTCCGGCTCGGCTTCGGCGGTGTTCTCGATGTTGCGCAACCTGGGCGGCGCGGTGGGCACGGCCCTGCTGGCGCAACTGGTGGTGGTGCGCGAGCAGGTGCATTCGGCGCGTATTGGTGAGTCGCTGAGCATTTTCGAACCGGCTTTACAGCAACATTTGCCGAACGGCGGCTTGTTGCAGGAGCAATGGCCGGAGCAGCAGCAAGTGCTGGGGTTGCTCGACCAGAGCGTGCGGCACCAGGCATTTTTGATGGCTTACAGCGACGCGTTCTACCTGGCGTGTGTGGCGCTGACCTTGTGTGCGGTGGCGGCGTTGCTGCTTCGTCGCACTTGATGGCTGTCGCGGGTTCGTGTTGTGGCGAGCAACTCAGCGATGGGGTTTCAGCCCCCGCAGCAGCAACTCCAGGCCTTGCAGCGCTTGCTCCAGGCATTCGTCCGGGCGTTCGGCATGGGCAATCCATTGCGCCGTATCTACCAGGCTGCCATTGATCAACCGGGCCAGTGCCAGGCTGGGGGCATGCTCGATAAGCCCGGCCTGCATCAATTCATCCAGCAGCCGACGCAATGATTCGATGCAGTGCTGCTGGGCCCCCAGGTCTGCCCCCAGCACCGCCGGTGCATCTTGCAGCACGATCCGCTGGATCTCGGGGTCCTGGGCCATGTGCAGGTAGGCGCGACAGCGCTCGCAAAAACCGTCCCAGGGGTTGTTGGCCTGAGTGCTGATTTGTTGCAGACGGTCATCCATTTCGCTGTCGAGTTGCGCGACCACCGCGGCCAGCAGTCCTTTCTTGTCGCCAAAGTGATGGTACAGCGCCCCACGGGTAAGGCCGGCGCGGGCGGTGAAATCATCCATCGAGGTATTGGCAAAGCCTTGGGTGGCAAAGGCATGGCGGGCGCTGGCCAACAGGCGGGCGCGGGTTTCTTCAATCATCTCGGCGCGGGCTCGGCTCATGGAAAACGCTCGCTAGTTGCGGGTGAGTGGTTGACATACGCCGCGTATGTTACTCATGATTTGTCACATACGCACCGTATATCTTTTCCCCGGATTGCATTGAATGGCAAGCTCCAGGGCTCCCAGCAAGAGGTCACGCACCATGGCAAACCCCTACGCCGAGCTGTTCCAGGCGCCAGGTTCCAGGGCTTTTGTATCGGCCGGCATGCTCGCTCGCATGCCGATATCCATGACCGGTATCGGGCTGATCACCATGTTGTCCCAACTGCGTGGCGGTTATGGGTTAGCGGGCGCGGTGGCGGCAACATTTGCCCTGGCCACGGCCTTTTGCGCACCGCAGGTTTCGCGACTGGTAGACCGTTATGGCCAGGGCCGCGTCTTGCCGGCGGCAGCCATGATCGGCGGTGGGGCGTTGCTGCTGCTGTTGCTGTGTACCCGTTTGCAGGCGCCGGACTGGACCCTGTTTATCTTTGCCGCCCTGGCCGGTTGCATGCCCAACATGTCGGCCATGGTGCGGGCGCGCTGGACCGAGATCTACCGTGGCCAGCCACGTTTGCAAACAGCCTTTGCCCTGGAATCGGTGCTCGACGAGGTGTGCTTTATCCTCGGCCCGCCGCTGTCGGTGGGATTGTGTGTGCTGCTGTTTCCCGAGGCGGGGCCGCTGGTGGGGGCGATCCTGTTGGCGGTTGGTGTGACCGCCTTTGTCCTGCAAAAACAGACCGAGCCTGCGATTCACGCGCAGCTTGAGCACCAGGGCAGTTGGTTGATCACCCAGCCGTCGGTGCTGGTGTTGATAATCCTACTGATGGCCATGGGCACCATTGTCGGGGTGGTAGACGTGGTCAGCGTGGCGTTCGCCCAGCACCAGGGCCAGCCGGCTGCCGCGAGTATCGTGCTGTCGGTGTATGCCATCGGCTCGTGCCTGGCGGGGCTGGCCTTCGGTGCGCTGAAGCTGAACATGCCCTTGCCCCGGCAGTTCCTGCTCTGTGGCCTGGCCACTGCCCTGACAACCCTGCCACTGCTGTGGGTGGGGGATATCCTCGGGCTGGCATTGGCGGTGTTTGTGTCCGGGCTGTTTTTTGCCCCGACCTTGATTGTGTCCATGGCGCTGGTGGAGCAGGTCGTGCCACCCAGCCGCCTGACCGAAGGCATGACCTGGCTGATCACCGGCTTGAGTATCGGCGTGGCCATCGGTGCCGCGAGTTCCGGCTGGATGATCGACCACTTTGGCGCCGCCAGCGGGTTCTGGGTGGCGCTGATGGCCGGGGCAGTGGTGCTGGTGTCCGCTTTATTGGGCTACCGCCGCCTGGGATGAGTCACCCCAGGGCGGGGTGGCTGTCTGTACGGTGATGGCGCAGGAACTCGTTCAGCGCCTGGCGTGTCAGGTCGTTGAGCGTGACCTTTTTCTGCGTCGCCGCCAGGGCCGCAGCCAGGTGCAGATCATGGCCGACCCGTACATTGAAGGAGCCTTTGCAGGGCTTTTCCGGTGCCTGGCCCAGGGTCTGGCAAGTAGCCAGATAATCCTCCACGGCCTCGCGAAAGGCGGCCTCCAATTGGGCCACGGTCTGCCCTTCGTAACTGACCAGGGAGCGGATAAACAGCAGCTTGCCGAACAGGCAATTGTCCTCGACGCTGGCTTCTATGGAGCCGATGTAACCTTTGTGTTTCAACTGGTTGCTCACTGAATCAAGCCTCCTGATTCCAACTGTTCAATGATCTGGCGCCGAATGTAGTACTTCAGTTCATTGCCAGGGTTGGGCTTGTGCAAGGTGATCATTGCACTCGGGTCGCCTATGTCGAACTTGACGCGGCTCCCAGCCCCTTCGATTTGTCGGTAACCCAGCCCGCCTAACAATGTCACGAGCTCAGGCCAGGTAAATGCCATCTGCAGGTTAAGCAGTTTGGCGAGCAGCTTTTCATTTTTGGACACGGCGTTCCCTGCGTGTAACTAAATGTAGTTGCAAATACAGTGCTCCGTCAATGATAGGGCCGCTTCGCGGACTTCTCCCGGGTTTGATGTAACGCCCGATGACTGCAATCGCCTGCGCTAATTTTTCCCGCCTGGATTCGTTTTATAGGGACGACGTGCCTTTGTGCTTCCTGCCTATTGCTCCGGATCCCAAGAAATGAACGCTGAAGACTCCTTGAAACTTGCTCGCCGGTTTATCGGGTTGCCCCTGGAAAAACGCCAGTTGTTCCTCCAGGCGCTGCAAAAGGAAGGGATCGACTTCTCGCGTTTTCCGATTCCGGCCCAGGTCGAGGCCGAGGATCGCCAGGCGTTGTCCTACGCCCAGCAGCGTATGTGGTTTCTCTGGCAACTGGATCCTGCCAGCGCAGCCTATAACCTGCCGGGAGCGGTGCGTCTAAAGGGCACCTTGAGCCTGCCGGCCATCGAGCAGGCGTTTGCCAGCCTGATCGCGCGGCATGAAACCCTGCGCACAGTGTTCCAGCGCCAGGCCGATGAGCGCCTGGTGCAAGTGCCCTGCCAGCTTGCGTTAGCGATTGAACCACTGGATCTTGGCAACTTGCCGCCGGCTGAGCGCGAACAGGCGGTGATGGCTGCCGCCACCGCGCAATCGCTGCAACCCTTCGACCTGGCCAATGGCCCCTTGCTGCGCGTGCAATTGCTCAAACTCGCCGAGCAAGAGCATGTGTTGCTGCTGACCCTGCATCACATCGTCTCGGACGGCTGGTCGATGAACGTGCTGATCGACGAGTTCATCCGATGCTATGACGCCTTTGAACGCAACCAGTCGCCACAACTGCCAGACCTGCCGATCCAGTACAGCGACTACGCCTTGTGGCAGCGCCGCTGGCTGGAAGCGGGGGAGCAGGCGCGGCAGCTGGATTACTGGCGCGAACAGTTGGGCGATGAACACCCGGTGCTGGAGTTGCCAACGGACTTTGCACGCCCAGCCGTGGCCAGCCATCAGGGCCAGCGCTATGAGTTCGTCTTGCCGGCAGCCTTGGCCGACGGTGCGCGGTTGTTGGCTCGCCAGCAGAACGTATCGTTGTTCACCGTGCTGCTGGCAGCGTTCAAGATCCTGCTGTTTCGCTACACCGGCCAGACTGACCTGCGGGTAGGCGTGCCGATTGCCAACCGGCATCGCGGTGAAACCGAGGGCCTGATCGGGCTGTTCGTCAACACTCAAGTCATGGCTGCCCACGTTGATGGGCAGGCGCGGGTCAGCGACCTGTTGCAGGTGCTCAAGGATGTGGTCAATGGCGCCCAGGCCCACCAGGACCTGCCGTTCGAGCGCCTGGTCGAGGCGCTCAAGCCGGAGCGCAGCCTGAGCCACACGCCACTGTTCCAGGTGCTCTACAACCACCAGCCACAAGTGGCAGACCTAGAAGCGCTGGTGCTGGAATCCGGACTCTCCCTGAGCCTGGTCGAGTGGCAGAGCCGCACCACTCAGTTCGACCTCAGCCTCGACACCTGGGAAAAGGGCGGCACCCTGCGCGCTGCATTGACCTTCGCCACCGACCTGTTCACGCCCGCCACCATCGAGCGTATGGCCCGCCACTGGAGCCACCTGCTCGGCGGCATGATCGACAACGTACAGCAGCGCGTGGCTGAGTTGCCGATGCTCGACGCCAGCGACTATCAGCAGCAAATTCATGGCTGGAACGCCACCGCCTCTGAGTACCCGCAAGCGCGCAGCATCCATCGACTGATCGCCGAGCAGGTGGAGCGCCAGCCCGACGCTCTGGCCCTGACCTTTGGCAGCAAGACTCTGAGTTATCGCCAATTGGACGGCCAGGCCAATCAACTGGCGCACAAGCTGATCGAGCTGGGCGTTGGCCCCGAAGTGCGCGTTGGCGTGGCCATGCAGCGCACCGACGCCTTGATCGTTGCCTTGCTTGGCGTGCTCAAGGCCGGCGGCGCCTATGTGCCGCTGGACCCGGATTACCCGGCTGACCGCGTCGCCTACATGCTGCAAGACAGTCGCGCTCAGGTGCTGCTGACCGAGGCCGAGCTGCTCGCCGACTTGCCTCAGACCCAGGCCCAGGTGTTGCAGATGGATCAACTGGCTGGCTACCCGTTGAGCGCACCGGTCACCCAGGTTGCGCCCAACAACCTGGCCTACGTGATCTACACCTCCGGCTCCACCGGCAAGCCCAAGGGCGTAGCCATTGCCCATGGCAACGTACTGGCACTGATCCACTGGTCGCAGCAGGTCTACAGTCGCGAAGATATCCAGGGTGTGCTGGCTTCCACTTCGGTGTGTTTCGACCTCTCGGTGTGGGAGATTTTCGTCACCCTGGCCAACGGCGGCTCGCTGATCCTTGCCCGCAATGCCCTGGAACTGCCCGAGCTGCCGGCCCGTGACCAGGTGCGCCTGATCAACACCGTACCCTCGGCCATCAATGCCTTGCAGCGTGCCGGGCAGATCCCCGAGAGTGTGCGCATCATCAACCTGGCCGGCGAGCCGCTCAAGCAATCCCTCGTGGACCGCCTCTATCAGCAACCGTCGATCAAGCAGGTCTTTGATCTGTACGGCCCGTCCGAAGACACCACCTATTCCACCTGGACCCCTCGCGAAGCCTTGGGCCAGCCGTCCATTGGCCGGCCGTTGAGCAACACCCAGGGTTATATCCTCGATGCCGACCTGCAACCGGTGCCTACCGGGGTGGCTGCCGAGCTGCACCTGGCCGGCGCCGGGCTCACCCGGGGCTATCTGGGCCGGGCCGCGATGACTGCCGAAAAATACGTACCCAACCCGTTCTCCAGTACTGGCGAACGGCTGTACCGCACTGGCGACCTGACCCGCTATCGCGCCGATGGCGTGATCGAGTACGTCGGGCGGATCGACCATCAAGTGAAGATCCGTGGCCTGCGGATTGAGCTGGGGGAGATCGAAGCGCGCCTGCTCAGTCACCCGCAAATCAAGGAAGCACTGGTGATCGCCCAGGATGGACGCTTGCTGGTGGCCTACGTGGTGCCGACAGCAATGCCCCAGGATCACGAGGTATTCACGCAAACGTTGCATGCGTACCTGGCCGAAACTTTGCCTGAATACATGCTGCCAACGGTGACCATGGCCTTGGCACAGTTTCCCTCGACCCCCAATGGCAAGCTGGACCGCAAGGCGCTGCCGCGGGCCGGTGAGGCCAAGGTGCAGGCGTTCAGTGCGCCGCAGGATCCACGGCAACTGCTGCTTGCCGGGATCTGGCAAGACATTCTTGGGCAGTCGCAGATTGGCCTGGATGACAACTTTTTCGAACTGGGCGGCGACTCCATCGTGTCGATCCAGGTGGTCAGCCGTGCCCGCCAGGCCGGTTTGCAACTGGCGCCCAGCGACCTGTTCCGCCACCAGACCCTACGCAGCCTGGCCGCTGCCGCGCGTGAAGTGTCGGCGCTGGCCATCGAGCAAGGCCCGGTCCAGGGGCCGGTGCTGTTGACCCCGGTGCAGCAATGGTTCTTTGCCGAGGATATTCCCACACGCCAGCACTGGAACCAGTCGCTGCTGCTGACTCCGCGTCAGCCGGTAGACGTCACAGCACTGGCTGGCGCGTTGCAGGCGCTGGTGGCGCAACACGATGCCTTGCGTCTGCGCTTTGTCGAGCGCGGGGAGGGCTGGGAACAGACTCATGCCCCGTCGGCAACTGTGGAGTTGTGGCAGCGCCAGGCCGCCAGCGTCGAGGAATTGCGTGAGCACTGTGATCTCGCCCAGGCCAGCCTGGACCTGGAGCACGGCCCGTTGATGCGGGCCTTGCTCGTGGACATGGCCGACGGCAGCCAGCGCCTGTTGCTGGTGCTGCATCACCTCGTGGTGGATGGGGTGTCCTGGCGTGTGTTGCTGGAAGACTTGCAGCGCGGCTACGGCCAAGGCGTGGCCGGCCAACCGCTGACCACGGCGCACAAGACCAGCGCCTACCAGCAGTGGGCAGTACGCTTGGACGACTACAGCCGCAGCCCGGCGCTGCTGGCTGAGTTGGCGTACTGGCGCGAACAATTGCAGGGCGTGGCAAACGACTTGCCCCGGGATAACCCGCAGGGCCGGCAAACCCAGGCAGTGGCTGAACATATCCGCTGGCGCCTGGACCGCGAGCAAACCCGTCAACTGCTGCAACAGGCGCCAGCGGCGTACCGTACTCAGGTCAACGACCTGTTGCTGGCGGCCCTGGCGCGCACGATTTGCCAATGGACCGGACACCCTTCGGCGCTGATCCAGCTGGAAGGCCACGGTCGTGAAGAGCTGTTCGATGACATCGACCTGACTCGCACCGTGGGCTGGTTCACCAGCCTCTACCCGTTGCGCCTGACGCCAAGCGTCGAGCTGGGCGCCACCCTCAAGGCGATCAAGGAACAGTTGCGCCAGGTGCCCAACAAGGGCATTGGCTACGGTGTGTTGCGCTACGGCGCGGCGGCCAATGAACTGGCGGTCCTGGCCCAGCCAAGGATTACCTTCAATTACCTGGGGCAGTTCGACCAGCAATTTGGTGAGGATGCGTTGTTCGTACCGGCCAGCGAAGGCGGCGGCCAGGCCCAGAGCCTGGACGCACCCTTGGCCAACTGGCTGAGTGTGGAAGGGCGGGTCTACGCCGGTGAACTGGAACTGGGCTGGAGCTTCAGTGGCGAAGTCTTTCGTCGGGACACCATCCAGGCCCTGGTGGACAGCTGCGCGCGCACCTTGCACGAACTGATTGAACACTGCCTCGATCCACAACAGGGCGGCGCGACGCCTTCGGACTTCCCGCTGGTCAGCCTCGACCAGGCACAACTGGAAGGCCTGGGCCTGCCATTGGCGCAGATCGAGGACCTCTATCCGCTGTCGCCGATGCAGCAGGGCATGCTGTTCCACAGCGCCTACGATGCCGAGCCCGGCGCCTACATCAATCAACTGCGCCTGACCATTGAAGGCCTGGACGTGGTGCGGTTTGCCCAGTGCTGGGAGGCGGTGCTGGAGCGCCATGAAGTGCTTCGCGCACGATGTGTCTGGGAAGGCCAGGCGCAGGCGATGCAAGCGATCCAGCGCTCGGTGCAATTGCCGCTGACAGTGCTGGAGAGCGTTCCTGACGACCTCGATCGTTTGGCCCTTGAACAGCGCGAACAAGGCTTCGACCTGCACCAGGCGCCGTTGTTGCGCCTGGTGCTAGTACCGCTGGCGGCCCGGCGTTATGAGCTGATCTACACCAGCCACCACATCCTGATGGATGGCTGGAGCAATGCCCAACTGCTGGGGGAGGTCTTGCAGCGGTACGCCGGACAAGTGCCGCCACCGGCCACCGGGCGTTATGCCGACTATGTGGGTTGGCTGCTGGCGCAGGACGCCGGCGCCAGCGAGCAATTCTGGCGCGTGCAACTGCAAGCGCTGCCCGCGCCGACCTTGCTTGGCAACGCCTTGCCGGCGCCGCGCGAGGGCAGTGGCCATGCCAGTCACCACGTACTGCTGGACGCCACCACCACCGCGCGCCTGGGTGAGTTTGCCCGGCACAACAAGGTCACCTTCAATACCCTGTTGCAAGCGGCATGGGCGGTTTTGCTGCAACGTTATTGCGGCCAGTCGAGCGTGGCTTTTGGCGCCACAGTGGCCGGGCGTCCGGCTCATTTAGCCGGGATCGAGCAGCAGGTCGGGTTGTTTATCAATACCTTGCCGATCATTTGCAGCCCGGATACCACCCATAGCGTCGCCAACTGGCTGCAGCACGTGCAGGCGCACAGTGTGCTCCTGCGTGAGCATGAGCACACACCGCTGTACGACATTCAACGCTGGGCCGGGCAGCCTGGTAGTGCGCTGTTCGACACCTTACTGGTGTTTGAAAACTATCCGGTGTCCCAGGCGCTGCAAGCCGGTGCGCCGGCCGGCTTGAGCTTCAGCGGGCTGCACAACCATGAACAGACCAGCTATCCGCTGACCCTGGGCATCGAGTTGGGTGAAACCCTGAGCCTGGACTTCAGCTACGCCCGGGCCGATTTCAGCCCGCAGCAGATACGTGTTATCGGCACAAGCCTGCTGCAACTGCTTGCGCAGTTTGTTGAGGATAACCAGCAAGCACTGGGCAACCTGAGCCTGCGCGAGCCAACCCTGGAGCAAACCGCAGTACAGCCGGCACTCGACCCGCTGCTGGCGCACCAGCGTATCGAACGCCGCGCGGCAGCGACCCCGGATGCCCTGGCCTTGATCAGCGGTGACGAGCGCTGGACCTATGCCGAGCTCAACGAGCGCGCCAACTGCCTGGCCCATCGCTTGCGTGAGCAGGGCGTAATGCCCGGCCAGCGCGTCGGGCTGGCGGTGCGTCGCGGTGGGGCGATGATTGCCAGCCTGTTGGCGATCCTCAAGGCAGGCGCCGCCTACGTGCCACTGGACCCCGATTACCCAGCCCAGCGCCTGGCCTACATGATTGATGACAGCGCAATGGACCTGCTGCTGCGCCAACCCGGCGTACTCGACGACGTCCTGGCCGATGCACGCGTGCCGTGCCTGCTGCTCGACGGTTCGGAGCGCGACTACCCACGCACCAACCTGGCCAACCTGGCCAACCTGGCGCAGGCCGAGCATCTGGCCTATGTGATCTACACCTCCGGTTCCACCGGGCAGCCCAAGGGCGTGTCCATCGCCCATGGCGCGCTGCGCGAATTCTGCACGATAGCCGCCGAGTACTCACAACTCACGCCCCAGGAACGGGTACTGCAATTTGCAACATTCAGCTTCGACGGTTTTGTCGAACAGTGCTTCCCGCCGCTGTGCGAAGGCGCCTGCCTGGTGCTGCGCGGCGATGAAACCTGGGACACGGCGACCTTGTACGAGCAGATCATCGAACACGGCGTGACCTTGGCCGATTTGCCGGCAGCCTATTGGTTCCTGCTGGCCCAGGACTGGGCGGCGGACCCGCAGCGCAGTCGCGGACGACTGCGCCAGGTGCACGTGGGGGGTGAGGCGATGTCGGTGGAGGGGCTCAAGCTCTGGCACGCCGCAGGCCTTGGCGGCGTGCGCTTGCTCAATACCTACGGCCCGACCGAAGCCACGGTAGTGTCCAGCACCCACTTGTGCCAGCTCGAGGATATCGATGAAGCCAATGGCGTACCGATTGGTCGTGCCTTACCGGGGCGAGCGCTGTATGTGCTCGACCGCGACGCCAACCCGGTGCCCGATGACGTGGTGGGTGAGTTGTGTCTCGCCGCCTGTGAAGGTTTGGCCCAGGGTTATCACCAGCGTCCGGCACTGACCGCCGAGCGTTTTATTCCCGATCCTTTAGCCGCCGTGGCCGGCAGCCGCGTGTATCGCACTGGCGATCTTGCGCGCCGCGACGCGGCGGGCGTGGTGCATTACTGCGGGCGGATCGACCATCAGGTGAAGATCCGTGGTTTTCGCATCGAGCTGGGCGAAATCGAATCGCGCCTGTTGCAACAATCCGGTGTGCGTGACGCGGTGGTCCTGGCCCATCAAGGCGCAAGCACCCAGCAACTGGTGGCCTATATCGTACCGGCGAAGGCCGAGCGCTCGTTGTGCGAGCGCCTCAAGGCCAGTCTCAAGGCGAGCATGCCGGACTACATGGTGCCGACCCATTGGATGGTGCTCGACCACTTGCCACTGACCTCCAACGGCAAACTCGACCGCAAGGCCCTGCCGGCACCGGACGCCAGCCTGTTGCAACAGGACTACGTGGCACCGGTCACGGCGCTGCAACAGCAACTGGCCGATATCTGGCAAACAGTGTTGAACCTGCCGCGCGTGGGTTTGAACGACAACTTCTTCGAGCTGGGAGGCGATTCGATCCTGTCGATGCAGGTGGTCAGCCGCGCCCGTCAGGCGGGGCTGCACTTCACTGCCAAAGCGTTGTTCGAGCAGCAAACGATTCAAGGTTTGGCCAGCGTAACGCGCAGCGGTGAAGGCGTGCCGACCATCGACCAAGGGCCGGTGGCCGGCGTCATGCCGTTGCTGGCGGTGCAGCAGGCGTTCTTCGAGGAGGATGTTCCCCAGCGCCATCACTGGAACCAATCCGTGCTGCTTGCGCCCCAGCAACCCCTGGACGGCGCACGACTCGCCCAGGCCTTGCAGGCGCTGGTCGCCCATCACGATGCCTTGCGCCTGAATTTCTACCGCGACGGCGAGCAGTGGGTCGCCAGCCATGGCGAGGCGTCGAACCCTGAGCTGCTGTGGCAGCATCGGGTCAACGATGATGCCCAGCTCCAGGCGGTGGCCGATCAGGCCCAGGCCAGCCTGGACCTGCAACAAGGCCCGCTGCTGCGCGCGGTGTTGTTTGAGCGTGCCGATGGCAGCCAGCGCTTACTGGTGGCGATTCACCACCTGGTAGTCGACGGCGTGTCATGGCGCATCCTCTTGCAAGATCTGCAGGACGCTTACCGTCAGCCCGCCCTGGGCTTACCGGCCAAGACCACCGCGTTCAAAACCTGGGCCGAGCAACTGCAAGGTCTTGCCCGCAGTCCCGCGCTGCAAGCCGAGATTTCGTTTTGGCAATCACTGGGCGCAACCGACAACCATCTGCCGGGCGCCAAGCCGGATGCCAGCTTGCGCAGTCGCGACGGCGTCACGCTTGATACACGCCTGAATGCCGAGCTGACCCGGCGCCTGTTGCAGGATGCGCCAGCGGCCTACCGCACCCAGGTCAACGATCTGCTGCTGACCGCGCTGGCGCGAGTCATCACGCGCTGGACGGGACGCAGCGAGGTGCTGATCCAGCTCGAAGGCCATGGCCGTGAAGAGCTGTTCGACAATCAGGACCTGACCCGCACCGTGGGTTGGTTCACCAGCCTGTTCCCGGTGCGTCTGGCGCCTGCCGAGGCGCTGGGAGATTCAATCAAGCAGGTCAAGGAACAACTGCGCGCCATTCCCAACCGGGGCGCAGGCTTTGGCGCCTTGCGTTACCTGGGTGACGCTGCCGTGCAGCAAACCCTGGCGGCACTGCCGGCGCCGCGTATCACCTTCAACTATCTGGGCCAATTCGACAGCACCGTTGAAGGCGAGCAAACGGCGTTGTTTTTGCCCAGTGGCGAGCATGCCGGGGTTGAGCAGCATCCGGACGCACCACTGGGTAACTGGTTGACCCTCAACGGCCAGGTATTTGAAGGCCAATTGTGCCTGGGCTGGACGTTCAGCCAGCAGATGTTCGACGCAGCGACCATCCAGCCACTGGCCGATGCCCTGGCTGTAGAGCTCAAGGCTGTGATCGAGCACTGCACCACAACCGGCCATCACGGCGTGACACCGTCCGACTTCCCGCTGGCGGCGTTGACACAGGCCCACGTGGATGTGCTTGCCGGCGCGCCTGAAGCCATCGAAGACATCTACCCGCTCTCGGCCATGCAGCAAGGCATGTTGTTCCACAGCTTGCTGGAGCAAAGCGGCGGCGATTACGTCAATCAGATGCAAGTATCGGTGGACGGCCTGGACCCAGAACGCTTTCGCGCAGCGTGGCAGGCGGTGGTCGATGGGCACGCCATTCTGCGCACGGCCTTTGCCTGGCAGGGCGGTTTGCCGCAGCCGATGCAGGTGGTGCACAAGCAGCTTGATGTGCCCTTTACCGTGCTCGACTGGCGCGCGCGCGACGATCAATCAGTTGCGCTGCAAGCGCTGGCTGCTGCCGAATTGGCCCAGGGTTTTGACTTGAACCGGCCTGGGCTATTACGCCTGGTACTGGTGCGCCTGGATGACCGTCGTTGCGAACTGCTTTACACCAACCATCACATCCTGATGGACGGCTGGAGCAACTCCCAACTCCTGGGTGAGGTGCTGCAGCGTTATGACGGCCAGGCGCCGGGGCCGTCCGTTGGGCTCTATCGCGATTACATCGCCTGGCTGCAACGCCAGGATCAACAGGCCAGTGAACAATTCTGGAGCGCCAATCTGACGGCACTGGAGGAGCCGACCCTGCTGGCACAGACGGTCAGTGGCCAGGGGCAGGCCGCCGCCGGTCACGGCGACCATCACTTGATGTTGGATGGGGAGCAAACCCGCCGCCTGAGCGAGTTTGCCCGCCAGCAAAAAGTCACCTCCAACACCTTGGTGCAGGCCGCGTGGCTGTTGCTGTTGCAGCGCTACACTGGGCAGGACTGCGTGGCGTTTGGTGCCACGGTCGCCGGTCGCCCGGCTGACTTGCCGGGTATCGAGCAGCAGGTTGGGCTGTTCATCAATACCTTGCCGGTGGTTGCCAGCCCGCGCGCCGAGCAAACCGTCAGCCAATGGTTACAGGTCGTGCAGGGACAAAACCTGGCCCTGCGCGAGCATGAGCACACGCCGTTGTTCGATATCCAGCGTTGGGCCGGGCAGAGCGGTGACGCACTGTTCGACAGCCTGCTGGTATTTGAGAACTACCCGGTGGCCGAAACCCTCAAGCGCGGCGCGCCGCAAGGCTTGGTGTTCGGCGAAGTGCAGAGTCATGAACAGACCCATTATCCGTTGAGCCTGTCGGTCAGTCTGGGGCAGACCCTGAGTGTGCATTACCGCTATAGCCATGGGCACTTTAGCGCCGACACCATCAGCGAGCTCAGCGGGCATTTCAGCCACGTGCTGCTGGGTATGCTCGATCAGCCCGAGCTGGCGCTGGGTGATTTGTCGATGCAAGGCGCTGCGCGGCAACAACAGATGGTCGCGCAATGGAACCCGGCGGCGGTCGATTACCCGCGCGGGCAATGCATTCACCAACTGTTCGAGGCCCAGGCTGAGCGCGCTCCCGATGCCGTCGCCCTGGTGTTCGGCCAGCAGTCGCTGACCTATCGCGAGCTCAACGAACAGGCCAACCAACTGGCGCATCGGTTGCTGGCCGAAGGTGTCGGGCCGGATCGTCTGGTGGGGATCGCGGTGGAGCGCGGCTTGCCGATGATCATCAGCCTGCTGGCGATCCTCAAGGCCGGTGGCGCCTATGTGCCGCTGGACCCGGCATACCCGGCTGATCGCCTGGCGTACATGATGCAAGACAGCGGCCTGATGTTGCTGATTACCCAGGCGCCACTGCTGGGGGCGCTGCCAATTCCAGGCGGTGTCCAGGCGCTGGTGCTGGAGGGTGAGGCGGGCTGGTTCGCGGGCTATCCGAGCCACAACCCGCAGCCATCGGCCGGGCCGGGCAACCTTGCCTATGCAATCTACACCTCCGGTTCAACCGGCAAGCCCAAAGGGGTAATGGTGCCCCATGGCGCCCTGGGCAACTTCATTGCGAGCATGGCCCGCCAGCCGGGGCTTGCGGTGGGAGAGCGGATCCTGTCTCTGACCACCTTCTCGTTCGATATCTTCGGCCTGGAGATCTACCTGCCGCTGACCGTTGGCGCCTGTGCGGTGTTGGTGGACAAAGACACCACCCTCGACCCGGACGCGATCCTCGCCACCGTGGCTACCCAGCGTGTCAACACCCTGCAAGCCACGCCCTCGACCTGGCGCATGTTGCTCGACAGCCCGCAGGTGGCGGCGTTGCAGGGCTGCACCTTGCTCTGCGGTGGCGAAGCCCTGGCCGATGAACTGGCGGCACGCATGCTCGCCCTCGGTGGAGCGGTATGGAACCTCTATGGGCCAACCGAAACCACCATTTGGTCAGCCGCCCATCGTCTCGACGGCCAGCCATGGCTGGGGCGGCCGATCGACAACACCGGCCTGTACATCGTCAGCCAGGACGGTGCCTTGGCCCCGGTCGGCGTGCCCGGCGAGCTGTTGATCGGCGGTGATGGCCTGGCGCGCGGCTACTTCCAGCGCCCAGGCCTGACTGCCGAACGTTTCCTGCCCGACCCGTTCGGTGCGCCCGGCCAGCGCTTGTACCGCACCGGCGACCTGGCGCGCTATCGCGCCGAAGGGGTGATCGAATACCTCGGGCGCTTGGACCACCAGGTGAAAATTCGCGGCTTCCGGATCGAACTGGGGGAAATCGAAGCGCGCATCCAGGCCCAGGATGCTGTGCGCGAAGCGGCCGTGGTGGCCCTCGATGGACCCAGCGGCCCGCAACTGGTGGGTTACGTAGTGCTCGCCGAATCGACGGACAGCACCGAGCAACATACGGCGTTGCGCGAGTCGATCAAGGCCGGGCTCAAGCAGCATCTGGCCGACTACATGATCCCTGCGCACCTGGTGTTCGTTGCGCAGATGCCCTTGACCCCCAACGGCAAACTGGACCGCAAGGCCTTGCCGGCACCGGATGTCAGCCAGACGCAAAAAGCCTATGTGGCGCCGGTTTCGGAACTTGAGCAGCAACTGGCCGGGATCTGGCAAGAGGTGCTCAAGGTCGAGCGCGTGGGGCTTGGCGACAACTTCTTCGACCTGGGCGGGCACTCCCTGCAAGTGGTGGTGATGCTGTCCCGTGTGCGGGCAGTGCTTGGGGTAGACGTGGCCGTGAAGGACTTTTACGCGCAGGACAGCCTCGGGGCCTTGGCCCAATCGCTGGTCGATGCGACCCGGGACGATGGCCTGGATGATGACTTTGACCTGATCTTCGATGCCCTTGATGAGCTGGAGCAGGAAAACCTGGAGGAAACCAATGCTTAAGCAAGGCGGGGCCAAAACCGCAGAACTGGTGGCGCGCATCAAGGACTTGAGCGCACCCAAGCGTGCGCAACTGTTCCGCAAGCTGGAGCAGCAGGGCGTCAACGTCGCGCGTTTCCCGATTGTGCCGGCTAGCGAAGCCGGGCCCCAGCAACTGTCGTATGCCCAGCAGCGGCAATGGTTTCTCTGGCAGTTCGACCCAACGGGCAGTGCCTACAACATCTGTACGGCGCTGCATTTGAAGGGGGAGCTGGATGTCGAGGCGCTGCAACGCAGCCTGTCGCAGGTGCTGGCGCGCCATGAAGGGCTGCGCGCCGGATTTGTGCAGCAAGGCGAGCAGGTGCGATGCATCATGCGGCCCATCGAAGCCGTGGAGCTTGCGGTGCAGGCTGCCCCGGCAGGCGACCCCGAGTCCGTAATCAAGGCGTTTGTCCGGGTGCAGAGCAGCCAGCCGTTCGATCTGGAACACGATCTGCTGCTGCGCGCCGCAGTGTTGCGCCTGGCGGACGATGAGCACGTGTTGGTACTGACGTTGCACCACATCATCACCGATGGCTGGTCGATGCAGATCATGATCGATGAGCTGCTGGCGCTGTACATTGCCCAGGTCACGGGCACGCCTTGCGCGTTGCCGGCACCGATCATTCAATACGCTGACTATGCCGCCTGGCAACGGCAATGGCTGGAGGCCGGGGAAGGGCGCCGGCAACTGGATTACTGGCGCGGTAAATTGGGCAGCGAGCACGTCTTGCTTGAACTACCGGTGGATCGCCCACGCCTGGGGCCACCGGACCAGCGTGGGGCGACGCTGCCGCTGGCGTTGGATCGTGCCTTGAGCGACGGCCTCAAGGGCCTGGCGCAGCAGCAAGGGGTGAGCCCGTTCATGTTGTTGCTGGCGTCGTTCCAGGTGCTGTTGCACCGCTACAGCGGCCAGTCTGACATTCGCGTCGGCGTACCCACCGCCAACCGCAACCGGGCCGAGACCGAGCGGGTCATCGGCTTTTTCGTCAATACCCAGGTGATGCAGGCCACGCTCGACAGCCAGCAGCCCTTTGCGGACTTTGTGCAGACGGTCAAGGCGGCGGCCCACGAGGCCCAGACCTGGCAAGACCTGCCGTTCGAGCAGTTGGTGGAGGCGCTGCAGCCCGAGCGCAACAGCCTGCACACTCCGCTGTTCCAGGTGATGTTTAACCATCAGATGGAAACTGGCCGGTTTGCCGATGGCCAACCCCTGGGCGGATTGCTGTGCACGCCAGTCGACTCGGAGAACCTCAGTGCGCCGTTTGACCTGACCCTCAATACCTTCGACGGCCCTGATGGCCTGTCGGCGGTCCTCACCTATGCCACCGATATCTTTGACGCCTCGACCGTCGAACGCATGGCGCGGCATTGGCAGAGATTGTTGCAGGGCATGGTCGATGATCCACGGCAGCGCATCGGTCAACTGCCGATGCTCAACGCCACTGAACAGCGCCTGGCGTTGCAAACCTGGAACGCCAGCACTGCCGACTACCCTCGCGACAGCGCCATCCACCACCTGATCGAAGCCCAGGCCGCCCGCACCCCGGATGCCGTAGCATTGGTCTTCGACACCCAGTCATTGACCTTTGCCCGACTCAACCAGCAGGCCAACCGCCTGGCCCATCGCCTGATCGCGGCCGGTGTCGGCCCTGATGTACTGGTGGGAATTGCGGTGCAACGCAGCGTTGACCTGGTGGTCGGGCTGCTGGCGATTCTCAAGGCCGGTGGCGCCTATGTGCCGCTGGACCCGGCGTACCCCGAGGAACGCCTGGCCTACATGATGCAAGACAGCGGCCTGGCCCTGCTGCTGACCCAGGCACCGTTGCTGGCGCGCTTGCCGATCCCGGCCGGGGTCAGTGCCCTGGCCCTGGACCAACCGGATGCGTGGCTCGATGGCTACAGCTGCGAAAACCCGCTGCCGCGCACCACGGCCGAACACCTGGCCTACGTGATCTACACCTCCGGCTCCACCGGCAAGCCCAAAGGCGTGATGGTGCGCCATGGCGCCCTGACCAACTTTGTGTGCAGCATGGCCCGCCAGCCGGGCCTGGATGCCAATGACCGGCTGCTGTCGCTGACCACCTTTTCGTTCGATATTTTCGGCCTGGAAATCTATGGGCCACTGTTGGCTGGCGCAACCCTGGTGCTGACCGGGCAGGACATCAACCTCGACCCGCAAGCCTTGCTTGCCCTGGTCAAACAGCAGCGCATCAGCGTGTTGCAGGCCACGCCCTCGACCTGGCGCATGCTGCTCGATCACCCGCAGGCCGATGAGCTCAAGGGTTGCAAACTGCTGTGCGGCGGTGAGGCGCTACCCCTGGAACTGGCGACCCGCCTTTTGGCGCTTTCGCCCCAGGTGTGGAACCTCTACGGGCCGACCGAGACCACCATCTGGTCGGCGCAGTACCCGCTCACGCCAACCCAGCCTCAGCCGTGGCTGGGCGGGCCGATTGCCAATACCAGCCTGTATATCCTCGACGATAACCTGGCGCCGGTGCCGGTCGGGGTGGCGGGTGAATTGTTGATTGGCGGCGATGGCCTGGCGCGGGGTTACTTCCAGCGCCCGGCACTCACCGCCGAACGCTTCCTGCCCGATCCATTTGGCGCTCCCGGTACGCGCCTGTACCGCACCGGCGACCTGGCGCGCTACCGCGCGGACGGGGTGATCGAGTACATCGGCCGCGTGGATCACCAGGTAAAAATCCGTGGGTTGCGGATCGAACTGGGGGAAATCGAGGCGCGGCTGTTGGAGCAACCGCAAGTGCGCGAAGCCGCCGTGGTGGTGCGGGACGTCGCTGGCCATTCGCAGTTGGTGGCGTACGTGGTTGCCGTGCAAGCGGTCAGCGATGAACAGGCGCTGCGTGAGGCGTGCAAGCGTCAGCTCAAGGGCGACCTGCCGGAGTACATGGTGCCCAGCCATTGGGTATTCCTCGCCAGCCTGCCGCTGACTCCCAACGGCAAGCTCGATCGCAAGGCGTTGCCCGCGCCGGATGCCAGTGCCTTGCAGCAGCACTATATCGCGCCGCGCAATGTCTTGGAGCAGCAGATTGCCGAGGTCTGGCAACAGGTGCTGGGTCTGGCGCAGGTGGGGGTGAGCGACAACTTCTTCGAACTGGGCGGGCACTCGCTGCTGGCCACCCAGGTGATTGCGCGGCTCAAGCAAACCCTGGCCAGCGACCCTGGCTTGCGGGACCTGTTCAATGCTCCGGTGTTGGAAGACTTTGCCGCCGTGTTGGCGGGCCGCTCGGCCGCGCAACCGGCGCAGATCGCCTTGCGCGCCCATGGGCCGCGCAGCACTGCGCCCTTGTCCCTGGCCCAGCGCCGCTTGTGGGTGGCCGAACAGTTTTCGGCCGGCAACGGCGCGTACGGCATGCCGCTGGCGTTGCGCTTGCGTGGCGAAGTCTCGGTGCCGTTGCTGATCGAAAGCCTCAAGTGCGTGGTGCAGCGTCATGAAGTGCTGCGCACCGCCTATGTCGCAGACGATGACGGCGATCCATTGGCGGTGATTTCGCCAGAGGTGGCACTGGACTTCGCCCTGGTCGACCTGTCGCACCTGGACCGTATCGAACAGGAAGCCCAGGTCGCCCAGGCCACGCTGGACAACACCCGACACCCGATCAACCTGGCACAAGCGCCGCTGTTGCGTGGGCAGATCCTGCGCCTGGGTGCCCATGAGCATGTGCTGCTGTATTCGATGCACCACATCATTTCCGATGGTTGGTCGATGGCGGTGCTGGTGGGTGAACTGGTGCAACACTACGCCGCGCTCAAGCACGGCCGTGGCATCGACTTGCCGCCGCTGCCGGTGCAATACAGCGACTATGCCCAATGGCAACTGGCGCTGGAGCAGGCCGGGGTCTTGCAGCAACAGGCCCGCTACTGGAAGGACGCCCTGGCCGGTCATCCCGGCCAACTCCTGTTACCCACTGATTTTCCACGGCCGCCAGTACCGTCTTTTGAAGGCTCCAGCGAGTCGTTCAGCGTGCCGCCGGCATTGGGCGAGGCACTCAAAGGCTTGTCCGGCCGCCACGGCGTTACGCCTTACACCACCTTGCTGGCGGCATTCCAGGTGTTGCTGCATCGCCTGGGCACCAGCGACGACTTGCTGGTGGGCGCTGATGTCGCGGGGCGCCAGCATGCCGAGCTGGAAAGCTTGATTGGTTTCTTCGTGAATATCCTGCCCCTGCGTTCGCGCTTCGACGCAAAGGCCCGGTTCAGTGATTTCCTCGCTGCTGCGCGGGAAACCTCCCTCACGGCATTCGAGCATCAGGACCTGCCCCTGGACATGATCGCCGAAGCCAGCAACGTGCCCCGGCACCGGGGCTTCAACCCCTTGGTGCAAGTGCTGTTTGTGATGAACAACCTGCCGGTGCACAGCGCTGGCCTGGCGGACATTGCCGTGGAGGTGGTGCCCAGCCTGGGCGGCTATTCCAAGTTCGACATGGCGTTGTTCATCGACGAAGAAGCCGGGCAGTGGCAAGGCACCTGGCAGTACGCCAATGACTTATTCAAACAAGAGCGCATTACCGAGCTTGTGAGCGCCTGGATGGGAATTCTTCAACAGATTGTCATGGATCCAGACATCCGATTAGGGGACATCATCATGCCGTCGAATACCGCTGTTGCTCCTGCCGCACCTGCCAGCCCGAAAGCCGACAAACTGGGCAAGTTCCTCAAGAAACCGTCGAGCCCGGTGGCCAGAGCCCCGCTGCCGGCGATGCGTGAATCGCTGTTGAACGCCGACCAGGTGTTCCCGTTGCTGATGGAGCCCAATGATCCGGGGCTCGACCTGGTGACGTGGGTCCAGGCCAATCGCGCCTTGGTCGAGGAGAAGTTGGCGCGGCATGCGGGGATCCTGTTCCGAGGCTTTGCCATGCGTGATATCCACGATTTCGAGGCCTTTGCCGAAGCAGTCCAGCCGGGCCTGTACGGCCAGTACGGCGACTTGCCGAAGAAAGAGGGCGGCAAGAACACCTACCGCTCTACGCCGTACCCGGAAAAGAAAATGATCCTGTTCCACAACGAGAGCTCGCATCAGGATCGCTGGCCGCGCAAGCAACTGTTCTTCTGCGAGCAACCGTCGCCCGTGGGCGGTGCCACGCCGGTGGTCGATTGCCGGCAGATGTACCTGCGTTTGCCGCAAGCGTTGCGCGATACATTCGAAAGCAAGGGCCTGCTGTATGTGCGCACCTTCGCCGATAAGCTCGACGTGTCCTGGCAGCATTTTTTCAAGACCGAAGACCGCGCCCAGGTCGAGCAGCGCTGCGCGCTGGCTGGCATTCAATGGACCTGGCTGGACAACGACGAACTGCAAATCCGCACCCCGTGCCCGGCGATCATCACCCACCCGACCACGGGCGAGAAAACCTTCTTCAACCAGGTGCAACTGCACCACATCTACTGCCTGGACCCTGACGTGCGCGACGACCTGCTGGGCCTGTTCGGTCCCGAGCGGATGCCGCGCCACGTGTACTACGGCGATGGCAGCCCGATTGAAGACGCGGTGATGCAACTCCTGGGCGAACTCTACGAGGCCTGTGCGGTGCGTTTTGACTGGCGCAAGGGCGATGTGATCCTGCTGGACAACATGCTTGCCGCCCACGCCCGCGACCCCTTTGAAGGCCCACGCAAAATCGTCGTGGCCATGGGTGAAATGATCGAGCGGCGCGACCTGGAAACGGTAACGCCCTCTACACGTATGCAAACTGAAGGGACTGAGGCATGAGTACGCTTAACGATGCAGGCCTGGCGCTGCTCCCGGAACAACAACAGCGGGTGCTGGACGCACAGGACGGTGCGAGCTGGGGTGATATCGCGCACCTGTTGCATATCCAGATCAAGGGCGCGCTCGACGTTTCACGCCTGCAAGCGGCTTTAAACGGTTTGAGCCAGCGTCACACCGCGCTGCTCACCCGATTGGCGACGGCGCCCGGTTATCGTGGCCTGCGGCAGTTCTTTGAGGCCGGTGCGGCGAATGTGGCATTGGCGGTGGATGAGTCCAGCGACACCGCGCAGGTCTTGGTGCAGTGGTGCCAACGCCCGGTGAGCCTGGCGTCCGGGGTGTTTTTCGAGGGTCTGTTGCAGCGTATCGACGCGCAACACTGGCAATTGACCCTGGGCTTGGCGGGTTTTGTGGGGGATCAGGCGAGCCTGGGGATTCTTTATCAAGACCTGTGTACGGCGTATGAGCAGGGCAGTTGCGCCGTGGATGAGGAGCTGGGGCAGTTTGCCCAGTACCTGGAGTGGCATGCCGAAGTAGTGCTCGACGAAGATGCCGATACTGCCAAGGCCTATTGGCAAGCCTGCCTGCCGAGCACTGGGGTGCTGGCACCGGAGTTGCCGGTGCGCTACGCGGACACTGCGCCGGGCAAGGCCGGTGGGCAGACACTGACTGCCGCCCTCGACCCACGTATGCTGGAGCGCCTGAGCCAACTGGCAGCCCAGCACAACACGCCGGTGACCACGCTATTGCAAGCAGCCTGGTGGGTGCTGCTGGCGCGCGTCAGTGGGCGCGAAGGTTTTGTCGCGGGCCTGCGGCATGACGCGCGCCAGGACTATGAGTTCTTCGCACCCACCGTGGGCCTGCTGGAAAGAACCCTGCCGTTGAACCTGAACCTGGCGCCGACAGCATCGTTCACGCGTGTGTTGGCTGAGCTGACCGGTGTGCTGGAGACCCATGGCACCTGGCAAGAATATGCGCCGCTCGACGCCGGCCTGCCGCTGACCCATGGTTTTGGTGTGCGGCAGGAACCGGCAGCGCGCACAGTGGGGACATGCACCTGGAGCGGCGCCTACAGTGCTGATCTTCGGCCGCTGTTTGAACTCGCGCTGAATGTCGATATGGAGGAGGGCGGCGCTGTCTCCGGCCTGTCGCTGGACTATGCCGCTGCCGTTTATAGCCAGGCCGCGATGCAGACGCTGCTGGCGCAGTATCAAGTGCTATTGGGCAGTCTGCTGGAGCAGCCGGACGCGGCCATCGCAACCCTGAGCCTGTTGGGTGAGGCGGAACGCCAACGCCTGCTGGCGTTCAATCCCGCGCCGCAAGTGCTGGAAGAGCGGGTGCTGTTGCCTGAGCATATTCTCAATTGGGCCGAAATCACCCCGGACGCGTTGGCATTGGTCGCGGGGCAGCAGTCGCTGACCTACGCCGAGTTGGATGCCGGCGTGCGTCAATTATCCAGCCGTCTGCGTCAAAAGGGTGTAGCCCCCGGCAGCATCGTCGCCCTGGCCTTGCCGCCCGGCGTGGCCCAGGTGCTGACTATTCTTGCGACCTGGCGCACAGGCGCTGCCTATCTGCCGCTGGACCCGAACTGGCCAGTGGCGCGCCAGGCCCAACTGGTGGAACAGGCCGGTGCGCAACTACTGGTCACCCAGGGTGTGGCTTTGGATGCAGTCGGTTGCGCAGTACTGGACCTCGATCAAAAGGTGCAGCAACCGCTGGCGCAAGGACCTAGTGCAACCCTGCAAGGCCAGGACGCCGCTTATGTACTGTTTACCTCCGGCACCACCGGGGTGCCCAAGGGCGTGGTGGTCGAGCATCGGCAATTGCTCAATTACGTCGCGGGCGTCAGCAGTGAACTGGAGCTGGCTGCTTGCCGGCACTTCGCCCAAGGCTCCACTGTCGCGGCGGACCTGGGTAACACCAGCCTGTTTGGTGCGCTGTACAACGGCGCCACCTTGCATATCGCTGACGAGGTGACGATGCAGGATCCCGAAGCCTTCGCAGCCTTCATCGACACCCAGGGCATTGATTGCCTGAAAATCGTGCCGTCCCATCTTGCCGCCTTGCTCGAAGCACCGCAGCCGAAGGTGCCGGCCACCCTGATCCTCGGCGGCGAAGCCATCGGTCAGGGGACGGTTGCGCGCATCTTCAACCTGCGCGCCGATTGCCGTCTGTTCAATCACTACGGGCCCACCGAAACCACCGTTGGCGTCGCCGTGCATACAATCAGCCCGGACGACTTGCAAGACCTGGCCATTCCCCTGACTCGGGTATTGCCCAACAACCAGTTGTTCGTCCTCAACGAGGGCCTGCAACTGGTGGCCTGCGGCGAACTGGGTGAGCTGTATATCGGCGGCCAGCAATTGTGCCGTGGCTACCTGAATGACCCGGCGCAGACCGATGCAGCGTTTATCAACAGTCCGTTTAACCCTGGCGAACGGTTGTACCGCAGCGGCGACCTGGCCCGCTACCTGCCACAAGGCGGTATCGCGCTGTATGGCCGGCGTGACCATCAGGTTAAGGTGCGCGGGTTCCGTATCGAACTGGCAGAAATCGAACAACAACTGCTGCGCGTGCCAGGCGTGAGCGAAGCCGTGGTGCTGCTGGCGCACGATGAGCCGGTCGCCTTTGTACTGCCGAGCCAGGACGCGCCTGCGGATTGGCTGCAAACCCTCAAGCAGCAAATGGCTGAGCGCTTGCCGGCGGTGATGGTGCCGCACCAGTACCAGGTGGTGCAGCACATGCCGCGCCTGGGCAACGGCAAAGTCGACCGCCAGGCCTTGCAGAATCTGGAGTTGGTCGAAGAAGACGACACCTTCATCGAGCCCATGGACGCCCTTGAAACCTTGCTGGCCAGTCGCATGGCCCAGTTGCTGGGGCGCGAACGCTTGAGCCGCGACCGCGACTTCTTCGCCGCCGGTGGCCATTCGCTGCTGGTGATCAAGCTGGTCGCCGGGATTCGCAAACTGCTGCACTGCGAAGTCCACCCCGGCATCGTGTTCGATCACCCAAGTCCCGGCGCACTGGCCCAGGCCTTGCGCGCCCAGGAAGATAGCCCAGGCCAGTTGGAGAAACTGGCCCAGGCACGTTTGCGGCTGGACGCAATGAGTCCAGAGGAAAAGGCCGCGCTGCTGGAGAAGGCGCGCCAACAGGCGGCGGTGCAGAGCTAAAACGGTTGCGGGCGCTGCCAGTCAGTCAGCGCTCGCAAGTTTTATGCTGTTGCGAACGATTCTCATAAATTGTAGTCTAGCGCCCCCTATGTGTGCCCTGCACACGGATGCTCATGGAGTGTGCGTTGGATAATCTGGACCGGTTGTTTCGCCTCTATCATCGCGAACTGCAGCAGATTGCCTACCGTCGCCTGGGCGACAGGGAGATGGCTGCCGATCTCGCTCAGGACGCATTCGTGCGTTACGTTGGCCTGGATCGACAGCAGCGCACCCATACGATCATCAACCCACGGTTTTTCCTGATTCGCGTGTTGCGCAACCTGATCATTGACCTTGGGCGCAGCCGTACGCGGCGCGGGCCGATGGACTCGCTGGAGGATGTGCAGCACGAACTGCTGGATCCGTGCCCGGGGCCTGCGGCACTGGTGGAAATGCGCCAGCAGTTGCAACTGTTGCATCAGGCGTTGAGTGAATTGTCCGAGAACAGCCGCCAGGCCTTGTTACTCAATCGCCTCGATGGATTGGGCCATGCCGCCATCGCCCAGCAGCTTGGGGTTTCCCCCAGCATGGTCAGCAAATACATCATGAGTGCCGTGCTGCACTGTGCCCGTCGCCTCGGGATGACCGAGTGACACGCGACCCTGCCCCGAGTAAACCTTCGCCGCTGCTGACCGAGCAAGCGTTGCAGTGGCTGGTCGACCTGCATTCGGGCAGTGCCGAGGCACCGTCTTGGGACGCCTACCTGCAGTGGTGCGAAACCTCCGCGGAGCACCAACGCGCCGCCCAGGCGGCGGAGCGGTTGTGGGAGAGCCTGGGCAGCGCACTGGAGCGTCCGCCCGCGTCGTCACGCCGCTTGCTGCAACTGGGACTTGTCGTCGCGTTGAGCCTGGCAGGCGGTTTGTCCTGGCAGGCGGAGCAACAAGGCTGGATGGCGGACCAGGTGACCGGCCTGGGTGAGCACCGCCGTGTGACACTGGCCGACGGCTCACACCTGGAACTGGCGCCACGCACGCGTGTGGATATCGAAATGCACGGTAATCGTCGTGTGCTGCATCTCTATACCGGGGAGCTCTTTGTCCAGGTCGCCCTCGATGCCCAGCGTCCATTCGAAGTACGCGCCGGCCGTGGCAGCCTGCGTGCGCTGGGCACCGGCTTCGACGTGCGGCGCGAAGGCGAGCAGGTGCGGATGGTCGTCACCGAACACACGGTGCGCGTGACATTGGACGACGATCCACAGACCACCGATGTCGAGGCCGGTCAGGCCGTGCAATACGGCCCGGAAGGTCTCTCGCGTACCCAGCCAGTCGACGTCGGCACCGCCACGGCCTGGCGCCGCGACAAACTGGTGTTCAACCGCCAGCCCCTGGGTGATGTGCTGGAGCAACTTGGCCGCTACCATCGCGGCGTAATCTGGGTCCGTGACAGCGGCCTGCGCGACCTGCCCGTGACCGGCATCATCGCCACCGACGACACCGACGCCCAATTGAAACTGCTGCAACGCACCTTGCCGCTGCGGGTGCGCTTGCTGCCGTGGCTGACCGTGATCGAGCGCGACGACTCGCCGCGACAGTAACTCAGCTTGCAAAAAATACACTTGCCGCCGCTGTCGGGTTTCAGAGGGTTGACGTCTTTCCTGTTGAGATTGATTTTTATTTGGCTGATTTCAGCAAGGGGAGCGTTATGCAGCATCTGATCAGGCACACCGCCTTGAGCCTGGCACTTGCCACGGCCAGTGCCGTGGGTATGAGCCTGCCGGCACAGGCGGCGCAGCAGCAGAAGAGCGACAGCCGGACCTACGCTATCGAGGCCGGTCAACTTGACCAGGTATTGACGCGCTTTGCCGAGCAGTCCGGGTTGCGGTTGATGGTTGTCAGCGAATTGGTGGCCGGTCAGCAGTCGGACGGGTTGAGGGGGAACTACCCGGTGCAGCAGGGGCTTGATCGGTTGTTGCTGAACAGCGGCTTGGTCGCCCGATTGAGTGATGATGTGATTTTGATTGAGAAGGCACCGGTACAGGGTGGGGCGTTGGAGTTGGGGGCTACCACCATTCAGGGGCAGGGGATGGGGGAGATGACGGAGAATTCGGGGTCTTATACCAGCGGCCTTGTCAGCGCCGGTTCCAAAACGCCTACGAGTTTGAAGGACACGCCGCAGTCGGTGTCTGTCATCACCCAGCAGCTTCTGGAAGACCGGCGCATTGTCGATCTGTCCGATGCGATGCGACGCACTCCGGGCATCACCGTCAAAAACGCCAATTATCGTCTACCGCAGTTCATCTCTCGTGGTTTTCGTATTGATAACATTCAGATTGATGGTGCCTCGCCGATGGATATCGGTTCTGGTATCGGTACCTTCTACGCCAACAAAACGTATGACATGGCTGAGTTCGACCATATCGAAATTTTGAAGGGGGCATCTGGCCTGTTTGGCGGCACCGGCGATCCGGGCGGCATCATCAACGCCGTGCGTAAGCGCCCGCTGGATTACTTCCAGCTCAAGTTCAATACGTCGGCAGGTTCGTGGGACAACTACCGTACTGAAGTCGACGTGACGGGGCCAATGGCCTTTGATGGCAAGCTTCGCGGACGTGTTGTGGTCGCCAATACCGACCGGCAGTACTTCATGGATCACCGTAGTACCGAGAAGCCTTTCATCTACGGGGTGTTGGAGGCCGATGTATCGGATACGGTCCGGGTTACCGTTGGGGGGCGCTACGAGAAGATTCATGAAAATGGTACTGGCGACGGGCTGCCGCGCTTCAGCACCGGGCAGGACTTGAAGCTCAGCCGCAGCACTTGGTACTCGCCGAACTGGGCCTATAGCGATAACAGTTCCCAAGAAATCTTCGCCAAGTACGACCAGGAACTGGCTGACGACTGGAAGCTCAATGTGTCCTTGACCAGTACCTTTGATAAATCCGAGACCAAAGGTGCGTTCCTGTGGGGCTCACCTGATCCGGTAACGCTTGAAGGTGCGACCTGGGGAGGGAGTTACATTAAAAGCTGGAGTGAGCAGACGCTGTTCGATGGCAACGTGTCCGGGAAATTTACGGCGTTCAATCGTGAGCATGAACTGCTAATCGGTGCTGATGTGCAGAAGGTGACCAGTCGCTGGCGCTCAACGAAAGCTATGCAGGGCTTCTATCCTATTGATGTCTACAATCCAGACCTCACGCCTTTACCTTCCGACAGCATTGGCAACAAGCTTGAGCGTGATTACAGCCCCAATACCCGTAGGCAATATGGTCTGTACTCGACCTTGCGTTTACAGCTGACGGATCCGCTTAAGCTGATAATCGGGGCCAGGGTGCAGCGCTATAAGTTCGAACAGACCTACATGGCCGTAAATGCTGATACGGGCGCATGGGGCCTTGAGTCCCAGAGTAATCATCGTGAACCCACTAAACTGGTGCCCTTCGGTGGTTTGGTATATGCCCTCGATGATGAATGGTCGGTGTACGCCAGCTATTCGGAAATCTTCAAGCCCCAGGCTCATCAACTGCAAGGCCCAGTGACTTCCGGCACAGTACTGGAACCGATGGTTGGCAAGACATACGAGACAGGTATTAAAGGTGAGCTCTACGGCGGGACGCTGAACGTTTCAGCCGCGGTGTTCTACACCAAGCGTGAAAAAGAAGCGATTGAGGACCCGAGGTATCCACGACAGGCCGTTCTATATGGCGGCAGTTGCTGTTACTTGGCTGAAGGCGAGATTATCAGTAAGGGTGTCGAGCTTGAGGCGAACGGCGAGATAGCACCTGGTTGGATGGTGATGGGGGGATATACCCTGAACCTTATCGAGAATGGCACCAAAGATACTTTCCTCACGACGGTTACTCCTAAGCATTTGGCCAAATTGTGGACCGTCTATACCCTGCCTGATCGCCTTTCCGACTGGAAGGTCGGCGGTGGTGTCAATGTGCAGAGCGCCAGTTATGCCAGCGGTACTGCTTATCGGATTGATGGAAAGAATCCTACAGGTAACTACTATGACGTTTCCCGTGAGACGCCTTTTGACTTTGCTCAAGGCGGCTACGCCGTATGGGACGCCATGGTCGAATACAAAGTCGATGAGAACTGGACCGTCGCCCTCAATGGCAACAACCTGTTTGACCGCAAGTACTTCGAGACCCTGAAAACTTCCGAGTACGGCAATTACTACGGTGAGCCGCGCAACTACATGCTGACTGTGCGGGGTACGTTCTAGGCTTTCTCCGTCGCCGTAAAAAATCACCTCACCTGAGGTGATTTTTTTTGCGTGCGCCAGGCTCTCGAATGATTTAAAGGTGAGAGTTTCCCAGGGTGCCTGACAAGATAAAGTGTCGGCCGAAGGCAAGGTTTTTGCTGCTGTTACAAAGTGATTGAGAATCCTTCTAAATTATTTTTCTCCCAAACGTTCATTAATGGCTCGACACCGATTCAAGTCAAAACCGTCCCTCTGCAACAGGGAGTGGAGTCCGGACGGTTTAACTATATTCAGGCCATTCCGCCCGAAGAGTGGGAGGCCTTCGACATTAATGACATCTCTGGGGTTAAACAAAACAATGACGCGCGCAAGTACAAGGTTCAGGCAAAAACTCTTCCACACCCCCCTGGCTTCCTGCCGCAATGGCGTATCGGTGGCGGTCCTGGGGTTGGCACTCAGTGTCTCCACTGGAGCGTTCGCTCAACCAATCCAGGTCAATGTGCCAGCCCAGTCCCTGGACAAGGCTCTGACCGAGCTAGGTAAGCAGACCGGCCTGCAAGTACTTTTTGGGCCGGAGATGGTCGCGGACAAGAAGTCCACTGCCGTCAAAGGCACCCTGGAGCCCGAGGCCGCTCTTGAAGCATTGCTGAAAGGCGCGGGCCTGACTTTCCGGGTTGAAAACAATACGGTCATTCTCGGTCCCGAAAATGGTACGAGTTCAGCCCTTGAACTGGGTGCCACCACCATCCAGGGCCAGGGCATGGGGGAGATGACGGAAAACTCCGGCTCCTACACCACCGGCTTGACCAGTATCGGTTCGAAGACCCCGACCAGTCTGCGGCAGACGCCACAGTCGGTGTCGGTGGTGACGTCGCAGGTTATTGACGAAAAACGCATGACTGACCTGGCTGAAGCCATGAAAGTGACGCCGGGTATCACGGTCACTAACAACAACTTCCGTTTGTCGGATTTCTCGTCGCGCGGTTTCAAGATTGAAAACATTCAAATCGACGGTGCTGCCCCGATGGCATTAGGCACTACGTCGGGCAGTTTCTATTCCAACAAAAACTACGATCTGGTTGAGTTCGACCATGTTGAGGTCCTGCGTGGTGCTTCCGGTCTCTTTGGCGGTACGGGCGATCCGGGCGGCATGATCAACCTGGTGCGCAAACGTCCGCTGGATGCCTATCAGTTGAAAGTCGATATGTCGGCGGGCAGTTGGGACAACTACCGCACCCAAATGGATGTCACAGGGCCATTGGGCTTTGATGGCAAGCTGCGTGGCCGGATGGTCGCGGCTTACACGGATCGTCAGTACATGGTGGATGATCGTGGTACAGAGAAGCCGATTTTCTACGGGATTCTGGAAGCCGATATCCTCCCGGATACACGATTGACCTTGGGTGGACGCTCGGAGCGTATTCATGAAACGGGATCGGGGATCGGTTTGCCGCGCGATGTGAATGGCAAGGACCTTGGTCTGTCCAGAAGTACTAGCTTGACCCAAAAATGGTCGTATCTGGACGGGCGATCCCAAGAAATTTTTGCCAAGGTCGACCATGAGCTTAACGATGACTGGAAGCTTAATGTTTCATATACCCAAACGCTGGATTCCGGGTTTTCGAAGGCGGCTTTCAGCTTTGGTGCTGTCGATCCGGTAACACTCACGGGGCCTAAAACCGGAGGTACCAACAATCAGTATCGCAGCGATCAGAAGCTTCTCGATGTAAACCTAGCAGGGAAATTCGTGTACGCAGGCTTGGAGCACGAGCTGCTGGTCGGCATGGATCATCAGAAAATCACCAGCCAGTGGGAGGGGACTGCCTCGTCCAACGGGGCGGGTAATCCGGTCAATGTATTTGACCCGGATGCGACACCCTGGCCACAACCAGGAACAGACAAGAACTTTATTCGTAACTACAGTCCCAACAGTCAGACCCAGTATGGCCTGTACTCGACGTTGCGCTTGCAACTGGCGGACCCACTTCACTTGATCATCGGTGCTCGTGCGCAGCGGTACAAATTTGATCAGTTGTACCAGGCGATCGAAAATGGAGCCTGGAAGGTGCAGTCGGATGTATCGACCCGCGAAGCAACCAAACTGGTTCCTTATGGCGGTATCGTCTATGACCTGACGGATGAATGGTCGACCTATGCCAGCTACTCCGAAATCTTCAAGCCCCAACAAAGCACGATGCAGGGACCATTGCCGGGCAGTTCGATGGAGCCTATAACCGGCAAGACCTACGAGACCGGCGTCAAGGGCGAGTTGTGGGGCGGAGCCATCAATACTTCCTTTGCGTTGTACTACACCTCGCGTAACAACGAGGCAGTGTTGGATCCTCGCTACGAAGAGTCTAGTGTTCTGTTTGGCGGCAACTGCTGCTACTTGCCTCAGGGCAAGGTCGTCAGCAAAGGCGTCGACATGGAGTTTACCGGTGAAGTCCTGCCGGACTGGAACGTTCTGGCGGGCTATACGTATAACCACAATCGTAACCGCACTGCGGCGAAGGTATTCAGCAGCATTACGCCAAAACATCAGATCAAACTGTGGTCAACCTACCGTTTGCCGGGCATATTCAACGACGTGAAAGTCGGAGGTGGTGTTAACTTGCAAAGCGCTACCTACGTCAGTGGGACTACCTTCGTGAACGATGTGGAGCAGAACTATAAGTACGTTCAGGCGGGTTACGCCGTATGGGACTCCATGGCCGAATATCGTGTCAATGAGAACTGGAGTGTGATCTACAACGCCAACAACCTCTTTGATAAGAAGTACTACAGCAAACTGGGATCTTCGGCATCGGGCAACTGGTACGGTGACGAGCGCAACCACATGCTGACCCTGCGCGGTACCTTCTGGTAAGCGCGGTTTGAAACGAAAAAGGGACATCGCGAGATGTCCCTTTTTTGTGCCTTGTGTCCACAGTAAGGTCATACGTTCAGGCCGTGTGCTCTTCCAACCAACCTTCGACAGCCATGTAAATCACGCCGATGTCAGTACTGATTCCAGACATCCGCAGAAAGTCATGGGTCAACCCACCCTGGGTCAACAAGGTGACATCCGTCCCAGTGGCGCGTAGCAACTGCGCATACTCCAAGCCTTCGTCATACAACGGGTCATATTCGGCCAGGCTAACGTAGGCCGGTGCCAGCGGCCCAAGGCCTTTTGCCAACAACGGTGATGTACGCCAGTCACCGCGTTGCTCAGCGTCGGGAGTGTAATGTCGATAGAACCACTGCAAGGTATCGCTTTCCAGCAGGTAGCCTTCGGCATACAACTGGTGGGAAGGACGCGTACGCTGAGTGTCGGCCACCGGGTAAAACAGCAACTGGGTCTTGGGTTTTAGCGCAAGGTGTTCGGGTGTCTGCACGGCGCTGATGGCCAGTACCGTGGCCAGGGTGGCGCCGGCACTGTCGCCGGCGACACTGACATTGTCCGGGTCCAGATTCAGGGTGTGCGCCTCGCGAGCCAGCCAGTTGGCGCAATCCAGGGCATCGTTGACGGCCGTGGGGAACGGATGCTCCGGAGCCAGCCGATAAGCCGGGGCCAGGACCGCATGGCGTCCGCTTGATGCCAGGCGGCGGCAAATCGAGTCATGGGAGTCAAGGCTGCCGACCACGTAGCCGCCGCCGTGGAAATACAGAATGCTCGGTTGTGAAGGTTGGGCATGATGTGCCGAGCGATATAGCCGGGCTTCTATCTTTGCGCCGTCGCGTGTCGGGATGTGCAAGGTTGTAATCGTCAGGCTGGCGGGCGGCGAAGGGTCGAGGATCTGCGAGCTCATCTCGAACTCCTGCCGTGCCTGACTCACACTCAAGGCATGCATGGGCTGACTCTTGCCACTCAGGCGGCCCATTTCAGCCAACTCCAGAAAACCTTCGAGATCGGGGTCCAGGGGCATTACGTGTTCCTTATTGATTCAATACAGTGCCGCCCCTGTGCAGGGGCGGCGTTGGGTTCAGTTGGTCACGGCTTCGTTTTGCGGCAGTTGCTGCAGCAGGTCATGGAGCCAGTCCGGGTTTTTCAGGATGTCGTAGTGACCAGCGGCAATCAGTTCGTCGCTCAGTGCTCCAGGCACCGGGCTGATGAAGTCCGCTTGCGGCGTGCTGGCCCACCAGCAATGGGGACGGCAGCTGGTATCTGGCAGGATCTGCAATTGTGCGGACAACGCCTTGAGTTTCATCGCCACGATAAACGTATGGGCCAACTCTTCGGTGCTGATGCTACTGTATGCCGAGTCGCCAGCGACATTGCTTTGCACCGAGGCGATCAACTGTTCCAGGCGCGCAATGTCGCTGCCCGCCGGAATTTCAATCGCCGGTAAACGCTCGCCAGCCACATCGAAGATGACTGCGAGGAAACCGCGCAAGTCATCGCTCCAGTCGTCCTCAGGCTGCGTCTGTTCTGCAGTCGGGGTGAAGGCATCGACCAACCCTACGAACTCCACGACTTGGCCCTGGCTTTCCAGCTCCTGCGCCACCAGTAACGCCAATGGGCCACCGAGGGACCAGCCCAATAGGTGGTACGGACCATCGGCCTGTTTCTGCCGGATGTACTGGGCGTAGTCGATGGCCATGGCCTGCAAGGATTCATCCTCCCAATCGCGGTCCAGCAGCATTCGGCATTGCAGGCCATAGACACTGCGCTGGCCGTCCAGACGCCGTGCCAGGGGCTCGTAGTCGAATACCGTGCCGAAACCGGCGTGCAGGCAGAACAGCGGCGCAGCATTGGCCACACGATTGTTGAGCAGCAACAGCGGGTCTAGGTTCTGCTCGCTCGGGGTGTAGCCCGACAGTTCGGCAATGGTCGGTTTGCCCATCATGTCGCGCAGCTTGAGGCTCAGCCCCAGTTCCGGTTGACTACGCACTTTGGACAACACTTTAAGCACCCGTAGCGAGTCGCCGCCCAGCTCGAAGAAGTTGTCGGTGATCCCGACTTGCTCTACCTCCAACACCTCTTGCCAGATCGCTGCCAAGGCTTTTTCCAGCGCGTTGCGCGGGGCGATGAACTGGCGTCCCTTGAAGTCCGGGTCGGGCAGGGCATGGCGATCTAGTTTGCCGTTGGGGTTGAGTGGGAAGCGCTCCAGTACGAGGATTTGCACAGGCACCATATAGTCCGGCAGATCCTGTTGCAGTTCGCCACGCAGGCGCTCACCGAGGCCGGCCACGTCGCTGGCGACCACATAGCCGATCAGTTGTTTGCCACCGGCAGTTTCCCGGGCAACCACTACAGCGTCCTGAACATCGGAAAGATCACGCAGACGCGCTTCGATCTCTCCCATTTCGATGCGAAAACCACGGATTTTTACCTGATTGTCCAAGCGACCGAGGTAATCAATCACCCCGTCTGCACGCTGGCGCACCAGGTCGCCGGTGCGGTACAGGCGTGCGCCGGTGGTTGAGAACGGGTCGGCGACAAAACGCTCGGCGCTCAATCCGGGCCGTTGGTGATAACCGCGCGCGACGCCTTCGCCGCCGATATACAGCTCACCGGCTATGCCGTCCGGCACAGCATTGAGGGCATCGTCCAGCACATACAGGGTACGTTCGCCGACACGCTTGCCGATCGGCGCATAAACCGCGCCACACACGGCGTCTACCGGGACTTTCCACAGCAGTGGGGTCACCACGGTTTCAGTCGGCCCGTAACCGTTGGTTAAGTACTGCGGCTTGAGTGCGCGCTTGACCAGTTCGAAGTTGGCGTCGGCTACCGCATCACCGCCAAAGCAGTAGATACGTACCGGTGGTGGGGCCTGTTCCTGAGTCTGGGCAAACTCAGCGAGTTGTTGCAGATAGGCCGGTGGGAAGCAGGCGATGCTGATGGCGTGCTGATGCAGGGCTTGCCAGGTTTCTTCAGGGGTCCACAGCCGATTGTCGCGCACTACCAAACGAGCGCCGCTGGCCAACGTCGAGAGCCAACGCTCCTGAGCACCGTCGAAGGCAAACGACATAAACAGCAATTCGCGGGTACTGGCATCCATGTCGTAGCGCCGGGCAATGGCTTGGCAATGCATGCGGATCTGCCCGTGGCTGACCGCCACACCTTTGGGCTTACCGGTGGAGCCGGAGGTGTAGATCAGGTAGGCAAGATTGTCATCCAGTACGGCGCTGGCAGGGCAGTGGTCGGGCTGACTGTCCAGGCTCAGGCCGTCGAGTGCTATCAGTGTCGGAGCCCACGGTTGATTGAAGCGCGAATGCAGGCTTTCGTGGGTGATCAACAAACTCATGGCGGAGTCTTCGACGATCCATTGCACGCGCTCCTGGGGATAGTCGATATCCAGTGGTACATAGGCACCACCGGTTTTCATGACCGCGTAGAACGCGACGATGACGTCCACCGAACGCTCCAGGGCAATCCCGACAAAACTCTCCGGGCCTATCCCTTGGGCGATCAGGTGATGGGCGAGTCGGTTCGCGCGGGACTCCAGTTGCCCATAGCTCAACTGGGTTTCGGCGCACACCACCGCGACGGCGCCTGGGGTGGCCACTGCGTGGTTTCGGATGACTTCGGCCAGCAGCGGCAGCGTCTCCTGCAAAGGCGCCAGGGTGTTGCGTTGGCTGAGGCGTTGCTGCTCGTTGTTGCTGAGCATGTTCAGGCTGCCCAGCGTTGCATCCGGGTTGTCGAGCATCGCGCATAGCAGGGTTTCGAAGCTTGTGCGGATCTGTTCCGTAGCTTCTGGGGTGAAACGATTGCGCAGGTACAGGAACTCGATTGTGAGGGTGTTGCCCAGATTGATGGCCAAGTCCATTGCAAAGTTGGTGACGTCGCGGGTGCTGATTTTGCCGAAACGTAACTGGTTGTGCTCGGCCTCTTGCAAGCGCTCATCCACCGGGTAGTTCTCGAACACCACGATGCTGTCGAACAGCGGCGTTCCGCCCTGGCCCAACCAGCGCTGCGCGTCGGCGAGAGAAGCATGTTCGTGATCGCGTATCTCTAGATTGTAGTTTTGCAGCGCTTGTAGCCACTGCCAGACGGATGACGTTGGCTCTGGAGTCTGGATAATAGGAAGGGTATTGATGAACAACCCGAGCATTTCATCGGCTCCGCGCAAACTCGCTGGTCTGCCAGCGACGGTGGCGCCGAAGCATACGGTGGCTTGTCCGGTGTAGCGCTGCAAGAGTAACAACCACGTGGCCTGGATTAGCGTGTTGGGCGTAACACGCAGGCGCTGCGCGTACTCCCGCAGGTGCTGGGTCCGCTCCGTGTCCCAAATCATATATAGCGCCGCATGACCTTCGAGGTCCGATTGTGCGCGCGGCGCGATGCTGTTGGTCAGGCTCGTCGGGCCGCTGAACCCTTGGAGCTTGCCTCTCCAGAAGGTTTCCAGGTTGGCCTGGGACTGAGTTCTCAACCACTGGATGTAATCCCGATAGCTTCCGCGCTTGGCGGCTGGAGTCTGGCCATTATAGATCTGGAACACTTCACCCAGCAGACGAGAACTGCTCCAGCCGTCCATCAATATGTGATGACTGGTCCAGATAAGATGCATCCGTTTTTCATCGAGCTTGATCAATGTCAGTCTGATCAGTGGTGCGTGTAATAAATCAAAGCCTTTTTCTAGATCGGCCTTGGCTAATTGCTCAAGGTCTTGCGGCGAGACGGCTAGATTCTGCCAATCAATGATCTGAGCGGGCAAACTAGCCTGGCGGTAAATAATTTGCAGCGGTTCAGCCAAATCGCTGGAGGACCAGAAACCGGTTCGCAGGATTTCATGGTGCTGGATCACACTGTTCCAGGCATTGATGAAACGGCTACTGTCCAGACCTTCGACAGGGACCGACATTTGGTTGATGTAAAGTGCAGCTTCCGGCGACTCTTGTGTATGGAACAGTATCCCTTGCTGCATCGGGGAGAGGGGATAGATGTCCTCGACGTCTTGCGAGGGTACAGGTAATGCATTCAGTTGCTGCTGGCTGAGCTCTGCGAGTGGGAAATCAGATGGCGTGACGCCTGAATGGATACCATTGCAGCAATACTCAATGATGGCTTTCAGCTCGTCGGCGTAATCATCTGCCAAGTGCTTAATAGTGCTTTCATTGAACATCTTTACGCTGAAGCCCCAGTTAAGACTTAGTTCACCGCCATACACTTGGCCGTTGATGCTCAACCAGTTATCCAGTGGGGCCTTTGGACTGCGTTCTGCGCCAGCGCTGTCATTGCATGGTGCAAAAAGCGCACCTTCAGTGTTGTCAAAACTACTGTCGAACTGCCCCAGGTAGTTGAAGGTGAGTCGCGGAGTAGGCAGTGCGCTCAACGATAGACGTGTCCGCTCATCACCGAGATAACGTAGTGCGGAGTAGCCAGTACCCTTGTCGGGAATGCGGCGCAGTTGTTCTTTGACACCGATAATGGACTCACCCAAGTCGTCGGTCGTAGATAGTCTTACCGGGAAAATACTGGTGAACCAGCCGACAGTACGGGTCAGGTCGATGTCGTCAAACAAATCTTCACGACCATGGCCTTCAAGTTGGATCACGCAGTCGGGACGCGCGGTCCACCGTGCAATGACGCGGGCCAGTGCAGTAAGTAGTAGATCATTGATCTGGGTACGATACGCAGCCGGGGCATCTTGCAGTAATCGACGCGTGAGTTGAGCGTCCAATCGGGTCTGTACCCCCCGGCTATGAGTGCGCTCCAGGCTGCCAGTGTCGTCATGGCAAGGTAAGGCCACAGCGGCGTCGGAAAGTTGTTCTTGCCAGTAGGGCAGTTGTTGGCGCAAGGCATCGCTGTGGGCATGCTTGCGTAGTCGCTCGCCCCAGGATTGCACCGAACTGGTTCTGCTGGGTAATGTCAGCGGTTGTGCGTTTTGCAGTTGTTGGTAGGTGGATTGCAGATCCTCAAACAGGATGCGCCAGGAAACACCGTCAACCACCAGATGGTGAACTGCCAATAGCAAACGCTGACTGCCATCGTTCAGATCAATCAACAGCGCACGCAGCAGCGGGCCTTTGCTTAGGTCCAGGCTACGCTGCGCCTCGGTGCAGATCCGGTCAATCTCATCAGGATCCCGTGCAACTACCTGTCGAAGCACCGCCGGGACTTCGCCACTGTTCAGGAAGCTTGCTTGCCAACCCTGATTGTTTTCCAGGAAAACTAGGCGAAGCGCATCGTGATGCTCGATCAGCACTTGTAGGGCACTTTCCAGCAAACCAACCTGCAGTGAAGTGTTCGGTTTGAGCAATACCGACTGGTTCCAATGATGGCGTTCGGGTATTTCGGTCTCGAAGAACATTTGTTGAATCGGTAGCAGCAGTGCAGGTCCGCTGACGGCTCCTTGGTCGACCGATACAGCCTGGGTGCCAACCTTTGCTACCCGAGCCAAGCCCTCGATAGTCTGATGCTGGAACAGCTCTTTTGGAGTAAAGCCAATACCTGCCTGGCGGGCGCGACTGACGACCTGGATGGAGATGATCGAGTCACCGCCTAGCTCGAAGAAGTTGTCGCTCATGCCGATTCTTTCGAGCTTGAGGACATCCTGCCAAATCGCAGCAATACGTTGCTCCATCTCGCTTCGTGGCGCGATGTAGGTTTGTTGCAGCAGGCCGCTATCCGGCGAGGGCAGGGCCTTGCGGTCGAGTTTTCCGTTGGCCGTCAGCGGCAACTGCGGCAAGAACAGCAGGTGGCTTGGCACCATGTAATCAGGCAAGTTCTCTTTCAGGTGCACCTTTAAGGTTTCACGCATGATGTCCTGGGTTGTTGTGTGGCTTGGGACGATATAGGCAACGAGTTGCACCTGTCCGCTTTGACCCTTTTGCGCCAGAACGACAACTTGACGTACAGCCTCCAGGCTCGATAAGACGGCTTCGATTTCCCCAAGCTCAATACGGAAACCGCGAATTTTTACCTGGTGGTCAATACGCCCGATGTATTCGATCACCCCATCCGCCCGGTAGCGAGCCAAGTCTCCGGTGCGGTAGAGGCGCGCGCCGTCGTGGGAAAACGGATCAGCGATAAAACGCGTTGCACTCAGGTCCGTACGGTTGAGATAGCCACGCGCCAGTCCTGCGCCGCCTACGTACAGCTCGCCGATGCAGCCTTTGGCTACAGGATTGAGGTCGGCATCCAGCAAATACCAAGACAGGTCACGCAGTGGCCGCCCAATTGGGCTGGTGGTGTCGTTCGACAGGTCGGCCAGGTTGATAGGTCGATAGGTCACATGCACTGTGGTTTCGGTAATGCCGTACATGTTGATCAATTGCGGTGAGCGATCACCGAACTTCTCGAACCAAGGGCGCAGGCTCTGGATTTCGAGCGCCTCACCGCCAAATATGACGTAACGTAGTGCCAGTTTTTTGTCTGTGGCCTGTGTTTCACAGGCGCTTTGCATCAATTGCTTGAACGCCGAAGGTGTTTGGTTGAGTACGCTGACCTGCTGTTCGCACAACAGTGCATGGAAGTCCTCCGGTGAGCGGCTGACCTCATGGGGCACTATTACCAGTCGTCCTCCATACAGCAACGCGCCAAAAATCTCCCAAACCGAAAAATCGAAGGCGTAGGAATGGAACAGACACCAGACATCCTGGGCGCTGAAGGAAAACTCGCTCTCGCAGGCGCTGAAGAGTCGCAGCACATTGTGGTGGGCAAGTAGGGCGCCCTTAGGGTGACCGGTAGAGCCCGAGGTGTAGATGACGTAGGCGAGATTTTCTGCCTCTATCTTGATCCGTGGGTTTTCCACACTGTAGTGAATGAGCTTGTCAGACTCCAGCAGCAGGGTGCGGACATTGGACGGAACAGGGATCTGTTCACGCAGGACCGCCTGCATAAGTACCAATGTCAGGCCGCTATCCTGGATCATGTAGGCAAGCCGATCAGTTGGGTAAGCCGGGTCAAGTGGCACATAGGCACCGCCTGCCTTGAGAATTGCCAGCAAACCTACGACCATCTCAAGACTGCGCTCGCTAGCAAGCCCTACCATGACATCGGGACCTACGCCCTGCTCGATCAGTTGATGGGCCAACTGATTCGCGCGGGTGTTGAGTTGTTCGTAGCTTAACTGGTGCGTGCCCAACGTCAGCGCTATGGCGTGCGGGGCATGCGCGGCATGAGTTTCGATGAGCTGATGCAGGCAGCCAGTCGCCGGATATTGCGTGATGCCAGGGTTCCATTCTTCAAGCGTCAGTTGCAGGTCGCTGGCAGTGTATAGCATCAGCTCGCCGATACGCTTTTGGGGCGATTTGACAATAGCGTGTAACAATGTTTGCCAATGGTTGACCATACGCTCGATGGTTGCCGGCTCAAACAGGTCGGTGGCGTAAGTTAGTGCAGCGGAAAAGCCATCAACCGACTCGAAGGTATTGAGGGTCAGATCAAACTGCGCGGTCTGGGTCTCCCATGGGAGGCTTTCAACGGAGAGTTTCGTCAGGTGTTCCTTGGATAATTGTCCGCTGTTTTGATGATTGAATAGAACCTGGAACAACGGGCTGTGACTCAGGGCCCGTTCCGGGCGCAATGCCTCGACCAAGTGCTCGAAAGGCAGATCTTGATGTGCTTGTGCCTGCAACGCCGTGCGCTTGACCTGTTGCACGAACTCGCTAAACGGCAACTGGCCATCAATAATGGCTTTAAGTACCTGGGTATTAACGAAGAAGCCGATGAGTCCTTCTATTTCCAGGCGATTGCGATTGGCGATAGGCACCCCAACGCAAATTTCGGATTGTCGACTATAGCGATGCAATAGCGTCTGGAACGACGCGAGCAATAGCATGAACGGCGTCACGTTCAGTTGTTTGGCGAGCTGTTTGAGTGACAAACTCAGGGTGTCGGATAAGGCAAACTCCACCTTCGCGCCACGAAAGCTCTGCTCCATCGGGCGAGGATGGTCTAGTGGTAGTTCCAGCAGTGTTTGTTCACCTCCCAGTTGCTGTGACCAATACGCGAGTTGACGTTCGCGCTCACCGGCGTTCATCCATTGGCGCTGCCAGATCGCGTAGTCGGCATACTGCACCGGCAATGCTGGCAGCGTTACATTCAGCCCCAGGCTCTGTCCGGCATACAGCTCAATCAACTCACGCACCATGACTTGCATCGACCAGGCGTCGGAGACGATATGATGCTGAACGATAATCAGCACATGGTCGTCCGTAGCCAATTGCAGCAGTTTCACCCGCAGTAGTGGTCCTGACTGCAGGTCGAAGAGTTCTTGAATCTGCGTTTCAACGTACTTCCTGATAGCTTGTTCTGGCTCGTTGATGGATACCAACGTATCCAGCTTGATGCTCAGTGGTGTGGCCTGGGCGATGACTTGGACGGCGTGTTCGCCCTCAAGTATAAATGTGGTGCGCAAGGACTCATGGCGCTCGATCAGCGAGCTGAAACTGCGTTCCAGAGCCGGGATGTCGAGCTCACCCTTCAGACGCAACGCTGCGGGAATATGATAGGCCGCACTATCAGGGTCCAACTGCCAGAGGAACCATTGACGTTCTTGGGCGTATGACAATGGCAGAGAACTGCCGCGCTCTTGTGGTATCAGTTGGGAGTGATCAGAGGATGAAGCCTCAAGCGCTGTCACGAAGGCCTGTAGCTCACTGTGTTCGAACAGGCTTTTCAGGGATACATCGCACTTGAGCGCCCGACGGACACGGGAAACTACCCGGGTCGCTAATAATGAGTGGCCGCCCAATTCGAAGAAGTCATCCGTCATATCGACTTGGTTGAGCTTCAACACTTCTGCCCAGATATTGGCCACCGTTCGTTCTACTTCGTTTTGCGGTGCTATATAGTTTTTTCGCAGTTGATCTGCGTCAGGGCTAGGCAGAGCCTTGCGATCAAGCTTGCCGTTGGGGGTGAGTGGCAGGGTTGGTAAAAATACCCAATGAGGCGGGACCATGTAATCCGCCAGGCCATGCTTGAGATGCAACTTGAGGGTTTGACGCAGCTCGCTTTCAACCGACAGCGAATTGGGGACGAGGTAAGCCACCAGTTGAGTCCCGCCCGGCCCCTCCTGTGCCAGAACAGCGGCTTCGCGAACGTCATGGTGCTCGAGTAATCTCGCTTCGATCTCGCCTAGTTCGATACGAAAGCCCCGGATTTTCACTTGGTGATCGAGGCGGCTTATGTATTCGATAATGCCGTCGTTACGGTAACGTGTCAGGTCTCCGGTGCGGTACAGGCGTTCTCCTGGAGCCCCGAATGGATTGGGCACGAAGCGCTCTGCGGTCAGTGCCGGCCGCTGGAAGTAACCGCGAGCCAAACCTTCACCACCGATCAACAGTTCGGCCCCTACGCCTATGGGCACTGTACCCAGATCATCGTCCAGCAGAAACAGTACGGTGTTGGCAATTGGACGGCCCAGGTAAGGCTGGGCATGCGCTTGATCGAGAGCGTGGAGGGCGGACCAGATGGTCGTTTCTGTGGGACCATAGAGATTCCACACCTTATCCGACAAGGCGAGCATGCGTTGCGCCAGCTCCTCAGGCAGCGCTTCGCCTCCGCAGAGCAGCTTGCACCCGCGCAGCGCCTGACTATCTGGGCTGTCAAGCAGCATTCGCCAGGTCGAAGGGGTGGCTTGCAGAACCGTTACCTCCTCGTTATGTACCAGTTTGAGTAGCGCGTCTGGGTCTTGATTGATCGCCTGGCCGGTCAACACCACACGGGCGCCAATGGAAAGCGGTACATAGATCTCCAGGCCGAAAATATCAAACGAGAAGGTTGTCAGTGAAAGAACTCGGTCTTGGCTGCTGACTCCGGGCGCTTGGGTCATGCTGGCGACAAAATTGCTCAAGGCACCGTGGGGCACCATCACGCCTTTTGGCTTGCCTGTTGAGCCGGAGGTGTAGATCGCATAAGCCAAATGCTCCGGAAAAAGCGGTTGTCGTGGGTTGACGTCGGCGTAATCTTCCAGCCAGTTTTTTGTTTGATCCAGAATCAAGGTCTGAACACCATGGGGAACCGGCATGCGGGGCAGGACGAAGCTCTGGGTCAGCAACAAGGCGACCCCACTGTCCTGCATCATGTAGGCTAGGCGGTCTTCGGGATAGCTGGGATCAAGCGGCACATACGCACCGCCGGCCTTAAGCACAGCCAGCAACCCGACAATCATTTCTACGCTGCGCTCGACGGCGATGCCTACCAGTACGTCTGGGCCAATACCCAGCTCAATCAATTTGCCTGCGAGGCGGTTGGCATGGCTGTTGAGTTGCTGGTAGGTCAGTCGTTGCTCTGCAAACACTATTGCAATGGCGTTGGGTAAGCGTTCGGCTTGGTTCTCGATTAGCTGGTGAATCCGCAGCTCGCGGGGGTAGTCGACGGTACTGCAATTCCATTCTTCAAGTATTAACTGCTGTTGCGCAGCATCGAGCATCGTTAGCTGAGCGACGGATTGCAGCGGGTTGGCCACGACCGCTGTCAGAAGGCATTGCCAGTGGCGGCTCATGCGTTCGATAGTGGCGGGGTCGAATAAGTCGGTGGCGTAAGTGAAGGAGCCGCAGAACCCTTGTGGGTTTTCCACCGTAGTCAGGGTCAGGTCAAATTGTGCCGTCGGGTTTTCCCAGCTCAGTCCTTCCATCGTCAAGCCGGACAGTTGACGGCTGCGCTCATCGTGATCAGCGACGTTGGCGTTCTGGTGGTTGAACATTACTTGAAACAGCGGGCTATGACTCAGGCTACGCTCGGGGTGCAGCGCTTCGACGAGTTGTTCGAAGGGCAACTCCTGGTAGGTTTGGGCGTCAAGGGATGTTTGTTTGACCTGGGCCAGTAAATCGCTGAAGGGCGAAAGGGGCGAGATATCTGCCTTGAGCACCTGGGTATTGACGAAAAAGCCGATCAGCCCTTCGGTCTCCACTCGGTTTCGGTTGGCCGATGGTACGCCAACCCGGATGTCTGTTTGTCGGCTGTAACGGTGAAGCAAGGCTTGAAACGAGGCGAGTAAAATCATGAACGGTGTGACGTTGTACTGTTGAGCCAGCTTTTTAAGAGCCGCTCCCAGTGCAGCGCTCAACTCAAATGAGTATTTTGCCCCCCGAAAACTCTGCACCGCCGGCCGCGGATAGTCCGTCGGCAATTCCAGTACCGGCTGCTCCCCGCCCAATTGCTTGTTCCAGTACGCCAGTTGCCGCTCACGCTCGCCCGCTTCCATCCAGTGCCGTTGCCAGATGGCATAGTCGGCATACTGGATCTGCAGCGGTGCCAGGGTCGTGTCCTGGCCCTGGACGAAAGCGCCATAAACCTGCACCAGTTCGCTGACCATGATTTGCATGGAGGCGCCATCGGAGACGATGTGGTGTTGTGTCAGCACCAGTACGTGGTCGTCGTCGGCCAGGCGCAGCAGTTTGACCCGCAGCAGTGGGCCGTTGTGCAGGTCGAAGGGTTGCTGGGTTTCGTGTTCGACGAATTCTTTGATCTGCTGCTGTTGCTCGTTGTCGCTCAGGTGTGCGTCGAGGCTGAGCAGTTCCACCGCCAGGGTCAGGTGGGGGGCAATGACTTGCACCGCTCGTTCGTCGACCTGCTGGAAGGTGGTGCGCAGGCTTTCATGGCGCGCCACTAGGGCGTTGAACGCGTGCTCCAGCGCTGGCACGTCCAGGGCGCCGCGCAGGCGCAGGGCGGTGGGGATGTGGTAGGCGGCGCTGGTAGGGTCCAGTTGCCAGAGGAACCATTGGCGCTCCTGGGCAAACGACAGCGGGATGAGCTCGAACTCACTGCGTACTTCGGGGATCGGCAGGTTGGCGGGCGAGACGCCTTCGGCCAGCATCTTTTCCAGATACAGCGTGCGCTTGTCCAGCGGCAGGGTGATGAAACGCTTGGCGATTCGGGTGGCGACGCTCTTGTCCATTACAGTTGCTCCATATCGTCAAGCAGCGCTTCGAGCTTGCTCAGTTTTTCGGTATCGAATTGCCCACCGGTGCTTTGCAGTTCATTGACGAAAGCGCCCAGTGTGGGAAATTGAAAGAGTTGTTGTGGGGTCAGTTGCATGCCCAGCTCCAGTTGCGCGCGTGAGACCACGCGCACCACCAGCAGGGAATGGCCGCCCAGTTCAAAAAAGTTGTCGTCCAGGCCGACGCGCTCAAGCTCCAGGACCTGTTGCCAGATGTCCGCCATCTGTTGTTGCAAAGGAGTCTGGGGGGCGACAAAGGCACGTTGCGACTGGGCGGCCTCAGGCGTTGGCAACGCTTTTCGATCCAGTTTGCCGTTGGGCGTCAGCGGTAGTTGATCGAGGAACAGCAGGTGCGCCGGAACCATGTAGGCCGGAAGGTTTTCCTGGAGTCGAGCCTTGATCGCCGTGCGCAGTTGATCCTGGAATGCTGCGTCTGGGAACGACTGCCGGGCGACGACATATGCCACCAGTTGTTGGCCGTCGAGGTGTTCCTGGGCCAGTACCACGGCTTCGCGTACCTCTGGGTGTTGCAGCAGGCGGCTTTCGATTTCGCCCAACTCGATACGAAAGCCACGGATTTTCACCTGGTGGTCGATGCGACCGATGTATTCAATTACGCCATCCTGGCGATAGCGGGTCAGGTCACTGGTGCGATAGAGCCGCTGGCCATTGCCTGAAAACGGGTTGGGCACAAATTTTTCCGCAGTCAGCGCCGCACGGCCCAGGTAACCCCGGGTGATGCCGGCACCAGCCAGATACAACTCGGCTGCTACGCCCAGGGGAGCAGGTTGCAGATCCTGGGTGAGCAGGTAGCTGGCGGTGTTGCCGACCGGGCGGCCGATGTTTGCCGAGCCTGCGACTTCGCGACGGGTCCAGGTGGAGTAGGTGGTGTCCTCCGACGGGCCGTACAGGTCGTAGATATGGTTGACGTTGGTGTGTTCATAGAGCGTGTCTACCAGTGTCTGCTTCAGTGGTTCACCGGCAAGGTTGATGATGCGCACGCTGTCTGGGATCTGTCCGGCGCGCTGCAACGCGTTGATCGCCGAAGGCACGGTATTGATCAGGCGCACCTGCTCGCGTGCCGACAGGGTTGGCAGTTCCAGAGCGTTACGCGCCAGGACGATATGACCACCGCAAGCCAGGGTCACAAACAGCTCCCACACTGACAGGTCGAAACAGATCGAGGTCGAGGCCAGTACCCCTTGCAGGTCATCGCTTGAATAGACCTGCGCAGACCAGCGGACCAAGGCCGAAACGTTACGGTGGGCGATGGCCACGCCCTTGGGCAAGCCGGTGGAGCCGGAGGTGTAGATAACGTAGGCCAGGTTGTCAGGGCTCACCGTGGTCATGGGCGGGTGATCGCTGTAACCGCCCAGCCAGGCATCCCCGGGTTCGATGGCCAGCACTTGGGTGGTTGCGCTGGCGCGCAATTCGTCCGGCAGGTGCTGGCCGACCAGCAGCAGGTGCGCGCGGCTGTCTTCGAGCATGTAGGCCACGCGGTCAGCTGGGTAGTCGGGGTCCAGCGGCACATAAGCGCCACCGGCCTTGAGTACCGCCAGCAACGCTACCAGCAGGTCGCTGTTGCGCGGCATCGCCACGCCAACCCGCACTTCCGGGCCAACCCCAAGTTCAATGAGTTTGTGGGCCAGGCGGTTGGCGCGCTGGTCCAGTTGCTGATAACTCAGGCGTTGTTCACCGTCGATCAGAGCCAATTGGCCAGGCGCTGCCTGGGTATGACGGACGATCAGGTGGTGAATACACTGTTCATCGGCAACCGACAGAGGAGCGCTGTTCCACTTATTGAGGATCAGCGTTTGTTCGGCCTTGCCCAGCAGATGCAGCGAGCCCAGTGCGCGGTCGGCATTGTCGATCAAACCGTTCAACAGTTGATCCAGGTGCACAGCAATTTGCTCGATCAGCGCATCGCTGAAATTCGCCCGCACATAACTGTATTGCAGGGTCAGGCTGCTACCCAGGCCAACACTCAGGGTCAATGGGTAGTTGGTTTGCTCCTGGCTGTGCACCGGGCCAAAACCCAGACCCTGTGGTGCGCCCTTTTCCAGGGCCTCGGAGATCGGGTAGTTCTCGAACACCAGGATATTGTCGAACAGACTTTCGCCGCCCACACCTGCCTGACGTTGTGTTTCGAACAGCGGCGTGTGTTCGTGCTCACGCAATGACAGGTTTTGTGCCTGGACTTGCTGCAACCATTGCGCAACGCTTTGCTCGGGGCGGGGGCTGGCCGCGACAGGCAGCGTGTTGATGAACAGGCCGATCTGTTGTTCTACGCCGTTGAGCTGTGCCGGGCGCCCGGCTACGGTGGCGCCAAAGCACACCGTGGTTTGGCCGGTGTAACGCTGCAACAGGAGTAGCCACGCCGCTTGCACCAGGGTGTTAGCGGTGACTTTCTGCTGACGGGCAAAGGCGTTCAGGCGTGCGGTGGTGGCGGTGTCGATTACCTTGCGGTATTCACCATGGCCTTCTCCAGGTACGTGCACCACGCTTTGGCCCAGCAGGGTTGGCGACCCCAGGTCACGCAGCTGTTCTTGCCAGAAACGCTGGCTGGTGGTGCTGTCCTGCTGTTGCAGCCAGGCGATGTAGTCACGGTAGCGTCCGGGGTTGGCGGCCACGGTTTGCCCACTGTAGTGCCGCAACACCTGGCCCATGAGCTGGGAGTTGCTCCAGCCGTCCATGAGGATGTGATGGGCGGTGTAGATCAGGTGGTGACGTTCGGCAGCGGTTTGTACCAGGGTCAGGCGCAGCAACGGTACTTGATCCAGTGTGAATGGCTGCTGCAATTGGGCCAGGGCTAGTGCGTCCAGTTGCTGTGCATCGTGGCTGCCCAACGGGTGTACGGTGAACGGAATCTGCGCCTGTTTTAGTACCAGTTGCAGAGGTTGCTCCAGCCCTTGCCAGACAAACCCGGTGCGCAGGATGTCATGACTGTCCATAGCCGCCTGCCAGGCTTGCTGGAAGCGTTGCGGGTCGAGCCCGTCGATATCCACGCGCAGTTGGTTAATGTAGTTGCCAGCACTTTGTTCGTACAGGGTGTGGAACAACATACCCTGTTGCATCGGCGACAGCGGATAGAGGTCGGCGATCTGCGCGGCGGGCACTGGTAGGCGATCGAGCTGTGCTTGGCTGATCTTGGCTAGCGGCACATCGGTAGGGGTCAGGCCGCGGTGGGCCGGATCAATGCAATGGGCGACCAGGGCCTTGAGCTCACTGGCGTACTCATCGGCGAGGTGCTGGATAGTGGCATCGTCGAACATCTCGCGGCTGAACAACCAGTTCAGGCTCAGCTCACCGGCGTAGATCTGACCGTTGAGCGTCAACCAGTTACCCAGCGGCGCCTCAGGGTTTTGCTCTGCGCCGGTGCCCTCGTTGGCCGGGCGGAACAGGGCCTGTTCCTCGGCGTTGAAGCTGCCATCGAACTGGCCCAGATAGTTGAAGGTAATGCGCGGTTCAGGCAGGCCCGCCAGGGTCGCCCGGGCCTGAGCATCGCCCAGGTAGCGCAAGGCGCCATAACCGATCCCTTTGTTGGGTACGGCCCGCAATTGTTCCTTGATTTGCTTGATCGACGCACCCAGGTTATCGGCAACCGGCGTCAAGGCCACCGGGAACAGGCTGGTGAACCAGCCCACGGTGCGGGTCAGGTCCAATGGTTCGAACAACTCTTCGCGACCATGTCCTTCGAGCTGGATCAGACAGTGTTGGCCCTGGGTCCAGCGGCCGATCACCCGTGCCAGCGCAGTCAGCAGCAGATCATTGATCTGTGTGCGGTAAGCGGCGGGGGCCTCTTGCAGTAATTGCCGGGTGAGGGTTTTGTCCAGTCGCGTATTGACGCTATGGCCGTGGCGGTTTTCCAGGCTGGCACCGGAGCGTGCACCGGGGAGGTCGCCCTTGGTCTCTTGCAGCTGGGCTTGCCAGTAGGTGAGTTCCTCTGCCAGGGCCGCCTGGGTGGCGTGGCGTTGCAGGTGCTCGGCCCAGGATTTGCCAGAGTAGGTTTTCGCCGGGAGGCTGATGGTCTGCCTGGCTGATGCTTGTTGGTAGGCGTTCTGCAGGTCTTCAAACAGGATGCGCCACGACACACCATCGATCACAAGGTGATGGGCTGCCAACAGCAGGCGCTGGCTGTTATCGGCCAGTGTCACCAGGACTGCACGCAGCAGAGGGCCTTGGCTCAGGTCGAGACTGGCCTGGGCCTGATTGCACAGATCTTCCAGTTCTGTGGTAGATAAGGCGCTGGCTTGTTGCAAGGCAGGAGCCTGTTGCCAGTCCTGCTGCTGTTGCGCCACCGAACGATAGTGGGCCTGCCAGCCGGCGGTGTTTTCGCTGAAGCTCAGGCGCAAACCGTCGTGATGGATGATCAGGGCCCTTAGCGCCTGCTCAAGCGCATCGGCCTGCAAAGGTGCCTGGGCCGATAGCAGTACCGCCTGGTTCCAATGGTGACGCTCGGGGATCGCCCGCTGGAAAAACGCCTGGTGCACCGGTAGCAGCGGGGTCGGTCCCGTGAGCGGTTGTTGATCGATTTCCTGCGACGGCGTGCCGGTGCGAGCCAGTAGCGCCAGTTGTTGCACGGTCTGGGCTTCGAACAGCTCCTTGGGGCTGAATTGAATCCCGGCCTGACGCGCGCGACTGACCACCAGGATGGAGATGATCGAGTCGCCGCCCAGTTCGAAGAAGTTATCGGTCAGGCCGACATTCTGCACCTTCAGCACGTCTTGCCAGATGCTGGCGATTTGCTGTTCCAGTGCGCTCTGTGGTGCGATGTACTGGATCTGCATCTGGCTGGTGTTCGGCGCTGGCAGGGCCTTGCGGTCAAGTTTGCCATTGGGGCTCAGGGGCAGGGCGTCGAGGAACACCCAGTGGACCGGGACCATATAATCCGGCAAGTGTGCCTTGAGGCCGGTCTTGAGGGTTTCGCGTAGGTCCCCGCCGGCATTGGCGCTTGGCACCACGTAACCGACCAGTTGCAAGCCGCGACCGCTGTCTACGGCCAGGACGGCAGCTTCGCGAACTTCATCCTGTTCCAGCAGGCGTGCTTCGATCTCTCCCAGTTCAATGCGCAGGCCACGAATCTTGACCTGATGGTCGACACGGCCAATGTACTCGATTACGCCGTCGGCCCGTTGCCGCGCTAGGTCGCCGGTACGGTACAGGCGCTGGCCGTTGGCAAAGGGGCTGGCGACAAAGCGCTCGGCGGTCATGCCTGAGCGGCGGTGGTAACCACGGGCCAGGCCTTCGCCGCCCAGGTACAACTCGCCCACCACACCGACCGGTAATGGCGCGAGATCGCTATTGAGGATGAAGGTGCTGAGGTTGGCGATAGGCTGGCCAATCGGTACGGTATGGGCCAGTTCTTCGCGGCAGGTCCAGTGGGTGACGTCAATGGCCGCTTCGGTTGGGCCATATAGGTTGTACAGGCCAGCACCAGGCAGGCGGGCGAACACCTGCTGCTGCGTATCGACCTGCAAGGCTTCACCGCTGCAGATGATCCGGGTCAGGCCGGTGCAACGCTCGCTGCTGTCGTCCAGCAGGAAGGCTTGCAGCATCGAGGGTACAAAATGCAGGGTGGTGACCCGGTGCTCGGTGATCAACTGCACCAACCTGGCCGGGTCGCGATGATCCCCAGGACCTGCCACGGCCAGGCGGGCACCCGTCATCAGCGGCCAGAAAAACTCCCACACCGACACATCAAAGCTGAACGGGGTTTTTTGCAGCACGGTGTCGTCGTTGTTCAGCCCGTAGGCTTGCTGCATCCAGCACAGGCGGTTGGTCAGGGCACTGTGGCGGTTGCCCGCGCCCTTGGGTTTGCCGGTAGAGCCCGAGGTGTAGATCACGTAGGCGAGGTTTTGCGCATCCACGCTGACGCCAGGGTTGGTGTCCGGCAAGGTATCCAATGCCAGAGTGTCCAGGCTCAAGGTGTTGAGCGTTGCTGGCAATGGCAGGGGGCTGATCAGCGATTGCTGGGTCAGTAGCAGGTCGATACCACTGTCGTCGATCATGTAGGCCAGGCGATCAGCCGGATATTCAGGGTCCAGCGGCACGTAGGCACCGCCGGCCTTGAGGATAGCGAGCAAGCCGACCACCATTTCCACGCTGCGTTCGACCGCAATCCCCACCAGCCGGTCCGGGCCTACACCCAGGGCGATCAGGTGATGGGCCAGTTGGTTGGCCCGGGCATTGAGTTGGGCGTAGCTCAGCCGAACATTGGCAAAGATCAGTGCCGGAGCATCAGGCGTCTGCTTGACCTGATGTTCAATCAGGGTCTGCACTGGGTAACCCAGCGGATAGTGCCTGGCGGTGTCATTCCAGCGGTGGATGACCTGTGTACGTTCACTGTCGCCGAGCAGGTTCAGTTCGCCAATGGCCCGGTCGGGCCGTTCGGTGAGGCGCAACAGCAGGTTGTGCAGGTGCTGCGCCATGCGTTCGATCACGGTTTCGCTGAAGGCGTCGTGGGCAAAGCTGTAGTGCAGCGACAGGGTTTCTCCGGCATTCAGGGCCAGGGTCAGCGGGTAGTTGGTTTGTTCGAAGGTATCGACGCTGCCAAACTCCAGGCCTTTGGGGGCTTGTTGCTCTAAGGCATCGGCAATCGGGTAGTTTTCGAACACCAGCAGAGTGTCGAACAGCGCTTCACCGTTGTGCCCGGCCCAGCGTTGAATATCGGCCAGCGAGGTGTGCTCGTGTTCGCGTAACGACAGGTTTTGCGCTTGCACGCTCTGCAGCCATTGGTCGACCCGGGTCTGCGGATTCACCGTGGCAATCACGGGCAGGGTATTGATGAACAACCCGACCTGCTGCTCAATACCGGCGATTTCGGCCGGACGTCCGGCGACGGTGGCGCCGAAACACAGGCTGTCCTGGCCGGTATAGTGATGCAACAGCAGCAGCCAGGCGCCTTGCAGTAAAGTATTGAGGGTGACTTTCTGGTGGCGCGCGAACTCGTTGAAGTAGCGGGTCTCGACGATGCCAAAATGCTGATAGTGGTCGCCGTGGCCGCTGGCCGTGGTGGATACACTTGGCAGGCTACTGGCAAGCCGGGTCGGCTCTTGCAGTGTCGCCAATTGGTCTGCCCACCAGGTTTGGCTGGCGCTGTTGTCCTGGCGCTGCAGCCAGGCAATGTAGTCGCGGTAACGCCCCATTTTGGCCGGTAAGGCCTGGCCGGCGTAGCGCTGGAGAATCTCGCCCATGAGCTGGGAGTTACTCCAGCCATCCATCAGGATGTGGTGCACGGTGTAGATCAGGTGATGTTGAGCATCGCCGGTCTTGATCACCTGCACGTCCAGCAAGGGTGCGTGGGCCAGATCGAAGCGTTGTTGCAAACGCTCCAGGGCCAATTGGTCCAGGGCCGGCTGCAGGTCTGGGTACTGCTGCCAGTCGTGCAGGGTCATGGGCAGGGCCAACTGCTTGTGCACCACTTGTACCGGTTGTTGCAGATCACCTTGCCAGACGAACGAGGTGCGCAGGATATCGTGAGCGTCCATCGCCTGTTGCCACGCATCTCGCAAACCGTGTGGGTCGAGGCCGGTCACGTCCAGGCGCATCTGGTTGACATAGGCGCCGACGTTTTGCTCGTAAAGCGAGTGGAACAGCATGCCCTGTTGCATAGGCGCCAACGGATAGATGTCGTCGATCTGTGCGACGTCTACCGGCAATGCATCCAGTTGCCACTGGTCGAGGTGTGCGAGGGGGAAGTCCGATGGTGTCACGCCACGGTTGCGCGGGTCGCAGCAGTGCTCGATCAACTGCGCCAGTTCCTGGGCGTAATCATCGGCCAAGGCTTGCATGCGCGCCGGCTCGAACATTTGCGCACTAAAGGTCCAACCCAGGCTCAGTTCACCGTCGTACACCTGGCCATTGAGGGTCAGCCAGTTACTCAGCGGGGCCTCTGGGCTGTGTTCGGCACCGCTGCTTTCCGGGGCGAGGGCAAAGAGTGCGTTGTCGTTGGCGTTGAAGTCGGTGTCGAACTGGCCCAGATAGTTGAAGGTGATGCGTGGTACCGGCAATGCCTGCAACGCTTGCCGCGTCTGGGCATTGCCCAGGTAGCGCAGGACACCAAAGTCCAGGCCTTTGTTCGGTACGCTGCGCAATTGTTCCTTGATCTGTTTGACGTTGGCGTCGAGCTCGGCCTGCGGTGTGAGGCGCACCGGGTATACCGTGGTAAACCAACCCACGGTACGGGTCAGGTCGATTTCGTCGGACAACGCTTCTCGACCATGGCCCTCCAGTTGGATCAGTACCTGAGGCTGTGCGGTCCAGCGGCTGATGACCCGTGCCAGTGCGGCGAGCAGCAAATCGTTGATCTGTGTGCGGTAGGCGCTCGGGGCATCTTGCAGCAGGCGCCGGGTCAGGTCCTGGTTGAGATGAGTATGGACGGTCAGGCTGTCGGTTTTCTTCAGGCTGGCGCCCGCGTGCAACACAGGCAGGTCGGCGTAGTCGTCGGCCAGTTGCTGCCAGTAGGCGGTTTGCCCTTGCAGTCCGGCACTTTGACCGTATTCCTGCAAACGCTGGCCCCAGGCTTTATACGCACTGGTCTTCTCCGGCAATTCAATCGCCTGGCCCGCCTGCACTTGCCGGTACACGGTTTGCAAATCATCAAACAAAATCCGCCACGACACGCCATCCACCACCAAGTGATGAATCGCCAGCAGCAAGCGCTGGCTACCGTCACCCAGGCTGACCAGCACCGCGCGCAGCAGCGGTCCGTCTTGCAGGTTGAGGCTGCGTTGGGCTTCGTCGCCCAAAGATTGCAGTTGCGTTGCGTCGTCAATCCGGGTCTGCCACAACACCGACGCCGTGGCCGGGCGGTATTCGGCGTTCCAGCCAGAATCAGCCTGAGTGAAGCTCAGGCGCAGGGCGTCGTGGTGTTGGATGAGGGCGTTGAGGGCCTGTTCCAGCAGGTGCGGGTCCAGGGCCGTGGCGGGCTTGAGCAGTACCGATTGATTCCAGTGGTGGCGCTCGGGGATCTCGGTATCGAAGAACAGGTGTTGGATCGGCAGCAGTGGTGCGCTGCCGGTGACCGGACCTTGATCGATCGCGAGGCCCTGGCCGTGGGTTTTCGCCACGCTGGCCAGGCTCTGGATGGTCTGGTGCTGGAACAGGTCCTTGGGGGTGAAGTGGATGCCGGCCTGGCGGGCGCGGCTTACCACCTGAATGGAGATGATCGAGTCGCCGCCCAGTTCGAAGAAGTTGTCGTTCAGGCCGATTTTTGCAAGTTTGAGCACGTCTTGCCAGATGGCTGCGATGCGTTGTTGCAGATCGTTTTGCGGGGCCACGTAGGCGTGCAGGGCCTGGCTCGCGTCGGGGGCGGGCAGGGCCTTGCGGTCGAGTTTGCCGTTGGGGGTCAGGGGCAGTTGCGCCAGGATCAGCAAATGACCTGGGACCATATAGTCTGGCAGCTGTTCGCCGAGCCAGGCTTTTAAGACCTCGCGCAAGGCGTCCTGGCGGTTAATGTCTGTTGCCGGTTCCGTCGGCACCACATAACCCACTAACTGCGCGCCGCCCGGGGTTGGGTGGGCGATGACCACGGCTTCGCGCACCGCCTTGTGTTGCAGCAGTTGCGCTTCAATCTCTCCTAGTTCGATACGCAGGCCGCGGATTTTTACCTGATGGTCGATGCGCCCGATGTAGTCGATGACCCCATCGGCACGGTAGCGCGTCAGGTCGCCGCTGCGATACAGGCGTGCGCCATTGCCTGCAAACGGATCGGGAATAAAGCGTTCGGCGGTCAGCCCCGGGCGTTGGTGGTAGCCCTGTGCCAGAGAGTCGCCGCCGATCAGCAGTTCGGCGCTGGTGCCCACCGGGCACAGCTGCAGGTCGTGGTCGAGCAGGTAGGTACGCACGTTGGCGAGGGGGCGGCCGATAGGGGCGATGGCGCCTTCGGGCAGGCTGGCGACATCAAAGAAGGTGGTGTCGATAGTGGCTTCGGTTGGGCCATAAAGGTTGCACAGGCGGCCGTTCCAGCGTTCGCGCAATTGTGCGACCAGCGGAGTACCCAAGGCTTCGCCGCCCAGCAGCAGCAAGCGCAGGGATTGCATCCGCGCGCCCTGTTCGTCGACGAGCAAGGCTTGCAGCAGGGAAGGGGCCATTTGCAGCACGCTGATGCGCTGGGCGGCTACTTCCGACCACAGCACTGACAAATCGTCGGACAACTCGCGGGAGGCGAGGACCAACTGCGCACCGTTGAGCAAGGGCAACCAGAACTCCCACACCGAGGCGTCGAAGCTGAAGGCGGTTTTTTGCAAGATCCGGTCCGCAGCGTTCAGGCCCAATTCGCCCTGCATCCACAGCATATGATTGGTCAGAGCGCCGTGGCGCACCTGCACGCCCTTGGGCTGCCCGGTGGAACCGGAGGTGTAGATCATGTAGGCCAGGTTATCGGCGCTGACTGTTAGCTGCGGGTTGGCGCTGTCATAGCCTTCCAGCCAGTCGCTGTCCTGGTCCAGGCACAGGGACGGTAGGCTGTCCGGGGCGGGCAATGCCAGGCTGCTTTGGGTCAGCAGCAGGCCGATGCCGCTGTCGTTGATCATGTAGGCCAGGCGGTCAGCGGGGTAGGCCGGGTCCAGCGGTACATAGGCGCCGCCTGCCTTGAGCACGGCCAGCAGGGCGATGACCATTTCCAGGCTGCGCTCAAGGCCCAGGCCCACGCAGACGTTGGGGCCAACGCCCAGCTCCAGCAGCTTGTGAGCCAGTTGGTTGGCGCGACGGTTGAGCTGATCCAGGGTCAACTGCTGCTCGCCGAGCACCACAGCGACGGCATGTGGCAGGCGTTCGGCTTGCTCCGCGACCAACACATGCACAGGGGCTGCGTTCGGGTAGTGGACGGCCGCGGTATTCCAGTGCCCCAACTGCCGCTCACGCTCCTCATCACTGAGCATCGCAAGTTCGCCGATCAGTGCCTGCGGTTGCTCAACCATGGCTTGCAACAGGTTCTGCCAGTGCCCGGCCAGAGTGGCGATGGTCGCCGGGGTGAAGCACCCGGCGTCATAGTCGAAATGCGCGGTGATCTGCTGCTGGCTGTACTCCACGTCCAGCGACAGGTCGAACTTGGCCTGCAACGGGTGGCTGTCCATAAACGTCAGTTGCAACGGGCCCAGGTGCAGGGGCGCGTCCTGCGCGGCGCCGGCGCGCCAGTTGAACAGGGTCTGGAACAGCGGGTTGGCCTGGGGGCTGCGTTGCAGGTGGAGGTCTTCGAGGATCAGCTCGATGGGGTAGTCGGCATGTTCCAGGGCGGCGAGGGATTGCTGGCGCAGGGCCTGGAGGAACGTGCTGCACGATTGCTCGGGCGCCAGTCGCGCGCGATACACCTGGCTGCTGACGAAAAAACCCACCAGGTCCTGGATCTGTGCCTGGTTGCGTGTGGCGTTGGGCACGCCGACGGTGAAGTCGGTCTGGCCGCTGTAGCGTCCCAGCAGCAATTGCCAGGTGCCGAGCAGCACTACGAACGGGGTCAGGCCCTGTTGCTGGCAAAAGCTCTGGAGCTGCTCGTTCAAGTGTGCAGGCAGGGTGTGGGCATGATGGCCGGCACCTGCGTGGTTTTCCAGGCGCTCGCGAGGCAATGTCAGGGCCGGGATATCATTGCCAAGGATGGACTTCCAATACTGGGCGGCTGCGGCGTGTTGCGGCGTCAGCGGGTAGTCTTGGCGTTGCCACTGGGCGTAGTCGGCGTACTGGATGGACGGGCGCGGCAGGGCCCGGCCTGGTTGGCCAAGGGCGCTTGCCAGGTCGTGCATCAGGATCGGGTTGGACCAGGCGTCCGAGACGATGTGATGCATATTGAGCAGCAGCACATAATCCTGCGTGGCGCGCTTGAGCAGGGTGCTACGAATCAGCGGCGCCTGGCTCAGGTCGAAGGGCTGGGTGGCGTGCTGGCGGATGCGATCTTGCACTTGCTGTTCGCGCTGGACGCTGTCCAGGGCGCTCAGGTCCTCTTCGAGCAGGTTCAACTGTGCGCCCTGGTCGATGACTTGTAGGGGTGTGCCGTCGGTGTTGCGAAAGGCGGTACGCAGGATATCGTGGCGATTGATCACCTGGTTCAGGGCCGCTTCCAGGGCGCACGCGTCCACCGGTCCCTTGATGGCAATCGCCCGTGGCAGGTTATAGGCATGGCTTTGCGGATCGAACTGTTGCAGGAACCATAGACGCTGCTGGGCGAACGACAGCGGCACCGGATCACGCCCGGCGAGGCTCTGGATGGACTGCCCGGCGCCGGCTTCATCGGCCAGCAACAAGGCCAGCAGGTCGTCATCGGGAAGTTGGTTCAATTGGTTCATGATCGATCTCGTCGCCGTCGGCAGAGGAAATAAGCTGTGTCAGGAAGACGAAGTTCGATCAATGAGATTTAGGTGCAATAGCAGGCGGGGAGCGTTGTAGTAGCCGGCAAGCCGGCTGCTACAGGGGAGGTCAGGCGCAGGCTTTTTCAGTGATGACTCGGCCGGCCTGCATGCGTACCAGTTGGTCGGCTACGTCGAAGTAACGGTCGTCGTGGGAGATGACGATGATGGTCTTGCCCAGGCGCTTGAGGTCCGGCAGCAGCTCGGTGTAGAAAATCCGCCGGAAGGTCGGGTCCTGGTCCGCCGCCCACTCGTCGAACACCAGCACCGGGCGCTCGTCGAGCCAGGCGTTGACCAGGGCCAGACGCTTGCGTTGCCCGGTGGACAGGTCGGTGGTGGTGAACGCGCCGTCGCGCACGCTGACCTTGTGGGCGATTTCCAGGCGCTCCAGGTATTGAGTGGCGTCGTCGGGCAAGGCCTTGTCGTTCTGCACCAGGTCGTCGAACAGGAAGTAGTCGGCAAAAATCGTGGTGAACATCTGTCGGTAGTCGTCCAGCCCCAGGGCGTCCACGGGCAGGCCGTTGAGACGGATTTCACCTTGCTGCGGGGTGTACAGGCCCAGTAGCAGCTTGATCAGGGTGGTCTTGCCGCAACCGTTTTCACCGACGATAAACAGAATTTCCCCAGGCTCGATGCTCAGGTTGACCGGCCCGAGCTTGAACGGCTCGCTGCCTTCGACCGTTGGGAAGGCGTACTGCACGTTGCGCAGTTCCAAGTGCTTCATCACGGGCACGGTTTTGTCGGCGTCATCGAGCAGCAGGTGCGGTTCCGGCGAGGAGAAACGCTCCGACAGGTCGGCAATGCGGCGGAAGGCAATTTGCGCGCGGCTGATGATCGGCAGGTTGCCGATCAGGTTTTCCAGCGGACCTTTCATGTACAGCAGCACCAGGACAAAGCCGCTCATCACCGCCGGGTCCGAACTGGGCCAGAATTGTTGCAGGGTCAGGGCCAGACCGATAACCACGAAAAACAGCATCGAGCCCAGGCTCTTGGCAATCACGAAGATATTGATCGAGCGGATGTGGGTGTCGCAGATTTTGTCGGCGGTGCCCTGGATATTACGGGTGTGCATGGCATGCCGACGTGGGCGGTGGATGCGCAGTTCCTTGGCACCCTCGGCAATCGCCGAATAGTGTTTTTGCAGGTTGTCTTCGGCGTCGCGTGCCGCGTAGAACCCTTTGATGCCTTTGCTTTGAGCCACGTACTGCACCGCCGAACCAATGCCGATGGCCAGCAGGGTCATCAGGAAGATCGGCCAGGACAGCACCGCCAGGTAGCCCAGGCAGCCCAGGATCACCGTGGTGGAAATCGCCAGCGGGGCGAAGGCGAAGGCGAAGTCGCTGATGGTGTCCACGTCGTGGGTCAACACCGGGATCAGGCGGTGAGTGCGGTAGCGCTCGATCTGTTCGATGGGGGCGGCGAGCACTTTGGCGCCGAGGTCCTTGCGCAGTTTGGCAATCACCTTCTGACCGACGAAATTGGTGCCGATGTCGGCGCCGATACTGCTGAGCAGGGCCAGTAGGCACAGCCCGGCGAAGGCCAGCACCACGCCGGTGCCCATGCCGTCGGCGCTGTGCAGGCCGCGGTTGACCGTGGCCAGCAACGCCGTGACGCTAAGGCCGCCGATGATGCCCAGCGTGATGGAAGAAATAACAATCCGCCGATAGGGCTTGAGCAGGCTCAAGAGTTCTCGAATGGCGCTGCGCGGTGCTGCGGTCATGAAACTACCTCGATCGCGACGTGGCTACGTGCTGTGGGCAAGTGAAGGCCTGCGCGCGGAGGTTTACCGTTGGCAGGCCGATAGTAGGAGGACGAGTCGGGCGAGGCGCGATTTAGCCGCGTCCGGAGGTGCGCAGGCTCAGAGATCCCGTGCCACGCGAAAGCCCAGCCAGTCGCCGCGCACGTTGGAGTTGAGGCTGTTGCGGTTGCCGGAGCGGGAAAACACCGGCGCTTCGCCCCAGTCGTTGCCGCGAATCTGCCGCACTTCGCACTGCCCGGTCAGCCAGGCGCTGCCATCGCTGGGCGCACCGACATAGCTGTCATTTTCACAGTCTTCGACCCATTCGTAGACGTTGCCATGCATGTCATACACGCCGAACGCATTGGGCGCATAACTGCCGGCCGGTGCGGTATAGCTGTAGCCATCCGCCGGCCCGTAGGTATTGGCGTGCTGGGCGATGCTGTATTCCTTGCCTTCATCGAATGGAAATGGGAACGGGCCGGAGGTGCCGCCACGGGCGGCGTATTCACGCAGGGACTCGCTGACCATGCGGTACTGCTTGCCGGTTTTCTTCGACAGCCAGGCGACATAGGCATTGGCTTCTGCAAAGTCCATGCACACTGCCGGATGTTTGGGGCTTGTCTTGTAGGTGGGGTTGCCGGCCGTGCATTTGCGCCCTGGACGGTCGTCGCCGTCGGGCATCTTGTAGCCGGTTTCTTGTACGTAACGGTCCCATTCGCCGGCCAGCACCTGGAAGCGGCTGATGGCCACGGGTTTGGCGAAGGTCACGTCATGGATCGGCCCTTCATCGGGCTGGCGACCGACTTCATCATCCGGGGTGCCCATTTTGAACGTGCCGGTAGGCAGCACCACCATTTCCGGGCAGTTTTTGCAGTCCTTGAACACGGTGCCGGGCTTGGGCGGCGTCGCGGCTTGGGCGGACGGCAACAGGCAGGCCATCAATGCCGTCAGGGCCAGGGATTTGAGGAGCGTCGGGGTGAGCGGTTCATCGTTCATGAGTCGTCTCGTGGGCAAGAAAAAAGGGTGTCAGAGGGCTTTGTCGAGCAGGACCAGGAAGCGGTCGACTTCATCTTCGGTATTGAGCAAGCCGGGTGCGGTGCGCACCACCGGGCCGACGTCGCGGTTCACTGCGTCGCTGACCACACGGTTGCTCATCAGGTAGGCGGCCACCTTGTCACTGTCCTGGCCCTTGACCCGAAAGAAGCTGAAGCCGGCTGAGAGCTGCGGGTTGGACGGGGTGACCAGCTCGATGTTCGGTCGCGCTTGCAGGCGGTCCTTGAGGTAGGTGTTGAGGCTGTGGATACGCTGCTGAACCTGGGCCTTGCCCAGTTGCAGGTGCAGCTTGAAGGCCTCGTCCAGCGCCCAGCGGTGTTCATAGGCGTGATAGCCACCGGGGGAGAACGAGGTGGCGAAATCACTGTCTTCGGAGAAGGTCGGCACGCAGGGGGTGAGGGTGGTCACCTGCTCTGACGCGGCGCATACCAGGCCGGTGCCGCGTGGGCCGAACATCCATTTATGGGTGCCGGCGATAAAGAAATCGCAGTGCATGTCGGGGAAGGCCAGGTCTTCGACGCCAAAGCCATGCACGCCATCGACCACGTAGAGAATGCGGTCTTTTTCTTCGCGCCCCTGGTTATGGCGTTTGACCAGTTGGCCGATTTCGCCGATCGGCAGCTTCACGCCGCTGCCCGATTGCACCCAGGTCATACCCAGCACCCGAGTGTTGGGGCGGATATTGCGCTCGATGGCCGCCAGCACTTCATCGATCGACACTTGATTGGCGTTGGCGAACAGCTTGATCTTGCGCACCTGAGTGCCGTCGCGCCGGGTGCGGAACCCCAGGATGCTGTCGGTGGAAAAATGCTCGTGCTCGGTGGTGAGGATCTCCTGGTCGGGTCGCACATGGATACCGCCGTAGATCATCGCCAAGCCCTCGGTGGTGCTGCCGGTGAGGGCGATCTGGCCGGGTTTGGCTTGCAGGTAACGACCTGCCCATTCGCGCACCTGGCGTTCGCGTTTCCAGGGTTCCTGCAGGTCCCAGTCCATGGTCAGGCCGGGGTTGCGGTCAATGGCAGCGCGGTGCCGTTCGATGGCCTCGCGCACGGGCCTTGGGTGTGAGGTGATCAGGAAGTTGGAGAAGTGGATGTAGCTTGGGTCCTGGTCGAACAGGTGGCGCAGGCCCTTCCATTTGTCTGCGGGTGCCTGGATGGGGGCTGCCTGGGCCTCAAGGCCGGCCCCCAACGGCAGGCTGGCGGCGAGGATGCCGGCCTGCTTGAGAAAGGTACGGCGGTCGGTCATGGCGTCGGCTCGCTTGGCAAGACGCCAGGTTTGGCGGATTTTTGCGTCTGCTCCCACACCCGCAGGAAATTGCCGCCCCACAGCTTGGCGATATCGGCTTCGGAGTACCCGCGGGTGATCAGTTCGGCGGTCACGTTGCGTACTTCGCTGACATCGTTCCAGCCCTTGACGCCGCCCCCTTCGTTGAAGTCCGAGGCAATGCCGACGTGGTCGATGCCGATCTTGCGCACGGTGTAGTCGATGGCGTCCCCCAGGTCCTTGAGGCTGGCCTTGGGTTCCTCTTCGAGAATGGCGTAGAGCTCGCTGGCGTATTCACCGAACTTCTGTTCTGGCCAGGCGGCGATGATCGGATCCCCCGGCATCAATGCCATCGCCAGGTTGGGCAGTGGCGGTAGGTCGAAACGCGCGCGCAGTGCGTTGAGCTTGTCCTGGATCGGCTGGCTCAACGGTCGCAGGTAACCGCCGAAGGCCACCACTTGCACCACGCCGCCGCTGTTTTTGATCAGTTGCAGTTCTTTGTCGCTGAGGTTGCGTGGGATATCCACCGATGCGCGGGGCGCAGAGTGGGAAGCGACCATGGGGGTGCGGCTAAGCTGGGCGACTTGCTCGAGGGCGGTGGTCGACATTTGCGATACGTCGATGATCACGCCCAGGTCGTTCAGGCGCTGTACGGCTTGCTTGCCGATATCCGAAAGGCCGCCGAGGGCGTCCGGTGAATCGTTGAAAAACGGCAGTGGGCGCGAAGAGTCCGACCAGCTGTTGTTGCCGATGTAGCTGAAGCCGAACATGCGCATGCCGCGTGCGGTCCACATGTCCAGCAGGTTCAGGTCATTGCCCAGCGGGTAGGCGTTGAGCATGCTGATAAAAATCGCAAACTTGCCTTCGCCATGCAGGCGGCGAAAATCGGCGGGGGTATAGGCAATGCCGACCTGGTTGGGAAAGTCGCGGACCATACCGGCGATGATCTTGTAGCGCACCTCTTGCTGATGCCGGGCCTCGTCGACAAAGCCTGCAGTCGGTTTGTGGGGCGCGTTGGCGCCGTTCCACAGTTCGGGCCAGCCGAAAATCGTTAGCGCCGCCCCCGACAGGCGCCCGCGACTGGCCTTGGCCAGGTCGAACTGGCCGCTGCCGTCCTTGTCCGCTTCATGGCCTGCGGTGCCGAAGTCCAGGGGCACGGTGATATGGCTGTCGAACGAGATCAACCGATCTTGCAGTTCATTGGCTTGCTTGATCACTTCCAGCGGGTAGCCGGCATTGCCGCGAAACCAGTGATCCCAGGCAAAGCCTGCGCCGGCAGCAATGGCCAGGGCCAAGGGCAGGCCGATGTATAGAGCCTTTTTCGAACGTGGTTTTGTCATTGCCATCTCAGTCGGTTCGCCTTTGAGGTGCAGGCGCAAGGGGCCTTTGCTATCTGGGAAGAACGAGTGATGGGCAGGGAAATTTAAGCGCGCCAACGATCACCTGCAGGAGTCGGCTTGCCGGCGATAGCGGTGGGTCAGGCAGTGATGCATCGACAGGAAGACCGCCATCGCCGGGCAGCCGGCGCCTACAGTAAATTTGCCACCCGGCTAAACGTTCTAGCTTGGATAAAGCCTGCTCCAAGGCTGACACAGGTAGGAACATGACGATTTCTCGACGAGGGTTTATCGCAGGCCTGGCGCTGACCGGCGCCGCCGTACCTGCGGCCTTTTATGCCCATCGTGAGTTGACGCGTGAGGAATTCCCCATCACGCCCGAAGAGGCCACGGTGGACCTGGCGGACACCGCCGGCCAGCAATTGGCGGACAGCCTGCGGGGTGTCTGGAGCCTGCGCCTGGAAGGGGCTGATGCCGGGCTGCAAGGCTTGCCCCTCGACGGCCTGGAACTGTTTCTTGATATTGCGCCGCGTGGCCGAGGCCTGCGTGGCTACCTGGATACGGCCGGGCAACTGCGCGCAGAGGGTGAGCCGCGCTATCAGGTGCTCGGCGACCTGGCGCCAGGCAATGCGGCGCTGCTGTACTGGCGCCTGATTGACCGCGACTCGCCAGACGGCAGGCCGGCCTATGAATTCAAGATGCGCCTGGACGAAGTCTGGGGCAGCTTCGGCAATGCCGGTAGCGGCACCCTTAGCGGGCAGATCCTCAGCCTCGATCGCCCGCTGGCGCTGCTGGAGCGGGACAACCGTTTTGTCGCTACCAAACAGCTTTTTCCCGAAGCCCGCGAGCGTATCGGCCTGAACCCGACGCTGCTGGCGTGGTTGGTTGCGCCCGAGCACCGCCTGTTTCATCAGCTCTGGCACGCCTCGCGGGACCAGTGGCACAAGCTCCCTGAAGACAAGCGTAATGCCCTGCGCGGTATCGGCTGGCAGCCCGGGCCACGAGATAAAGAGCGCGACGCCCGTGGCCCGCGCAAGGACCGCAACGGTTCGGGGATCGACTTTTTCTTTATGCATCGGCACATGCTCGGTACTGCGCGCTCCATGCAGGACTTGCCGTCATGGCCACGTTTCCCTGGGCCGCAGCCGGCACTTGAGGCTGATCGCCGGGGTTTTGCGCGCTACTTCGACAATCACGATGGCTTTGCGCTGCCACCCACTTGGATGGCCAGCGGTGACGAGCAGTACACCCGGTGGGTCAGTGAGATCAAGGCGGTCGAGACGTACCACAGCAACTTCCAGGTGTGGGAGTCGCAATACCGTGACCCGCGTTACCTGGCCAAGTTGACTCTGGGTCAGTTCGGCTCGGAGCTTGAGTTGGGGTTGCACGATTGGTTGCATATGCGCTGGGCTTCGGTGCCGCGCGATCCTTCCAATGGTGCGCCCGTGCCATTTGCGCGAGATCCGGCGGACTTCGCGGCGCGTTGGTATGAGCCTGAGAATGACTTTTTGGGCGATCCGTTTTCCTCCCATGTGAACCCGGTGTTCTGGCATTTTCATGGTTGGATCGATGATCGGCTCGAGGACTGGTTTCGCGCCCATGAGCGCTTTCACCCGGGTGAACTGAGCCGCCTGGAGGTCAACGGTGTGCCGTGGTTTGCGCCGGGGCGCTGGGTCGAGGTGGGTGATCCGTGGCTGGGGCCGGATACCCATGGTTGCAGTACCACCCCGGGATTGCAGATGGGGCGCACCGTGGAGATGGATCCGGAAACCATGAAGCTGGCCTTGCGCATCACCTTTGGCGCTGATGATGACAAGTTACAGGACTTGTTCCGCAAGGTGCCGAAACGGCCGTGGTATGCGCGGCATTTGAAGGTCAAGGAACGGATCATTTGACCGACGCGCCATCAAGCTGAATGCACACTAAACCATGTGGGAGCTGGCAAGCCAGTTCCCACATTAGATCTTCATCGTTGAAGGTCGGGTGCCTGCCAGCCTCCACCCAGCGCCTTGTACAGCGCCACACTGGCCTCCAGCCGCACCTGGCGCAGTTGCACGTTCAGGTCCTGGGCGGCATACAGTGTGCGCTGGGTTTCCAGCACCGTCAGCAAGTCTTCCGCGCCGGCCTCATAACGGCTTTGGGCGATGCGGAAGGCGGTCTGTGCCTGGCTCAGCTCCTCACGCTGCCACTGGCGTTGTTCGTCGAGCTGGCGAATGCTGCTCAGGGCCTTTTCCACATCGGCAAAGCCATTGATGATCGCCCCGCGATAGGTGTGCAGCAATTCATCCTGGCGTGCCGTCGCTCTGTCGCGTTCGGCGCCGAGGCGACCGTTGTTGAAGATTGGCGCGACCAGCCCGCCCGCAAGGTTGTAGAACGGGTTGCGCAGCATATCGGCAGTGCGATTGGCGCCGGAGCCGAGGTTGGCGGTCAGGGTGACTGTGGGCAGCATGGCGGCGCGGGCGACGATGATGTCGGCCTGGGCCGCCGCCAGTTGCGCTTCGGCGCTGGCGATGTCCGGGCGACGGCTGAGCAGGTCGCTGGGTACTCCGGCGGCAATGCTGGGCCAGCGCAGTTGGTCAAAGGATTGATCGGTAAATGGCAGGGTCTGTACCGGTTGACCGAGCAGGGCGGCCAGGCTGATCCGGGCGGCTTCGGTGCGTTGACGGACTTCTGGCAGCTGCCGTTGTTGCGCGGCGACCAGGCTCTTTTGCTGCGCAAGTTCCAGCTGGGTGGCAGAGCCGGCGTCCTGGCGGGTCTGCACCAGTTTCAGGACGCTTTGCGCATTGGCCAGGTTCAGTTCGGCGATACGCTGTTGTTCATGCAGTGCCAGCAGTTGGGTGTAGGTCGTGGCCACGCCGCTGAGCAGGGTCAACTCCACCGTGGCGCGCTCGAATTCGCTGGCGCGCACGGCCAGTTCCGCGCTGTCGCGTGCAGCACGCTTGCCGCCCCAGAAGTCGATTTCGTAGGTGGCGGTGAGGTTTGTACTGAAGTAGTCCCCCGCGTCTTTGTTGCTGTTGCTCTGCGGTGGGTTGTTGCCCGTGCCACGCAGCTGTTTCTGCCGGCTGGCGTTGAGCCCGCCGGTGAGCGCGGGCAGCAAGGGCGCGCCGGCGACCACCGCGCTGGCCTGGGCCTGGCGTACCCGGGCCATGGCACTGGCCAGGTCGTAACTGCCGGCGCGGGCCTGTTCGATCAATTGGTCGAGTTGCGGACTGGCAAATGCCGTCCACCATTGCTGGTTGACGTGCTGGGCCTGGGCCTTGCTGGCCGTGTCCCACGCGGGCGGTGGCTGCAAACCGCTCTCCGGGCGCTGCGCCGGGCTGCTGCACGCGGCCAGCAGCAGGCTGGCGGCAACGAGGGTCAAGTGCGCTTTCATAGGGCGATCATTCACTGGTAAGGGCCGTGACCGGGTCGAGCCGGGCTGCTTTGCGGGCCGGCATAAAGCCGAAGATTACGCCGGTGACCAGCGCGCAGGCGAAGGCGCCAAGGGCGGCTGGCAGCGAAAAGGCGACGGCCACGCTGCTGAGGATCAGCGCGCCGCCGACCAGCAGGGCCAGGCCGATCCCCGCCACCCCGCCGACCACCGTGAGCATCACCGCTTCGGTGAGGAACTGGCGCAGGATGTCCCGCTGCCGGGCGCCGGTGGCCATGCGGATGCCGATTTCCCGGGTGCGTTCGCGCACGGTCATCAGCATGATATTCATCACGCCAATGCCGCCCACCAGCAGCGAGATGGCGGCAATCGAGCCGAGCATCAGCGACAGGGTGTTCTGGGTGCGGGCCTCGGCCTGGATCATCGCGGCGTTGTTGGTCAGTTCGAAATCCCGCTTGCCGTTGTGCAGGCGCAGCAGCAGTTGGTCGATGGCTTTTTCCGCTTCATGCACCTTGCGTGCGTCGGCGGCGGCAATCACTACATATTCGGGGTTGTAGGTGCCAAACAGGCGGATACTCGCGGCGGAGTAGGGGATGGCGATACGGTCGTCGCTGTCCTTGTCGCCGGAGCTGGCGCCTTTTTCGGCGAGGACGCCGATCACCTGGAACGGCACGTTTTCGATGAGGATGTATTGGCCGATGGGGCTCGGCAGGTCCTTGAACAGCTTGTCGCGCACCCGTTTGCCAATCACCGCGACGGTGGCGGCGCTGCGTTCGTCGGCTTCGGTGAAGTAGCTGCCCTCGACCACCGGCCAGTTGAAGATCGCCGGGAAGTTGGTGTCGTTGCCGCCGACATAGGCCATGTGGTCGACATTGCCGAAGCGCACCCCGGCTTCCGCGCCGTTGACCGGCATGATGCGCTTGACCTGGGGCAGGGCAGCCATGGCGCTGACGTCGTTCATGGTGATAATGCCGGGCGGCGTCCGCGGGTTGGGCGCCGAGCCACTGACATAGAGGATATTGGAGCCGAAGGCGCCCATCTGCGCCATGACCTGGCGCTTGCTGCCTTCGCCCACGGCGAGCATCACCACCACCGAGGCCACGCCAATAATGATGCCCAGCAGGGTCAGGGCGGTGCGGAAGCGGTTGATCCACATGACTCGCCAGGCTGCTTGTATCGCGTCCAGCAGTTCGCCTTTCCACGCACCATTGTGCTCGGCGCCATCGGCCAGGCGTTGGCGCAGGTCCACGGCTTGCAAGGCCTTGGGGTTGGCGTCGGCGTTAGCGTGGGAGTGGGGGTTGGGGGTGTCGCTGATGATCAGGCCGTCGCGGATCTCGATGATGCGCTTGGCCCTGGCCGCCACTTCGCGGTCGTGGGTGATCAGGATCACCACGTGCCCCTGGCTGGCCAGTTCGTCGAGCAGGGTCATGACCTCGGCGCCGCTATGGCTGTCGAGGGCGCCGGTGGGTTCGTCGGCGAGGATGATATGCCCGCCGTTCATCAAGGCTCGGGCAATCGATACCCGTTGTTGCTGGCCTCCGGACAACTGGTGCGGGCGGTTGCCGGTGCGCCCGGCCAGGCCCAGGCGGGTGAGCAGGGCGGCGGCGCGGGCATGGCGTTCGGCGGCCGGCGTGCCGGCATAGATCGCCGGCATCTCGACGTTTTCCTGGGCCGAGCCGGACGGGATCAGGTGGTAGCCCTGGAACACAAAACCAAAGGCTTCGCGGCGCAGCCAGGCCAGTTCGTCGGTGTCCAGTTGCGCGACGTTTTCCCCGGCGAACAGGTATTGGCCGACGGTGGGGCGGTCGAGGCAGCCGAGGATATTCATCAAGGTCGACTTGCCTGAGCCGGAGGCCCCGACAATCGCCACGAATTCCCCGGCATGGATCGACAGGTCGATCCCGCGCAATACGTCGACCTGGGGCGTATCACCGCCACCGTAGGATTTGCGGATATCCCGAAGTTCGATCAGTGGCGTCAACATTCAGCCTCCGCTGCTTTCGGCGGGGCCGATCAGCAGGTGCTCGCCTTCGTTGAGGCCATCGAGGATCTGGATGCGCAGGCGGTCGCTGATCCCCACCCGTACTTCACGGTCTTCGATGCTGCCGTCCTTGGCCACCACTCGCGCCAGTTGCGTGTCGGGGCGGGTGCTGCCTTGCAGGGCCGCGACGGGCGCAGTCAGCGCATCGCTGACGCGGCTGGCGACGAAAAACACCTGGGCGGTCATTTCCGCCATCAGTGCGTTATCGGCGTTATCCACATCCAGCAGCACGGTGTACAGCACCACCCGGCCGCTGCCGCTTTTGCTCGAACTGCTGGGGCTGCCGCCGCCCTGGCTGGTTTCGTTGAGGGGCTTGGGCGGCACCGGCAGGATCTGGCGCACAGTGCTGGTCCAGCGCCGGTTGCCACCGCTCAGGGTGGTGAAATACGCCTGCATGCCCGGTTTGACATGGCCGATATCGGCTTCCGAAACTTCCGCCCAGACGGTCATGGGCGACAGATTGGCGATGCGCAAAATCAGCGGCGTCTGCTGCTGGCTGTTGAGGGTCTGGCCTTCGCGGGCATCCACGGCGACTACCGTGCCGGAAATCGGTGCATAGATGCGCGTGTAGCCCAGCTCGGCCTGATCAACCCGCAGCGTGGCCTGGGCCTGGCTGATCTGCGCCTTGAACATGTTGATGCGCGCCTGGGTGGCGTCCAGTTCGGCCTGGGCGGTCTGCACGTCTTCATCGCGGGTCGCGCCACCGGCGGCCAGGCGTTGCTGGCGCTGGTATTTCTGCTGTGCCAGGCGGTTTTGCGCGTGCTGCTCCTGCAGTTGCGCCTGCAGATTGGCGATGGAATAACGGGTGGCGTCGAGCTTGGCCTGCTGGGTAGCCGGATCGATCTCTACCAGCAGGTCGCCTTGCTTGACCTGGGCGCCGGCTTCAACGTGAATCTTGCGGATCTGCCCGGACGCCTGCGCGCCGACATCCACGTAACGCCGTGGTTGCAGGGTGCCGAGGGCGGTCACGCTGCTTTCGATATCGCCCCGGCGCACTTCCAGGGTGGCGAACTGATCGCGGCCGGGCGGGATCAGTTGCCAGGCGGCGAAGGCGACCACGGGGATCAGGCAAAGTGCTGCCAGCAGCGCGCGCCGGGTGTGTCGAGGACGGTTCATGCACGGGTTCCAGCCAGGAAAGTTCGGACCGCTGCTCAAACGCCCTTGAGGGCAGAGACAGAAGCGGGAAGCTGTCAGGTAAACGAGGTATTTGCCCTGAAATTTAAGTGCTTACATACGGCGTTACAGCTGGGCGAAACGCCAGTATTCGAGCGCGTTTACCAGTCTGTTTAAAGCCACATGAGAATAATTCTAAGTTAGATGACTTCAAACTGCCATTACTGGATTGCCACAGCCGTCGCCGCCACGCCTGCCCGGACGAATCCTGCACCGGGCTTAAATTTTTTTTCATTGTCCTCGTTTCCTATCAACACATGGCCTGTTGTTCAGCAGGTCGCCCAGGCTTTCCGCCCCACTGCCATGGGGCTTATCCAGAGGACACTGGAATGACACAGGCAATTGCATCGCCCGCGGTTCACGACCTGATCGGTATTGGTTTCGGTCCTTCGAACCTGGCGCTGGCCATCGCCCTGCAAGAGCGCGAGAAAGCCCAGGGCAAGCTCGATGTGCTGTTTCTCGACAAGCAGGCCGACTACCGCTGGCACGGCAATACCCTGGTGAGCCAGAGCGAGCTGCAGATTTCCTTCCTCAAGGACCTGGTGACCCTGCGCAACCCCACCAGCCCTTATTCCTTCGTCAACTACCTCAAGGTCCATGGGCGTCTGGTGGACTTCATCAACCTGGGCACGTTCTACCCGTGCCGCATGGAGTACAACGACTACCTGCGCTGGGTCGCCGGGCAATTTACCGCGCAGAGCCGCTATGGCGAGGAAGTGCTGGCCATCGAGCCGATCCTGCATCAGCAGCAGGTCGAGGCGCTGCGGGTGATCTCCCGTGATGCCCAGGGCGAGCAACTGGTACGCACCGCGCGCTCGGTGGTGGTCAGCGCCGGTGGTACGCCACGGATTCCCGAGGCGTTCAAGGCGCTCAAGGACGATGGGCGGGTGTTCCACCATTCCCAGTACCTGGCGCGCATGGCCCAGCAGCCGTGTGTCGAGGGCAAGCCGATGCGCATTGCAATCATCGGTGGCGGGCAGAGCGCGGCCGAGGCGTTTATTGATCTGAATGACAGCTTCCCCTCGGTGCAGGTGGATATCATCCTGCGCGGTTCGGCCCTCAAGCCTGCCGACGACAGCCCGTTCGTCAATGAAGTGTTCTCCCCGGAGTTCACCGACCTGGTGTTCCAGCAGCCCAGCAGCGAGCGCGAGCGCCTGGTCAACGAGTACCACAACACCAACTATTCGGTGGTGGACCTGGACCTGATCGAGCGCATCTACGGGATTTTCTACCGCCAGAAAGTCTCCGGCATCGCCCGTCACGCCTTCCGCACCCTGACCACCGTGGAAAAAGCCAGCGCCGGGCCCCTGGGCATCGAGTTGCTGGTGCGCCATAACGCCACCGGTGAGACGGTGCTCAATCACTACGATGCGGTGGTCCTGGCCACCGGCTATGAGCGCCAGATGCATCGCCAGTTGCTGGCGCCGCTCGAGGCCTATATGGGTGACTTTGAAGTGAACCGCGACTACCGCGTGGTCACCGACGAGCGTTGCAAGGCGGGTATCTACATGCAGGGCTTCAGCCAGGCCAGCCATGGTTTGAGCGATACCTTGCTGTCGATCCTGCCGATTCGCGCCGACGAGATTGCCGCGTCGCTGCATGAACATGATCGCAGCCGCGGCCAGGACCGTTCGGTGCGTGACGTGCTGCTGGCCACCGCGAGCTGATACCGGCTGCCGGTCGCTCCCGCGCCTGCGGGGGCGACCCTGGCTGAACCCTTGCTGAAGAACCCGCCGATTCGCCGCGCTGTCACTTTCCTCCTGCAGACTGCAGGCGTAAGCTGCGCCGGTTTTCAACCATAGCGCAGACCTTCGTGAACAGACTTTCGAGTGACAGTTGTCGACCAGGCTTGGCCAGCTGACGCGCATCTCCATGCCGTTGCCTCGCCGATCAAGCGAGAAGCGGCCTTTCGGTAGCGAACCGTCCTGGTTCCTGCCTGATCCCCCTTTTTTCGACGCTGATTCTGCGGGCAATCAAAGGGAGATTTACCATGCAAGCCCTCAACAATATCAATCTGGATTCCTTGATCGACACCGTGGTCAGCCTCAGTGCGGCCTTTATCCTGGGTGGGCTGATTGGCTTTGAGCGTCAGTTCCGCCAGCGCACGGCGGGGCTGCGCACCAATGTGCTGGTGGCGGTGGGGGCGGCGATCTTTGTCGACATGGCCAACCGCCTGGCCGGGGCCGAAGGGGCCGTGCGGGTAGTGGCGTATGTGGTGTCCGGGATTGGCTTTCTCGGCGCCGGGGTGATCATGCGCGAGGAGGGCAACGTACGCGGGCTCAATACCGCCGCGACGCTGTGGACTTCTGCCGCCGTGGGCGCCTGCGCCGGTGCCGACCTGATCCTCGAGGCGTTCCTGGGCACCTGTTTTGTGCTGGCGGCCAACACCTTGCTGCGGCCGATCGTCAACAACATCAACCGCCAGCCCCTGGACGTGGTGTCGGCGGAGGTCACCAATATCCTCTACGTGATTGCGCGGCGTGCCCAGCAGCAGGCGGTAATGGCTTTGCTGGAGTCGGAACTGGCGCGCTGTAACTACCCGGCCAGCGATGTCGATGTGCGGCCCTTTGGCAGTGAGGAAGTGGAGATCGAGGCCACCCTGGCGGCCAACTCGGTCGATGGTGACGAACTGGATGCCCTGGTGGCGCGGATCTCCCAGTCGACCCTGGTGGTGCAAGCCTTCTGGAGTCCCAGCACCACTGATTGACAATCCCTCTCTGTTCGGCTGGAAAAGCTGCCCCCCGTCATGGGGGGCGGTTTTTTTCGGTGATTTTGACTACGCTTTAGTGAGGATTAATCCTACATGTGCGCCGGATTTTCCCTTCGGGCGAAACATCATTCCGTTGTTAATGTTGAGCCGTTGCACCTAACCAAATTCCGTTGAAACGTTCTGTGTAGACAGTACCGCTGGTCGGAACTGGTACTTCTCACAGGTACAGGGGTTTCGTGTGATGTGTAAGGGTATTGGCGCCCTGAAATGAGTGGTCGCCAATGAAGCAACTAAACAGTCGTGGTGTTCTGCCAGGGAGTCGCATGAGCAAAGCGCTAATTGTGGATGATCATCCGTTCATTCGTGCAACCGTCAAGTACCTGTTGCGCCAGGAGGGCTTCGAGAAGATTTTCGAGGCTGCCAATGGTGCCGATGCATTACAGATTGCCAGGGAGGAACGGCCAGACCTGGTCATTCTCGACCTGGCCATGCCCAAGCTGGGCGGGCTGGAAGTGATCAGCCGGATCAAGGCCTTGGGCCTACCCTGCAAGATACTGGTCCTGACCTCCTATCTGGCGGTGTTTTTTTCGACGCGTTGCATGCGGGCCGGGGCGATGGGGTTTGTCGCGAAAACCGGCGAGCTGGATGAGCTACAAAAAGCCATCAAGGCCGTCATGTCCAACTACAGCTGCTTCCCCAGCCTGCCCACCAGTTCCGTACGCAAGGACGACTTGCAAACCACGGAACAGCAACTGGTAGAAGCGCTCTCTGACCGGGAGTTGATGGTGCTACAGAAGCTGGCACTGGGTTTGGGCAACAATGAAATCGCCAAGGACATGCTGTTGAGTCACAAGACCATCAGTACTTATAAAACCCGGTTGAAGGAGAAACTGCGTATGTCTTCGGTGGTGCACTTATCCAAGTTCGCCCAGCGTAATCATCTGATCTGACATGTCGAGATCTCTGGGGAAATGGCTCACCGCACTCTGGCTGGTGGGTCTGGCGCTCACCGTCAGTGTGGCTCAGGGTGAGCCACACCCACTGACTCTGGTGGGGCATTCCACCCTTGACACACTGCAAGTGAACCTGGATGAGGCGGACTGGCGCTGGCTGCGCGAACGCCGCACGTTGGTGATGGGGGTTTCCGCTCCCGACTATGTCCCCTTCGATGTGACGGGCAGCAACGGCGAACTGGAGGGGATCACCGCTGATTATGCGGCGCTGCTCGCTAAGCTATTCGGTATCCCGATCCAGGTGCAGTGTTACGAGCACCGGGATCAACTCATCGCAGCCCTTAAACGCGGCGAGGTGGACTTTGTAGGCACGGCTAATGGCTACGAGGCGGCGGACCCTCAGTTGGCGCTTTCGCGCTCGTACGCCAACGACCAGCCAACCCTGGTGACGCGTATTGATGACAGTCAGGCGCTGAGTGCCGATCTCGACGGTAAACGCCTGGCCATGCTCTCCCACTACATGCAGCCTGAGGTGGTTGCGGCCTTTTATCCCAATGCCTCCTTGCAGACCTACCCGTCGACTTTCGAGGCGATTGGGGCCGTGGCCTTTAGCCAGGCGGATGTCTATCTGGGCGATGCAATCAGCACCAACTATCTGATTAACAAGAACAACCTCAACAACGTGCGGATGGCGGACTTTTCCAGCTTGGAGGTCAACCCTTTCGCGTTCGCGCTTGCCCGGGACAATATCCGGCTGCTGAACATCATCAATGCGGCACTGGCGGTGATTCCGGCCAATGAACAGATGGAGATCCTGCGCCGCTGGAGTGCCGGTAATCTGGGGATCGTTGGTCGTGAACGCCTGCGTCTGAGCGACAGTGAGCAGCGCTGGCTGGACAAGCATCCAAGGGTCAGGGTGACGGCACTGGACAAGTTCCTGCCGTTGTCGTTTTTCAATGATCGAGGGCAATTCCGGGGCTTGAGTGCCGATGTCCTGGCCCAGATCAGCCTGCGTACGGGCTTGAAGTTCGATGTGGTGCGCGCAGGTTCGTTGCCCCGTCAAATCCAGCAGGTCAGCGATGGCGAGGCAGAGATGATCGCGCTCATCACACCGAGTACGACCCGCGAGGAAAAGGTCCGTTTTTCCCGGCCCTATTTGAGCAACCCATTCGTGCTGATCACGCGTGACGATGGCAGCAGTCCGGTCACCCTCGACGATATGGCGGGCAAGCGCCTGGCGGTCATTGGCAGTAGCGTGCAGCGGGAAATCATCAGCCGCGACTACCCCAATATTGTGTTGGTGGACGTGGAGAACTCCGCACAGGGCATGGCTTTAGTCGCCAACGCGGGTGTCGATGCCTCGGTCAACGCACTGATCATTGCGCGCTACATGATTGCCCATCAATACCGTGACCGCCTGCGCATCACCAGTACGGTGGGCTCGCAGCCGGCGCGAATCGCCTTTGGCGTGGGGCGCGGCCAATTGGAGTTGTATTCGATCCTGGACAAGGCGTTATTGAGCATTACCCCCCAGGAGATGGATGAGTTGACCAACCGTTGGCGCAGCGAGTTGTTGATCGATGACAGCTATTGGCTACGCCACCGCAACACGATTATCCAGGGCTTCTTCCTGGCCGCCGTGTTGTTGCTGATCACCCTGGGCTGGGCCATTTACCTGCGCAGCCTGATCCGCAAACGTGCCCAGGCCGAGCGCGCCCTGAGCGACCAGATGCGCTTTATGAGCGTGCTGATCGACGGTACGCCGCACCCGATCTACGTGCGTGATCGCCTGGGGCGGTTGATGGCCTGTAACAGCGCCTATCTCAATGTTTTCGGCTTCCGCCTCGAAGACGTGATCGGTAAGACCGTGATGGAGACCGACACGGGGAACCAACCCCAGGCCCAGTCCTACCATGAAGACTACTTGCGCTTGATGGAGCGCGGCGAACCGCAGATTCACGACCGGGTACTCAAGGTGCCCGGCGGCGCGACCCTGACCATTTATCACTGGATGCTGCCGTACCGCGACGGGGACGAAAGGGTCGTGGGCATGATTGCCGGCTGGGTCGATGTCAGCGAGCGCCAGCGTTTGCTGGGGCAGTTGCAGGAGGCCAAGGAAGGGGCCGACGCCGCCAACCGCGCCAAGACCACCTTCCTGGCGACCATGAGCCATGAGATCCGCACGCCGATGAATGCGGTGATCGGCATGATCGAACTGGCCTTGAAAAATGCCGAGCAAGGGCGTATCGACCATGACGCCCTGGCAGTGGCTTCCGACGCTTCGCGCGGCATGCTGGAGTTGATCGGCGATATTCTCGACATCGCGCGGATTGAATCCGGCCACTTGTCCCTGACCCTGGAGCCGTCGAACCTGCGCGAGCTGCTGGCTTCGGTGGGGCGAATCTTCGAAGGGCTGGCGCGCACCAAGGGCCTGGTGTTGCAGGTGGAGCTGGACCCGCTGGTCGATCGCTACGTGTTGATTGATCCGCTGCGCTTCAAGCAGGTGGTCTCTAACCTGTTGAGCAATGCCATCAAGTTCACCGCCCAGGGCCATGTGCGCTTGAGTGCCAGTGGCTCGCCGGCAGTTGCCAATGGTTACCTGAGCCTGCGGCTGGTGATAGAAGACAGCGGCATCGGGATCAGCGTCGAGGACCAGATGCGCCTGTTCAACCCGTTTATTCAAGGGCGTAACACTGACCAGTCGGCGCGCAGTGGCTCAGGGCTTGGGTTGGTGATCAGTCGCAGCCTGTGCGAAATGATGGGTGGCCAGCTGAAATTGAGCAGCGTGCTGGGCCAGGGCACACGGGTCGAGGTCACACTGCCATTGGCGGTGGCCACCTCGGCCAGCGTACCGTCCGAACCGGTTGCCCTGGAGGCGCCGCCAGCTCATGCGTTGAATATCCTGGTGGTGGACGACTACCCCGCCAACCGTCAATTGCTGACCCGCCAACTGAGTTTCCTGGTGCACCGGATCACTACCGCCAACGATGGTGTGCAGGGCCTGGAGCGTTGGCAGACCGAGCGTTTTGACGGGGTGATCACCGACTGCAACATGCCGCTGAAAAATGGCTATGAGCTGGCCCGAGACATCCGTGCCGATGAGCGGGCCCGCGGCTTGGCCCCTTGCCTGTTGCTGGGGTTTACCGCCAATGCACAGCCGGAGGAAACCGAGCGTTGCCTGGCGGCGGGGATGGACGGCTGCCTGTTCAAACCCACCGGGCTTGAGGATCTGCATGCCGCACTGGCTTCTCGCACGGCCATGCCTTCGGTCAATGAGCCGGTGCAGGCGGACCCGGTCAAGGCCCTCGACTTGAGCCGCTTGTTGAAGCTGACCGGCTCCGACACGGGGGCCGTCAAGGAGCTGCTGGCACAACTGCTCGACAGCCTTGCTGCAGACCGTACGCAACTTCAGGCATTGCTTGAAAAGCACGCCTACGCCCAGCTACACGACCTGGCCCACAGGACCAAGGGCGGGGCGCGTCTGGTCGAGGCGCAGACCTTGGTGAACCACTGCGAAGCGCTGGAAGCGGCCTGTGAACAGCGCGATCCCGAGGCGCTGGTTTGCGCAGTGGCGGCTGTGCAAGAGGCCATTGATCAATTGCATCAAGCCCTGACGGATTACTGCAACCAGGCATAGAGGCGGGTCCGGCGCAGGGAATTTGGGAGAACTCCTACGTGTAGAGGGAACTACGCTGATTTTTCCGTCGAAATATGTCTGGAAAAGTAGGCCGCTCCTTCCTTCCGCGAGCGATGCCTGCTCAGGGACTTGCGATGCCAACCAAAGCACTGACCATCCTGATTGCCGATGAACGGCACCTGCAACGGTTGCACATCGAAAAAATGCTCAACCAACTGGGCTATTACCGGATCGTCCCGGTGCAGACCTTCGATGAAGTGCTGATCCTGACGGATATCCCGGCTGAGCCATTTGACGTGTTGATTATCCATGCCGGCCTGGCCGCCGCCGCGGGCGGCGCATTGGCGTTCCAGCAGCAACATCCGCAGGTGCGCCATGTGCTGGTGTATGACGACCAGGACCTGGGGCCGCCTGCTTGCGTGGTGCCCCTGGCCCTGGTGCGTTTGCCGGGAGCGCCCGACAGCATCACCCTGGAACACTTTATGGACATCGTCGACCCGCCGTCACCAGCCAGTGGCTTGCGGGTCTTGCCCTGGCTGCGGGAGCTGGCGCGCAACCCGGCGGTTTAGCTCAGTCCCACTGCGGCGCAATACCCTTTGGGCTGGTCAGGCGATGGCCGCGCTCGAGGCCCTCGATTTGCGCCATATCGGCTTGGCTCAACGTCAGTTGTACAGCCTTGAGGTTGCTCTGCAGGTTGGCGCGCTGGGTCGAGGACGGAATCACCGCATACCCCAGCTGCATGGCCCAGGCCAGGGCGACCTGTGCCGGTGTGGCCTGGTGGCGTGTGGCGATTGCCTGGATCACCGGGTCTTTCAGCACTTCGCCGTAGGCCAGGGTCATGTAGGACGTAATCTGGATACCGTGACGCGTGGCGAAATCCACCACCTTACGGTTTTGCAGGTAGGGGTGCAGCTCGATCTGGTGGGTGGCGATGTTCTCGGCACCGACGGCGGCGATGGCTTCTTCCATCAGCGCCACGGTGAAGTTGGAGATGCCGATCTGCCGGGTCAGGCCCAGGCGCTTGGCTTCCAGCAACTGCCCCATGAACTCGGCGACGGGTACCTGGTTTTCTGGCGACGGCCAATGGATCAGGGTTAGGTCCAAGTAGTCGGTCTGGAGCTTGCGCAGGCTTTCCTTGAGGCTGGGGATCAACTGGCCTTCGGCAAAATTGGCGATCCAGATCTTGCTGGTGATGAACAGTTCATCGCGGGGGATACCGCTGGCAGCGATGGCTTGGCCGACCTCGGCTTCATTGTCGTAGATCTGCGCGGTGTCGATGACTCGGTAGCCGAGATCGAGGCCGGTGCTGACAGAATCGATGACCACCTGGCCCTGCAGGCGGAAAGTGCCAAGGCCGAATGCGGGAATAGACATGAGTAACTCCTGTTGTGGCATGGACAATGGCGTTGAGTATCGGCTGCCGGCGCCAGGTGAAACACCCATGCTTGTTCAAATGACTCTTGACCAGAAGTCATGAGTGGCCCGCGCCTACAAGGTGTTGAGCTCGTGGGCCAACTCCAGCACCACTTTGCCGCTGCCGACAGTGGGCACCAGGTGCGTAAACGGGATATCGATCATGCGGTTTTCCCGCACCGCCCGCAGGCGCGACAGCACCGGGTCGCGGGTCAGCAACTGGCGTTTGCGGCTGGCAGGGGACCACACGGCGTCGGCCAGCAGGATCACATCCGGATCGCTCATCAATAATGTCTCACTGCTGACCGTGACCCGGTACTGGTTGATCCCAGCCAATATATTGTGCGCTCCGGCAGCCGCCAGCAGGGTGGTGACGAAACCTTGCCGTCCTTCGCTGTCCAGGCCGTTGACTTCACTGTCGAGGTAAAACACCGACAGCGGCTTGGCGGGCTTGGCCAATGCCTGGGCGCTGGCCAGGTCGGCGTCCAGGGCGTCAATCAGCTCGCGGGCCCGCTGCGGTGTATGCAGCAGCTTGCCCAGGGTCAGCAGGTCATTGCGAATGTGCCCGAAGTAATCCAGGGAATGCCCGGCACACGCCGATTCCAGCAGATACGAAGCCACGCCATTACCCGCCAGCCCGGTGCGTGAAGTAATGCCGCTGCCAAAAGCCGTGGCAAAGCCGCCCACTACCAGGTCCGGCTGTTGCCCGTACAGCACCTCGCTGGCCGGGTAGCGCGGAGCAATCACCGGCACAGCGAAATATGTGCTCTGCTTATGCGCGGCGCCGTTGTCATCCAGGTACGCCACGCCCACCAGCGCCGGGCCGGCCTCCAGGGCCAGTAGCATATCGGCGGCGTGCTGGTTGAGGGCGACAATCCGCGCCGGCGGCGTATGGGACAGGTGCCACTCCTGTTGGCAATTGCGATAACTGTCCGCCAGGGCCGAGGCGCTGCACACCAGGGCGATGGCAAATCCTCCCAAGCGTTTCATGGGCGCTCCCGGATCAATAACTCTTCGAGCACCTCGCCGCCCACCAGGTGCACATCCACCAGGCGTACGGCATCGGCCTTGCTGCGCACTCCGTACCAGCAGCGCTCCGGGTACACCGTGAGCACCGGCCCCAGGTTGCAGGGGAACTGGCAATGGGTGCGGGTCAGCAGCACGCCGCCGGGCACTTCGATGTGCTGGTGTTCCAGCAGCCGTCGGCGCAGGGTTTTCCAGATCTGCAGGGCGCCGCGCTGGGTGCAGCGCGGGCCGGTGCACAGCAGCACATGGCGGGCATGCTCGGGGATATGGGACCAGTCGGGGTGGCTGTCCACCCCGTCGATTTGTGTGATTTCAGTCATCAGAAGCGATACGTGTAACGCACCTCCGTGGTGAACGGTCGGCCCAGGTTGTCGACATTGCTGGAGCGGCTGGTGACATAGTCGCGGTCGAACAGGTTCTCTACCAGCAGGCTCACGCGGTGTTGGTGGGCGTTGTCGAGGTAGCGGTAGGCATCGGCGTCCACCACCGAATAGTGGCCGTATTCGACTCTTTTCGAGCTGATCACATCGTGGATATAGCGGATGGCCGCGCCGGCGCCCCACAGGCGATTCTGCGACTCGAAACCCACCCGTGAACGGGCGAAGAAGCTTGGCACATCATTGAGAGTGACGCCGGCGCGCGACTCGGTCAGGTTGCGGGTCATGTCCGCCTGCAGGCTCCACTGGTGGTTGAGCGCCAGCTTGGCGTCGGCCTCGAAGCCGCGCACCTGGATCTGCCCCTGGCCGTTGACCCAGTGGCTATCGTCGAGGGTGATCAGGTCGGTGATCTTGCGCTTGAACAGGGTCACGCTGGCGCTGAACTCGCGGTCGGCCAGCAGGCCCTTGTAGTCCAGGCCCAGCTCGGCGTTGCGGCTTTTTTCCGGCTTGAGGTTACGGTTACCGATCTCGTCGCCGGGTTCATTGACAAACAATTGCTCGGCATTCGGCAGCTTGTAGGCGCTGCCGTACTGGCCGCGCAGGGCCCAGTTGGCATTGAGGTCGTAGAGCGAGGTGAGCATGCCGACCGTGGCACTGTCGCCGCCGCTCATGGTTTCGTGGCGCAGGCCGATGCTCGGGTGCCAGTCGGGCAGGGCGTCGATCTGCGGGCGCAGTTGGCTGTACAGGGCGTGGGCTTCGGCCTTGTTGTTGTCGATGATCAGTACATCGTCCTGGCCCTTGAACCACTGGTTGTCGGAGCCGAACACCAGCACATGGCCGCCTTCAAGCTCAGCCTTGCCTTCGGCTTGCACGCCCCAGTCGGTGAACCCCCAGTAGTCATCGCGGTTACGCACCACGGTGCCACCGTCGGCGGTGTTGTTGACCCGCGAGTAACGCGTGTCCCAATCGTTGATATGGCCCTTGACGAAGTAGCTCAGCCGCTCATTGAGGCGTTGCTCGTAGGTCGCCGTGGCGATCTGTTGCACGCGGTCGTTGGTGGTCTTGCGGTTGTTGGTGGCGCCGGCGAAGTCCAGGTTGGCGTCGGAGTACTGGTAGAACAGCTCCAGGCGCGAATCATCGCCCAGGGACTGGATGGCCTTGGCGCCGAAGGTGGTGACTTCGTAGGAGCGTTTCTTGTCGCTGACGTTGCTCATGTCACGGTTGCGAAACGGCTGGTAACCCTCGGACACGTTGTGGCTGACGTACGCCAGCAGGCCCAGGTCGCCCAGGCCGTTAGTGAAAATCCGCTCGGCCCGGGCATCGCCGGTGGTGCCGCCAAAGGTATCGACGCCCATGTTGGTTTCGCCGGACACGTCACGGGTCTGCGGGCTGCGCGTGACGATATTGATCACACCCGCCACCGCCTGGGTACCGAACAACAGGCTCTGGCCGCCCTTGAGCACTTCGATGCGCTCCACGGCGTTGGCTGGCAAGGTGTCCAGGTACAGGCCGCCGTACAGGCGGTTGTTCAGGCGCACGCCATCGAGCAGGATCAGGGTGTCGTCATTGCGCCCGCCCAGCAGGGAATAGGTGCCGTAGTCGAAGGGGCCGTTTTTCGGCGCAACGTAAAAGCCGGGAATAAACATCTGCATCGCCCGGGTGATATCGGCGCTGGGGCCGGCGCGTTCGATCTGTTCGCGGCTGACAATCTCGACTTTGCTGCCGTACTGGGCCATATCGGCCACGGTGGTGGATTCCACCGACGGCGCAGAGACGATCTGCTGGTTGAGCACCAGGGCTGTGTCATCGGCGAGCAGCAGCGGGCTGAACAGGCAACCCAGGAGCAGGGTCGGGCCAGAGGTAGAGGAACGTTGGAAAATCATAGTCTTCTCGAAAGTATCTTCGCAGAAGCACGCAGGAGAAGGCACCGGGCACACACCGATACCGGCCCATGCCCGCCCACCGCAGGATTATGCCAAACAGAAATTCCAGGCCGGTCTCCGGGCTCTCGCGTATCGAACCCTTCACCTTCCCATGGCGCTCTGGCCACAGTGGTGTGTCGAAGGGGTCACGCGAATACCGTTGCGGGGGCAGCACCGGACTTGCTCGAATGAGCGTACCGGTTTCCCGTTTCACCCTATGCACGGCGGCATAAGGCACCTGAAACAGGGCGGCATCTGAACATTCGCAGGCCCTTTCGTCAATCTGGCGCAGCGATTGTGCAGTGCCGCCAGTGTGCTGATGCTCAGCGGCTTGCCGCGGTGGCGCCGGTGCGGGGCGGGAAATACACGGGGTAGTAGGAGAAGAGCACATATTCGAGCGGGTTGCGGATCAGGGAAATACCCGTGCGGTCCTTGACCGTGTCCACGCTGTCGTATTGGGCGTAGGTGTCACTCACCAGTTTTGGGCCTTTCTGCGCCCCATGCATCTGGATGCCGGTCTTGAACTCGGCGGTGACCAGCTCGGGGCTCGGGGTCACGGTCACGGTGCCCACGAAGGCCTTTACCGGCTTGTTGATCAGCCGCTGGAACTCGGCGGCGAAGGAGTTCTCGGCGCCATTGCCGGAGTAGCAGACAAGCAAGCGAACGTTGTCGAACTGGCTGGGATCAATGCCTTTGGCGAGCAAGTGGGCATGCAGTTGCTCGGCGGTATGCTCAGCACCGTCATACAGGATGGTCGAGCTTTTACCGGACAGTTGTTCCCTGAAGCTGAGGTCGCGACCATGAGCGTTGATGTTGAGCCGAGGTTTGCCTTTGTATTCATCTTCAAAGCTGAACAGGTTGCCTTTGATCAGTTGCATCTTTTGCATGTTGCCCTTCATCACGATCAGGCGCCGGACCTTTTCGCCATTCGGCGCCTCGATGATGCTGTTGTGGCTGCCACTGCGCAGCGCTGCCTGGGTCACCCCCGGCGTCGGTGGGGGATCGACCGGCCTGCGTGAGGAGCGTGCTCGAGAGTGGGTCACCAGCATTGCAAAGTTGAGCAGCAAATCCGCCATGGCCGTTTCTTTGTCCGGCGTGGCGTTGTCCGCCAGCGTTTGCAGGTCGCTGAGAATGCCCTGGAACTGCAGCGCCGTGCCAATGGCCGCGCCGGGGCCGCGCAGGGCCGGCAGTACCGCGTTGAGCAACAGATAGCCGCCTTCCTTGAGCGTTGCCCAGCGGCTTTCGGCGTCGGAGACAGATTGTTGTTCGGCCATGCTGATCAGACCCTGGGCATTGGCGTCGTACAGGTGGTTTATCAATTGCCCGGTTTGCAGTTTGGCCTTCAGGGCATCGGCAGCGGCATAGCCGCCCACCGCCAGTGTGGGCGCAGCGGGAACGGTTTCTCCGTCGCCCACGCCAAACAGGCTGGTGGTCTGGGTGGAGGGCTCCTTGAAACTCCATGCCTTGTAGTAGTCGCGGGTCGCGTTGTCGGGAAACCAGGCCAGGATGTCGTTTTGCAGGCGCCCCGGTTGCTGGATGGCCTCCAGCAAGGCCTGGCGGGTGGGGAATTGCAGCAGCGGTGCGTCGGCGATCAATGGGCGGTAGAGAATATGCGGGCCGCCGCTGCTGTCCTCGGGTTCGATCAGATACATGTTGTCGACCACCTCGGGTGTGGCGCCTGGCCCGGCAACGAACGCCAGCGGGCGGACGACGATCTTTTTGCCATCGACGGTCTGTGCACCGGGTTGCGGGTTGACGGCCGCCTGCACGTAGCGCAACCCTGTGGTATCGACCCCCGATTGTTTGTTAACCGCCAGATCCAGGGCCTTGATCTGCAGTTCCACGGGGACTTGCTGGGCAAACAGGGACTGGCGTTGGGCTTTTTTGACGGGATCGTCCAGCAGTTCGCGCTTGAGCAGCTCGGGGTAGCTTTTACCCACGTCGACCTTCTCGATCAGTTTCTGCAGTTCGCCATCCTTTTCCAGCTCCGGCACCCGCGTGTTACCCGGTTTGAGATAAACCTCCACGTCGCGGCTGGGCAGCCCCGACAGGTTTTTCAGGAGCACGTCGGTCATGCTCATGCGTTCGCGATGGAGGCTGCCGCTGACCACCCCACCTGGCGAGTTGCCGCCGACGGGCACCTTGAACACCACCTCCAGGTTTTTCGCCGGGTGGCTCACCGCCTTCAGTTGATCGAAAGCCTGTTCGGCAAAGGGCCGGATATCCGGGATATCGCTGTTGTAGGTCCGCCCTTTATTGCGCTGGGTGATACTCGCCAGTTGCAGGCTCAGTTCACGCAAGACAACACGTTCGGCCTCGGTGGCGTTGCTGACCCAACTGGGCATCTTGCGTGAAGGCTGATCCAGTGTGTCCAGGTTCAGCCAGCTGGGGTCGGGAGCAAGGCTGTTATCCAGACGCTGAGTGATCACCGTCTCGGCCTGGGTCTGGAAAGCATTGCCGTCGACCTTACGCAAGGTGTTGAGAAGCCGTTGTTCAGGGGCCTGCGCTTTGAGCTGTCGCTCCCGTGCCGCGTTGAACGCCGCGTAGGAGTCATAGGGGGTGACTTTGCCGCTGGGTTCGCACAGCAGCAGAATCGTGCGCTCGCCGACATGGCGCTGAATCAGCAGGTTGGCTGAAGTGGACTCTATCGCGCCCTGGTTGGGCTCTGAAATGCTGCCGAGGTTGAATACCGTCACCTCGGCACTGTCGTTGGAGCTTGGGCGCGTCGATCCGTTGGGGTAGCGCACCACCAGGTCCAGGGTTTCGCGCTGCAGATCGTCCAGGCCCGGCTGCTTGAGTGCGGCCAGTCGCAGGTTGTCCCGTAACAGGTTACTGATCAGTGTCCGGCGACTGCCGGCAAACGGGCTGAGGCTTGCACGGGTGGGGGCGCCGAAGGCGGGCTGGTCCCAATAGTTGGATACGTCGGTTGTCAACGCCTGCGCCAGTTGGCCTGGCAGCGCACGGAATGCGCTTTGGATCGCGCCCATGTCAACGGCGAGTGGGGTGTCCGGGGTGTTGCCGGTATGGGTCAGGACGTCTGGGCGGGTGTCGACCAGTTTGCTGTTGGCGGGCAAGTCGGGGACCGCACCGTCTACCAGGTATTTCAGGGCCAGCGTCGTCAGCGGCTTGCGTTTGAACTGACCCGGGTTGTCCGGGTCGGGCTGGGCCAAGTCGACCTGATTGATGTCGAAGTCCAGCCCGGGTGATGCACTCTTTATGGCGTCCGTCAGCAGCCGTCCCACGACCGCTTGCAAACCGGGCTCGCCGGCAAACTGCTGCCTGGCGATCTCGGCGGTCGGGGAGCGGCGGGGAGGGATGGTGATGGGTTTATCGGCGGCAGCTTGCTGATCGAGTTGTTGTTTGACGGCCAGTTGGTTTTGCTTGACCTCCCGTGATCGCGGGTCGTGCGCAGCGTTGGTCAACGCGCTGAAACCGTTGCGATTGAGGGCCGAGCTCTGCTTGAGCACGCCTTGCAGGCTGGGATCCGCTGGCGGCTCGCCATAGAAACTCAGAACCTGGCCCAGGCTTGCGGTTTCAACGTTGAAGCACGGTACGAGCGCCCCGGTTCCGGCACTCAGTTTTTTCGCCAGCGCCACTATGGCCGGGGCCACCTGCGCCCAGCCTGACGAGTCATCGCGCGTGAACATCTTGGGCGGCGCATCGGAGCCTTTGGGGCTGCGGACCAGCAGGTTGCCGGTGGTCGGGTCCACCCTGAGGTTGGCAACGACCAGGTTGTTTTTTTCGACGAAATCCAAAAAAGCCTCACTGGAGAGGGCTTCGTTAAATGCCTTGATTGTTTGGGCCAGTGTCGAAAGGGGCGGCAGTTCCAGAAACAGGCGTCTGGCAGGGGGCAGGGCAGCAGCGGGGCGCGTTTCTTTGCGCAGCGTCAGCAGGGCAGTCGCGGTGTTCTGCGCCAACTCCCGGTCAGCCTCATCAACCTGCGCGGACGGCGTTTGCTCAAGAGGCACTGAGGCGGGTTCTTTGGCGAGGACATCTGCGGTTTGGCGTTGCTGTTCGACGATATGTGCAGCTTGCAGGCTATTGGTGTTTGCCGGCAGGAGGGAGGGAAACGATTGCTGGGTCAGCAACTGCTCGATTGAGGCTGACCGCTGGCTTTTGGTGCTGTAGGCGTCATGGCCGTAGAAGTCGCCAATCAGCGCCAGCGGAGCACTGTGTTCCCCGGTATGCGCGAAGGAGTGCTCAGCGCTGGGTTCCAGTGCTCTTGCTGCAGCGGCAACGTCTGCGGATGCCGCTTCCCACCCGGGGGTGTATTTCGAGAAGTGGCCAGACGCACCGCGAATTTCGAAGTCCAGCGACGCTGAGCTGGGGGTCCAGGTAAAGTTTTGCGTATTGATGGTGTTGTTTTTGGCAAATGTTGCAAAAGGCTCTGCTTTCAAGGCGTCGTTGAATTTTTTCCAGGCCCTGCCGAATGTGGAGTAGGGCGGGATGTTGTTAACGGTCATTTTGCTCGGGTCGAAGTCTGCAGCAGGCTCGTTGGATGTCTCGTGAAAGGCCAGGGTCAGGGCGTACTGTTTCGCCAGTTCGCGGTCACTGTCTTGCACGAGTTGCCGGGCATTCTCCAGTTCGTGGGCAGTCACATCCACGGCGTCGCGCCGGGATCGACTTGACGAGTGGGCTGCGCCCGATTCCGGCGGGGGTTCTGCGAAGGAGCGTGTGGCATTGGAAAAACTAGGTAGGCGTGATTCGATAGAATTCATGGACACGTCCTTGGAAAAAAGGGGGGAGATGATTCTTTGAACGCAGTGATTCAGCGGCCAGGGCAATGACTGGGTGATGAGCGACGAGCATCAGTTCCGCTGCACGTTGTAAGCGCCTTCAAGTGCGATCCACAGGGGCTGGTTTACGGCGTGTGGGCGGCCTACAGTGGCGCGACTTGCCTGGATCGCTGTGACATCTAGAAATCACTTAACCCGTGGAGCTTTGTATGCCGGCCACCCGCTTGACCCTGATTGCCCACGCCAGCACCCAGGCCCGCAAACGCACGCGCTTTGCCTTGGATGAACCGTTGGAGACGGAGGGGCAGCAGATGCCGTTGGCCCAGGCAAAGCGCTTCAAGCGCGCCCCCCGTTTGCTGTGCGGCCCCGAACTGCGCACCCGGCAGACGGCCCTGCTGTTTGGCGAGCACCCGCAGGTAGACGAGGCCCTGCGCGACTGTGATTTCGGGCGATGGCGAGGGCAGCGGCTGGATGAGATAGAGCAAGCCGAACCCGAGGCTTTGCAGGCCTGGTTGACGGACAGCACGGCCGCTCCCCATGGCGGCGAATCCGTTGCGCAAGTGTGCGAACGGGTCGGGCAGTGGCTGCACACCCTGGAGCAGATCCCGGGCCATGTCGTGGCGGTGACTCACCCCTTTGTGATCCGCGCCGCGTTGCTCTACGTCATGCAAGGCCCGCTGGCGATGTTCAACCGGATAGATGTGGAGCCGTTGTCCTCCACCGAACTGCGTTTCAACGGTGTGTGGCGCCTGCGCTTGGAAACACGCGAGACCTGAGCCGCGCGAACATGGCAAAATCGCAGCCCCGCACTGAGAACCCCTTCATGAAAAAGATCCTGATCATCGGCATTGGCGCCGGCAACCCCGACTACATCACGATGCAGGCGGTGAAGGCGCTTAACCGCACCGACGTGTTTTTCCTGATGGACAAGGGCCAGAGCAAGGACAAGCTGATCGACCTGCGCCGGGAAATCTGCCAGACCTATATCGACGCCGACCGCACCTACCGCTTTGTCGAAGCCGACTGCCCCGAGCGTGTGCGTGGCGAGATCGACTACACCACGGCCGTGCAGGATCTGAATCGCGACAAGCAACAGACGTTCGAGCGCATGATCAACCAGGAAATGGCCGACGGCGAAGTGGGCGCTTTCCTGGCCTGGGGCGACCCGGCGTTGTACGACAGCACCATCCGCATCCTGCAGGCGATCCTGGCCAGTGGCGGCAGTGAGTTTGAGTTCGAGGTCATCCCCGGGATTACCAGCGTCCAGGCCCTGGCGGCCCAGCACAAAGTGCCGTTGAACCGCATTGGCCGGTCCATCGAGATCACCACCGGGCGCCGGCTCGCGGCGGGGCAGGCCAGCGATGCCGATACCCTGGTGGTGATGCTCGACGCCGAGGACTCCTACCGCAGCGTCGCGGACCAGGACCTGGAGATTTACTGGGGCGCGTACCTGGGCACGCCGGATGAAATCCTGATCAGCGGCAAGGTGGCCGAGGTGGCCGAGGAAATCGAGCGCGTGCGCAAGGCGGCGCGCCAGGCCAATGGCTGGATCATGGATACCTACCTGCTACGCAAGCCGTAGGGGGGAATGCAATAAACAAAGTGGGAGCGGGCTTGCCCGCGATGGCGGCGTGTCAGTCAGCCTATGTATTGGCTGATACACCGCGATCGCGGGCAAACCCGCTCCCACATTGGATGTGTGGTGCTTAGGGGAATGTCACTTGCCGCTGGTGATCTGCCTGACCAGCAGCCCATGCCCCGTCACATCCTCGGCCCGGGAAATGGCCTGGATCACCAGCAACCGGTTGCCGGAGCCAGCGAGGAAGGTCGAGTTCAAGGTCTTGCCGCCGCCCATGGTGGCCGTGCCATCAATCTGGCGCAGGCCCACGCCTTTGATCAGCAGTTTCTTCTGCGCCAGTTTCTTGTAGTCCGGCAGGCTGGTGCCGACGTCCTTGAGGAAACCCTCGACCGCGCTGTCGAGAAACAACGGTTCGTCGTCCTTCAAGTCGATCCCGTCATTGCGCAGGGTCTGGGCCACCACCACCACGCTTTTTGAGGCCTGGTTGATATACATCGTGCCGTTGGCGCCAGCGGTGCCCTGGGCTTGCGCGCCGGCAGGCAAGGCGTCGGCGACATAGCCCTTGGGCAGGGTGAAGGTGAATTTGCCGTCCAGGGTCGAGACGATCTGGAAGTCGTCCGGCGGCGCGGCGGCCGGCTTGGCTGCCGCGAACAGCGGGCTGGCGCCCAGGCTGACGGTCAGCGCCAGGGCCAGGCGGGTGGCGATTTTGCTGAGGGTGAGCATGAGGTCTTCCAATGGATGAACGAAATTGCGCCATATTCTGTCAGAAAATTCGCAATTTCGTTCGGATCCATCCTCAGACCTTTGCGGACTCCTCTTCGAGGCGGTCCATTTCAAACAACCGCGCCAGTTCCGCACGGGCTTCCTGGGCCGACTGCATCACCTTGGCCGCGTCGTCGTACACCGCATGCTGGGCCGCCAGCAATTGCAGGTCGTGGTGCTTGAAGCGGTTGATCCTTGCATCGGCCTGGGTCTCGCTCAGGCCCAGGCCGACCAGGGTGCGGCGGCTCATTTCCAGGCTGGAATAGAAGGTTTCGCGCACCGGTGACGCGTCCAGGTCCACCAGGCGGTGTACGTGCTGGCGGTTACGGGCGCGGGCGATGATCTTCATGTGCGGGTAGAGATTGCGCACCAGCTCGGCGGTCTTGATGTTGATTTCCGGATCATCCATGGCAATCACGAAATACTCGGCCTGGTCGACCTTGGCCGCGTGCAGGATCTCTGGGCGCTGGGGATCGCCGTAGAACACCGGCATGCCGCCGAAACTGCGGGTCAGATCGATGGTTTCCACCGAGGTGTCGAGGGCGATAAATGAAATGTTCTGCGCCCGCAGGATCCGCGCCACGATCTGCCCCATCCGGCCCATCCCGGCGATCACCACGCGCGGCGCATCGCTCTCGATCGCGCGGTATTCTTCCGGCACGTCCACCGGCTTGGTCTTGGGCCGGAACAGCTTCGGGCACAGCAGTAGCAGGAGCGGGGTGAGGGCCATGGACAGGGTGATGGTCAGCACCAGCACATCGTACAGGTGCGGGGCAAACAGGCCCTGGTCGCGGCCGATCTTGAACACCACAAAGGCAAACTCACCGCCGGCCGCCAGGACCACGCCCAGGCGCACCGCGCTCTCGCGGTTCAGCTCGCCGACCATCTGCCCGACTGCGTACAGCAGCGGCAACTTGATGGCGATCAGCAGCAGGGTCAGGCCCAGCACCACGAAGGGCGTGCTGAACAACAGGCCGATATTGGCGCCCATGCCCACGCTGATAAAGAACAACCCCAGCAGCAGGCCCTTGAACGGCTCGATCTGCGATTCCAGTTCGTGGCGGTACTCCGAGTCGGCCAGCAGCAGGCCGGCGAGGAATGCGCCGAGGGCCATGGACACGCCCACCAGCTCCATCAGCCAGGCGGTGCCGATCACCACCAGCAGCGCGGTGGCGGTGGACACTTCGCGCAGGCCGGTCTTGGCGACAATACGAAACACCGGCCGCAGCAGGTAGCGACCGCCGATGATCACCACGGCGATGCTGCCCAGTACCTGCAAACCGTGGTTCAGGTCCTGGGCGGCAGTGGTGGTGTGGTCGCTGCCGGCCAGCAGCGGCACCATGGCGATCAGCGGGATCGCCGCGATGTCCTGGAACAGCAGGATCGCAAAGGCCAGGCGCCCGTGGGGGCTGTTCAGTTCCTTGCGTTCGGCCAGGCTTTGCAGGCCGAAGGCGGTGGAGGACAGCGCCAGGCCCAGGCCCAGCACAATCGCGCTATTCCACGACTGACCAAAGGCCCAGAGCGCTACTGCACCTATCACCATCGCGGTCAGCAGCACCTGCGCCAGGCCCACGCCAAACACCGCCTTGCGCATCACCCACAGGCGTTTTGGCGACAGTTCCAGGCCGATGATGAACAGCAACAACACCACCCCCAGCTCGGAGAACTGCGCGACACTTTGCGGGTTGCCCACCAACCCCAGCACCGAGGGGCCGATGATCACACCGGCGAACAGATAGCCCAGCACCGCGCCCAATTGCAGGCGCTTGGCCAGAGGCACGGTCAGCACCGCCGCCAACAGGAAAACTACGGCCGCTTGTAACAGGTTGCCTTCATGGGGCATCGCTTACTCCAGAATCTTTGAGGCGAATCGACAGGGCGCTATTAGAGCGCGCTTTTACGCTGTTGAATCTGAATTTTTGCCAAGGCACGACGCATTGCGCCAGCGCCTGTTGAGCCAGGAAAGCCTGGCCAAGGCATTAGATATCAACCAGGCGGCGGTTTCCAAGATGGAGCGTCGTACCGATAGGTACATCAGCACCTTGCGCAACTACATCCGGGCGACGTTCCCGGACGGGCAGGTCAAGATCGACAACTTCGCCACCTGTTGTGCTGGATGCAGTCCTTTACAGGGCCAGGTCCTGCGCCAATTCTTGTTACTATCGCCCTGCGTTTTCACCAGGAGCCAACGCCTCATGCAACACCAGTGGGATGAAATGCACCGCACCCGCAAGCCCTCGTTCGTGCTGTGCGGCGAGCCCCAGGGGCAGGTGCTCAATCTCTATGTCCATGGTTATTCTGCGTTTTTCAACCAGCAACAACTGGCCAGTTTCCAGGCGCAGCTGGCGGGGATCGAGGGTTCGACCAACCTGATGCTGTTCTGGCCGGCCGGGCATTTCCTGGAAAACCTCTTCGCCCCCTTCAAGGACATCATTGCCTCGATGCTCGGCGGCGGCAGCCTGGGCGCGGCTACCGTGGGGCTGGGCAAGGCGGTGGGTTATTTTCTCGATCACTACAAAAGTGTCGAGGCGCGGGTGGACGAGGTGGCCAGGACGCTATTGGCGGAGCTGGCCAACTACCTGCACGCCGAGTCGATCGAGGTCCGTCAGATCAACCTGATCGGCCACTCCCTGGGCGCACGCCTGCTGGTCAAGAGCCTGTTGGCCAGCCCGGAGCTGGCCCGGGAACTGCCCCTCAATCACCTGTTGTTGATGGGCGGGGCGATTTGCACGTCCAGCCCCTGGGAGCAGGTGTCGGCACCGCTCAAGGGGCGCGTGATCAATTGCCACTCCAGCAAGGACTGGGCCCTGGCGCTCAAGCCGGATACCGAGCGCTGTATTGGCCGCTATGCCATCCCCTTGACGCCATCCCTCAAGGGCAAAGTGACCAATGTGCATCTGGTCACGTTCGACCACGCTGCCTACTGGCCGCAGTTGCAGACCGTGGTGCAGTACACCGACTTGCTGCAAGAGCGCCGAGGCATGATCCGTGCGGACCAGCGCAGTGCCGAGGTGCGCTTTGCCGAAGAGGATGTGGACCTGTATCCGGTGCTGCTCCAGGCACGGGCGCCAGAGTTGCAGTTCCTCGCCGAGCTGATGGCCGCCAAGCGCAGTGCGACCATCGCTGCGGATGTGCGCGACCCACTGCAGTTGGCCATCGAGTTGCAGCGCATGGGCGGTGACAGCTTTATGAACCTGGCCCGTGGGCACGGCGTGAGTTACCGCCAATTGGCCCAGGACGTGGCCCTGCGCGTCGGTATCAAGTTTGACCAGCCCATCGACAGCGTGGCCCTGGTGAGCCTGGAAGAGCGGGTCGCCGAGACCCTGATCGAACAGTACAAGGACAAGCTCAGCCTGGCCGACCGCCAGGTGTTCGAGGCCGAACTCCGGGCCGCCGCGCAAAAGGAACAGGGGTTTTTCCACCGTTTCGATGTTGGCCGCTCGGCCACCACCGCCTTGAGCGGAACGGCGCTGGCCGGGTTGACCGGGTTTATCCTGCGGCGCGGTGCGGCCACGGCGATTCCGGTGGTGGGGCAGGCGCTGGCGGCGGCCATGCTGCTGGTGAGCGGGGTACGGGCGTTTTCCGGGCCGGCGTATTCCATCACGACTCTGGCGGTGCTGGTGCTGGGGGTGATTCGCCAGCGCATGGAGCGCGAGGCGCTGAATCAGGAAATGGACCTGGTGGTGCAGGTGGTCGAGGCGCTTGATCTGCCCCGGGAAACGCTGATGCGCACGGTCTCGCCTGACTGCTAAGCTGCGTCCTTGTCTTGTGTGTCTGCCGGGTACCCCGCGTGAAATTCAGCCTGCCGAAAATTGCGACCGCCCCGTTTTGCCCTCCGGAAGTGGCGGGCACCATCCCCGTCGATCCCCGTGCGCCGTTTTTCAAACGGGTGCTGCAGTTTGCCGGTCCCGGCCTGCTGATTTCCATCGGCTACATGGACCCCGGCAACTGGGCCACGGCCATCGAGGCCGGGTCGCGCTATGGCTATAACCTGCTGTTTGTGGTGTTGCTCGCCAGCCTGGCGGGGATGGCGGTGCAGTGCCTGTGTTCGCGGCTGGGCATCGCCACCGGCAAGGACCTGGCGCAGCTGTGCCGCGAGCGCTACAGCCGGCGTTCAGCGCGCACGCAATGGGTGCTGGCGGAAATCTCGATTATCGCCACCGACCTGGCCGAAGTCCTCGGCTGCGCCCTGGCGTTCCACCTGTTGCTGGGGGTATCGCTGACCACCGGTATTGTCATTACCGCGTTTGACACGCTGCTGATCCTGGCCCTGCAAAACCGCGGCTTCCGGCGCCTGGAAGCGATCATGCTGGCGCTGGTGGCGACCATCGGTGTGTGTTTCTTTGTCGAACTGGTGTTGATCAAACCCTATTGGCCGGATGTCATGCGTGGCTTCACGCCGTCGCTCTCGGCGATCAGCGATGCGGCGCCGTTGTACCTGGCCATTGGTATCCTCGGGGCCACCGTGATGCCACATAACCTGTATCTGCACACGTCCATCGTGCAAACCCGCCTGTTCGGCAAAGACCTGGCCAGCCGCCAGGACGCGGTCAAGCTGGCGCGTATCGACACCATCGGTTCCCTGGCCCTGGCCTTGCTGGTCAACTCGGCGATCCTGGTGCTGGCTGCCGCGGCATTCCACCAGAGCGGTCATACCGAGGTCGTGGAAATCCAGGACGCCTACCACCTGCTGGACCCGCTGGTGGGCGGCGCCTTTGCCAGTATCCTGTTCGGCATTGCCTTGCTGGCGTCCGGGCAAAGCTCGACCTTCACCGGCACCATCGCCGGCCAGGTGATCATGGAGGGTTACCTCAACCTGCGCATTCCTTGCTGGCAACGCCGCCTGATCACCCGTGGCCTGGCGCTGATCCCGGCGTTTCTCGGGGTGTGGTTGATGGGCGATGATGCCATTGGCAAGTTGCTGATCCTCAGCCAGGTGGTGCTCAGCCTGCAGTTGCCCTTTGCCCTGTACCCGTTGATCCGCATGACCGGCGACCGGCAACTGATGGGGCCGTTCGTCAATCGCCTGCCCACCAGGATCCTGGCCTGGAGCCTGTTTAGTGTGATCAGCGGCGCCAACGCCTGGCTGATCGGCCAGTGGCTGTTCTGAGTCAGCAGTCCCAGTAGGGCACGCTGCCGAAGCGTTCGACAAAGAAGTCGATGACCGTGCGCACCTTCACCGACAACCGCCGGCTGCCGGGCCACAGCGCGGCAATCTGCTGCGGCTCCAGGGTGGTGGCCACTTCATATTCGGTCAGCACCGCCTGCAGGCGTCCGGCGCGCAGGCTGTCGCCGATCAGCCACGAAGGGAACACCACGAACCCCAGGCCCTGTTCGGCGGCGCGTGCCAGGGTGTCGGCGTGGTTGCCGGTGATCGGGCCCTTGACTGTATAGGGCGTCCAGTCGTCCTGGGCGCGGCGGAAGAACCAACGCTGCTGGCCGTTCACGCCCTTGTACGCCAGGCACTGGTGATTGAGCAGTTCATCGGGGTGGCGTGGGGTGCCAAAGCGCGCCAGGTAGTCGGGGCTGGCGGCGATCCGGTAGCGCTGGGGCGCGAAAATACGCGCCTGCATTCCGGAATCGTTGAGCACACCGATACGGAACAACAAGTCGGCGCCTTCCTGCAGAGGATCGACGTAGGTGTCGGTCTGCTGGATATCCAGTTGCAGCTTGGGGTATCGCTGGCACAACTCGGCCAGCCAGGGTGACAGGTGGCGCTGGCCGAACACCATGGGCGCATTGATGCGCACCAGGCCGCTGGGCTCGCTTTCCTGTTCCTGCAGGGCCTGCCCGGCTTCTTCCAGCTGTTGCAGCATCAAGCGCGCATGATGCCCGAGTAAGCGCCCGGCTTCCGTGGGGCTGACCGCACGGGTATGCCGATACAGCAATTGCTGGCTCAGGGCCTGTTCCATCAACTGGATCTGCCGGGAGATGGAAGAGGGCGCCAGGCCTTCGCGGCGTGCGACTTCAGAGAAGCTGCCGTGGTCCAGCACCGCGACAAACAGGCGTAGCGCCTTGAAACTCAGCTCGTTGAAGCCCTGCATCGTCACTCCATGCTGTGCGTATTGCGCAAAGGTGTTGTCGGCATGCTCCCATTTATCGCACAGGTGTGCCACCGGATAATGCGCGTCATTGTTCTTCTGACCTGTAGGTGCTGTATGCAAAGTTCTTCTCTTGAGGCCGCGGCCCAGGCCCGGCCGAAAAACCGCCTGGGGCTGCTGCTGTTGCCGCTGGTGATCCTCGCAGGCATGGGCCTGTCGGTGGAGGCCGGGTTGCTGGGGCCGTTGGGTGCCCAGGTGGGGCACTTATGGGCGACCTTGAGCATCTTCGCGGTGGGCACGGCGATCCTCCTGTTGCTGCTGCTGTTCAGCGGCCCACAACAAGGTCCGGCCCTCAACGAGCTGCCGCGCTGGCAGCTGATCGGTGGGTTCCTGGGGCCGATGTATGTGGTGGTGCTGACCCTGGCCACGCCCCATATCGGCATTGCCATGACCATGATCGCGATCCTCTCCGGGCAGGTCGGCAAGAGTGTGCTGATCGACCACTTTGGCTGGTTCGGCACTGCCCGCAAGCGGGTCAACGGTGAACGCTGGATTGCGCTGCTGTTGATTGTGGTGGCTCTTGTTTTGATTGCGCGGGGTTAAGGCAATGAATCTGCTTCTATTGTTGGTGCTGGTGGTTGCCGCCGGCGCGGTGTTGAGTGTGCAGGCGGCGATCAATGGGCGCCTGGGGCAAACCGTCGGTGTGCTGCGCAGCAGCCTGGTGACGTTCTCGGTGGGCACGCTGGTGACTGGCCTGCTGATCCTGTTCTTCGAACCGGCCCAGGCCGTCAGCCTGTTGGAGGTGCCCAAGTGGCAACTGACCGGGGCGTTGTTCGGTGTGGTGTACATGATGGTGATGGTCGGTGCGGTGCCGATCGTGGGCACGGCGGTGGCGACGGTCGCGGTGATCGTCGGTCAATTGGCCATGGGCATGCTGATCGACAACTTCGGCTGGCTGGGCAACACCGCCATCGAACTGTCCGGCAGCCGGGTGCTGGCGATGCTGTGCCTGGCGTTGGCACTGGTGTTCATGTACCGCAGCAGTGCACGCCAGGCTGATTAACGGCGCTGAACCTTGGGTGGCGGGCGGGAGTCACTGCTTAAGGTGCCAGCATTCGCTGCACCAGGACGACCATGAAAAAGGAGTCTTAACATGCCAGATCCAACCTGTGCTTGCCCGCATTGCAAATGTGTACTGGGGCCGAACGCTGTGATCAAAGACGGCAAGGGCTATTGCTGCCAGGGTTGTGCCGAGCACCATGCCCATGGTGAGCCGTGCGAATCGGCGACTGGCTGCGAGTGTGCCAAGTCGGCCCATGGCTGATCGGCCAATAGCGCCAACACCACCAGGCAGCGTAAGCTGCCTGACTTTTTCCCCTGTCGTGGAGTTTTATCGTGGCCAAAGCAGCTGCTGTCATTGAAATCCCGGTCTCGGCCGATCAAGTCTGGCAACTGGTCGGCGGATTCAACTCGTTGCCTGACTGGCTGCCATTGATTGCCAAGAGCGAGCCGGGTGAAGGCGGGCGCGTGCGTCACCTGCAAACGGCGGATGGCGCCGTGGTGGTCGAGCACTTGCAGACCTTTGACAACGTTGCGCGCACCTACAGCTACACCATCAGCGAATCGCCGTTTCCGGTCAGTGCCTATTTGGCGACATTGCAGGTTGAAGCGCTGGGTGAGCATTCGGCCAAAGTCACTTGGTCGGGTGTGTTCACTCCGATTGCCGGTGTGACGGATGCCGAGGTGGAAGAGCTGTTCAGCGGCGTCTACACCGGCGGCGTCGAGGCCCTGCGCAAAAACTTCCCGGCCTGATCCGCCACTATCGCCGGCAAGCCGGCTCCTACAGCGGCTGTTGTGTGCGGCACTCCAGGGTCAACCGCGCGCCCCCACGCTCGCTACTGCCGACTTCCAGGCCGAAGCCATGCAGGTTGACGATCGCCGCTACAATCGACAGGCCCAGGCCAAAGCTGTCCTGCTGACCACCGTCGACCCGGTAAAACCGCTGGAATACCGCCGCGCGTTCCGTTTCCGGGATTCCCGGGCCGGAGTCCAGTACCTCGATGCGCGCACTGCCTGCCTGGTCGAGCCCGCGCAGAATCACTTCGCCGCCCGACGGGGTGAATTTGATCGAATTGCTCAGCAGGTTGGCCAGGGCCTCGAACAACAGTGCGCGGTCACCGGTGATCGGCGGCAATGATTCGGGGACTTGCAGCAGCAGCTCCAACTGGCCTTCTTCGGCCAGTGGCAGGTAGAAATCATGCAGTTCCTGGAGCAAGGGCAGGGGATCGAAGACCAGGAAACCGGAGCGTCGTTGACGGTCTTCCAGCTCGGAGATGCGCAACAGGCCGCGAAAGCGCGCCATCAGGGTGTCGGTCTCGCTGATGACTTCATCAAGCTGCAGGGCCTGCGGCGAACCTTCATCGGCCTGCTGCTTGATCCGGTACAGTTGCGCACGCAAGCGGGTCAGTGGGGTGCGCAGGTCGTGGGCAATGTTGTCGCACACGCCCTTGACCTCGTTCATCAGCTTTTCAATGCGCTCAAGCATGGCATTGACGATGGCCGCGAGCATGTCCAGTTCATCGCGGCGGTTGGACAGCGGCAGGCGGTGGGTCAGGTCGCCGGCGACGATGGCTTCGGCGCTGGCCTGGATCCCGCGAATCCGCCGCAGCGGGCGCCGGCGCAACAGATGCCAGCCGGCGACGCCGGGGATGATGGTCAGGGAGATCGCCCAGAGCAGGGCCTGCAGGATGATCCGCGTCACGCCCAGCAACGAGCCGTTGTCGCGCACCAGCACCAGCCAGCGGCCATCCTGGGTGTGGGTTGCCACGGCGTCGCAGCTGCCCCGGGGCAGTTTCGGGTCATCCGATTCGATGCAGTTGGCCAAGGCATGGATGCGCCCGTCCAGGGGCAAGCCTGCGGGGATCTGCTGGAGCGGGCCGCTGAGGGGGCGTTGTTGCCCATCGAACAGGCCATAGGCATCCATGCCCTTCATATCGAAGGTCATGCTGGTGGCCAGGGCTTCATCCAGTTGCGCGCCGTTGAAACGCTGGAACAGATGCTGACGCTGCATCAGCGAGTGGCGCGACAGGTCGCCCAGATAACCCGAGACCTCGTAATACAGCACCCCCATGAGGATGCAGCTCCAGGCCACGAACAGCGAGCTGTACAGTGCCAGCAGACGGCTGCTGGACGAGCGCCAGCCGTTAGACGGGTTCAGCAATGACATAGCCCGAACCTCGTACCGTGCGGATCAGCGGCGTCAGGCCCGGCGGGTCGATTTTCTTGCGCAGGCGGCCAATGTGCACGTCGATCAGGTTGGTCCCCGGGTCGAAGTGATAACCCCAGACTTCCTCGAAGATCATCATCCGCGAGAGGATCTGCCCGGTGTTGCGCATCAGGAATTCCAGCAACTTGTACTCGGTCGGCAGCAGGCTCAGCGGCTGGTCGGCACGGCTGGCCTCGCGGCTGATCAGGTTCAGTTCCAGGTCGGCCACGCGCAGGGCGGTTTGCGCGGCCTTGACCGCGTTGTTGCGGCGCAGCAGCACCTCGACCCGCGCGGCCATCTCGTCGGAAGCAAAGGGTTTGGTCAGGTAGTCATCGCCACCGGCGCGCAGGCCGCGTACCCGTTCATCCACGTCGGAGAGGGCGCTGATCATCAGGATCGGCGTCGACACGCCGAGGGTGCGCAAGGTGGTGACAATGGCCAGGCCATCGAGCTCCGGGAGCATGCGATCGAGGGTGATCAGGTCGTAATCGCCACTGACTGCCCGCGTCAGGCCTTCGCGGCCGTTGTCGACCCAGTCCACGTCCAGTCCATGACTGCTTAACTCAGCGACGATCTCGCGGGCCGTCACGGCGTCGTCTTCGATGGTCAAAATGCGGGTCATACAGGTTACCTGGTCACACGGGAGTGGGGCATTTTGCCAAGAAATGCCAGCGAGGTTTCTAAAAGAAAATTCATGTAGGCCATTCTCAAGGTCACCTCGGTCAAATGTGGGATCCGGCGTGCTCGCGATAGCGGTAGATCAGCCCAAGTATTCGGTGACTGACACGCCGCCATCGCGGGCAAGCCCGCTCCCACAGGGGTTGGCGGTGCCGGTCCTGGGAGTGCATAACGCCCGCCCTCTATGCCTGGTTCTTGCAAGTTGCATGATTCTTGGAAGTTCAACTTGCTTATCTGATTGAAATTAATGGGTTTTTATTTTCAAGGCGACTGGCACGGCGTCTGCACTGTCCGTTTCGACAGATGTAACACCATTTTTCAATGCCTGGAGCACAACAACAATGATGACATCCTCATCCACTTTGCAAGAGTCGAGCACGCTCTCCGGGGTTTCCTGGGGGGCGATCTTTGCCGGGGCTGCGGCCGCCGCTGCGTTGTCCCTGGTCCTGGTGCTGCTGGGCTTCGGCCTGGGCTTTTCGGCGGTGTCGCCGTGGGCCGACAGTGGCATCAGCGCCAAGGGCCTGGGCATTTCCACGATTGTCTGGCTGGCCTTCACCCAGATTGTCGCGGCGGGACTGGGCGGTTACCTCGCCGGTCGGCTGCGGGTCAAGTGGGCCAATATGCATGGCGATGAGGTGTACTTTCGCGACACCGCCCATGGTTTTCTCGCCTGGGCCGTGGCCACGCTGGTGACCGCGACCCTGGTGGTCGGCTCGGTCAGCAGCATCGTCGGTGGTGGGGTGCAGGCCGGTGCGAGTGTGGCCTCGGGCGCAGCCAGCGGCTTGACCCAGGCCGCCGGCAATGCGGCCAATGGCGAAGATTTCGGCTATTACGTTGACAGCCTGTTCCGCGATGATCGCCCGGCAGCCGCCAGTGATGACGCAGTGCATGGTGTGGTGGCGCGGATCTTCGCCCGGACCCTGGGCAATGACGGCCAGTTGGCGCCGCAGGACCGTGCCTACCTGGCGCAGTTGATCAGCCAGCGCACCAACCTCAGCCAGGCCGATGCCGAACGGCGTGTCGACCAGGTCTACGGTGACGCCCGCAAAGCCCTGGAAGAGGCCAAGTTGAAAGCCAGGCAGGCCGCCGACACCGCCAGCAAAATCGCCGCCGTGACCTCGCTGTGGACCTTCGTTGCACTGTTGCTCGGTGCTTTCTTCGCCAGTTTCGCCGCCACCTTCGGCGGTCGCCGCCGCGACGCCGTGGTGTATCTGGAAACCATTCGTTAACTCAAGGAGAACGTCATGCGCTCATTACTGCTGTGGTTCCTCGGTGTGCCGATCCCGGTCATTATCCTGATCGCGATCTTCATGCACTAACCCGCGTACCCGCTTGATCAAGGCCGCTCCTGCATGGCAGGGCGGCCTTTTTTAGTCGTCAAACCCTACCTGTTCGTGAATCTCATCAACCTTCAGTTCCAGCCGGTACGCCACCGCAATAAACAGCGCCTGGCACAGGCACAGCGTGGCACTCAGCGAGCGGAACGCGAACGACGACCCTTCATTGACCAGCAGCACCGTGTTGGCGCGCTTGGCCAGCGGTGACAGGTTGCTGTCGGTGATGATCAGCGTCTTGGCCTGGTGGTGCTGGGCGATACGCAGGCAGTGCTGGGTTTCCTTGCCGTAGGGCGTGAAGCTGATCGCGATCACCAAGTCATTGGCGCGCACGCTGCGCATCTGTTCGCGGTAGCTGCCGCCCAGGCCCGAGACCAGGTGGATACGCTTGTTGGTGTGCTGCAGGTTGTAGACCAGGTAGTCGGCCACCGCAAAGGAGCGGCGTACGCCGACCACATAGATATTGTCGGCGTTGACCACCAGGTCCACGGCTTTCTCGAAGGCCGCGTCGTCCAGCTCCAGGCCCAGGCGCTCGATGCCCGACAACGTGGCATTCACGCATTCACGGGCCAGGTCGCCGCCGCTGGCTTTCTGCGACTTGTTGGCGATCATGCTGCGGATGCGCTGCTGGTAGTTCTGCACCGGCGTGGTCTTGTGGGTATACGCCTCGCGAAACAGCGCCTGCATTTCGCTGAAGCCGCTGAAACCAAAGCGCTGGGAAAACCGCACGATGGCCGAAGGGTGAACTTCGCATTCCCGGGCGATATCGCTGATGCGGTCGACCATGATCCGGTCGCTCTGCTGGCTCATATAGCTGGCGATGCGCTTGAGCTGGCGGGGCAGGCTTTCGTATTCATCGGTGATCAACTGCAACAGACGCTCGGCATTGATCGGAGGACTGGCGAGAATCTCGGTGACCTCGGTCTCGGCGGGAGCCTGCTGATCGGTGCGGGACATAGGCAATCCTTCTGGCTTGTTCTTACGGAGCATCCGGCTGGCGCGTCGCCCCTGACAATAGGTCAATGGGCACAAGTCTACAGGGAAGGCGGCAAAAAATATCTTAATGGAAAATATATTCCACATAAAAAATTTATAGAATAAATATTGATTGATGGCGCCGGACGTCCTAGTCTGCATCCACCAAGAGCGTCGCCGTCACGATGGCAGGCGCGGGCTGATAAAAATAACAGGAGCCAGCATGGGCCAGACTCGTTTTGCCAGTGGTCGTCAATTGGATCTGATTTGTCTTGGACGCATGGGCGTCGATCTTTACGCGCAGCAAGTCGGGGCGCGGCTGGAAGATGTCACCAGTTTCGCCAAGTACCTGGGTGGATCGTCCGCCAATATTGCCTTCGGTACGGCGCGCCTGGGGCTTAAGTCGGCGATGCTGAGCCGGGTCGGCGACGATCATATGGGGCGCTTCCTCGTAGAGTCCCTGGCGCGCGAGGGCTGTGATGTCAGCGGTATCACGCTCGACCCGCAGCGCCTGACCGCCATGGTCCTGCTGGGCCTCAAGGACCGCGAAACCTTCCCCCTGGTGTTCTACCGCGAAAACTGTGCCGACATGGCCCTGCGTGCCGAGGACATTCGCGAAGCCTTTATCGCCAGCAGCAAGGCGCTGCTGATCACCGGCACCCATTTCTCCACCGACGGCGTGTACCAGGCCAGCCTCCAGGCCCTGGATTACGCCGAGCAGCACGGCGTCAAGCGTGTGCTGGATATCGACTACCGCCCAGTGCTCTGGGGCCTGGCAGGCAAGGCTGACGGCGAGACGCGTTTTGTCGCCGACCAGAACGTCAGCCAGCACCTGCAAGGCATCCTGCCGCGCTTTGACCTGATTGTCGGCACCGAAGAGGAATTTTTGATTGCCGGTGCCAGCCACGACCTGCTCAGCGCTTTGCGTAACGTGCGCCAACTGACGGCGGCGACCCTGGTGGTCAAGCTCGGCCCGCAAGGGTGCACGGTGATTCATGGGGATATACCGGCGCGCCTCGAAGACGGTGCGATCTATCCCGGCGTGCGCGTCGAAGTGCTGAATGTGCTGGGCGCCGGCGATGCGTTTATATCGGGCTTCCTCAGTGGCTGGTTGAACGACGCCGGTGACGCGCGTTGCTGCCAACTGGCCAATGCCTGCGGCGGGTTGGTGGTGTCGCGCCATGCCTGCGCCCCGGCAATGCCGACCCCGGCGGAGCTTGAGTATCTGTTCAACAGCCCGGTGCCTATCACCCGGCCGGATCAGGATTTGGTGCTGCAGCGTTTGCATCAGGTCAGTGTGCCGCGCAAAACCTGGAAGCAGCTGTTTGTGTTCGCTTTTGACCATCGCTGGCAATTGCTGGAACTGGCGCAAAAAGGCGGCCAGGACCCGGCGCGGGTCAGCGCGATCAAGCAGCTGTTTATCCAGGCAGTGGAGCGTGTGGAGAGCAAGCTGGGCGAGCAGGGGGTGGAGGCCGATGTGGGCATTTTGGCCGACCAGCGTTTCGGCCAGGATGCGCTGAACGCCGCCACCGGCCGTGGTTGGTGGGTGGCGCGCCCGGTAGAGGTACAGGGTTCGCGGCCGCTGGCGTTCGAACATGGCCGCTCGATCGGCAGCAACCTGATTACCTGGCCCCAGGAGCAGATCATCAAGTGCCTGGTGCAGTTTCACCCCGACGACGAGCCGCTGCTGCGCCTGGAGCAGGAGGCGCAGCTCAAGGCCCTGTATCAGGCCGCGCAAACCAGTGGCCATGAACTGCTGCTGGAAGTGGTGCCGCCCAAGGATCATCCCTCGACCTACCCGGATGCGCTCTATCGCAGCCTCAAGCGCCTGTACAACCTGGGCATCTACCCGGCCTGGTGGAAGATCGAGGCGCAGAGTGCCGAGCAGTGGCAGCAGCTTGATGAGCTGATCGAGGAGCGCGACCCTTATTGCCGGGGCGTGGTATTGCTGGGCCTGAATGCCTCGGCGCAAGCGTTGGCCGAGGGGTTCCAGCAGGCCAGCCAGAGCCGGACCTGCCGCGGGTTTGCCGTGGGCCGGACGATTTTCCAGGAACCGAGCAGGGCGTGGATGGCGGGGGAGATTGATGATGAAACCCTGATCCAGCAGGTGCAGCAAACCTTCGAACAACTGATCCAGGCTTGGCGCAGCTCCAGAATTTAAACACGCTCAAAGGTGGGAGCTGGCAAGCCAGCGCCCACAGAAGCAGATATCAGCAGCCTTAAGGTTAAAACAATAAAAGGTGCAGCCATGCCCGCAATCCGTATTGGCATCAACCCCATCTCCTGGAGTAACGACGACCTGCCGGCCCTGGGCGGCGAAACGCCCTTGAGCACTGCGCTAAGCGAAGGCAAGGCCATCGGCTACGAAGGTTTTGAACTCAACGGCAAGTTCCCCAAGGACGCCAAGGGCGTGGGCGATGTGTTACGCCCCTACGACCTGGCACTGGTCTCCGGCTGGTATTCCAGCCGCCTGGCCCGGCGCTCGGTGGCCGAGGAAATCGACGCCATCGCCAGCCATGTGCAACTGCTGCGCGAGAACGGCGCCACGGTGCTGGTCTACGGCGAAGTGGCCGACTCGATCCAGGGCTCGCCGATCCGCCTGATCGAACGCCCGCGCTTTCACAGCGAGCAGGCATGGCAAGCCTATGCCGACAAACTCACCGAATTGGCGCGTTTTACCCTGTCCCAGGGCGTGCGCCTGGCCTACCACCATCATATGGGCGCGTACGTCGAGTCCCCGGAGGACATTGACACCCTGATGCGCCTCACCGGCCCGGAGGTCGGCCTGCTGTTCGATTCGGGACACTGCTATATGGGCGGTGGCGAGCCGGTCGAGGTGCTACGCAAGCATCTGGGGCGCGTGTGCCATGTGCACTTCAAGGATGTGCGCAAAGCGGTGGTGCAACTGGCGCGCAACCAGCTGTGGAGCTTCCCCGACTGCATCGTCAATGGCACCTTCACCGTGCCGGGCGATGGCGATATCGACTTCGCCGAGTTGCTGGATGTGCTGCTGGGCGCCGGCTACCGTGGCTGGCTGGTGGTGGAAGCCGAGCAGGATCCGGCCGTGGCACCCAGCTATATCTATGCGAAAAAAGGCTTCGATACCTTGCGCGCGCTGCTGGATGCGAGGGCTGTACAATGAGCCTGCTGGTCAAAAGCACCCCGCGCGGGCCAACCATGGTCGCGCTGCCAGAGGGGCGCCTGGAATATGTAGGGTTTGCCGCTTACCGCCTGAGCCTGGGGCAAACACTGCCGGTCAGCGCCGACGACAACGAGCTGTGCCTGGTGCTGCTCAGTGGCCGGGTCACGATCGAGGGCGAAGGGTTCAGTTGGCAGAACCTGGGTGATCGCCAATCGGTATTTGAAGACAAATCGCCGTTCGCCGCCTACCTGCCACCGGGCACGCTTGCCCAGGTGACCGCCCTGAGCGATGTGCAGATCGCCGTCTGCGCCGCGCCGGGCGCCACGGCCGGCGGTTTCACGCCCCGGCTGATCCGCCCTGAGCAGTGTCGGCGCAGCGTGCGTGGCAAGGGCGCCAACACGCGTTATGTCTGCGACATCCTGCCCGACAGCGAGCCGGCCCATTCGCTGCTGGTGGTGGAGGTGCGCACGCCGTCCGGGCACTCATCCAGCTACCCGCCGCACAAGCACGATACCGATGACTTGCCGCACCAGAGCTTTCTTGAAGAAACCTATTACCACCAGATCAACCCGTCCCAGGGCTTTGTGTTCCAGCGGGTGTACACCGACGACCGCAGCATCGACCAGGCCATGGCCGTGGAAAACCACGACCTGGTGGTGGTGCCCAAGGGCTATCACCCCGTCAGCGTGCCCTATGGCTACGAGTCCTATTACTTGAATGTGATGGCCGGCCCCAAGCGCGCCTGGCACTTTCACAATGACCCGCAGCACAGTTGGCTGCTGGATCTTTAACCCGTAGGCGCCGAGGGGACCCAACATGACCACCACCCGATTGACCATGGCCCAGGCCCTGGTGAAGTTCCTCGATAACCAGTACATCGAAGTCGATGGCGTGCAGAGCAAGTTTGTCGCCGGGGTGTTCACCATCTTCGGCCACGGCAATGTGCTGGGCCTGGGCCAGGCCCTGGAGCAAGACAGTGGCGACCTGGTGGTGCACCAGGGCCGCAACGAGCAGGGCATGGCCCATGCCGCGATTGGTTTTGCCAAGCAGCATTTGCGGCGCAAGGTCTACGCCTGCACCGCTTCGGTCGGCCCCGGCGCGGCGAATATGCTGACCGCCGCCGCCACCGCCACGGCCAACCGCATCCCTTTGTTGCTGCTGCCCGGCGATGTGTATGCCTGCCGCCAGCCGGACCCGGTGTTGCAGCAGATCGAACAATTCCATGACCTGAGCATCAGCACCAACGACGCGTTTCGTGCGGTGAGCAAGTACTGGGATCGCATCAACCGTCCCGAGCAGTTGATGAGTGCGGCGATCCACGCCATGCGTGTCCTGACCGACCCGGCCGAAACCGGCGCGGTGACCCTGGCCTTGCCCCAGGACGTGCAGGCCGAGGCCTGGGATTACCCCGATTATTTCCTGCAAAAGCGCGTGCACCGTCTGGAGCGCCGCCCGGCCACCGAAGCGATGTTGCGCGACGCTGTCACGCTGCTCAAGTCCAAGGGCAAACCGCTGATTATCTGCGGTGGCGGGGTCAAGTACTCCGGCGCGAATGCCGCGCTGCAGGCTTTTGCCGAGCGCTTTCAGATCCCCTTTGCCGAGACCCAGGCCGGCAAGAGCGCCATCGTCTCCAGCCACCCGCTGAATGTCGGCGGTATCGGCGAAACCGGCTGCCTGGCCGCCAACCTGCTGGCTCGGGACGCCGACCTGATCATCGGCATTGGCACGCGCTATACCGACTTCACCACCTCCTCCAAGTCGCTGTTCCAGCATCCCGAGGTGCAGTTTCTCAACCTCAATATCAGCCCCGGCGATGTACTGAAACTCGACGGGGTCCAGGTGCTGGCAGATGCCAAGGTCGGGCTGCAAGCATTGGCCGACGCGCTGGGCGATTACGCTACGCAATGGGGCGAGCAGCCACGCCAGGCCCGTGCGCAGGGGGATGCCGAGGTGGACCGGGTCCATCAGGCGCGCTACACCGACGCCGACTTCACCCCAGAGGTCAACGACCATATGGACCCGGCGGTGCTGCGCGAATTTATCGAGCTGACCGGCTCCTGCCTGACCCAGAGCCAGGTGCTCGGCGTGCTCAACGCAACCCTGGCCGACGATGCGGTGATTGTCGCTGCCGCCGGCAGCCTGCCGGGGGATTTGCAGCGCAGCTGGCGCAGCAAGGGCGTCAACACTTACCACGTCGAGTACGGTTATTCGTGCATGGGCTACGAGATCAATGCGGCCCTGGGTGTGAAGCTGGCCGAGCCGGCGCGGGAGGTCTATGCCCTGGTCGGCGATGGCTCGTACATGATGCTGCATTCGGAGCTGGCGACCTCGATCCAGGAGCGTCGCAAGATCAATGTGGTGCTGCTGGACAACATGGCCTTCGGTTGCATCAACAACCTGCAGATGGGCAATGGCATGGACAGCTTCGGCACCGAGTTCCGCTTCCGCAACCCCGACAGCGGCAAGCTCGATGGCGGCCTGGTGCCGGTGGATTTCGCCATGAGCGCGGCGGCCTATGGCTGCAAGACCTACAAGGTCACGACCGTGGAACAACTGCACGCCGCGCTGGCCGATGCACGCGCGCAAAGCGTGTCGACGCTGATTGATATCAAGGTGCTGCCCAAAACCATGATTCACGGCTACCTGTCGTGGTGGCGGGTCGGTGTGGCGCAGGTCTCCACCAGCGAACGCACCAACGCCTGCGCCAAACAACTTAATGAACGCCTGGCCAAGGCCCGGCAGTACTGACAATAAGAGGAGTGTTGCCATGTCTTTGAAGCTGGGTGTGATCGGTACGGGCGCTATCGGCCGGGACCATATCCGCCGCTGCAGCCAGACCTTGCTCAACAGCCAGGTGGTGGCGGTCACCGATATCAACCTTGAGCAGGCGGCCCAGGTGGTGGCTGACCTGCAACTGAACGCCGAGGTGTACGCCGACGGTCATGCGCTGATCCATTCGGCGCAGGTCGAGGCGGTGCTGGTCACCTCCTGGGGGCCGAGCCATGAGGAATTTGTGCTGGCGGCTATCGCAGCCGGCAAACCGGTGTTCTGTGAAAAACCCCTGGCCGTCACCGCCGAGGGCTGTCGCAAGATCGTCGAGGCGGAAGTGGCCCACGGCAAACGCCTGGTCCAGGTCGGTTTTATGCGCCCGTATGACCAGGGCTACCAGGCCCTCAAGGCGGTGCTCGACAGCGGCCAGATCGGCGAACCGTTGATGCTGCATTGCGCCCACCGCAACCCGAGCGTGGGTGAGAACTACAACACCAGCATGGCCATCACCGACACCTTGATCCACGAGCTGGACGTGTTGCGCTGGCTGCTGGCCGATGACTATGTGTCGGTGCAGGTGGTGTTCCCGCGTAAAACCAGCAAGGCCCTGAGCCATTTGCGCGACCCGCAGATCGTGCTGCTGGAAACCGCCAGGGGCACGCGGATTGATGTGGAAGTGTTTGTGAACTGCCAGTACGGCTACGACATCCAGTGCGAGGTGGTGGGGGAGACCGGCATTGCCAAATTGCCAGAGCCGTCCCAGGTGCAATTGCGCAGCGGCGCCAAGCTGTCGAATGCGATTCTGATGGATTGGAAAGACCGCTTTATCGCGGCCTATGACGTCGAGTTGCAGGCCTTTATTGATGGCGTGCGGGCCGGCCAGGTAGGTGGGCCTTCGGCGTGGGATGGCTTTGCCGCAGCGGTGGCGGCGGACGCGTGTATCGAGGCCCAGGGCAGTGGGCAGATCGTTGCGGTCAGCCTGCCGCAGCGCCCGGCATTCTACGGCTAGCGCGGTCAGTGTAGGCGCTGGCTTGCCTGCGATAGCGGTGGATCAGCAACAGATGTAGGGCCTGAAACACCGCTATCGCAGGCACGCCAGCTCCCACATTTTTTGACTGGGTTTCCATTCCAAGAAGGAGTTGGTTCATGCGAATCGGACTGGTTGGATACGGCCATGGCGGCCGTTTTTTTCATGCCCCGCTGATCGCCACATTGCCCGGGGCGACGTTTGTCGGCGTGGTGACCCGCTCCCCCGAGCGCCGCCAGCAACTGGCGACGGAGCATCCCGGGGTGCCTGCCTTCGACAGCATTGCGCAGATCGTCGAAGCCGGGGTGGAGGTGCTGGTGATTTCCACCACCCTCAAAGGGCGCCCGGCCCTGGTGCTGGAGGCCATTGAGTACGGTGTGGCGGTGGTCAGCGACAAACCCTTCGCCAGCAATGCCGAGCAGGCCCTGGCGCTGATTAGTGCCGCCGAACGCGAGGGGGTAGCACTCAGCGTCTACCAGAACCGGCGCTGGGACTCGGACTACCTGACCCTGCGCAAGCTGATCGACGCCGGCGCCCTGGGCAGCATCACCCGCTTTGAGTCCCGGGTGGAGCGCTACAGCCCACAGGCCCTGGGCAACGCCAGCGGTGGCGGGTTCCTGCGTGACCTGGGCAGCCACCTGGTGGACCAGGCCCTGCAGCTGTTTGGTCCGGTGGAGCGGGTGTATGCGCAATTGCAGTACAGCGCCGAGCACCCCACCCTCGATCATGGCTTTTTTGTCAGCCTGACCCACGCCAACGGGGTGATTTCCCACCTGTGGGGCAGCGCCCTGCAAAACTGCCAGGGCCCGCGTTTTCGGGTCAATGGCACGGCGGGCTGCTACACCGTAGACGGCCTGGACGGCCAGGAGCAAGCGCTGCTGGCCGGCAAAAGTCCGAAGACCGAAGGCGAGCACTGGGGCGCCGAAGAACATCGACGCTGGGGCTGGTTCGAGCAAGGTGCGGAACGCGAGCGTATCCCCTCGGAAAAGGGCGCCTGGAACCAGTTCTATCGCCAGTTGCAAAGTGCAATCCAGGGCCAGGGCGCGCTGCCGGTGCAGGCCATGGATGCCTGGGAAACCACGCGCGTGCTGGATGCCGCCCGGCTCAGCGCCGAGCGCCGGCAAGTGGTGGAGATGGTGACGATGGAAGGCGGAGAATGGAAATAGAATAAAATTCTAAAATGAGTTGATATGGAAATTATTTTCCAATAAAGTCATTTCCAGGTTGCCGAAAGTCCATCTCGTCCTTCCTTTATAAGGGGACCGGGGGACTCAACAAAAACAAGATAAAACAACCAGGTACCGTCAGATGAAAATCTTCAGCGCTGTACTGCGAGTGTTACGTTCTGCCTTCCTGCCCCGCGCACGGCCCTTCTATTTCTCTTTTCTCAACGTCCTTTGCGTGGAAAGCAAGGGTGCCCTGGTGTGCTGCATTCCGGGAGCGCCGGTGGTCCGGCTGCCTGCCGCAGCCCCCTCGCTCTGATAAACGCTACGTCCAGAAAACCAACAAGAAAGTGGAGACAGACCGTTCATGAAGACCCAGATCCGTTTCGCCTCGCTGGCCTTGTCGATGATGCTCGGCAGTGGCGTGGCTTCAGCCGCCGATATCAAGATTGGCGTCAGCATGTCGCAGTTCGACGACACCTTCCTCACCTACCTGCGTGAGGATATGGACAAGCAAGCCAAGTCCTACCCCAAGGGCGATGCTGTGCAACTGCAGTTCGAGGACGCCCGTGCCGACGTGGTCAAGCAACTGAGCCAGGTCGAGAACTTTATCAGCCAGAAAGTCGATGCCATGGTGGTCAACCCGGTGGATACGGCCTCCACCGCGCGCATCACTAAAGCGGCGGTGGCGGCGGGTATCCCGCTGGTCTATGTCAACCGTCGTCCGGATCAGGCCGACCTGCCCAAAGGGGTGGTGACGGTGACGTCCAATGACGTCGAGGCCGGCAGGCTGCAAATGCAGTACGTGGCCGAGAAGCTGGGCGGCAAAGGCAAAATCGTGATTCTGCTGGGCGACCTGGCCAACAACTCGACGACCAATCGCACCAAGGGCGTCAAGGAGATCCTCGACAAATACCCGGACATCAAGATTGAACAGGAACAGACCGGGATCTGGCTGCGGGACAAGGGCATGACCCTGGTGAACGATTGGCTGACCCAGGGCCGCGAGTTCAATGCGGTCGTGGCCAACAACGACGAAATGGCAATTGGCGCCGCCATGGCCTTGAAAACCGCAGGGGTGAAACCCGGCAGCGTGTTGATTGGCGGCGTCGATGGCACGCCTGACGGGTTGAATGCGATCACCAAGGGCGAGATGGCGCTCTCGGTGTTCCAGGATGCCAAGGGGCAGGCGATCGGTTCGGTGGAGGCGGCCGTGAAAATGGCCAGGGGCGAGGCGGTCGAGCAAAACGTCGTGGTGCCTTTCCAGCTGATCACCCCGGACAACGTCGCGTCATTCAAGTAGCGTTCAATCACAACAATAAGCGGGCAGGGTGGTCACAGCCGCCCTGCCGATGGAGCCCCGATATGCTTGTTCAAGCGACTGCTGTGCAGCCCGCAGGTGTAGAACAACCCTACCTGTTGGAAATCGCCCATATCAGCAAAGGCTTTCCCGGCGTCGTGGCCCTGGACGATGTGCAACTGCGGGTGCGCCCAGGCTCAGTCCTGGCACTGATGGGAGAGAACGGCGCCGGCAAGTCGACGCTGATGAAAATCATCGCCGGCATCTACCAGCCCGACGCCGGGGAAATCCGCCTGCGGGGCAAGCCGGTGGTGTTTGACACGCCTCTGGCCGCCTTGCAGGCGGGCATCGCGATGATCCACCAGGAGCTCAACCTGATGCCCCATATGAGCATCGCCGAGAACATCTGGATCGGCCGCGAACAGCTCAACGGCCTACGCCTGGTCAATCACCGCGCCATGCATCGCCGCACTGCCGAGTTGCTGGCGCGCCTGCGGATCAACCTGGACCCAGAGGAGCAGGTCGGCAACCTGAGCATTGCCGAGCGGCAGATGGTGGAGATTGCCAAGGCGGTGTCCTACGACTCGGACATCCTGATCATGGATGAGCCGACGTCGGCGATTACCGACAAGGAAGTGGCCCACCTGTTTTCGATCATTGCCGACCTCAAGGCCCAGGGCAAAGGCATCATCTATATCACCCACAAAATGAATGAAGTGTTCGCCATCGCCGATGAAGTGGCAGTGTTTCGCGATGGCGCCTACATCGGTCTGCAACGGGCCGACAGCATGGACAGCGACAGCCTGATCTCGATGATGGTCGGGCGCGAATTGAGCCAGTTGTTCCCGGTGCGCGAGACGCCCATCGGCGAGTTGTTGCTGTCGGTGCGCGACCTGCGCCTGGACGGAGTGTTCCAGGGCGTGTCCTTTGATCTGCATGCCGGCGAAATCCTCGGTATTGCCGGGCTGATGGGCTCGGGCCGCACCAACGTGGCGGAAACGCTCTTCGGCATTACCCCCAGCGACGGCGGCGAGATCCGCCTCGACGGCCAGGCGTTGCGCATCAGCGACCCGCATATGGCCATCAAGCAGGGGTTTGCACTATTGACCGAGGACCGCAAGCTCAGTGGCCTGTTCCCGTGCCTGTCGGTCCTGGAAAACATGGAAATGGCCGTGCTGCCCCATTACTCGGGCAATGGCTTTATCCAGCAAAAAGCCCTGCGCACCTTGTGCGAAGACATGTGCAAGAAACTGCGGGTGAAAACCCCCTCCCTTGAGCAGTGCATCGACACCCTGTCCGGTGGCAATCAGCAAAAGGCCCTGCTGGCACGTTGGCTGATGACCAATCCACGGCTGTTGATCCTTGACGAACCGACCCGTGGTATCGACGTCGGCGCCAAGGCCGAGATCTACCGCTTGATTGCCTTCCTGGCCAGTGAAGGCATGGCGGTGATCATGATTTCTTCGGAGCTGCCGGAGGTGCTGGGTATGAGCGACCGGGTGATGGTCATGCACGAAGGCGATTTGATGGGCACCCTGGATCGGGCCGAGGCCACCCAGGAAAAAGTCATGCAGTTGGCTTCCGGTATGACGGCAGTCCACTAACGAATAAAAAGGTGACGGGCAATGAACGCAATACTGGAAAGCAAACCCGAGGAAAAGAAGCCCGCCGCGGCACCGGTCAAGAGCCGGCGGCGGTTCCCTACCGAACTGAGCATTTTCCTGGTGCTGATCGGTATCGGCCTGGTGTTCGAACTGTTTGGCTGGATCGTGCGGGACCAGAGCTTTTTGATGAACTCCCAGCGCCTGGTGCTGATGATCCTGCAAGTGTCGATCATCGGTTTGCTGGCGATTGGCGTGACCCAGGTGATCATCACCACGGGGATCGACCTTTCCTCGGGCTCGGTGCTGGCGTTGTCGGCGATGATCGCCGCGAGTCTGGCGCAGACCTCGGACTTTTCCCGGGCGGTGTTTCCATCGCTGACGGACTTGCCGGTGTGGATCCCGGTGGTCGCCGGCCTGGGCGTGGGCCTGCTGGCGGGGGCAATCAATGGCAGCATCATCGCCATTACCGGCATCCCGCCGTTTATTGCGACCCTCGGCATGATGGTCTCGGCCCGTGGCCTGGCACGTTATTACACCGAAGGCCAGCCGGTGAGCATGCTCTCGGATTCCTACACGGCCATCGGCCATGGCGCGATGCCGGTGATCATCTTTCTGGTGGTAGCGGTGATCTTCCACATTGCCCTGCGCTACACCAAGTACGGCAAGTACACCTACGCCATCGGCGGCAACATGCAGGCGGCGCGCACCTCGGGGATCAACGTCAAGCGCCACCTGATCATCGTCTACAGCATCGCCGGGCTGCTGGCCGGGCTGGCCGGTGTGGTTGCCTCGGCACGGGCGGCTACCGGGCAGGCAGGGATGGGCATGTCTTATGAGCTGGACGCGATCGCGGCTGCGGTCATCGGCGGCACCAGCCTGGCGGGCGGGGTGGGGCGTATCACCGGCACGGTGATTGGCGCGCTGATCCTCGGGGTGATGGCCAGTGGGTTTACCTTCGTCGGGGTGGATGCCTATATCCAGGACATCATCAAGGGCCTGATCATCGTGGTGGCGGTGGTGATCGACCAGTATCGCAACAAGCGCAAACTCAAGCGCTGAGCGAGATTTGAATCAAAAAGTGGGGCTTGTTTGTGTGGGAGCGGGCTTGCCCGCGATAGCGATGGGTCAGTCAAATATCTATCAACTGACCCACCGCTATCGCGGGCAAGCCCGCTTCCACATAACCGTTTGTCTTCTATATAGCTCCACGACACTGAATTTCTTGCTATAAACGCACTCCGATAACCGCCTGCCAAGCCCGTCCTGGTGCCTTTTAGGGGAATGTCGGACAAATTGCCTGTCATTTCAGTTGCTGCGCCCTCAAGTCGGCCGTAGACTGCCGCCCCTCGTAAATTGAGTGCCGGGTGGCGCTTGGAATGGACGGCGTCTTTCCCCGACCTCCAGAGGTTGGCCGGAACGCTCCCTTATTCGCCTTAATGCACGTATTTTTTATAGAGAAATCAATGACAAAGGAAAAGTTGCTGGCCATGCCGGCGGATGACTACATGAATGCCGAGCAGCACGCTTTTTTCGAGAAGTTGTTGCAAGACATGAAAGTCGAGCACCACGAGCGCATTGAGCAAAACCGCATCGCCATTGAAAGCCTGGACACCCCGGCCGACCCGGCTGACGCCGCCTCGGTTGAAGAAGAGCGCACCTGGTTGGTCAACGCCATCGACCGCGACCAGCGCATGCTGCCGCAACTTGAACAGGCCCTGGGCCGTATCAAGGAAGATTCCTTTGGCTGGTGTGACGACAGCGGCGAGCCTATCGGCCTCAAGCGCCTGCTGATCAGCCCGACCACCAAGTACTGCATCGAAGCGCAAGAGCGCCACGAGCAAATCGACAAGCATCAGCGCCAGGCCTGATCTGTTTGATGTTGTAGGCGCCGGCGAGCCGGCCCCTACAGATCCCCGCGTGTCATCCCCCCGTCTATTGATCTGCTGCAAGCCCTAACACCAAAGGCCCATAGATAATGGCCAGATAGTGGCGTTTAATGCAGACACAATAATGACAAGCAGTGGGGTGACAAACATGGCCGGGGATGGATCTCTGACGGGCGCCGCCGTGGTGCCACACACGGTGAACGGCCGGCTGCCTGGCTGGGTGACTCCGCTGCTGCAAAGCATCGCCCTGGTGCTGATACTGTCGGGCCTGGCGTTCGCCAACCTGTCGATCTACCTCTGCCTGCCCGTGGCCCTGTTGCTGATCTGGCTGCCGTGCCTGAAAAGGCCGGCCCGCAGCCCTGCGCCTGATGTTGGCGAGGATGCCATTGGCGCGTTGACTCGCGATCTGTCCTACACCACCAGCCATAATGCGCTGTCGGCCGCTGGCGTGGCCTATTCGGTCAAGCAACTGGCCGCCAGGTTGCAATCGCAATTGAGCGCGGCCCAGCAAATCGTCAGCAGTGCCGAAGTGATGATTGGCACCGAGCAAGTCACTTCCCAGCTCAGCCGCGAGGCCCTGGGGGCGGCCGGCCAGGCCCATCAGCGCAGCACCGAAGGGCGTGCGGTGCTGGGGGAATCCATCAGCCGCATGCATCAGCTCAGCCAGCGTGCCAGCGACAGCCGGCAATTGATCGAGGCCCTGAGTCAGCGCAGTGAAGAAATCCAGCGCGTGACCCTGGTGATTCAGTCGATTGCCAGCCAGACCAATCTGTTGGCCTTGAATGCCGCCATTGAAGCCGCCCGCGCCGGTGAGCATGGGCGCGGGTTTGCCGTGGTGGCCGACGAAGTGCGCGGCCTGGCGGGCCGTACGGCGACCGCCACCGATGAAGTGGGGGTGATGGTCGCGGACATCCAGCAGCGTACCGCCCAGGTGGTGGAGCAAATCCGCCAACTGTCCGTGGATTTGCAGGCCGGCGTCGAGCAAGTGGAGCATGCCGGCGAGCAACTGGAGAGCATTGCCACGTTGGCGGCGGGTGTGGAGGGCCAGGTCAGCGAGATTGCCCAGGGCACCGAGACCAACCGTGCGCAACTCGACAGCCTGTTCCATGCCGTGGAGCAGATGCGCAGCGACTTGACCGTCAGCGACCAACAGACCCAGCAATTGGCCCAGGCCGCCGTGCAAATGGAAGGGCAGGCCGAAACCATCAGCGAGCGCCTGGCCGAAGTCGGTCTGGATGATTATCACCAACGTATCTACGACCTCGCCCGCGAAGGCGCCAGCCAGATCGCCGCGCAGTTCGAGGCGGATATCCAACAGAACCGCATCAGCCTTGATGACCTGTTCAATCGCAGCTACACGCCGATAGCCAACAGCCACCCGACCAAATATCACAGCCGCTTCGACGGCTACACCGATCAGGTCTTGCCCGCTATCCAGGAAGCCTTGCTGCCCCGTCATGAAGGGCTGGTGTTCGCAATTGCCTGCACACCACAGGGCTATGTGCCGACGCACAACAAGGCGTTTTCCCAGGCACTGACCGGGGATGCCCAGGTTGATGCCGTGAACAATCGCACCAAGCGCAAGTTTGAAGACCGCACGGGGATCCGCTGTGGCAGCCACCAGCAGGCTGTGTTGTTGCAAACCTATACCCGCGACACCGGGGAGTTGATGCACGATCTGTCCGTGCCGATCATGGTCAACGGCCGGCATTGGGGCGGTTTGCGCCTGGGCTATAAGCCTGAAGGGCAGGCTGGGGCGCGCTAGACCCTGGCCAGGATTGTTGCGTGTTATGCAAGGAAGCTTTTACGCCGGTCGCTTTTTCCGGTGAAAGGAACCGCTTAAGATGCGGCATATCGTTAGCTGGCTAACTAATATGGCGGAGAACTTCCATGCAAAACAAAGTCGATGTGGCGGTGATGATTGGCAGTGGGGTGCCACAGACCCTGCGTGCGCTGGGCCTGCGCGCCTGTTGGGTGGTGTTGCTCAACGGGGAACAGCGCGGCACGGCCTTCGCCAGTCGCGACGAAGCCCAGGAGTGCCGCGCCGCCTGGCAGGCCCTGATGGACCTCGAGCAATCAGACCGCCTGCACTGAGGGCCGGTCAGGCGCTCTGATGCAGGCGCTGGTTCAGCTCATCCACGGCAATCGCCCAGTCCGCATCTTCGCGTAGCTCTTCCTTGAGGAACTGCGCCTGTTGTGGGGTCCAGAAAGGCGCGTCGATCAGCTTCACATCCTCTGGCAGGGGGTGTTCACCGATAAATTTGTCAATGGCTGCAGGCGAGGCTTCCAGGCCCAATTGTTCGAACAGGTCGTGTAGGGTGTGCGTTGGCGCGTCCATTTCATTCTCCAAAAGAGTGAGCTTCTACTCGTATGGGAGGTGTGCCAGCGCGCATAGTTCGATTTGGCTGCAGCCGCTCCTCAACGGGCAGGGGGGCAGAGGAGGGCTTCCAGTTCCTTGGCCAGGGCGCAGGCCTTGTTGTGATCACTGCGAAAGCCTTTGATCCGGCCGCTGGGCACTTCCAGGATATGGAAAAAATTCCTTCCCGCGGGGACGACGCGGTACAAGGCGAAATCTGCGCACACGCCATTGGCATACACGCTGTAGAATAGCGCGCTATCCTTGCGTGATAAGGCACCGGAAGTCTGTGTCGGTTGGCGTTGAACTCGTTGCATGACCAGCTCCTTTCGATCTATTGACCTGCTTGCAGCATTTCGGGTGGTTTTGAGCTGTGTTGCTGTTCTAATATTGTTGTCGGCAGCTCACGTTCGGTTCCATCCAACGTTTTTCCTTGGTTTTTGGCTGTCGGAAAACCACCCTTTCAAGTGGGGTATTCTCTGAAGTGGGGCGTCCAGTATTCTCTGGCCGATAAACCTGTGATTTCCTGCAAAGCCTGACGACCTTGTACAAGGGCTGTCATGCCCGGCTGCACGAGTCTGGCGGGAATCAACTTCAGTATGTTTTTTCAATGTGTCGAGCCGTATCGGCCTTTTTTGTGCTGCCTGCCTCGGGCGGGTAGCGCTTTTTTAGATGTGGGGGCGTTTCCTTGGCAGTCAGTAATCTGGATATGCACGCATTGTTCGTGCTGGGTGATTTGCGCGCGAAGTTGGTTAAACAATTTCAGTCGCGGTTTGTTTACATCACGGAACAAACCCCTGAAGGCATTTACATTGCCGAAATAGATACCGAAACAGCGCTGGTGGTAGATGACAAGCCTCGACTGGAACTCAAGGTCGGCGATCATTTTCGTGCGGCAGTCCTGCCCAGTCGTGAAGGTGGCAAGTTCGAACTGAAGTTTCGCGACATCAAGTTGACGGTCTATGGCCTGGGAGACTATGCATTTGTCTCCACCGCGCAGGGCGAGGGCATTGTGTTCAAGGAAGGTCACAGCGTAATGCTGGTGTTCGCCGCCAATGAACAATTGCAGGAAGGCCTGAGCAAGACCCTCAAGGCCGTGACCGGCAAAGCCGCCAAGTGGCGCAAGGGTGAGCTGGTGACGTTCAAGGCCAGCGAATAATGAGCGAAGGCCGGGCACAGTTTCACCAGCAACACCTGGCGGATGCCCAAGCCAAGGCTGCTGAACTGTTTGCCCGCAAAGATGATCTGCAAGGTGCCTGGTTGAACTGGGTGGCCAGCCAACTGTATGCCCTGCGGCCTGCCGAGTACGCCAGCATGGTGCGCCGGGAACTACAGCGTTTGCATCAGCAGCCCTGAATATCGGCAACCGTTTGAACCTCTACTACAGTTCAGTGGACTTAATTGTTCAGAGGCTTTCGCGGCGTGACAGCAAAGCCATTCACCCTGGCTATGCATACACGAGGTTCAAAGGCATGAAAGCAATTCGAGCGCTGTTGGCAGCGTCCGTTACCACCCTGGGCCTGTCGATGGCGGCCGCACCGGTAGCGGCTGCCCAGGCGCCCATTCACTTTGCCGACCTGAATTGGGAAAGTGGCAGCCTGATCACCGAAGTTCTGCGGTTTATCGTCGAGAAAGGCTACGATTTACCCACCGACACCTTGCCTGGTACCACCATCACCCTGGAAACCGCCCTGGCGAAAAATGATATCCAGGTGATTGGCGAGGAGTGGGCGGGCCGCAGCCCGGTGTGGATCAAGGCGCAAGCCGAGGGCAAGGTGGTTGGCCTGGGGGATACCGTCAAGGGTGCGACCGAAGGTTGGTGGGTGCCGGAATACGTGGTCAAAGGCGACCCGGACAAGGGCATTGCGCCGTTGGCACCTGAGCTGCGTAGCGTAAAGGACCTGGTGCGCTACAAGGACGTGTTCGCGGACCCGGAAGCCCCGGGCAAGGGGCGGTTCCTCAACAGCCCTATCGGCTGGACCTCGGAAGTGGTCAATAAGCAAAAACTCAAGGCTTACGGCCTGGACGACAGCTACGTCAACTTTCGCAGCGGTTCAGGCGCGGCGCTGGATGCCGAGATTGCCTCGTCGATCCGCCGTGGCAAGCCGATCCTGTTCTACTACTGGTCGCCAACCCCCTTGATGGGGCGTTACAAGTTGGTCCAGCTGGAGGAGCCGGCGTTCGACGCCGAGGCCTGGAAGACCCTGACCGATGCCGACAATCCCAACCCCAAGCCCACGCGTTCGTTGGCGTCCAAGCTGAGCATTGGCGTGTCCACGCCGTTCCAGCAGCAGTATCCGCAGATTGCGCAGTTCTTTGAAAAAGTCGACTTTCCGATTGGCCCGCTCAATCAGGCCCTGGCGACGATGAGCGAGAAACACACCCCGCCCCGTGAAGTGGCGCAGGCGTTTCTCAAGGATCACCCGCAGGTGTGGAAGGCCTGGTTGACGGAGGAAGTGGCCGCAAAGGTCGAGGCCAGCCTCAAATAACCTTTCATGTGAGGATCAAGCTGTGGGCGCGGGCTTGTGTGGGAGCGGGCTTGCCCGCGATAGCGGTGGTTCGGCAGCCCAATGTATTGACTGACACTCAGCCATCGCGGGCAAGCCCGCTCCCACAGTTTTAATTGCATTCCAGCCTTAGAACTGGGTCTGCACGGCCAATTCAAAGGTGCGCGGCGACCCCAGGTAATACGCCGGCGACACATGGGCAAACTGCGCATACACCTCATTGGTCAGGTTGCGCACCCGGCCCGTCACCGAGGTGTGTTGATCGACCTTATAGGTCAGGAACGTGCCAAACAGGGTATACGCGGGCACCGTCAGGGTATTGGCATTGTCGGCATACACCTGCGCCACGTACCGCGCGTCTACGCCACCTTGCCAGGCGGGGGCGATGTCATAGGTCAGCCACAGGTTGCCCACCCGTTTCGGTACGTTGGTCGGTGTATTGCCCTTGCGCGACACCACTGCGCCGCTGGCGGTTTTCTCGTTGAAGTCATCGTATTGCGCGTCGACCCAGGCGAAGTTGCCTTCCGCCAACAGCTTGGGGGTGATGCGCAATGAGCTGGCCAGCTCGATGCCCTTGGACGACTGCGCACCCACCGCAATGCTGCGGGTGGGGTCTTGTGGATCGGTCACGGCAAAGTCTTTGCGCTCGATGTGGTAGGCGGCCACGGTGGCTGAACCACGCCCGTCCAGATAATCGAACTTGCTGCCCACTTCCCATTGCTTGCCGGTGGAGACATCAAACACCTGGGTGGTGCTGGTGGGCTGTTCGGCGGCGGTGCTGTATTGCACGTAGACATTGGCCGACGGGATGAACTGGTAGGTCAGGCCCACCCGCCCGGTGACCGGCTCCCAACGTCGCTTGACGTTACCCAGGTTGTCGCGGTGGCTGGTCACGTCCAGATCGATGGCGTCATAACGCAGGCCGGTCAGCAGCGACAGCGTGTCGGTCAGGCCCAGGCGGTTTTCGACAAACAGCGCCTTGGTCGTCACTTCGGTGGTCTTGTCCTTGATAAAGCCGGGCCGGGTGCCGGGCAGGTCGTAGAAATGCCCCGGATCGTAGTGGTTGGGGTCCACCGCGTTCTTGGGGGATACGTTCAACGGGCTGTTGGTGGTGCTGTTGACCTTGTATTCGAAACCGCCGGACCAGGTAGTGGCCAGGCCGAACACACTGCTGTCATGGCGCAGCTCGAACTGGTTGCCGTTCTGTTCGCCCTGATGCCGTACCTGATAGGCCGTCGAGCGGTTCACCACGCTGTTGTCTGGGCTGTACTGGTAGGTCTCCAGGTTGCGGTAGTCGCGCTGGCTGTCCAGGTGGTAGAGGGTGTTGCGCAGGGTGGTGCTGTCGTTGATCCGATAGTCGATGATCGAGCGGGCCCAGATCGTGCGTTGTTCGTAGCGGCCATCGGCGACGTTGTAGTTGTTGAAACGGTTGTGCTTGTCGATCTTCAGCTCGCCGGCCTTGGGGTTGAGCACCGGGGTGCCCCAGTACGGGCTGTCTTCGTGTTCGTCCTGGTATTCCAGGGCCAGGGTGTGGGACAGGTTGGGCGTCAGGTCGCTGAGCAGGGAAAACGCCACGCTCCAGGACTCCCGTTGCTGGCGGTCGATATGGGTGTGGTTGGTGTTGCGGCTGACATCCAGGCGCGCATAGTGCTGGACCTCGGCGCCGGGCTCGGTCAGGGCGTGGTTGAGGCCCAGGGCGATGCCGGTGGTGTCGTAGCTGCCGTAGTTGATCTGGCCTTCGACGGCCTGTTCTTCGCGGTTGGCCAGCTTGGTCACGTAGTTCAGCGAACCGCCCACGGAGCCGGCACCGTTGATCAGCGAGGAGGGGCCGCCAACCAGTTCCACCCGGTCATAAATCCAGGCATCCACCGGTCGCGCCAGGCCACTGGCGACGTTGATGCCGTTGAACATCTGGGTGATCTGGCTGCTGGTAAAGCCCCGGTAGGAGATAAACCCGCCAAACCCCGGCGGCGCACTGGCGTTGACCCCAGGCAGGGTGTTGGCCGCATCCTGGAAGGTTTTGGCGCCACGGCGTTCGATATCGTGGCGGTCGGCGATGCTGATCGAAGCCGGGGTTTCCCGCACGCTCAGGCCCAGGCGCGAGGCCATGCCGCTGGATTGGTCCAGGGCCAGGCCAGGCTCGTTGGTGGCGGCGCCGTCAATGGTGGTGGGGGCCAGCTCAAGGGCCCAGGCGCTGAAAGGCAGGCAGCCGAACAGGCCCGCCAGTAGAGGTAAATGTTTCATCGGTAAATCCTGAAAAGCAGGGCTTGGAAGCAGCGCACAGCCGTCCGCGCTTCCCGGGGGAAGCTGCGCGGTGTGCGGATCAAAAAGCGCAGGTATCAGGCGTAGGCGGGCGGGGCGCGCGGATTAGCCGCAGGCCAGGTAAAACGGGTGGGAATGTCAGCGGTGAGCACCACCGCCGGAGGTGGCGCATGGGGCTGGGGAAGGACCGCGACGTTAAGGCTGGAGTTGAGCGCCGGGCCCATGCCGCCGGTGGAACACAGCGGGCAACCGAAGGCCTTGGACAGCGTGGGCAGCGACTCATCGCCCGTATTGACGGGGGCTGGCGCCTGGGTGCGCGGGTCTACCGTACAGAACTGGCCGCCAATGCCGTTGAGCTGCATGCCGACCATTTGCCCATGACCAATACTGCAGGCGAACACGTTGAACAGGACGCAGCCATAGAGCATCCAGGCAATCAACGAGCGGTCGGCACGGGCGAGTTTCATGGGCCGGCACTTTAACATCAGACGACTAAAACCCTGCAAAAAATCTGAAAAGGACTATCCTTTCTCGCACTTTTCCAGGGGTGTCCAGCCATGAGCTTTGTTATTGCGAGGTGGGTCGTCGGGGTCTTTGCGTTTATCAGCATGGTCCATGTGTACTGGGCCGCAGGCGGCAAGCTAGGCAGCACGGCGGCGATCCCGCAACTGCCCGGCGAGTTCGCCAGCGGGCCGCGACCGGCGTTCAAACCGTCAGCGCTGGGCACCTTCCTGGTGGCGGTGGGGTTGGTGCTGATTGCCTTGTTGGTAAGCCTGCGGGCGGGGCTGTTTTTCCAGCCAGTGGGGCATCAGGCCCTGCAGTGGGGCATCAGCGCGATTGCCTTGATCATGTTTGCGCGGGCGATTGGTGATTCGGAGCTGGTGGGGTTCTTCAAGAAAGTCGGCGGGTCGCGGTTTGCGCGGCTGGATACGTTTTTCTATTCGCCGCTGTGCCTGATGCTGGGGACTGGGCTGTTGGTCGTGGCCTGGGCCTGATTGACGGTATGCAGGGCCAAATGTGGGAGCGGGCTTGCTCGCGAAAGCGGTGGATCAGTTGGTAAATATTTGACTGGCCCACCACTTTCGCGAGCAAGCCCGCTCCCACATTGTTTAGCGCGTATATTCAGAGGGATCAGCTACCGCTGTCAGTCCTGCGACTGCTGACCTCGGCCGGTACATTTTCCCCCGCCATGCGCTTGCGGAACAGCGACGTGCGCGCCAGCAACAAGGTGGTCACCGGCACCGTGATCGACAGCAGGATCGGGATCAGCCAGCCATGCAGCACCGGCCCGGACTTGAGGGTCGAGAAGTAGATAATCGACGCCAGCGCCACGCACCAGGCGCCTAGGGTCGAGGCCAGTGCCGGCGGGTGCATGCGCTGGAAAAAGTCCTTCATGCGCAACAGCCCGATGGCGCCAATCAGCGCAAACAGGCTGCTGAGCACCAGCAGGATCGCCACGAGGATTTCCACCCACAGTGGCAGTTCACTGACATTGATCATTCGATCACCTCCCCACGCAGCAGGAATTTGGCCAAGGCAAACGAGCCGACAAAGCCGAACAGTGCAATCAACAGTGCCGCTTCGAAGTAGGTGTCACTGGCGTAGCGTATGCCCAGCACCAACATCATCAGCATGGCCAGGATATACAGGTAATCCAGGGCCAGGACCCGGTCCTGGGCCGAAGGACCCTTGAACAGGCGCACCAGGGTCAGGACCATGGCCAGGGAAAACAGGAACAGGCTGAGCAGGATCGCATTGGCGAGCAGGGCACTCATTCAAAGATCTCCATCAGGGGCCGTTCGTAGGCCTGCTTGAAGTGCTCGATAAACTGCGCGTCGTCATCCAGGTCGAACACGTGCAGCAACAGGATGCTGCGGTCCAGGGCCAGCTCCGACCACACGGTGCCGGGGGTCACGCTGGTGATCATCGACAGCACGGCCAGGCCGTTGGCGTCGCGCAGGTCCAGGGGGATTTTTACAAAGCGCGAGCGCGGCGGCCGCGAGCCGCAGGTCAAGACGCCCCAGGCCACGTGCAGGTTGGAGATGATGACATCGCGGCCGACCAGGAAGAACAGGCGAATGATCACCCCTGGGCGACGGATCCGTACCGGCAGCGGGCGCAGCGGCGCCATCATCAGCGGAGCGAGGATGCCGAGGATCGCCCCCAGCAACAGGTTGCCGGGGCTGATCGACAGGTTCAGCAACAGCCACAGCACCCACAGTGCCAATGACAGCCACGGGGCAGGGAACAGGCGTTTCATGGCTGCACCTCCACGGCGGCGGCCTGGGCTTGCGGGCCCGGCACCGGGCGGGTGGCCATGACGGCCATCACGTAGTGCTCGGGGTTGTTCAGGCTGTTGGCGGTGTCCTGGGTAAAGCGCATGAGCATTTCCGCCTTGAAGGTCAGGCCAATTGCCAGGCCGAGCAAGACGAAGATCGGTATGCACTCAAAGCGGCGCAGCAGCGGCGAAGGCCGTTCTTCCGGGGTCCAGAAGCGCTGGATGCCCAGCCGCGCAAAGGCGATCAGCGAGGCCAGGCCCGAGAAGATCAGCAGCGCAAACAGGCCCCAGGCTGCCGGGCGGATCGGCTCCGTCACGGCATGGCCCAGGCCCAGCGGGTTGACCAGCGCACTGAGCAGGCTGAGCTTGCCGATAAACCCTGACAGCGGCGGCATGCCGATGATCAGCAGGGCACAGGCAATAAAGCTCAGGCCGAGGAAGGCCATGGTCCACGGGATGACCTGGCCGACTACGGCCTTTTGCTCATCGTCGAGGTTGGTGCCCTTGGGTGGATGCAGGGATTCCACCGGCCGTGGCAACACTTCGATTTCATCGTCCAGAGGCAGCTCATTGGCCGAGCGCGAGCGCTCGATCAGTTCAGCCAGCAGGAACAGCGCGCTCAGGGCCAGGGTCGAGCTGACCAGGTAAAACAGCGCGCCGGCGGTCAGGTTGGGCTGGGCAAAACCCACCGCCGACAGGAGGATGCCGGCCGAGACCAGAATACTCAGGCTGGCCATGCGCTCCAGGCGTTGGGCGGCAAGCATCGCCAGGGCGGCGCAGAGGATGGTGGCCATGCCGCCGTACACCAGCCAGTCACCGCCAAACAGCGCCGAGGCGCCGGCCTGCCCGGAAAACAGCAGGGTCCACAGGCGCAACACGGTGTACACGCCAACCTTGGTCATGATCGCAAACATCGCCGCCACCGGCGCACTGGCCGAGGAGTAGGCCGGCGCCAGCCAGAAATTCAGCGGCCACATCCCGGCCTTGGCCAGGAACGCTGTGGCGAGGATCGCCGCGCCGGCATGCAGCAGGCCGCGATCGGCTTCTGGCACCAGCGGGATCTTCAGCGCCAGGTCAGCGAAATTCAGGGTGCCGGTGACCCCGTAGATCAGCGCCGCGCCAATCAGGAACAGCGACGAAGCCAGCAGGTTGATCGAGATGTAATGCAGCCCCGACGACACCCGCGCCCGGCCCGAGCCGTGCAGCATCAGGCCGTAGGACGCGGCCAGCAGCACCTCGAAGAACACGAACAGGTTGAACAGGTCGGCGGTGAGGAAGGCCCCATAGAGGCCCATCAACTGGATCTGGAACAATGCATGGAAGCTGGTGCCGGCGCGGTCCCAGCGGGCCATGGCAAACAGCAGGGCGCTGACGCCGATGATCCCGGTGAGTACCAGCATCAGGGCCGACAGTTGGTCCACCACCAGCACGATGCCGAACGGCACCTGCCAGTTGCCCGGCAGGTACACGCCAATGGAGGCAGGGCCGCCTTTTTGCGTCCAGTACAGCATCAACATCGCGATGCCCAGGCCGGTCATGCTCGACAGCAGGTTGATCTTGGCCTTGAGCGGTCGGTGTTTCTCGCCCAGCATCATCATCAACGCAGCGGTCAGCAACGGCAGCAGGATCGGCGCGATGATCAGTTGGTTCATCCAGCTCATTCCTTGGGCTCCCGGCCGTCCACATGGTCAGTGCCGGTCAGGCCCCGGGACGCCAGCAGCACCACCAGGAACAGCGCGGTCATTGCGAAGCTGATCACAATCGCCGTCAGCACCAGGGCCTGGGGCAGGGGATCGGTGTAATTGAGCAGATCCTGGGGCACGCCGTCCTTGATGATCGGCTCCTTGCCGATAAACAGGCTGCCCATGCTGAAGATGAACAGGTTGACCCCATAGGACAACAGGCACAGGCCCATCACCACCTGGAACGTTCGTGGTCGCAGCACCAGCCAGACGCCGGAGGCCGCCAGGACCCCAATGGCAATTGCGATGACTTCTTCCATCAGGCAGCAGCTCCTTGTGGTGGCGTGGCGGCGGCTTTCGCCTGGTTGCCGGGTTTATGGGCCCGTACCGATTGGTGGCCGAGGGCGGTGAGCATCAGCAGGGTCGAGCCGACCACCATGGCGTACACGCCGACATCGAAAAACAGCGCGCTGGCGATATGGATGTCGCCCAACACCGGCAAGCTCAAGTGCAGGGTGTGGGTGGTGAGGAACGGGTAGCCGAAGAACAGCGCCCCCAGTCCGGTCAGTGTCGCCGACAGCAAGCCAAAGCCCATCCAGCGCATCGGTCGCAGGTTCATCTGCGCCTCGACCCACTGGGTACCGGCGACCATGTATTGCAGGATAAACGCCACCGACATCACCAGCCCGGCGACAAAGCCGCCGCCCGGCTGGTTGTGGCCGCGCATAAACAGGTAGAACGACACCACCAGGGCAATCGGCAGCAGCAGGCGCACCAGCACCGCGGGCACCATCATAAAGCCCAGGGCGGTGTCGCTGGCCTGGCGTGGGTTGACCAGGTCGGTGTCCACATCCGGCGCCAACAGCCGCTGTTGCGCGGGCAGTTGCTCGCTTTCCTTGGGCGGACGGAAGCGGCGTAGCAGTGCATAGACGGTCAGGGCTACGGCGCCCAGCACAGTGATCTCGCCCAGGGTATCGAAGCCCCGGAAGTCCACGAGCATCACATTTACCACATTGCTGCCGCCGCCTTCAGGCAGGGCGCGGCTGAGGTAGAACGAAGAAATATCGTTGGGGGTCTGGCGCGTCAGCATCGCGTAGGACAACAGCGCCATGCCGCCACCGACCACGGTCGACAGCAGCAAGTCGCGCAAGCGTCGGATGCGCGCCTTGCGCAACGAACTCGGGAGTGGCGAGACTTCTTCGATCCGCCGTGGCAGCCAGCGCAGGCCCAGCAGGATCAGGACCGTCGTCACCACCTCGACCACCAGTTGCGTCAATGCCAGGTCCGGTGCGGAGAACCAGACAAAAGTCACGCAGGTCATCAGGCCGCACACGCTGACCATGGTCAGGGCTGCCAGCCGGTGGTACTTGGCTTGCCACGCGGCGCCCAGGGCGCAGGTGATCGCCAACAGCCACAGGGTGACGAACACGATGGAACCCGGGATTTTCGGCCGGTCGCCCCAGCTCAGGCTGCTGCCCAGCATGGGGATCATCCCGGCGATCACCGCCACCAGCACCAGCAGGAACAACTGGGTCTGCAGGCGCTTGGTGCTGATGTGTTTCTCGATCTTGCGCACGCCACGCATCATAACCACCAGGCAGCGCTCGAACATGCGCTTGCCGTTGAAGTAGCTGATGATCGGCGGGTACTTGAAACGCCCGCGCTTGAGTTGCTTGCGCAGCAGCAGGTACAGGACCACACCGCCGGTCATGGCCACCAGGCTCATGATCATCGGCGCGTTCCAGCCGTGCCAGATCGCCAGGCTGTACTCGGGCAACACGCCGCCGACCACCGGCAGGGCGGCGGCGGCGAGGATCGAGCCCACCACCTGGGCCGGGAAGATCCCCACCAGCAGGCAGGTAAACACCAGCAGCTCGACCGGCGCACGCATCCAGCGTGGCGGTTCGTGGGGCGTGTGCGGCAGGTCGGTGGCAGCCGGGCCGAAGAATACATCCACGGTGAAGCGCAGGGCATAGGCCACGCTGAAGGTGCCGGCGATGGTCGCAATCACCGGCAGGGCGATTTCTACCCACTGGGTCGAGGAGATAAACACGGTTTCGGCGAAGAACATCTCTTTGGACAGGAAACCGTTGAGCAACGGCACCCCGGCCATGGAGGCGCTGGCCACCATGGCCAGGGTCGCGGTAAACGGGATCAGGCGCACCAGGCCGCTGAGCTTGCGGATATCACGGGTGCCGCTTTCGTGGTCGATGATGCCGGCGGCCATGAACAGCGAGGCCTTGAACGTGGCGTGGTTAAGGATATGGAACACGGCCGCGACGGCGGCCAACGGGCTGTTGAGGCCCAGTAGCAGGGTGATCAGGCCCAGGTGGCTGATGGTCGAGTAGGCCAGCAGGCCCTTGAGGTCGTTCTGGAACATCGCGCAATACGCGCCGAGCAACAGGGTCAGGGCGCCGGCACCGCCGACCATCCAGAACCACTCTTCGCTACCCGACAGCGAGGGCCACAGGCGGGCCAGCAGGAACACGCCGGCCTTCACCATCGTGGCCGAATGCAGGTAGGCCGACACGGGGGTCGGTGCAGCCATGGCGTGGGGGAGCCAGAAGTGGAAGGGGAATTGCGCGCTTTTGCTCAGGGCGCCGATCAGGATCAGCGTCAACAGGACGGGGTAGAGGGAGTGGGCACGGATCTGGTCACCGGCGGCGAGCACCTGGTCCAGATCGTAACTGCCGACGACATGGCCGAGCAGCATGACCCCCGCCAGCAGGCACAAACCACCCGCACCGGTGACCATCAGCGCCATATAGGCACCCCGGCGCGCATCGGAACGGTGGTGCCAATAGCCGATCAGCAGGAACGAGAACAGGCTGGTCAGCTCCCAGAAAAACACAATCTGGATCAGGTTGCCGGAGATCACCAACCCGAGCATCGCGCCCATGAACGCCAGAAAAAACGCGAAGAAACGCGGCACCGGGTCGTCCGGCGACATGTAATAACGGGCGTACAAAGACACCAGGCTACCGATGCCCAACACCAGCATCGAGAACAACCAGGCAAAGCCATCCATGCGCAACACGAAGTCCAGACCCAGGCCGGGCACCCAGGAGAATTCTTCGCGGATCACGCCACCGTCGGCGATCTGGGGATAGAGCAGGGCGACTTGTACAGTACCGACCAGGGCCACAAGGCCGGCCAGCAGGGATTCAGTATTACGTGCGTTGTGCGGCAGCAAGGCCGCCAGACAGCTGCCGATAAAAGGCAGAAGCAGTAGAACTATCAGGGACATAGGCTTCTAATCTGCGGTGGTTTGGGATGCATCATACGTGCCGGAAACCGGATTACCAAACGGCAACCTGTGGCAGGATCCTACAAGATGGACCGAAAATGCCTATCTGTCGCGGTGTAGGTGCGGGCTCCTACAGGGAGACGGGCTTGCGCTCTCGCGTCTTGATCTCACTGACAATCACCGCCGCCACAATCAACACCGCCCCCACCATGGCCATCGGCGGGAAGCGCTCACCGGCAATCCGCCCGATCACCCCGGCCCACACCGGCTCGCCGGCATAAATCAGGGTGGCACGGGTCGGCGAGACGCTTTTCTGCGCCCAGTTCATCGCCAATTGGATCACCGCACTGGTCAGGCCCAGGCCGATGGCGCTGAACAGCAACACCCAGGAAAAGCCCGGCAATGCCTCGCCGGTGGGCACTACCAGCAGGAACGACAGCAGCGAGGCGGTGGCCAGTTGCACCACGGTCACCCGGCGTACATCCACCTGGCCCGCATAAGCGCTGATCAGGATGATTTCGGCGGCAATCGCAATCGCGCCGATCAACGTGGCGATTTCCCCGGGGCTGAAATTCAGTGATGCGCCGGCCGGGCCGGTCAGCAGCATCAGGCCGGCGAAGGCCAGCATAATGCCGATGCTTGGCATTAACCCCGGGCGCCGCCCCAGCACCAGCCACTGCAGCAGCGGCACAAACGGCACGTAGAGCGCGGTGATAAACGCCGACTGGCTGCTGAGGATGGACTGCAGACCAATGGTTTGCAGGCCGTAGCCAAACATGATCGCCGTGCCGATAAAGGCGCCCGCCTTGAGCTCGAACAGGGTCAGGCTGCGCAGGTTGCGCCAGGAAAACAGGCCGACCACCAGCGCCGCTGCGGCAAAACGCAAGCCGACGAAGAACATCGGCCCGCTGACGGTCATGGCGTGTTGCACCAGGATAAACGTACCGCCCCAGATCATGGTGATCAGCACCAGCACGCATTCGGCTTTGCTGAAGCGGGAAAACAGCGGGGAGGCGGTCGAGGTGGTCATGGCGGCTCTGGTCTTGCACAGGAAGGGCGCGGAACGCACAATGCGCCGCAGCTGGGCAGTATACTGCGCAACCCCACCGAGTGAGCAATATAGTGCACAAAGAAAATCCGCAACGGGCCTCGGTCCTGCAGCACGTCAGCCAGAACGTTCGACGCCTGCGCCATGCGGCCGAACTGAGCCAGACAGCCCTGGCGGAAAAGTCCGGGGTCAGCCGGCGCATGCTGGTGGCCATCGAGGCCGGTGAAAAGAACGTCAGCCTGTCCACCCTTGACCGCGTGGCCGAAGCCCTGGACGTGGCCTTCAGCGACCTGATCCAGGCCCCTGACGCCCGTGACCACAGCCGCATCAACGAACTGGCCTGGGCCGGTGAAATAGATGGCAGCAAGGCCGTGTTACTGGCCAAGGCCACCGCCCGGCGGGAGGTGGAACTGTGGGAGTGGCGCCTGGAGCCGGGCGATCGCTATTGCCCGGATCCCGACCTGGAAGGCTGGAGCGAACAGTTGTTCGTGTTCGAGGGCAGCCTGACCCTGGTGGTGGGTGACGTCGAAACCACTATCTCCGCCGGCGAGTTCTTTATGTTCCCCAGTCATCAGCCCCATGCCTATCGCAATGACGGGCCAGTGGCGGTGCGCTTTATCCGCAACGTGGTGATCTAGATCCACACATCATTGCGCTGGGTCCGTTCGCCGCCCTGATCGCCAGTGTTCAACACGCCGCAGGGTTCGACCAGCAGCAGCTTCACCTCTCCCTCGGCATACGGTTTGTGCTCGATGCCCTTGGGCACCACGAACATCTCGCCAGCCCCGAGCTGTACCGCGCCATCGCGAAAATCAATGCGCAGCGCGCCCTCGAGGACGATAAAGGTCTCGTCGGTGTCCGCGTGGCTGTGCCAGACAAAATCCCCTTCGATCTTCACCACCTTGAATTGGTAGTCGTTCATCTGCGCGACGACCTTGGGTGTCCATTGCTCGCTGAACAGGCTGTATTTGTGCGCAAAGTTGATGGCGGTATAGGAGGGCATGTCCGTTATCTCTGTTGATCCTGGAAAGGCCAGACCTTAAATGCAGCGCGGCAGCAAGTATTGAATGATCGTGCGATTGTGAGTTTAAAAGAAACGTTATATTGTATCTCTTGATAACGATTCTCAGGCGTTGCCGCGCTTGAGATCGCCCCGCTTATTTTCGGCTCAAGGGATTGCAGATGAACCAGTTGCACGGCATAGCTCCGCGGTTTCCCACATTTTTGGCGGTGGGCTTGGTGTCGTCGCTCACCGGTCTACCTGCCGCTGCAGCGCAAGATCGCGAAGAATCGGTCACCGAGCTTGAAGCCATACGAGTCAGCGCGCCGCTGAACAAGGCCCTGGAAGTAAATGCCGGTGGCTTCGGCGCCAAGGACGCCATGGAAATCCCCCTGGCCATCCAGAGTTATTCCAACAAGACCATCGCCGACAGCTCCGCGCGCACCGCCGTGGATGTGCTGAGCCTCGACCCCTCGGTGCTCAGTTCGTCGGGCGGCAGCGGCTTTGACAACTTCCGCCTGCGCGGCTTTGCCATGGACAACTTCAACACCATCCGCCGCGATGGCCTGACCCTGGCCCCGCACCACGACGTACCCCTGGAAAACGTCGAGCGTATCGACGTGCTCAAGGGCCCATCGGGTTTCCTCTACGGTTTCAACTCGCCGGGCGGCACCATCAACTACGTCCTCAAGCGCCCGACCCTGGAGCCGCTGCTCAATGTCAGCGTGCAAGGCTCGTCGTTGCTCGGCCGCTACGTGGCGATTGATACCAGCGATTCATTCAACGACGGCGCCTTTGGCTATCGCCTGAATGCCGGCTACGAGAAAAACGGCGACTTCGATCACGCCCGCGACATGGAACGCAAGTTTATCGGCCTGGCCACCGACTTCCGTCTGAGCGACCGCGCCCTGTTGCAGTTGAACGCCGACTGGTCGCGCAAGTCCACGGTCGCCGACCCATTGCTGCGTGCCGACCAGAGCGGCCGCGCCAACCCTCTGGACCCGTCCAGCTACGTGCTGCCACCCAAGGTCAATCGCCGCGATCTATTGACCGGCTCCTGGTTCCGTCACCAGACCGAAGGCGCCAACCTCGACGCCAAGTTCGAGTACGAGCTGGATGACAACTGGACCTCCGTGACCCAGGGCAACTACTCGCGGGTCGAGCGCCACGGCGGCTATAACGACCTGTTCGGGATCAAGCCTAACGGCGATATCGGCTCGGCCGACTTTTACGTGTCCCGTGGTGAAGTGTTCAGCACCTGGTCGCTGCAGTCGTACCTGGCCGGCAAGTTTGCCACCGGCAACATTTATCACGACGTGTTCTTCGGCACCGGCTACAAGCAGTTCAAGGACGTCAGCCCGTTCTGGGATTTGGTCGACAGTGGCACTCCAGGCATCGGCATTGGCGATGTCTCGGTGGGTAATATCCGTCACCCGGTCAACCCGCCCAAGTGGCACTTCGGCTCGGAACAGCCCACTGACTTTGTGTCCTCCATCAAGGAGACCTCGGTTTTCGCCAGCGACCTGATTTCCCTTACCGAACAGTTCCAGGTGATGGTAGGCGGGCGTTACATCTGGTACCGCGCGGATAAACTCTCAGCCACCGCGCCTTCGCAGAGCCACGACGTGTTCGTGCCCAGCGCTGCGCTGATCTACCGGCCCTGGGACAGCGTGATGACCTACGTCAGCTACTCCAAAGGCTTTGAAAAAGGCGACTACGCCCCCCAACACGCGACCAACGCCAACCAGCCCACCGACGCCATCGAGTCCCAGCAATATGAGGTGGGCCTGAAGCTGGACCTTAACGATCGCCTGAACCTGGGCCTGGCGGTATTCGATATCCGGCGCAAGGCCAGTTACCTGAACACCAGCAATACCTATGTGAGCAATGGCGAATACCACCACCGTGGCGCCGAGCTGACCCTGTCCGATCGCGTCACCGACGCCCTGACCCTCACCGCCAACGCCGCCTACCTGACCACGCGCATGGAAGATGTGGATGACGTCACCGTGGACGGCAAGCGCACTGAGAACGTGCCCAAGTGGAAAGGCGCGGTCGGCGCCCTGTACACCGTGGCCGCTGTGCCTGGCCTGTCGTTGGACAGCACCCTCAGCTATGTCGGCAGCCGCCCGGTGGATGCGCAGAACAGCGGCTACATCCCCAGCTACACCTTGCTCGACGCCGGTATCAGCTACCGCTCGAAACTTGCGGATACCCCGGTGACCTACCGCCTGCACGGCAAGAACCTGACCAACAAGTACTACTACGCCAGCGCCTATTACCTGGGCGGGCTGGATGTGGGGCGCGAGCGCGAAGTGTTCCTGTCGGCCAAGTTCGAGTTCTAGAACCATGACGTATTCCAGTTCATTGCCCGGCCTGCGCCACCTGTGGGTCGAGCGCCTGCTTGAGCGGCACGCGGGCACGTTGACCGAGTTGGTCGATGGCCTCGGCTCGCCGCTGCATCTGGTGTGCCCACAGGTTTTTCACGCCAATGTCGAAGCCTTCCAGCACAGCTTTACCCAGGCCCAGGTGCGCGGCAGCGTGTTGTTTGCGAAAAAGGCCAACAAGGCCAACTGTTTTATCCAGGCCTGCGCGCAGTGTGCGATTGGCGTGGATGTGGCCAGCGTCGGTGAGTTGCAAAAGGCCTTGGCGGGTGGGGTGGCTGGCACTGATATCGGCGTGTCCGGGCCACGTAAGAGCGACCAACTGCTCGGGCTGGGCCTGAGTCATCAATGCCTGCTGGCGGTGGACTCGCTGGAGGAACTGCTGCGTATCCAGCAATTGGCGCTATCCCTGCGCCAACGTGCGCGTCTGTTGTTGCGCTATTGCCCCAGCAGCCAGGCCCATAGTCGTTTCGGCCTCAACCCACGGGAGTGCGACCAGGCCCTGGTGTTCTGCCGCCAGCACGCGGCGAACCTGGACTTGCAAGGTTTCTCGTTTCATCTGGGCGGCTACGACACCGCCCAGCGTGCACAAGTCGCCAGCCACTTGGTCGACCTGTGCCGGGCCAGCGAGCTGGACAACTGCCGCACGGTCAACCTGGGGGGTGGCTTTGCCGTGCGCTATGTCGACCCGGCGCAGTGGCAGGCCTTTCTGGCCGAGGACTGCGCCGAGCGCTATCACAACGACAAGGGCTTCGCCGGCTTCTATCCCTATGGCGCGCTGCGCGCGGGGGCCGAGGCCCTTGACGATATCCTCGCCACGCCCGTCAGCCCCGGCCTGAGCCTGGCGCAAAAGGTCATCGAGCACGGCGTGCGGCTGATTATCGAACCCGGCCGCGCCTTGCTCGACCAGGCCGGTATCAGCGTGTTCCGCGTGCAGGGCGTCAAGGACCGCACGGCCAGTGATGGTTATGCCCAGGTCACTGTGCAGGGCAGCAGCTTCAACCTCTCCGAACAGTGGTTCAACAGCGAATTTCTACCCGACCCGCTGCTGTTGCCGGCCTCGCCACGGCCGCGGTCGCCGTTTGTCGCGTGTATTGGCGGGGCCACCTGCCTGGAGTCGGACATGCTGACCTGGCGCAAAGTCGCCTTCGACTACCCGATCCAGGCGGGTGACTTGCTTATCTACCTCAATACCGCCGGCTATCAGATGGACTCCAACGAGTCGCCTTTTCACGAAGCGCCCTTGCCACACAAAGTGGTGCTGGAGCTGCGTAACCCACACCTGCGCTGGAAGCTGGACAGCCTGGCTTAATCGTAAAGCCACTCAACAAGGAGCCTCGAGTGAACAGTTTGAATAAACCCGCTGCCCCCGCCGACCTATGGGTGCTGCCCCAGGCGGCGCTCGAAGACCTGGGGGTGAGTTACCGTGAAGTGCTGCAGGTAGTCGAGCAGGCGTACAAGGCCTTGCGCAACGGCGACTCGCAGAACCCGCTCAAGACCATTGTCGAACCGATGGACCGCCATTCCATCAGCTACTCGATGGTTGGCCGGGATGGCGCCAGCCACACCGTGGGCTTCAAGGTGGTGTACGAGCATGACCCGCAGCGCACCCGCGATGCCTATCAATTCCACTCGTTTATCTTTCTGTGTGATGACCGCACCGGCCGCCCGATTGCCTTGATGGACGTGGTCAAGCTCGGCCCGTTGCGCACCTCGGCCACCTCGGCGTTGATGGCCAGGGCCGCCTGCCCGAATGCCCGCAGTGCCCTGGTCGTCGGTACCGGCGTGCAGGGGCAGGTGGCGTTGCCCATGTTGCTCGCGGCCATGCCGGACCTGGAGCGTTTGTATGTCTACGGGCACTACGCCGAAGGCCTGCGCGCGGTGCAAGACACCCTGCACAAACATTACCCGCTGCGCGATGTGGTGGTGGTCGATGACCTGCCGGCGGCGGCTGGCGAGGCCGATATCATCCTTGGCGTCGCCGGGCTTTCGGCGCGCCAGCAAGTGCAGCGGGCCTGGCTCAAGCCCGGCGCCGTGGCGGTGCTGGTGGGCTATGGGATTGACGCCGACGTATTGCATGGCGCCGACTACCGCATTGCTACCGACACCGCGCAGATGCAAGTCACCAGCGCCGACCTGGCGGCCGCCGACGGCAGCCTGCCCGCGGTGGACGCCGAGCTGCCGGACATCCTTCTGGGCCTGGCACCCGCACGCCGCCATCCCGACGATGTGGTGTTCGCCTACAACAGCGGCATGGTGGTGACCGATGTCGCCCTCGGGCGCTTGATGGCCGACCGAGCCCTGACGCAGAACCGTGGGCAGAGGGTCCAACTATGGTCGGCCTGACTGCCGCACAACCCGGCGCCTGGCGCGCCGACAGCCGGGCCCTGCTGTTACTGGCGCTGCCCCTGATCCTGACCAACTTGGCCTATGTGGCCCTGACCACCATCGACATCGTGGTGCTCGGCATGCTGGGTGCCAAGGAGCTGGCAGCCGGTGGCCTGGCCATCGCGCTGTTCAACCAGTTGCGCACCACCGGCACCGGGCTGGTCACCGGCGTCAGCAACCTGGTGGCCCAGGCCAATGCCCGGGGCGATGACGCCCAGGTGCGGGCGTTGCTGGTGGCGGGGCTGTTCTGGGCGACCGTCAGCGGCCTGGTGTTTATGGGCGTGTTGCTGGGGTTGCGCCAGCCGCTGACCTGGCTGGGCCAGGATACCAGCGTGGTGGCCAATGCCATGGACTTCCTGCTGATCATTGCTCCCGGTCTGCTGCCTTGCCTGTGGTTCCAGGCGCTGCGCCACTTTACCGTGGGCCTGAAATTCCCCGGGCCGTTGCTGGCGATCACCCTGGTGTCGATCTTCCTCACGGCGGCGCTCAACTACGTGCTGGTGTTCGGCAAGTTCGGCGTCCCGGCCTACGGGCTGGCGGGGGTGGCAATCACCAGCGCCGTGGTGTTCCTGCTGTCGTTCCTGATGTTCTTCGCGGTGGTACTGACCCATCGGCGCCTGGCCGGTTACTTCAAACTGGCGCACTTGCGCTTTTCGCCGGCGGCGATCAAGGCCGTGTGGAAGCTCGGGCTGCCGATTGCCGGGACCTATGCCAGCGAGGCCGGGTTCTTCAGCGTACTGACCCTGCTGATCGGCACCCTGGGCATGGAGGCGCTGGCGGCGCAGACCGTGCTTAACCAGATCATCTACATCGTGTTCATGTTCTCTGCGGGCATCTCCCATGCCGCCTCGATCCACATCAGTGAGGCCTGCGGCACCGGGCAGTATCAGCGAGCGCGGCAACTGGGGCGCCTGGGCCTGGGCCTTGGGGTGCTGGTCATGCTGCTGTTTGCCATTCCTTACGCGTTGCTACCCGAACAGGTCATCGGCCTGTTTATCAGCACTGAGCACGCCAACAACCTGGATGCGGTGCGCCTGGCCACCACCGGTTTGTTGATTGCCATCGTCCTGCAGGTGTTCGACGCCAGCCAGAACATCGGCAACGGCATCCTGCGCGGCATCGGCGATACGGCGGGACCGCTGCGCATTTCCCTGTTCGGCTACTGGCTGGTGGGGCTGCCCGCTGCCTGGCTGCTGGGCATCGTCAGTCCTTACGGGATCTTCGGCGTGTGGGCCGGATTGGCGATAGGCCTGGCGGCTACCGCGTTGCTGCTGATTGTCTCGTTTGAACGGCAACTCAAGGCGCTGGACCGCGCGGGCGCCGTCGCACTGTCATAACAAGGAGGTGTTCCATGCATCAAGACGACCCTGCACACCGCGTCGAGGCGTTGGTGCGCCCCAGCGTGCGACGTTTGCCCCTGTACGACCCGGGCGCCGATCCACATCAGCTCGGTACGCCGACGGTGATCAAGCTGTCCAACTGCGAAAACCCGCTGGGCATGTCGCCGGCTGCTGCAGCGATGCTGGCGCATCATGGCGGGGCAGGGCTGGAACGCTACCCCGACCCCAGTGGCCGGGCCCTGCGGCACCTGATCGGCGGCCAGTTGGATGTGGACCCGGCGCGGGTCATCCTCGGCAACGGCTCGGAAAATATCCTCGAACTGTTGTGCCTGGCGCTGCTCGATCCCGAGGACCGGGTGGTGACCCAGCAGCCCTGTTTCAGCCTGCATGAAAGCCTGCCATTGATGATGGGCGCGACGGTGGACAAGGTGCCGCTCAACCCGGATTTCAGCGTTAACCTGCAGGCCTGGGCCACGGCCCTCGAGCAACCGGCGAAGCTGTTGATGCTGAGCACCCCCTGCAATCCGGTGGGCACGGCGCTGTCCAGCGCTGAACTGACGGCGCTGGTCGCCGCCGCTCACCCCGACACCTTGTTGGTGATCGACGAGGCGTATTTCGAATTCGTCGAGGACGCGGCTGACGCCCTGGCGATCCTCGACGCGCAGTCGCGGCCGTGGATCATTCTGCGCACGTTCTCCAAGGCGTATGGGCTGGCGGGGCTGCGGATCGGCTATGGCATCGCTTCGCACCGCAGCCTGATTGATGCGCTGCACCGGGTGCGCACGCCGTACAACGTCAATCAACCGGCCCAGGAGGCCGCCAAGGCCGCCTGGCTGGACCCGCAACACGTGATTCGCAGCCGCGAATTCGTCGCCATCGAACGCCAACGCCTGACCCAGGGGTTGCAGGCCGCGGGTTTTCGCGTGGCGCCGTCCCAGGCCAATTTCCTGTTTATCGACACCGCTTGCAACGCCTTGGAGGTGGTCGACGAATTGCTCAAGGACGGGATCATCGTCAAGGCCTGGCGCGAGCCGGGATACACCAGTTTTATCCGCGTGTCCCTGGGCCTGGCCCAGCAAAACCAGGCGTTTCTCGCCAGCCTGCAACGCGCCGTCGCGACCCTGGCCGGGTAAGCGCCGCGCCGGTTTTTCATACTGCCCAGAGGTTGTCATGATCAAGACTTGCCTGTCCGAACTGATCGGCGATACACCGCTGCTCAAATTGTGCGTCACTGAAAACGGCAGCTGCGTGCTGCTCAAGCTGGAACAATTCAACCCCACCGGCACCGCCAAGATCCGCATGGCCCGGCAGATGCTCGACGAGGCGCAGGCCTCGGGGCAGCTCAAGCCGGGTGGGCGGATTGTCGAGTCGACCTCGGGCAACACCGGATTGGGCCTGGCGCTGCTGGCCGCCGAGCGCGGCTACCGCTTCACTGCCGTGGTCGACGAACACGCCAGCCCCGACAAACTGCGGGCGATGCAGGCTTTTGGTGCGCAGTTGGTGCGGGTCGGCGACCCCGGTGGCGGGCTGTCCACCGCCGACCGCGATGCTACCGCCGAGCGTATTGCCACGGAGCAGGGCGCCTACTGGACCCGCCAGCACCACAACCCGGCCAATGCCAATGGCTACACGCAGCTGGCAGCGGAATTGCGCGCAGTGCTGGGCGATGAAATCCACTACCTGGTGGGCGCCGTGGGCACCGGCGGCTCGTTATGCGGCACTGCGCGTGCCTTGAAACGCCATGCCCATGGCCTGCAGGTGATCGGCGTCGAACCCTGCGGCTCGGTGATCTTTGGCGGCCCCGGTGCGCCGTATCATCAGTCCGGCACCGGCACCCCGGAGGGCGCAGAAATCGGCGCCGTGGTCGACTACGCGTTGATCGACAAAGGCCTGACTGTCAGCGACGCCCAGGCCTTCGAAACCGCGCGCTACCTGGCGCGGCATTACGGTCTGCTGCTCGGCGGCTCGGCCGGCGGGGTGATCTACCAGGCCCTGCGCGAGGCCTGGCATGCCCCGGCCCACAGCGTGATCGTGGCACTGGTGTGCGATGGCGGCGAAAAATACCTCGACACGGTGTTCAACGACCAATGGATGGCGGATCGGCAACTGCTGGCGCCCCAGGTTCATCGTGAGCTCGAGCAATGGTTGAGCGCGCTGCCCCAGGTCAAACAGCAAGCCTAGCGGCTTGCCTGGGGCGCCGGCCTTCGCTACTGTGGCGCCCCGCCTGCGTGAGCCCCGCCATGAGTGACACCACTGTCGAACTGATCCAGACCGGCCCTGAACAGGCCGAACTGATCTGCAACCTCTACCAGTTTTATGCCTATGAATCCTCCGATTGGGAGCAGGAAGACGTCGAGCAGGACGGCCGTTTCTATATCCACGAGGAACACCTGGCGCGCTACTGGCAAGAGCCGCAATGGAGCGCCAATCTGCTGCTGGTGGACGGTTACATCGCCGGTTTCCTGTTGATCGAGCGCAGCGAGCTGCCGGGGATCAATGCCCTGGAACTGGCTGACCTGTTTATCTTGAAACGCTATCGGCGCAAGGGCATAGGCCGCGCCCTGGCCACCCAGGTGTTGACCAGCGGCGAGACGGACTGGCTGGTGCGGTTCTATGACCAGGACGAAGCGTCCCAGGCGTTCTGGCGCAGCGTATTGGACAACCTGCCGCGCCCGGTGCAGGCCATCGAGCTGGATGACGAGCCGCAGTTGCTGAGCTTTTTGGTGACCCGGGCGGTTGTTCACTGACGCAGTCCGTGCGGACTCGTGTGGGAGCGGGCTTGCCCGCGATAGCGGTGTATCAGTGGATGTGTTCGGTACTGACCCACCGCTATCGCGGGCAAGCCCGCTCCCACAGAGGGTATGTGTTTGTTTGAATTACCGCCGATTTACGTGGGTTGAACGGTTGGGCGGCTATGCTGGTCAACTGACCTTCAATGTCGACGCAAAGAGGTGACCGCAATGGCCAAGACTTACAGCTACGCCGCCCGTGACGCCAAGGACGCCCTCAAACCCTTTACCTTCGAGCGCCGCGCCCCCGGGGCCGACGATGTTCAAATCGACATCCTCTACTGCGGAGTGTGCCACTCCGACCTGCACACGGCGCGCAATGAGTGGAACAACACCCTCTACCCATCGGTGCCGGGCCATGAAATCGTCGGCCGGGTGACGGCGGTGGGGGCCAATGTCAGCCGCTTCAAGGTCGGTGACCTGGCCGGCGTCGGCTGCATGGTCGACAGCTGCCAGCACTGCGCATCCTGCGCCGAGGGCGAGGAGCAGTACTGCGAGAACGGCTTTACCGGCACTTACAACGGCCCGGTGTTTGGCGGTGAAAACACCTTTGGCGGCTATTCCGACAATATCGTGGTCAAGGAGAAGTTCGTCCTGCGCATTTCCCACGATGAGGCGCAATTGGCGGCCGTGGCGCCGCTGCTGTGTGCCGGGATCACCACCTACTCGCCGCTGCACCATTGGAAGGTCGGCCCTGGACAGAAGGTCGGCGTGGTCGGCCTCGGCGGCCTGGGCCATATGGCGGTGAAAATCGCCCATGCCATGGGCGCCCATGTGGTGTTGTTCACCACCTCGCCGAACAAACGCGAAGACGGCCTGCGCCTGGGGGCTGACGAGGTGGTGGTGTCGAAGAACCCGGACGAAATGGCCAAGGTCGCCAATAGCCTGGATTTCATCCTCAACACCGTGGCCGCGCCCCATGACCTGGACGTGTTCCTCAACCTGCTCAAGCGCGACGGCACCATGACCCTGGTGGGCGCGCCAGACAGTCCGCACCCGTCGCCTTCGGTGTTCAACCTGATCTTCAAACGCCGCAGCCTGGCGGGGTCATTGATTGGTGGCATCCAGGAGACCCAGGACATGCTGGACTTCTGCGCCCGGCACGGGATCGTCTCGGAGATCGAGATGATTGATATCCAGGGCATCAACGAATCCTACGAGCGCATGCTCAAGGGCGATGTGAAGTACCGTTTTGTGATCGACATGGACAGCCTCAAGCGCGAGATCCAGGCGGCCTGACCTTAATCTGGCGGTGGGCGCTGGGTTGTTTGTGATGGTCATGAGTCTTTACGCAGCGCTCTTTTTGGGTTGTTGGGGTTGTGTACATATCCGTTGTTGCGGTTATGGCGGCTATTGGTTCCGCCCTTACGGCGGGTCACTTTTGGAAAAGAGCCCCAAAAGTAACCAAAAGGGCTCTTGCCCCACCACTCGGCACCTCGCCTAGGCTCGGTGTGCCCGCCATCCGACATTGATTTGGGGGGCCGCCGCGATGGGCCATCCATGGCCCAGCGCGGCTAAACCGGCGTCCTGCCGGTTTACCCCCCAAATCAAAATCGGATGACGGCCAGCGTGGTTTAACGGGGCGCCTCAGATCAAAAGCAAAGCGAGGCGGCCTGACAGCCGACCTGATCGTCGAGGCGTGCGCATATACCTGTGGGAGCAGGCAAGCCAGCTCCCACAGGGGAATGCAGCTTCGCACCTCAGCTTTGCTGTTGCTGTTGCTGTTGCTGTTGCTCTGCTTTTGATCTGGCTTTTGATCTTGATCTCAGGCGCCCCGTTAAACCACGATGGCCGCAGGCAGGTATTGCGCAGTGGGCACCCCGGCATGGATGCCGGGGTAGCCGCGACACGGCCATGGATGGCCGATCGCGGCGGGCCCACGGAGCAATGCCTGACTGCGGGCATGCCGAGCCTAGGCGAGGCACCGAGTGGTGGGGCAAGAGCGTTTTGCTTACTTTGGCGCTCTTCCAAAGTGAGCCGCCGTAAGGGCGGAACCCTAAGTGGCCGTAACCGCAGCAACGGATATGTACACAACCCCAGAAAAGAGCTGTGTAGATACCTATGCCGCGATGGCGGTGTATCAGTCGCCGTATGTATCGGATAACCCAGCGCAATCGCCGGCAAACCAGCCCCTACAAGGTTTTTTGGCCCATCAGCGGGTGGTGTAGGGCAACAGAAACACCACGCCAAGCCCAGCCAGCGAAATCAAGCCGCACCACGCCACCGGCCCCATGGCCCAGCCCCACCCCAATACGCTGACGGCAAAACTCGCCGCCAGCATCCCCCAGCCCAGCACTCGCAGGCCACGTCGTAGCACCGGCGAGGGCAGGCGCTGCATAAGTTGTTTGTAATGGCGCTCCAAGCCCAGGCACAACCCCGCCATCCCTGCGCAGGCCAGCAACAACGCGCCTATCAACGCCATCTCAATTGACCTCCGCTACAGCGTGCTTGGCCACGCGCCGGGTGCTGCGTTCCTTGGGCGCCTGGTACAGCTTCCAGCACGGCCAGGCCAGCAGCAGGCCGAGGGCGACGCTGGTCAATTCCAGGTAGACGTAATCCCCCAGGTTTTCCCCCAGCAGATTCAGGGCCGGTAGGCCGATACACAGCACTGCCGCCAGGCCCAGTTGCTCGCGCCAGGCACTGCGCCAGGGGCGGACAATCGCGTGGCCCAGGCTCAACAGCCACACCAGGAAAAACACCCGCACTTCCCAGCCACCGCGTTGGGCCAGTTCCACCGGGAGCAAGCGGTTGGCCCACAACAAGGCCACGCACGCCACCGTCAGCCCGGCCACCACCGCCACATTCAGGCGTTCGGCGATGTGGTAGAGCAGGGCGCCCACAGCGCCTTCGCCATCGTGGCGCCGGCGGCGTTTGACGGTAAACAGCACCACGCCGGTTGCCAGCATTGCGCAACTGGCCAGGCCGCAGACAAAGTACAACCAGCGCATGGAGTAGCCGCCGAACTGCGCAAAGTGCAGGCCGGCCATGACCTTCTGGGTCAACAGGCTGTGCCGGCTGACCGCAGGCTGGCGCAGGACGGCACCGCTGACCCCGTCAAACAGCATGCTCTGGCCCTTGGTCAGCTCGATGCGGTTGCCCAGTACCGGCCGTACCTCGATGCGTGCGTCGCTGCGGCCGGGGTTGTGGATCGACAAGCTGGACACCGGCCCCATGGCCCGCTCGGCCTCGGCCAGCAGCGGTTCCAGTGCCGTCAGTTCGGCCGCTTCGCTGTGTTTGGGGCGTTCGCCGCGCACTTGTTGTTCGGCGGGTGCACCACGCAGGGCGCGGAAGAGGTTGTCGCGGTCGCCGTCAAACAGCGCGTCCACCGCCGCCGGCATGTAGATCAAATAGAAGATCACCAGCCCGGTATAGGTGATCATCAGGTGAAAGGGCAGCACCAGCACCGCTGTCGCGTTGTGCGCATCCAGCCATGAGCGCTGGCCCTTGGCGGGGCGGAAGGTGAAGAACTCCTTGAAGAATTTCTTGTGGATCACGATCCCGCTGACCAACGCGACCAGCATCGCCATGGCGGCCAGGCCGACCGTCCAGATCCCCAGGTCGCGCGGCAGGTTGAGGGTGAAGTGGAAGCGGAAGAAAAACCCGCCCCCGGCAGTTTCGCGCACGGCCAGGGGCTCGCCGGTGTGCGGGTCGAGCGCGGTGCCGCCGCCACGTCGTTGTTCGCCGGCCGATACCGTCAGGGTGTCGGAGCGTTCGCCGGGCAGGCCGATATTCCAGGTCTTCGCCTCGGGGTGCTGGCGCGTCAGGTAGTCGAGGGCCTGCTGCGCGGCGGCGCTTTGCGACAGGGTCGAGGTGGGGATTTCCGGGCGCATCCAGCCGTCGATTTCCTTGTCGAACACCGCCAGGGTGCCGGTCAGGAAGATTGCAAACAGCAGCCAGCCGAACACCAGCCCGCTCCAGGTATGCAGCCAGGCCATGGCCTGTGTCAGGGTCTTGTGTTTCATCCCAGCACCTCGCGCCAGTGTGGCCAGAAACCGACGGCAGCCAGGGGCAGCGCCAGGGCCATCCCGGCCCACGCACGCCAGGCGTTGCGACAGGCAAAGGCCCAGAGGATCGCCAGGGTGTAGATCAAGAAGGAGGGCAGGCTGGCGACCACCAGGGCATCCACCTTGTCCATGGGCAACAGGCGCGCCAGGGCGGCGGTAAACGCATAGGTAAACAGGTAGCCGCCGATCAGCGCGGCGACTACCCGCGAGAGGGTCGGCCAGGCAGGGGATTTGCTTTTCATGGAGGGCTCATCAGCATCAGACCAGGCAACACCATCGCCCTGGGGGGCAGGCTTGTGTGGGAGCTGGCTTGCCTGCGATGGCATCTCCTCGGAATGACCTGCTAGACCGAGGCGTCTGCATCGCAGGCAAGCCAGCTCCCACATAGACCGAGTGGGTCACAAGAAACGTATGGCTCGAATGCTAGTGATTCTCATATGGGAGTAAACGCAATTTACAACTTATACACTTTGAGCCGCAGGTGCAGGCACAGCCCGGGCGTGGTGTTCTGTGCCCACAACTGGCCGCCTTGCAACTGCACGATGCTGCGCGCAATCGACAACCCCAGGCCATAGCCATCACCGCCGGGGCGGGCGGCGTTGAGGCGGGTGAAGGGCAGGAAGATCTGCTCCAGCTTGTCCGGCTCGATCCCTGGGCCCTGGTCCTGGATGCACAAGTGCCAGAAATCGCCCTCCAATGCTCCGGTCAAGCGCACCACACCGTGTTCGGGGGAATGGCGGATGGCATTGCGCAGGATATTTTCCAGGGCCTGGGCCAGGCCATTGAGGTTGCCCAGCACCCAACAGTCGGCGGGCAGTTCGCAGGGCAGGCGCTCCCGCGGCCAGCCGCTTTCAAAGCAGGCGTCTTCGCGCAGCAAGTCCCACAACGGTTCCATCTCGACCGCTTCCACGGGCATCGCCGGGCGTTCGGTATCCAGCCAGACCAGCTCCAGAGTGCTGCCGATCAAGCGTTCCATGCCTTGCACTTCGCGCTCCAGGCGCTGGCGCAGGGCATTTGGATCGGGCTCGCGCTCCCCGGCCACCCGCAGCCGGCTCAAGGGCGTGCGCAGTTCGTGGGACAAGTCCCGCAGCAGGCGCCGTTGCAGGACCACGGTATTTTCCAGGCGCTCGGCCATGTGGTCGAAGGCCCGGGCCAATTCACCGAGTTCGTCACGGCGGTGCGTCACCTGGGGCCCGACCCGCGCCGCCAGGTCGCCGGCGCTCAGGGCATTGGCCTGGCGCCGCAAGATCACCAGCGGCGAAATCAGCACCCGGTACAACAGCACACCAAACAATAGCGCCAGGCACGTCGGCAGTACCTGGCGCAGCAAAATGTCCCACAGGCCACGGCCCTGGCGGGGGTCCAGGTGCAGTGGCAACTCCATGACCAGGCGTGCTGCACCGTCGCTGAACGGAATATAGAAAGTCGGCCGCCCGCCGGGGCGGCCCACTGGCCAGTCGATCTGGCGTACAAAATCCAGCTTGCGCCGCTCGATCGTGGTCAAAGCCTGGGAGGACAGCGACTGGTGGTCGTCCACTATCACCGCCCATACCTGCTCCTGGGCACGCAGATTCTTGAGGAACTCATCGACCCCCACTGCACCGCGTTCGCGCCAGGCAATTTCGGCCTGGCGTGAGTACTCGCTGAGGATGTAACGGGTGGGGGCGGGCAAGCGCGCGGTGGCTTCGTAGATGCGCCGGCTCACATCCACTTGCAGGCTGACCACCAGCAGGCACAACACCGCCAGCAAGCCGATCAATTTCCACAACAGCGAGTGGCGGTTGGGCAGCCTCATGGCTCCAGCCGGGTCAGCATATAGCCTGTGCTCCTGACCGTTTCCACGCGCCCGGCGGTGTAGCCGATGGCCTGTAACTTGCGGCGGATACGGCTGACATGCATGTCCAGGCTGCGATCATGTCGCGAATAGGCGCGGTGCATGACCTGCTGATACAGGAATGCCTTGGTCAGCACCTCGTCGGCATGGGCCACCAGGGTTTCCAGGACGCGGTATTCGGTGGTAGTCAGGTCGGCCCACTGTTCATCCAGGTGCACATCCGTGCGCTGTTCGTCGAACGTCAGTTGCGGATCTTCATTGCGCGCCGTGCCAGGCACCTCATGTTCATAGGCCACCCGGCGCAGGATCGCGTCGATGCGCACATCCATCTCCAACATGCTGAACGGCTTGGGCAGGTAATCGTCGGCGCCCTGGCTGAAACCGGTGATGCGGTCCTGCTCGGCACCGAGGGCCGACATCAGGATCACCGGTACCCGTTGATGCCGCCGCAGTTGCGCGAGCACCTCCAGGCCGCTGCTGCCGGGCAGCATGATGTCCATCAGGATCAGGTCGAAATCCTGGGTACGCGCCAGCTCGACAATCCCTCCACCATCCTGGCGCAACGTGACCTCGAAGCCACGCTGGCCCAGGTGGCTGTGCAGGTGGGCGGCGAGCAACGGGTCATCCTCGACGGCAAGGATGCGGCGCGCAGCGGGGAGCGGGTGGGGGGCGTGCATGGGATCTTCCTGCGAATGCGAATGTTTCTAAGTTGCGCATTCTGGCAAAAGTCCCGACATATTCCTATCCATTGCGCTTTATTGCCGCATTTTCGGTTTAAGCACTGAACACGTTTGCAGCTCGGGGGGGCGCTCCAGGATCCTGGCTTGTCAGGGCGTTGCGGTATTGCTAGTGTCGATGCATGACTGCCTATTGCCTCACCTCGACGACCACCACCACGACCGCTGCAAGCGGAGCGTGCGAGGTTTCGTGAGCCAATAGCAGACGAACTTCAAAGGCCCGCCAGCGATGGACAGGGCCTTTTTTCTTGTCCTTGTGTCGCTGGCTCAAACGCAAGGAGATGCACCCATGTACGCCCTGTTGATTCTCGATATGCAAGTCGGGCTAGTTCACGGCCCGGAAAAACCATGGCGCTGCGAAGCGTTGTTGGAAACACTCAATAGCCTGATGGATAAGGCCCGCCACGCCGGTGCGCCGATTTTTCTGGCGCGCCATATCGGGCCCGTGGGCTCGCCCATCGAACCCGGCAGCCCGCTGACGAAGGTGGTACCGCAACTGAAGTTGCTCGGTGGCGAAAAGGTGTTCGACAAGCGCCGGCCCAACGCCTTTGAGTCGACCGACCTGGCTGACCAGTTGCGCGCATGCGGCGCTAGCGGTGTAGTGGTCACCGGGATGAAAACGCAATACTGCGTCGACAGCACCTGCCGCGCTGCCCGTGACCTTGGCTTCGATGCGGTACTTATCGCCGATGGCCATACCTGTTCGGACACTCCCGTGATGAAAGCCGAGCATATCGTCGTTCATCACAATGCCACGCTGGATGGGCCGTTCTGCCAACTGGTTAGGGCCGAGGAGTGGCGCTTCTAGCAGGCCCCCAGATCACGGCCGCTGCGGCTTTACCCCCGTACCGAACGTATTGCCCATCCGCACACTGGTCGCCGCCGGCGTCGACAAGCCAATCTGGTTCGGCGGCCGCTGGTGCACCGGTTTTTCCCGCGCCTCGCGGTTTTTCTGCGCTGCCTTAGCGCCCATCTGCTGGCTCAGGCATCCATAGTCAGGCGCTTTGTACCCATCCACCCTGGCCTCGACACAACCGCCCGGCGTTTCCTCGGCGTGCACGGTCGACGCCAGGCCCGCGCATAACAACAGCATCAACAACCGCTTCATCAGAGCCTCCTGGCAGGCCCTGGGGAGTGGGCCGTTAGTGCCTGCCAGTCTAGCCCGGTGGCGCTGGCGAAACCGTGATGTTTTTTTTGCCATCACCGTAACATCAGGTTCATAAATTGGCCTCAGGATGACGCTTTTCCCAGGACACGGCAGCCGTGCAACAAGGCAGAGCAGGGGGCGAACGGTGGGCTTGGAGGCGCACGCACTGCTGCCTGGTCTTGCTGTTGGCCTGGATGTGGCTGCCACTGCCCAGGGTGCAGGCGGGGGAGCCGCCGTTGTTGCGCCTGGATCTGCCTGCGCAAGACCTGGCGCCCGCCCTGGAAGCTTTCAGCCGGGCCACCGGGATGGCTGTGCTGGTGGACCGCGAGTTGAGCGATGGACGACGTTCGATGGGTGTGCACGGGCACTACAGCGCCCAGCAGGCCCTGGGCCTGTTACTGACAGGGAGTGGCCTGATGGCACGTTACGCACGCAGTGATGCATTCACCCTGCAGGTGCCTGAAGTCCGCCAGCCGCTGGCCAGTCGCGGGGTGTCGCCACGTAACGCCGCACGGCTCAATCGCAGTTATGCCAGCGCCGTGCAGCAGGCCGTCGAAGCCAGCCTGTGCCGTTCACCCTTGACTCGCCCCGGCAGTTTTCGGGCGCTGGTGCAGGTCTGGGTCAACCGTGACGGATTGATTGAACACAGCCGCCTGGTCAGCTCCACTGGCGATGTACTGCGTGATGAAGCGCTGGTGCGCAGCCTCGGCAGCACCTGGATAGAGCGCCCGGCACCCAGCTCGATGCGGTTGCCGTTGACCCTGCTTTTAATGCCCGACACCACAGGAAAACGCATGGAATGCACAGCACGGCAAGGAGCTTCCGGGGCATGAAGGATACCGGGCACACGCCAATGGTCAGGTTGTTCCTGGCCTCCTACGAGGACTTCAAGGTGCGTTTGCGCAAGCGCCTGGGGTCGGAGGATCTGGCCAATGACGTCCTGCATGAAACCTACCTGCGGGTCGACCGCATGGACATGCCGGCGAACCTGCAACAACCCAATGCCTATCTGTACCGCATGGCCCTGAACATTGCGGCCGACCGGCGCCAGGCCGATGCCCGCCTGCTGACCGGCAGCGAAGTCGAGGAGTTGCTCAATATCAGCGATGAAGCCCTGGACCCCTCGCGGGTGGTGGGTGGCCAGAAAGAAATCCAGTCCCTGCTCAAAGCCCTCTACGAACTGCCTGCCCGGCGCCGCAAGATCCTTATCGCCGCGCGCCTGGAGGAAGCGCCACACCTGGAAATCTCCCAGCGTTTCGGCATTTCCACACGCATGGTCGAGAAGGAAATCAAGGCCGCCCTGGGGCATTGCGCCCAGCGTCTGGAAAGAAAAGTCATCCAGCGGTTCGGTCCCGGCGCCGGAAAACCGTCTTAGTGTTGAGTCCCTGATAATCCGTGAGTACCTGCGCGCTTGAATATTTTTAGCTTTCCCACTGCCCGGGGCACGCCCGACAGCCGATTGCACGGTGAAGCGCGCGACTGGCTGGTCCTCCTGACCTCGGGCCAGGCAACCGTGGCCGATGCCAAGGCCCTGCGCCAGTGGTGCGCCCAGAGCCCCGAGCATGCCCAGGCCTTCGAACAGGCCAAGCGACTGTGGCAACAATTGACCCCGGCGCTGACCGAGGCCCAGGCCCCCCGGCACTTTGGCCGGCGGGCGTTCCTCGGCGGGGCGCTTGCGGCCTCGGCGGCCCTGGTGATGGTGCACATCAGCGTGCCCGGTGGTTTTGCCGGCTTGAGCGCCGACTACCACACCGCAGTGGGCGAGCAGCGGCGGGTGGACTTGCGCGAGGGCATCAGCCTGGAGCTCAACACCCAGACCCGCATCAGCCGGCGCGAGCAGGGCATCGAATTGCTTGAAGGCGAGGTCGAGGTGCAGGTGGCACAGCCGCTGACCGTACAGGCAGGGGCGGGCTGGCTGAGCGCGAGCCAGGCGCGCTTCAATGTGCGCAACACCGACCACAGTGTGTGCGTGACCTGCATTGAAGGCTGGCTGGCGGTTGAAGTGCAGGGGCGCAGCGTGCGCCTGGACAGCGGGCGCCAGTTGACCTACGACGCGGCCGGGCTGGGCCCCGTGGTGACGGTGGACACCGAAGCCGTGATCGCCTGGCGGGAACAGGTGCTGGTATTTAATAACGCCACACTGGATACGGTGATCGACGAGATCAACCGCTACCGCCCAGGGATGTTGGTATTGCTCAACCGCGAACTGGGCAAGCGCCGGGTGCAGGCGCGCTTCAGTCTCGAACAACTGCCAGGCGTGGCGTTGCTGATCCGCGATGCCTATGGGGCCAAATGCACAGAACTGCCGGGTGGGGTGGTGTTGCTCAGCTAGCCCTGGAGAAGGGAGCCCGCTCGCCACAGGTTCAGTCCAACGGCCCCAGCACCTGGCGATAGCGCTCCACCCCCTGGGGCGTCTGGCGCACCAGGGTGATTTCCATCCCCAATGGATTGTCCTGGCGATTGCCGCTCAACTGCCGCCAGCCTTTCTCGTTGTCCCACACCCGCACTTGCAGGTCGCTGACCTGGCTCAACACCGCCACCGCCTCCTTGGGCGCCGGCAGCGGATAGCGATCCCGCGCCGGTGCGGCAGCGCGGTACAAGGTGTCGCCCTTGAGCCACCACCGCACCCGTTGCAGGCCGTCGCCGGGGGTTGGCGCGCTGCGGATCAGCTCCAGACGAAAGCCCTGGCTGTCGGAACTGCGCACGGTCACCGCCGGCAAGGCGTCGGCGGCGGGAGGCTGGTCCTCGGTGGGTGGCGCAGCCAGTTCCACCCCGGCGCGCAGGCTGACGTCCAGTTGCAGCTGGTTCAGGGCGCGCAGCAGGCCCTGGGTCTGTTCGGTGCTGGCCTGCAAGTGGGCGTCGGCGCGGGTCACGCTGTCCAGGCCGCGCCAGGCAATCAGGCTGACCACCGCCATCAGCATGATCGCCACCATCACTTCGATCAGGGTAAAGCCTTGCTGCTCGTGGTTCATGGCTGGCTCACCACGCGCAGGGTGCCGGCCGCATCACGTTGCAGGCTGAGGCCGTGTTGCCCGTCCGAGAGCCACACCTGCAGCGGCGGATTGATCCATTCGGCATTCAGCACCAGGGTCTGCCGGGGTTCGATCCGCACCAGCATCGGCGTGGTATCCCAGGCCCGTGGGCGCAGTTGTGGGTCATCCTTGAAGTCCTCCAGCCCCCGGCCATCGTCGCGGCGGCGGCTCAAACGGTAGCCCTTGGCATCCGCGCGCCAAGTTATCGTGCGGCCATCGGCACGGGCTTCGGCCTGGGCGATCTGCAGCACCTGGCTCAGGCGCTCGGCGTCCTTGCGCAAGCGGTGCAAGGGGTCGGGCTTGATGCTCAGGCTGATGGCGGCGCTGGCAATGCCGATGATCACCAGCACCACCATCAACTCGATCAAGGTGAATCCCTGTTGCCAGCGATTCGTCATGGGTGTGCCCTCAACGGGATCTGCCACTGAAATAAAACCGTGAGAATTGCCCTGTAGGCTGTCTGCACGGACAAACAGGAGGTCCCGCCCATGGCATTCATCCATCGCGTATCTGCCGCCCACGGCATCCAGGCCCTGGCCGTGCTGGCGACGCTGGCCGGGGTCGCTACATGGACACCGTTGCTGCTGACGTCTGCCGAGTCCCATACCCCGGCGCTTGCCCCCCAGGCATTGGCGGCGCGCAGTGATAACCCGGCGCAGCAATGGTTTGCCGACATGCCGGCGGCCCTGCAGATCAAGGTCTCCGGGGTGCTGGCCGGCGCCCAGGGCGCGGTGGCGATTCTCAGCCTCAACGACGGGCCGCCGCGCAGCTTTCTAGCGGGTGAACGCCTCAGTCCCGGCGTGCGCCTGGCGGCCATCGAGGGCGACGGGGTGGTGATCGAGCGCGGCGCTGAAAAGGTCCGGGTCAACCTCGAAAAGTTGCCCGATGCCCCGGCCTTGCCCCGGCTCACTCGGCCGTAACCTGCTTTAATGCCGGCGCGCGGCCCACCAGGGTCTCAAGGCGCGCCAGGGGCGGCGCCTCGCGTGTGGCGTCCAGCACTTGCACGCTGACTTTCCACAGGTCGCCAGCGCCTGCCACCACCTGTTCACAGCGCAGTTTCAAACGGCCCTGGTCGCACTCGAACGTCTTGCGCCCGGGGCTGGCGCGGCCCTCCAGACGCAGTTGCGCCAGGCGACTCTGGGCCGCCAGCATGGCGATGGACTTGTCGCGCAACAGGCCATTGCTCAGGGTCATCAACCCCGCCACCCGCACAGCCGCCGCCATGGCCACGGCGATAATCGCCAGGGCCACCAGCACCTCGATCAGGGTGAAACCTTGGTTCCTATTGCGGGCGCGCATGGCTTGCTCAATGCCGGGAAACAGGCCCGCAGACTAGCCCCTGCACTTGACCGATTGGCGACCAAAGCTCCCGAGGATTTTCAATACGCCTGACATGTTGTCTTGCAACACTGCGCGACGAAAAGCACTCAAGCCAAGGAATGTCGAGATGGATATCGCGCACTTCACATCCACCCCGCGAGGCGCTCGTGGCCAGCGTGGCTTTACCCTGATCGAGATCATGGTGGTGGTGGTCATTCTCGGGGTCCTCGCCGCCATGGTGGTGCCCAAGGTGCTCGACCGCCCCGACCAGGCGCGGGCCACGGCTGCCCGGCAAGACATCGGTGGCCTGATGCAGGCGCTGAAACTCTATCGCCTGGACCACGGCAGCTATCCGAACCTGACCCAGGGTCTCAAGGTCCTGGTCGAGCGCCCGGCCGATGGGAAGAACAGCAATTGGCGCGCCTACCTCGAACGCTTGCCCAACGACCCCTGGGGCCGCCCGTACCAGTACCTCAACCCTGGCGCCAACGGTGAAGTCGATGTGTTCTCCCTGGGCGCCGACGGCCAACCGGACGGTGAGGGCGTGAATGCCGATATCGGCTCCTGGCAGTTGTAAGGCGCGCCATGAACAGCCATTTGCCCAGAGCGGCGAAGCAGCGCGGCATGGCGATTATCAGCGCGTTGCTGATCGCCGCCGTGGTGGCGGTGCTTGCCGGGGCCATGCTCACCCGCCAGAGCGTGTTCACCCGCAGCCTTGAGGCCGAACAACTGCGGGTCCAGGGCACTTGGTTGTTGCAGGGCGCGCTGCAGGCCAGCCGGCAACAGTTGTGGGACGCGCGGCGCAAAGAGGTGCTGACCCGTCTCGACCAGCCCTGGGCGCGCCCCTTTGCCGGGGTGGTCGAAGGGCGCCTGGATGACGAGCAGGGCAAGTTCAACCTGCGCAATCTGGTCAGCCAGCAGCAGCCGGATGTGGCGCAGTTGCAGAGTTTCCAACGTCTGTGCCAGTTGCTCGGCATCGACCCCAGCGTCAGCCAGCGCATCAGCCAACGGGTGCTTGCCTCCTATGCGCAGCGCGCGGGTGGCAGTGACGTGAGCAGCCTGCGCAGCACCTCGCCCGAGGCCGCGCAGACCTTGCTGCCGGCCAGGGCGCCGATGTTGCGCAGCCTTGACGACCTTGCCCTTGAGCCGGGTGTGCAGCAACGCCTGGCGGCCTATGTCAGCGTGTTGCCCGACAACACCTGGGTCAATGGCAATACGGCCAGCGCCGAAGTGCTCAGTGCGGTGGTGCCAGGGCTCAGCCTGTCCCAGGCCCAGGGGCTGGTGGCCGAGCGGGACAGCGGGCGCTGGTTTATCAACCGCGGGGATTTCGTCAACCGCCTGCGCATGCCGCAGTTGTTGGTGGACTCGGTGCAGGTGGGAATCACCAGTGAGTGGTTCCGCTGGCACGGCCGCGCGCGGCGCGAGCAGCGGCGGGTGGCAGTCGAAGCATTGTTGTATCGCCCTGAAGACCGGCAACCCCAAGTGATCTGGTGGCGGGTGGGCGCATGACGCGCTTGCGCATTGCCTTGCCGCCGCTGGCCCAACTGAGCGCCGAGAGCCTGGTGCACTACGCCTGGTTGGACCGCGCCGGGCAGGTCAGCCGGCAAGGTCAGGCCAGCCTTGGGCAGTTGGCGCAACCGCGCAAGAGCCTGGCAGCCGAGTGTTTCCTGCATCCCCGGGACAGTTTGCTGAGCAGCCTGGAGTTGCCGCAACTGCCGCCCGCTAAAGTGGCGGCAGCCGTGGCCTGCGCGGCCCAGGCGCTGATCCTCGGCCCGGTCGCGCAAATGCAGGTGGTCCACAGCCCACGGCAGAGCAACGGCCAGGTGCAAGTGGGCTGGCTGCCGACGGCTGGCCTGGAACACCTGCAGCGGGTCCTGGCCCAGGTGCCTATCAGTTTGCGCGGCCTGTACCCGGCGCCCTATGCCTTGCCTGTGCCGCCGGCGGGGCATTTGAGCGTGGCATGCGTCGACGGGCATCTGCTGCTGCGCCAGAGCCTGCACCAGAGCGCCTTGCACCCCCTGGGGCCACAGGCCCTGGCGGAACTGGTGCAGGCTGGCGCGCAGTTGCATCAGGTCGATGAACACACGCCCCCGCGCTGGCAGGGTGTGGTCCCCGCCTGGGGCTTGCATGGCCACCTCAAGCGCGCCAGCAGCGGTGGCTGGGGCCGGGCGCTGGGGCTCAGTGCCCTGGCGGTGGCGGTCTGGACCCTGGGCCTGAACCTGTATGCCGCGCGCCAGGTGGACGAAGGGCAACAGCTCAAAGCGCGGATGATTGCCCAGGTCAAGCAGGCCTTCCCGCACTTGCCAGTGATCCTCAATCCGCTGCAACAGGCCCGGCAGCAACTGGCCGCCGGGCAAGGTGCCACCGCCGATCCCGGCCAGCGTTTCAGCAGCCTGTTGCAACTGGCGGGCAACCACCTGCCGTTTATGGTCGGCAGCGTCCAGGCGTTGGCATTTGATCAAGGCCGGTTGCACCTGGAGCTGTTGCCCGACAGTCGCAGCCCGGCCGCCCCAGGGGAGTGGCAGGCGGCGTTGACCGAGGCGGGTTTCGCTGCCACCCGCGATGAGCACGGCTGGACCCTCGGGCCGCTCGACAACACGGGAGGCGCCGATGAGTAAGTTCAGCTATCCGCACCTGCGCGGCCAGCTCCAGGGATTCTGGAGCGGCCTGGCCCTGCGCGAAAAGCGCCTGCTGGGCGGCAGCGGGGCGGTACTGGCGGGCTTTTTGGTGTGGTTGCTGCTGATTGAGCCGCCCTTGCAGCAGATTGATTTCTGGCAGGCCGAAACCCCCAAGCTGCGCACCCAGGCCGCCACCTTGCAGGTGCTGCTGCAGGGCGCCAGTGCCGGTGCGCGCGCCGGGCAAGACCTGGAAGGCGCGCTGCGCCAGGCGCTCGACGCTGCCGGACTTAAAGACCGCTATCAGTTGCAGGGCGTGGCGCCCGCCGGTTGGCGCCTGACTTTTACCGACGCGCCGGCGGATGCGCTGGTTGGTTGGCTGCTGACCAGCCCGCGCGCATTTTCCCTGGAGGTGTCCCACGCGCGCTTGCAGCGTGTGGGCGATACCCCAGAAAACCCGGCCGGCAGCGTGTCCGGGACCGTTCGCATGGATCAGGCGCCTGGCGCTAAGGAAGCTTCATGAAGTGGTCACTTCCCCGTTCAGCGCCGTTTCGCCAGGTGGCGCCGCTGCTGTTGCTGGCGCTCAGTGCCTGCAGCCACACCCCGGCGCCCACACCTGCGCCCTTGCTGGTGGACAGCGAACTCGGCCAGCCCCTGGCCGACACCCGGCGCAATGGCGTGCCGTTGCCCGATCGCCAGCGCGAAATCAGCCCCCAGCCGCGGGTCCAGCACCCGCTGAGCAACCGCGCCCGTGGCCCGGTCGCCGCGCCGGCCAAGGTGCGCAACCCGCTGGGTGACCAGCCGGTGCAATTGAACTTCGTCGACGCCGAGATCCAGGCGGTGGTACGCGCCTTGTCCCGCGCCACCGGCCAGCAGTTCCTGGTAGACCCCCGGGTCAAGGGCAACCTGACCCTGGTCAGCGAAGGCCAGGTCCCGGCGCACCAGGCCTACGACATGCTGCTGGCGGCGCTGCGCATGCAGGGCTTCAGCGTGGTCGACGTGGGGGGCGTGGCCCAGGTGGTCCCGGAAGCCGACGCCAAACTGCTGGGCGGGCCGATCTACAACGCCGCCAGCCCCAGTGGCAACGGCATGCAGACCCGCACCTTCCGCCTGCAATACGAAAACGCGGTGAACCTGATTCCGGTGTTGCGCCCCATCGTTTCGCCGAACAACCCGATCAACGCCTACCCCGGCAACAACAGCATCGTCATCACCGACTACGCGGAAAACCTCGCACGGGTAGGGCAAATCATCGACGGCATCGACACCCCAAGCGCCATCGACACCGACGTGGTGCCGGTGCAAAACGGCATCGCCGTGGATATCGCGGCAATGGTCGCCGAGTTGCTGGAAACCCAGGGCAACGACCAGACCCAGAAAATCGCCGTGATCGGCGACCCGCGTTCCAACTCGATCATCATCCGTGCCGGCAGCCCGGAGCGCACGGAGCTGGCGCGCAACCTGATCTACAAGCTTGACAATGCCCAGAGCAACCCCAGCAACATGCATGTGGTGTACCTGCGCAACGCCCAGGCCGGCAAGCTGGCCCAATCCCTGCGCGGCATGCTGACCGGTGAGAGCGAAAGTGGCGTCAGTGACGAGGCCCGCTCCAAGTTGAGTGCGATGGGCGGCGCGGGTAGCACCAGCCTGGGCAGCACCCAGAACAGCAGCGGCACGCCGACCGCCAGCGCGGCGCCATCCAGCGGTTATGCCAAGGACAGCTCCGGCGCAAGCACTGCCGGCAGTGAGCAGAGCACCGCCTTCAGTGCCGGCGGTGTGACGATCCAGGCCGATGCGACCACCAATACCCTGCTGATATCCGCCCCGGATCCGCTGTACCGCAACCTGCGCGAAGTCATCGACATGCTCGACCAGCGCCGCGCCCAGGTGGTGATCGAAAGCCTGATCGTCGAAGTCAACGAAGACGATGCCAGCGAATTCGGCGTGCAGTGGCAGGCCGGCAACCTGGGGGGCAAGGGTGGTTTTGGCGGGGTCAACCTGGGCGGCAGCGGGATCAACGGCACCCCCACCAGCAAGACCAGCATCGACGTGCTGCCCAAGGGCCTGAACATCGGCCTGGTGGACGGCACCGTGGATATTCCAGGGATCGGCCGGGTGCTGGACCTCAAAGTCCTGGCGCGGGCGTTGAAGAGCAAGGGCGGGACCAATGTGTTATCCACGCCGAACCTGCTGACCCTGGACAATGAGGCGGCGAGTATCTTCGTCGGCCAGACCATTCCCTTCATCACCGGCAGCTACGTGACCGGCGGGGGCGGCACCAGCAATAACCCGTTCCAGACCGTGCAGCGTGAGGAAGTGGGGCTCAAGTTGAACGTACGGCCACAGATTTCCGAGGGCGGTACGGTGAAGCTGGATATCTACCAGGAAGTCAGCAGCGTCGATACCCGGGCGTCGGGGGATGCGCGCACGGTGACCAACAAGCGCGCGATTGATACCAGCATCTTGCTGGATGACGGGCAGATCATGGTGCTGGGCGGGCTGTTGCAGGATGGCTATACCCAGAGCAACGACGCAGTGCCGTGGCTATCAGACATCCCGGGGTTGGGCGCGCTGTTTCGCAACGAGTCGCGCAGTGTGAACAAGACCAACCTGATGGTGTTCCTGCGCCCCTACATCATTCGCGACAGCGGCGCGGGGCGCAGCATTACGCGCAATCGCTACGACTTTATGCGCCGCGCCCAGGGAGGCTTGCAGCCGCAGCACAGCTGGGCATTGCCGGATGTGCAGGCGCCGCAGTTGCCGGCGGTGGAGAAGGCGATGCCGGGGAGTACACGCCCGTGAGTCGCACCCATTCCCCCTGTGGGGCTCGACAGCTCCCGCAGGGGGATGCGGTCGCCTTGAGAATCGGACTGCCGAGCATGGGCGCAGCCCTGGCTTACTGTGCGTTGAGCCGCCGCAAGGGCGGCCCCCTATGAGCCTGCTCCCCTACGCCTGGGCCAAATCCCAGCGCATCCTCTTGCAGCCCACCCCCGAAGGCCCACGCCTGACCATCTGCCCCTCGACCCCCGGCTGGTCGATCAGCGAGGTCCACCGGCAATTCGGCGAGGCCGCCATCGAGCAGGTGCGCGACGACGAACTCGACGGCCTGCTGGCCAGTGCCTACGCCGATACCGGCAGCGCCGCCGCCGTGGTCGGCGCCGCCGAAAACGAAGTCGACCTCGACCGCCTGATGCAGGACATCCCGGAAATCACCGACCTGCTCGACACCCAGGACGGCGCCCCGGTGATTCGCATGATCAACGCCTTGCTGACCCAGGCCGCCCGCGACGAGGCCAGTGACATCCATATCGAACCCTTCGAAACCCACTCCGTGGTGCGCTACCGCGTCGACGGCACCCTGCGCGATGTGGTGTCGCCGCGCAAAGCCCTGCATGGCGCGCTGGTGTCGCGGATCAAGATCATGGCCCAGCTCGACATCGCCGAAAAACGCCTGCCCCAGGATGGACGCATCGCCCTGCGGGTTGCCGGGCGGCCGATTGATATACGGGTGTCGACGGTGCCCACCGGCCATGGCGAACGGGTGGTGATGCGCCTGCTCGACAAACAGGCCGGGCGCCTGCAACTGGAAACCCTGGGCATGGACCCGCAGCTGCTGGCGCGTCTCGATGGCCTGATTCGCCAGCCCCACGGCATCGTGCTGGTCACTGGGCCCACTGGCAGCGGCAAGACCACCAGCCTCTACGCCGCCCTGGCGCGCCTGGACGCCAGCACGAGCAATATCCTCACCGTGGAAGACCCGGTGGAATACGACCTGCCGGGGATCAGCCAGATCCAGGTCAACGCCAAGATCGACATGACCTTCGCCCTGGCCCTGCGTGCGATCCTGCGCCAGGACCCGGACATCATCATGATCGGCGAAATCCGCGACCTGGAGACCGCGCAGATCGCCGTGCAGGCTTCCCTCACCGGGCACCTGGTGCTGGCTACGTTGCACACCAATGACGCGGTGTCGGCGGTCAATCGCCTGATCGACATGGGGGTCGAGCCGTTCCTGCTGGCCTCGTCGCTGCTCGGTGTATTGGCCCAGCGCCTGGTGCGCCGCCTGTGCCCGCACTGCAAACAGCCTGACCCGGCGGCCCCCGGCACCTGGCGCCCGGTGGGGTGTGGCCAGTGCAACCAGGTCGGTTACAGCGGGCGCACCGGCATCCATGAATTGTTCTGCGTCGATGACGCGGTGCGCGGCCTGATCCACCAGGGGGCCGGCGAGCAGCAGATACGCGTCGCCGCGCGCCACGCCGGGATGTTCAGCATGCGTGAGGATGGCGAGCGTTGGGTGCGCAGCGGTGCCACTGCGCCGGAAGAAATCTTGCGTGTAACACGGGACGCCTGATGAATCGCTATCGCTATGAAGCCGCCGATGCCAGCGGCAAACTGGAAGCCGGGCACCTCGAGGCCGAGAGCCAGGGCGCGGCCTTTGCCAGCCTGCGCAGTCGTGGCCTGACCGCGTTGCTGGTGCAGCTCGAAGGCAGCGCCAACGTGGCAGACAACAGCCTGTTCAGCGCCAAACTGTCGGACAACGACCTGGCCTGGGCCACCCGCCAACTGGCCAGCCTGCTCGGTGCCAGCCTGCCCCTGGAAGCGGCACTGAGTGCCACGGTGGAGCAGGCGGAAAAAAAGCATATCGCCCAGACCCTCAGTGCGGTGCGCGCCGATGTGCGCAGCGGCATGCGCCTGGCCGATGCATTGGCTGCGCGGCCACGGGACTTCCCGTCGATCTACCGGGCGTTGATTGCGGCGGGGGAGGAGTCCGGCGACCTGGCCCAGGTCATGGAGCGCCTGGCCGACTACATCGAAGAGCGCAACAACCTGCGGGGCAAGATTCTCACGGCCTTTATCTATCCAGGGGTGGTGGGGTTGGTGTCCATCGGCATTGTGATTTTCCTCCTGAGCTACGTGGTGCCGCAGGTGGTCAGCGCCTTTTCCCAGGCGCGCCAGGACCTGCCGGGGCTGACCCTGGCAATGCTCAATGCCAGTGACTTTATCCGCGCCTGGGGCTGGCTGTGTTTTACCGGGCTGGTCGCGGGCTTCTGGAGTTGGCGCCTGTACCTGCGCAACCCCGTGGCGCGCTTGAACTGGCACAGCCGGGTCTTGCGCCTGCCGCTGCTCGGGCGGTTTGTGCTGGGGCTCAACACCGCGCGTTTCGCCTCGACCCTGGCCATCCTCGGCGGTGCCGGCGTGCCCTTGCTGCGCGCCCTGGAAGCGGCGCGCCAGACCCTGTCCAACGACCGCCTGAGCCAGTGTGTCAGCGATGCCACGGCCAAGGTTCGCGAAGGGGTTAACCTGGCGCCGGCCCTGGCGGTGGAAAAGGTCTTCCCGCCGGTGCTGATCCACCTGATCGCCAGCGGCGAAAAAACCGGCGCCCTGCCGCCGATGCTGGAGCGGGCGGCGCAGACCCTGTCGCGGGATATCGAACGGCGGGCCATGGGCATGACTGCATTGCTGGAGCCGTTGATGATCGTGGTGATGGGCGCGGTGGTGCTGGTGATCGTGATGGCGGTGCTGTTGCCGATCATCGAGATCAACCAATTGGTTACCTGACCTGTGAAGACTGCGCTGGTGCAAATGTGGCAGCAGGCTGCAAGTCAATTACCCGACCCGCCCATCACCCAGCCTCGGGTTCGTCATTGGGTCATCTTTGCCCCCCTGCGCACGGCCCGCCCGCCATCGTCGAAACACTCCCTGAAACCTCGCTGTCACCCACCCCGATAAAAGCCACAATCATTGCCAAAACACCCGAGAATCTTTTTAAAAATCAAGCTGTTCCTCCCGAGGTTTTTTCCCTTATCTGTCATCGGAAACTGCGACCTTCGTGTCCATGGCCTCGCCCCGCAAGCCCGCTGGATCACGGCGTGTGAACCGAGTGCCATGGCGTCATGCAAGAGCCATCTACCTCAACGTATGAATACGACGAAAGGAGCTTCTTCATGTTTAAGCGCAACGTTCTCGCGGTATCCATGACCCTCGCGGCCCTCTGCTCGGCCCAGGCTGCATTCGCTGATGTCAACGGCGGCGGCGCAACCCTGCCACAGCCGCTGTACCAGACGCCCGGCGTACTGACTGCCGGTTTCGCCGCCTACATCGGTGTCGGCAGCGGCAACGGCAAGGCCGCGTTCCTGGAAAACAAATACGACAAGCTCGTACCCGGCGTGACCACCAAGAACGTGCACTGGGCCGGCAGCGACTCCAAGCTCAACGCCACTGAATTGTCCACCTATGCCTCTGCCAAGCAGCCAGGCTGGGGCAAGCTGATCCAGGTGCCGTCGGTGGCCACTTCGGTGGCCATTCCTTTCCGCAAGAGCGGTGCCAATGCGGTTGACCTGAGCGTCAACGAGCTGTGCGGTGTGTTCTCCGGGCGTATCAACAACTGGAGCCAGATCACCGGCGCTGGCCGTAGCGGTGCAATCACCGTGGTTTACCGCAGTGAAAGCAGCGGCACCACCGAACTGTTCACGCGCTTCCTGAACGCCAAGTGCGCTGAAACCGGCAGCTTCGCCGTTACCACCACCTTTGCCAACAGCTACAGCGGTGGCCTGCCGGCCGGTGCCGTTGCGGCTGCCGGCAGCCAGGGCGTGATGAATGCCTTGAACGATACGACTGTCGCCGAAGGCCGTATCACCTACATGAGCCCTGACTACGCCGCCACCACCCTGGAAGGCCTGGACGACGCGACCAAGGTCGCTCGCGTCGGCAAGGACGTGGCAAGCAACACCGAAGGTGTATCACCTGCTCCAGACAACGTTTCTGCGGCGATTGATGGGGTTTCGGTGCCCGCCGTGGCTGACCGTGGCAACCCGGACAAGTGGGTACCGGTGTTCGGTAAAAACGGCGTGGCCGGTGTGGTGCCTTACCCAACGTCGGGCTACCCGATCCTGGGCTTCACCAACCTGATCTTCAGCCAGTGCTATATCAACGGCACCCAGTCCAACCAGGTCCGTGACTTCTTTGCCCAGCACTACGGCGAGACCGTGAACAACGATGACGCCATCCGCGCCAACCGTTTCGTGCCGCTGCCTGACTCCTGGAAAAGCGCGATCCGCAGCAGCTTCCTGACCGCCAGCAACCCGCTGAGCATCGGTAAGACCGACGTCTGCAACGGTATCGGTCGTCCGCTGTAACGCCAGCGTTCCTCGACCTGCAACCCCTGATCAGCAACGGCCTGTGCCGTTGCTGATTTTTTATTGGCTCACCCCGTAGCCGCTGCCGAGCCCAGATGAATTTTCCATGACAGAAGTTCAGTCCTGCCCCTCGCCAACCGCCTACCTCCCATACGTGATGTGCATCTCCACACAGAAGGATGATTCCAGATGGTCCGCTGCAAACCACCGGTAAACCTGAATGCCCGCGGCCCGAGCGGCCAGACTGTCTTGCGCCTCAAGCCGCTGGCCCATGCCATTGCCTTGTTGCTGGTGGCGGGCAGTGCCCAGGGGGCTACGGCGTTCAGTTCCGGCTGGTTTGCCGCCAAGGGCGCGTCCCAGGCAGCCACGGCGGCGCGGCCGGGGGCGCAGGTACCGGGGATGCCGCCGCCGTTGTCCCAGCAGGCGCGGGTCAACCAGCAGATGCAGCGCTCACTGAGCACCCTCAACAACAGCGTGGCGGCGATTGCCGCCCAGCAGGCTGCCCAGGCGGCCGGGCGCCAGGCCGCGTTGGGCCAGGTCTCGACGATTCCCGACGGCTTGGGCAAGGGCGGCTTGCAGGTCGATAACAGCCTGACCCAAGGCTGGATCAACGCCAAGGGCCCGACCCAAAGCCAGGCCGGTGGCCAGACCACGGTGAGCATCGAACAGACCGCCGACAAGGCCATCCTCAATTGGGAGACCTTTAACGTCGGGCGCAACACCACCGTCGACTTCCAGCAGCAGTCCAACTGGGCCTTGCTCAACCGCGTCAATGACCCCAACGCGCGCCCCAGTGAAATCCAGGGCCAGATCAAGGGCGCTGGCGCCGTGATGATCATCAACCGCAATGGCGTGGTGTTCAGCGGCAGCAGCCAGGTCAACGTGCGCAACCTGGTGGCGGCGGCGGCGGCGATCACCGACGAGCAATTCACCCAGCGCGGGATTTACTTCGACGCCACTGGCACCCAGCCAACGTTCACCGATGCCGCGGGCAAGGTCCAGGTGCAGCGGGGGGCGCTGATCCAGACCCATGACGCGGCGACGTCCACCGATGCCGGTGGCTACGCCTTGCTGTTGGGTACGGAAGTGGAAAACGCCGGCACCCTCATCACCGCCAAAGGCCAGACGACCCTGGCCGCCGGCGACAGTTTTTATATCCGCAAGGGCGTGGGTACCGCCGGCAATGCCCGTTCCACCACACGCGGCAATGAAGTCGCCAGCAGCCTCAAGGCCGGCAGCAGCGCGGGCAGCGTGACCAACAGCGGGCTGATCATGGCCGCTACCGGCGACATCACCCTGACCGGGCACACCGTGCAGCAAAACGGCGTAGCCCTGGCCAGCACGTCGGTGGACACCCGTGGCACCCTTCACTTACTCAACTCGGCCAGCGACACCACCGGCAGTGTCAGCCTGGGCGAAGGCAGCACCACTGCGATCCTGCTCGACAGCAGCGGCACCACCGCGCTCAACAACCAGCGCGAAAATGGCCTGGTCAATCTCGACGGCCTGGTGAACCCCCAGGCCAGCGGGCAGTTCAATAACCTGGGCAGGGTGGCCGACCGTACCGATCAGTCGCGCATCGAGATCGTCAGCGGCGGCACCGTGGACTTCCAGAAAGGCTCGATAACCCTCGCCACCGGTGGCCAGGTCGCGGTCAGCGCCGGCCAGCGCAGCCTGATGCGCGAGGGGGCGATGATCGACGTGTCCGGCGCCATCGGCGTCAAGGTGGCGATGCAAGCCAACAACATCAAGATCAACGTGCAGGGCAACGAGCAGCGCGATGCGCCGGTCAACCGCGATGGCGGGCAATTGATCAACAACGATGTGTGGGTCGATCTGCGCGAGTTGGTGTTTGTGCCGGCGGGTACCAACGGCTACGCGACGGACCGCTGGTACACCGCCGGCGGCCTGCTGGAAGTCGGTGGCTATCTGGGTACGCAAGGGCACTCGGTGGGCGAGTGGATGGCCCAGGGCGGTAGCGTGACGTTCACGGGGGATGACGTGGTAACCCAGCAGGGCGCGAAGATCAATCTGTCGGGCGGCACCGTGGATGTGCAGGGCGGTTATGTCCAGCAAACCTGGCTCAAGGGCCCGGACGGGCGCTTGTACGAGCTGTCGAAGGCACCGGGCGATATTCTCTACACCGGGCTTTACAAAGGCTTTGCAGACACCAGCGAACGCTGGGGCCGTACCGACCTGTACTACAACCCGCTGATCGCCCCCCAGCGACGTTTCGAGGCCGGTTATACCGTGGGCCGCGATGCTGGCAAGCTGGTGATCGGTACCGGCAATGCGGTGCTTGAAGGGCAACTGATCAGTGATGTGTTCCAGGGCGAGCGCCAGACCCAGGCGCCGAACATCAACCTCGACGGTTACCAGCAGTCGCAGAAGGCCCAGGCCCAGCGTGCGCAACTGATCATTGGCCAGTACACGCCGATCTTCAACAAAAGCACCGGCACCCTGCGTTACGCCCTGACGCCGGGTATGGAGCAGGTGCTGATCGAAGGCGGCACACAAAAAATCGCCGCCGGCCTCGACCTGGGCACCGTGCTGCCGGCCGGGCGCCAGGGCACGCTGGTGCTCGACAGCGCGCAACTCAACGGCTTCCAGTTGGGCGCGATCAAGGTTGGCGCCAAGCAGCAGATTACGGTCAATGGTGGGTTGTCGGTGGCCGAAGGTGGCGATATCACCCTGTACGGGCCCCAGGTGGCGGTCAACGCCAATCTGACCGCCCGCGGTGGCAGCCTCCACGCCGGCAACGTGCTCAGTCAGGTCAACCTCAATCGGCAGAATGCCGTTGAAGAGGTGATTCTGGCGGGCAGCGGGCACGTCGCGGTGGCCGCCGGGGTGGTGCTGGATGCGTCCGGGCGTTGGAACAACCTGGCCCTGCAGCCGTCGCTCACCGAGGGTGTGGCTTACGCCAATGGCGGCAAGGTGGCGCTGCGTGGCACCGGCGATGTGAGCCTGGGGGCACAGAGCCTGGTGCAGGTGTCTTCGGGCGCTACGGTCGGCCAGGATGGCAAGGTCATCGGTGGCAAGGGCGGCAGCGTGACGTTGGGCGCGCAGGGCGCCCTGGTGTTGGGCGGTGAGATTCGCGGTTATGGCGTCAGCGGTGGCGGCACCCTGGCGTTGCAGTCGCGCCAGGTATTGATCGGCGATGCAGGCAGCCCGGACGCGGGCACCCTGCACCTGGCGGGGGACTTTTTCAAGAAAGGGTTCTCGGCGTATGACATCACCGGCAACGAAGGGTTGATTGTTGCTGACGGCACTCAGGTCGGGGTCGAGGTGTCGGTGTACCGGGTTGGCGAGCAGGTGCAGACGCTGCCGAGTGGCACTGATCCGGCGAGCCTGATGCAGGTGTGGACACCTGAGTTGTATCAGCAGGACGCGCTCAAGAGTGTGCTGAGCCAGCGGCGCGGTGCCAGCTTGAGCCTCACGGCCGGGCACCTCGACTCCAGCGCTGCGCAATTGGCCAGCACCGCGCTGAGCGTCGGCCAGGGCGCGGTTATCACGGTCGATCCGGGCCAGGCCATCAATTTGCGCAGCGTCGGCCAGTTGACCGTCGACGGTACGCTCAACGCCTGGGGCGGTAGCGTCAGCCTGGGCGGGCTGAACGTGGCCAGTTCCGAGGCGGTGAATGCCGCAGGTCATGGGCGTTCGATCTGGGTCGGCGAGCAGGCGCTGATCGACGTGGCGGCGCGGGCGGTGAGCGCCGTGGACAATCGTGGCCGCCACTATGGCCTGGTGCGCAACGGCGGCAATATCAGCCTCGGTGGCACGATCAACCTCGCCACCGGCATTGCCCAGGCCAGTGATGTGTTTGTGGTGGTGCGCGACGGTGCGCGCCTGGAGGCGTCCGGGGCCCAGGCGGACCTGGACCTGCCGGGCCAGGGCCGGGTACCGGTGGCCAGCAATGGCGGCAGTATCAGCCTTGCCTCCAACAATGGCCTGTACCTGGACGGGCGCTTTGTGGCCCGGGCCGGTGGTGCCGGGGCGTCGGGCGGTAGCCTGTCCCTGGCCCTGGAAAGCCCTTACTACCTCAAGAGCGCGGTCAGCGACCGCGTGCTCAAGGCGCGGGAACTGTTACTCAGCCAGACCCACCAGCCCAGCACGCTGGCGGGCACTGCCGAGGCCGCGACCGCGGAACTGGAGTACGGGCATGCTCGCCTGGGCGTGGACCAGGTCAGCGCCGGCGGGTTCGACAACCTGGCCTTGCTGAGCAATGGCCTGCTGAGTGTTGACGGTGATCTGTCGCTGCACGTGGGCCAGAGCCTGCGTCTGTACAGTGGCGCTCTGGGGCTGAGTGAGCAGGCTGCGCAGAATGCCCGGGTCAATCTGTCGGCACCGCACCTGCTGCTGGCGGGCATCCTTGCGCCCTTGGAGGCCAAGGACCAATACCAGCATCCGGTGTTGACCAGCGCCATGTCGCAACGCGCCAGTCAGGCGCAGTTCACTGCCAGTGCCAATCTGTTGGAGGTGCGCGGCAATGTGTTGTTCGGCAACAAGAGCAACCTGACCCAGGCCGACAACAGCCAGTTGAGCGTCGACCGCCGTGGTTTCGATGACGTGCAGCTGAGCAGCCAGGGCGACCTGCGTTTTCTCGCGGGGGCCAGCGCCGATGCGGTCGCCCAGGGGATCAGTACCCAAATCATGACCCGGGGCGACATGACCCTGCAGGCCGCGCAGTTGTACCCGGCCACCGAAGTCGGCGCGCGGGTGCTGGCCGGTTACCTGGATGGGGTTGACGGCTACGATCCGACGCGCACCCTGACCATCGCCCGTACCGGCAACGAGACGGGCGCGGTGCCTTACTCGGCCTTCGGTCGCCTGCAACTGGGCGGCCCGAGCATCAGGCAGGGCGGGGTGGTGCGTGCGCCCCTGGGGTTGATCGAGGTCGGCATCCTGGGCACCCACAAGGTCGAACTGCTGCCTGGCAGCCTGACTTCGGTGAGCGGCAAGGGCCTGGTGCTGCCCTACGGCGGCACGGTGGATGGCCAGGTCTACCAGTACAACGGCAAGACCGTGTCGTTCCTCGGCCAGGGGGCGATTGCCAACCTCAATGGCGATCTCAACGTGGGGGTAATCCTCGGTGGGCAATCGGTGGCGGTGCTGCCAGAGGCCACGCTGGACCTGTCCGGCGGCGGCGAACTGCTCGGTGCCGGGTTTATTTCCGGCCGTGGCGGCTCCACCGATGCGCGCTATAACCCACTGATGCAGGTCGGCACCCACGGCGGCTTTGTCCTGCCGGGCCTGGGCAGTAACCCGGTGTACGCCATCGTGCCCGGCGCGCAACCGGGTTATGCCCCGGTGGCCCCGGAGGGGGGCGCAGTCGACCCGTTGCTCGGCCAGCAAATCACCCTGGACGCTGGCGTCCCGGGGCTGGCCGCAGGCACCTATACCCTGATGCCCTCCACCTATGCGCTGATGCCGGGGGCGTTCCGTGTCGAAATCAACGGCCTCGCGGGGCGCGGCACCGAAGAGGTGCCACAGGCGCTGCGCAATGGCTCCTGGTCGGCTGCCGGGCGCTTGTCCATCGTCAACACCGGGATCAGTAACCGGGTCGCCAGCCAGGTAATCCTGACCTCGGCCGACACCCTGCGCCGCTACTCCCAGTACAATGAAACCGGCTATGCGCAGTTCGCCGTGGCTGATGCGGCCAAGCTCGGCGTGCCACGGGCGTTGCTGCCGGTGGATGCCAAGACCCTGAAACTGGCGTTGAACCCCGGTGGTGGGGCGAACGCCTTTTCGTTCGCCGGTATCGGCCGCTTTGAGGCGGCCACCGACGGTTTTGCCGGCACTGTTGCAGTGATGAACATGGGAACCGGCGGGATCGAAGTAATGGCGCCAGGCAAGGCCGCCACGGAGGGGTTCGAGGGCGTCAGCGTGGGGGCAGCCAGCCTCAATGCGCTGGGCGCGGCACGCCTGATGATTGGCGGGATGACCCAGGTTTCGTATGGCCAGAGCGGCAACTACATCAACGTGGTCGGCGCCAACAGTAGCTCTATTACCTTGCGTGAAGGGGCGAGCCTGGCCGCACCGGAAGTGTTCCTGGTGAGCTCTACCGGCGAGATCGTCATGGAGCAGGGCGCCTCGATCAATACCCTTGGCCGGGGCAAGGCCAGTTATGACGCACGGGACGGTTTCGTCTACCAGGTGGCGAATATGCTGGCGGTCTCCAACGGTTTGCTCAACGTGGTCAACGCCGTGCAAGCCGGCGGCGCAGCCAGTGGCGGGATCAATCTGGGGGCGTGCAACAGCGCGCCCTGTAGCGGCCAGACTGCCCTGTATTCCGAGGGCAGTATCGTCGCCCTGACCGACAAGACGTTGCAGATGGGGGATGAGGTGCGCTACGGCACCCGTCACCTCAACCTGGGGCTGGCCAGCATCAACGTCGGCAGCCCTGAAGCCCTGGCTGCAGCGGCGGCCGGCAATCGCCTGCCGGCTGGCATGACCCTGACCCAGCAGGTGCTGGACCGCTTGTTGCGTGGTGACACGCAGTTCGGCGCGCCGGCCCTGGAAACCCTGCAACTCTCGGCCCGCGACAGCTTCAACTTCTATGGCTCCAGTGCCCTCGACACCTATGACGCGGTGACCGGCAAGTCGTTGCTCAGCCGCCTGATGCTGTCTGCCCCGGCGATCTACGGCGCCGGCAGCGCCAGTGATGTGGCGAGCATCCACACTGCCAACCTGATCTGGCTCGGTGCTGAAACGCCGGCCGTTGCCGCCATCGACGGCGGCGCCGGCAGCGGTAATGGGCGCCTGGATATCCAGGCCGAACGCATCGAGTTCGGCTATGGCGACTTTGCCCAGCCGAGCACGACCAAGCGCTTCGATCGCCTGGCGCTGGGGTTTGCCCAGGTCAACCTCAGTGCCAGCGAGCGCATCACCGCCAACCACAAGGGCAGCCTGTCGGTCTATCAGCGCCAGGGGGCCTATGATCCGCTCAAGGGCTTTGCCTATACCGGGGGCGACTTGAGCATTCTCACGCCACTGCTGACCGGCGAGGCGGGCTCGGTAAACCGCATCACCGCCGGCGGCACCCTGGATATCGGCGCCTCGGCGGGGGCCCGGGGCAAGGTCGAGGGCCTGGGCGGCGAGCTGTCGCTGCAGGGCGACAGCATTCGCCTGGCCAGCGCGGTGGTGCTGCCCAGCGGCAAGGTCACCCTCGACGCCCGTGGCGACGTGGTGTTGACCGATGACGCACTGATTGATGTGGCCGGTCGCGCCATCGTCTTCAACGACCTGACTAAATATGGCGCGGGGGGTGAGGTATCGCTGCAAAGCCGCGAAGGCAATGTGCTGCAGGCCACCGGCTCAACCATCGACCTGTCGGCGCAGCACAACCAGGCGGGCAAGCTGCGGGCCGTGGCCGTGGGGGACACAGGCGGTGTGGTTGACCTGGCAGGCAAGCTTCTGGCAGGCAGCAGCGGTTATTACGATGCCGGCGGCACCCGAGTGCCGTACCTGGCCGGTGCGGTGGAGATCCAGGCCCAGCGCCTGGGCACCAGCGGCATCCTGGACGAACAGTTTGCCGCCCTCAACCAACGGCTCAACCAGGGCCAGGTGTTTGGGGCGCGCAGCTTCCAGCTCAAGCAGGGCGACCTGAGCATCGGCAATGAGGTCAAGGCCAACAGCGTCAGTGTCTCGCTGGACAACGGCAGCCTGCGCGTCACCGGGCGGGTGGATGCCAGTGGCGAGCGGGTGGGCAGCATCAACCTGACGGCCAAGACCGGCCTGACCCTGGACGGCAGCGCCGTGCTCGATGCCCATGGCAGCCAGTTGCGGGTGGACAGCCATGGCCAGATCATCGACGCGCCGAACCGCGCCATGGTGGTGCTGGGTTCGGGCCAGGGCCAGTTGACCCTGGCCGATGGCGCGCGCATCGACCTGCGTCACGGGACCGATGGGGGCGTGGGCCATGACGGTCGCAGCCGTGGCACCCTGGAGCTCAATGCTCCGCGCCTGAACAGTGATGACATTGCCATTGATGCCCGTGGCCGCCTGGATATCCAGGGCGCGCGCTCGATTGCCCTCAACGGCATGATCAGCTACGACGATGCGCCGACCAAGACCGATGCCACGGCCAGTGGGCGTCCGTACCAGGTGATCGACCAGAAGTACCTGGACAAAAAACATGAGCTGAGCGTGCTGTTTATCAACGCAGCCCTCAACAACCACGACCTACTGAATAACAAGCTCGCGGGCCTGAATAACGCCACGTACGCCGATGCCTTGCATCTGCGGCCGGGGGTGGAGATTGTCAGCAAGACGTCCCAGGGTGACCTGGTGGTGCAGGGCGACCTGGACCTGTCCGGTTATCGCTACGCCAGCCTCAACCCACATACCCAGAAAAACCCGGATGTGTATGGCTCCGGCGAAGTCGGCCGCCTGACCCTGCGTGCTGGCGGCGACTTGAATATCTACGGCAGCATCAACGACGGCTTTGCACCGCCACCGCCGAGCGACGATGACAACGGCTGGGTGCTGCTCCCCGGGATCAATTACACCGGCGGCACCCAAGTGGTGCCGGGCACGGGCGTGACCCTGGCCGACGGCACCAAGTTTCCGGCGGGTGCGATCCTCAACTTCGATGTGTCGATCAAGGCCCTGAGCCTGGCGAACGGCACGCGGTTGCCGGTGCCGGTGACCCTCAGCCAGCCCCTGGTACTGCCTGCCGGTACGGTGCTGGCGGCGGCGATACTCGACGGCTCGGGCACACAGCTGTTCGCGGCGGGGACGCTGCTGAGCCAGAGCCAGACCCTGGCGGCCGGCACGGTCCTGGGGGCCGGTACCCTGTTGACCAGCAACACCAGTGTCAGGGCGATGATCTGGCCCAAGGGCGTGCCATTGCCAGGACGCCTGGGCAGCACCGCGTTCGTGACCCTCAATGGCAGCAAGGCACTGCCCCGTGGCGCCTTGTTGCCGGCCGGCACCGATGTGAAGTTGGCGGGGAATGCGAAGTCGGTGAAATTACGGGTCGAGGAGGCTGGCCGCCAGGGCAAGAATTGGGGCGTTGCGCCGATGCTGACGGAAGGCTCCCAGGCGTGGGCGATCCGCCTGGTGGCCGGGGCTGACACCCAGGCGGTCGACAGTAGCAGGCTGCAAGTTTCTCCAGTGACCGGCAACCTGCGTCTGGCCGACAGCCATTACGGCATGTTCGCCCAGGGCGTGCTGGTCTGGACCGAGCAGGGTTCCATCGACAATTACGGCGACACCAGCATGGTCGGCAAGCCCGTGAGCCCTGGCAACCTTGGAACCTGCACGGACTACCCCGGTTCCTGTGAGTCGGGCGGCGATGCCTACAGCCTGGTGGCCGGGGGCAGTAGCCGTTTCAGTGTGGTCCGCACCGGCGCCGCCGACCTGGACCTGCTGGCCGCTGGCAATCTGAGCATGGAATCGCTGTACGGGGTCTACACCGCTGGCAGTTCTTCCACGGGCACCTCGGCCAACGACCCCTACAACCTGTCGCGGGCGCTTGGCGAAAACGCCAAGGTGCTGGGCAATAGCGTGGGTGGCAACGAGAAACTGGTCAATGGCAGCGCAGACAGTGTGTACCGCGCCTGGTATCCGGAGGCGGGCGGCAACCTGTCGTTGAAAGTGGGTGGGAACCTGACCGGTAACATCACCAGCCCGTCACTCAGTGCCTCGGGGCGTCCGGTCCGCAACGATCGCGGCCAGGATTCGGCGAATGTCGGCAACTGGTTATGGCGCCAGGGCAATGGTTTGAGTGGCTCGGCGGCACAAGCGACGGCCTGGTGGATCAATTTTGGTACCTACGCCAGCAACCTCGCCCTGGCGGGGGGCGCCGACCAGATGGTCGGCTTCACCGGCTTCGGTACGTTGGGCGGGGGCAACCTGAATGTCGACGTGGGCGGCGATGCCGGGATCATCCGGCCATTGGCTGCCGGTTATGTGCCCCAGGCGGTGAACTTGCGCAGCCAGGGGTTGGTGTTGGCGGTGGGCAGCACCGGGCGCGTGGCGGCTGACGGCAGCCTGCAACTGACCGGTGGTGGCGACTTGAGCCTGCGGGTCGGCGGTGCCGTGAATCCAGGCAGTCAGATTACCCAGGACCACCTCAATGGCACGCTGGTGAACCTGCGTGGGCACGTGCAACTGACCGGCGGCGCCCTGGGCAGCCTGACCTTGCGTTATGGCAGCCGGGTGATCGACCAGAGCCCCGGCGAAGTCCGCGCCTATGATCCACTGCGCGCCACGTCAGCCGCGGCGGCCGGTGGCTTGAGCCTGTTGCCCGGTGATGCCACCTTCAACCTGGCCACCCGTGGCGACCTGGTGCTGCAGGATGTGGCCGATCCAGGGCGCGTCGCACAGACAAATGCCTTGGCCTACGTTAACGACGGGGTCAACGGCGTCGGGCAGAGCTGGTTCAGCCTGTGGACCCGCAACACGGCAGTGGACCTGTTTTCGGCCGGTGGCAACCTTACGCCGCTGACGCAAACGCTGGAGACGGATATGGCGGCGGTCTATCCCGCCACATTGCGTGCGGTGGCCGCCAGCGGCAGCCTGTATTACGGGCGTGCCGCGACCGCCAACCCTGGCTCGCTGCCACCGCTGGCGGCACTGGTGCTGGCGCCATCGGCCAACGGTCAATTGCAATTGCTGGCTGGGGATTCGATCTATGGCGGCGACCTCACCGTCAGCCGTTCCAGCGCCGCGCCGGACAGCATGGCGACGATCCTCAACCCGGCGTTCCTGGGCTTCGTCAACTCCCTGCCCATCGCGCGCAGCGGCAACCTTTCCGGCGATAGCAACATTGCGCGCCTGGGGCTTTTCCCGCTGTTCACCTTCGGTGCCAACACGGCCAGCACGTCGTGGGGCGATACCCTAGAACCTGCGCGTTTTTATGCGTTGAGCGGTGATCTGCTGGGCGTCAACAGTGGGCGTGCCCTGACCATCACCAGCGCTGGAGACCCGCGTGTGGGGCAAACGTTTTATGAGGGCGCAGGCCCGGTCTGGATGCGGGCGGGGCGTGACATCGTCAGCAGCGGCACGCGCCTGGGGGGCGCCAGCGGTGGCGAAGTGGATACCGGTGAATATGCCTTCGACGCCAACCTGTTCGTGCATAACGGCCTGACTGACATCTCCATTGTCAGTGCCGGGCGCGACATGCTCTACAGCAGCTTCAATGTCGCAGGGCCCGGCACCCTGGAGTTGACGGCAGGGCGCAACCTCCTTATGGAGGACAAGGTCAGCGTCAACAGCCTTGGCGCCGTGGCCGCAGGTGACAGCCGTCCCGGCGCGAGCATCGTCATGCTGGCGGGTGTTGGCCCCAACGGCCCGGACTACCGACGCTTTGTCGAGGCTTACCTGAATCCTGAGAACCAACTGCAGACGGGCGAGCCTTTGACGCTGCTGGGAGGCAAAGTCGCCAAGACCTACGAACGCGAACTGGCCGGGTGGCTGGCCGAGCGCTTCGGGTTTGTTGGTGACAGTGAACAGGCCCGTGCCTACTACGCGGCGCTGCCGGCGCAGCAACAGCGGGTGTTTGCCCGTGAAGTGTACTTTGCCGAACTCAAGGCCGCCGGTCGCGAATACAACCAGGCTGGCGGCGTGCGCGAGGGCAGCTATGTGCGGGGGCGGGCGGCGATTGCCGGGTTGTTCCCGGACAAGGACGTGGCCGGCAATGCCATCGCCTACAAGGGCGATATCACCCTGTTCGGCGGTGCCGGGGTGCACACCAACTTCGGTGGCTCGATCCAGATGTTCACCCCGGGCGGTGGCCAGACATTCGGCATCGAGGGGGCGGCACCGCCGTCCACCGCCGGGGTCATTACCCAGGGCGCGGGAGATATCCAGCTGTATTCCCTGGACAGCATCCTGCTGGGCCAGAGCCGGATCATGACCACCTTTGGCGGCTCGATCATGGGCTGGTCCGCCGCAGGCGATATCAACGCCGGGCGGGGTTCCAAGACCACCGTGGTCTACACCCCGCCACGGCGTGTGTATGACAACTGGGGCAACGTCAGCCTGTCGCCGTCGGTGCCGAGTACCGGTGCGGGGATCGCCACGCTTAACCCGATCCCGGAAGTGCCGGCAGGGGATATCGACCTGATTGCGCCGTTGGGTACCATTGACGCCGGTGAAGCGGGGATTCGTGTGTCGGGCAATATCAACATTGCCGCGCTGCGGGTGGTCAACGCGGCGAATATCCAGACCCAGGGTAAATCGTCCGGGGTGCCGGTGTCGGCGGCGGTCAACACCGCGGCCATGAGCTCAGCCAGCGCGGCGGGGGCAGCGGCATCCCAGGCCGCCGAAGACGCGGCCCGCAACCAACAGGCCGCAGCGCGCCAGGGCCGGGCGTCGATCGTCACGGTGGAAGTGCTGGGGTTTGGCACCGAGCCGGTGCAACGCCGGGAGGAAGAGGCACGCCGGGCGCCGACCTACAACCCTGACAGCCCGGTGCAGGTGCTGGGGGCGGGGCCGTTGAGCGAACAGGCCAAGGCACGGTTGACGGATGAGGAGCGGGGGCAGATCAGTTTGTAAGGTTCACACGGTGGGCTTGTCTGCGATGGGCATAGGTAGCTACACAACCTTCTGGGTTTGTGTACATATCCATTGCTGCGGTAACGGCGGCTATTGGTTCCGCTCTTACAGCGGGTCACTTTTGGAAAAGAGCCCCAAAAGTAACCAAAAGGGCTCTTGCCCCACCACTCGGCACCTCGCCTAGGCTCGGTGTGCCCGTCATCCGACATTGATTTGGGGGGCCGCCGCGATGGGCCATCCATGGCCCAGCGCGGCTAAACCGGCGTCCTGCCGGTTTACCCCCCAAATCAATATCGGATGACGGCCAGCGTGGTTTAACGGGGCGCCTCAGATCAAAAGCAAAGCAAAGCGAGGCGGCCTTAGAGCCGACCTGATCGTCGAAGCGTACGCGTACCCCTGTGGGAGCTGGCTTGCCTGCGATGGTCGTTAACGATGACAAATGAATACCTGACACTCTGATGTGTTCTTTCGGCCGTCATCGCAGGCAAGCCAGCTCCCACAGGGGGAATGCAGCTTCGCGCCCCGGCTTTGGCATTGCTGTTGCTGTTGCTCTGCTTTTGATCTGGCTTTTGATCTTGATCTCAGGCGCCCCGTTAAACCACGATGGCCGCAGGCAGGTATTGCGCAGTGGGCACCCCGGCATGGATGCCGGGGTAGCCGCGACACGGCCATGGATGGCCGATCGCGGCGGGCCCACGGAGCAATGCCTGACTGCGGGCATGCCGAGCCTAGGCGAGGCACCGAGTGGTGGGGCAAGAGCCCTTTTGGTTACTTTTGGGGCTCTTTTCCAAAAGTGACCCGCTGTAAGAGCGGAACCAATAGCCGCCATAACCGCAGCAACGGATATGTACACAAACCCAGAAGGTTGTGCAGATACCTATGCCGCTGACCCACCGCCATCGCGGTCAAGCCCGCTCCCACCGCGACCCGGGCGAAGCAGAAAAACCCCTGCCACATCACACATCAAATGTCGAAGCTGCCTTATACCCACTCAAGGCTGGCAAGGATCGGTCCTGTTCAACAAATTCCCCGTCGAATACCACACACGCTGCGCCGCCGGCCCCAGGTCCAGCGCCACCGGCGCATCCGCACGCCCCTCCAGCAAGGTCGGATAAACCCCAGGCTTGAGTGGCGACTGACACACAATCGGCAACGACTGCACCGTGGTGAAATTCAAATCCACCGTAGACACCAATTGCGCCGCCGAAAACGGCGCCGGTGGCCCAGGCAGGGTGATGATTTCCTGGAAGTCCGGATCCTGGGCGATGTAGTGCGTCAGGTGCGCCTCATTACCCCGGCCAAACAGGGTGTACACCATCTGTTTGGGCCGCTCGATGCCCAGGTTGAACGGCCGGTAGATCACCACCGCCTCGACCGTCACCGGCACGTTGTCAAACAGCACCGGCCCCGGGGTGCCGCCGCCATCATTGGAGTAGCCGTCATAGATCGTCGCCTTGAACGCGGTCACTTCGCCGGCCTTGAGTTGGGGCAGGGTGAAGGTGTCGTTATCGACATTGATCAGGTTATACGGCTTGCTCGGGTTGGCCGCGCGCAGGGCCTGGTACTTGGCCATTACGTCAGCCGGCAGGCTGGCCTGCAGGACGATCTGGTACATGTGCTTTTCCGTGGTGAACATCGGCATGTGCACCAGGAACAGGGTCTGCGATCCGACCATGAACATGCCGTGGTTGCCCGGTGCATCGGCATCGGCGCCGTTGTTCAGGGCGTGCAGTTCATGGGCCGAATGGGCAAAGGCCTGGGGGGCGAGGGCCATTGACAGGGTGAGCAGCAGGGTGGCGAGGGAGCGTTTCATGGTTGGCCGTCCTTGAGGGTTTCGAAGGCATGTACACGTTTGATCAGGCTTGTATGCTTGGCCGAATCGGCGTTGTTGAACAGGAACGAGAAGTCCGAGGCCAGGGTGGCGCTGCCGGCAATGGTCGCTTGCTGATGGCAGTCATTGCAGTTCATGCCCTGGACGTAGGTCTCCAGGGTGGTGTTGGCCACGGGTACGTTGCTGTCGCTGATAAAAGCACCGTAGGACAGGGGAACCTTCGCATTCGGGCCCGGCTCGGGGTCGGGCGGCGTCGGGGCGGTGATCCACAGTACATTGATCAGCTTGTAGTACTGGAACACCGACTGGCCGTTGGTCTGTTGGGCGAAGCTGGCCTGCACTGCGCCGTTGAGCGCCTGCATGTCCGACGACAGTGGGTGTTCGCGGGTGGTCTGCACCGGTTGGTCCCGTGGATAGGGTTCGGTGCATTCGCGATCCGGGTGGTGCTGTTTGCACTGGATGCGCGCCACGTTCGGCGTACACACATCGGGGCCGCCGGTGCAGTTGGGATTGTTGAAGGTGTAGCCGTCCGGGGGCAGCTGTTGCGCGGGCACCTGGCCCGGTTCCGGTACGTTGTCCACGTGCTCGAAGGTAGTCCAGATAAAGTTCGGTGAGCTCTGGGTCTTGTTGATGATATGCAGGCCCACCAGGCCCACCACCTGTTGGGTGCATTGCAGGGTGGCGGGGTTCTTGAGCCAGGCCACAGTGGTCAGGTAGCGCCCGTAGAGCTGGGGCTGGCCGGTGAGGATGCGCCAGGCGGCCTTGAGTTCCAGGGCGCCCAGTTGTTCCTGGGGTAGCGGGGTGGTGGGCATCGAGCGCATCAGCTCACCGGCGGGCAGCGACAGGCCGGCTGGGTGTTTGCCATCGCTGTTTTGCGCGACGATCAGTTGATTGGCGGCATCGTACAGGCCGTTGTCGACGATGTAGTCGAACTCGGCCTTGCCCACCTTGCGTTCGAAATACACCAGGTTGCCGGTCTGGTCCGTGAGCCAGCCACCGGCGGCTTCCATGATCGGGTCGGGAATCGACGCCAGGGTGCCGCTGGACAAGTGGAAGCGATGCTTGGCGTTGGTCGCGCTTTCCGAGGTGGCATTCATGAATTTACGCGCCCCTACCGACAGGGCCTGGAGGCTGTCCTGGCTGCTGCAATTGGGCGGCACCAGGGTTTGCACCCCCCAACCGCTGGGCTTTGGTGCACCGGGCAGGAAAATCTCATTGGCGTCTTTGTAGCTGGCCCATACCGGCGCCACGCTCATGGGCTGTCCGGCGGTGGTGGGCACGCCGAATTGCGCGACGGTGATGGTTCTGTCCGGCTCGCCCGCCAGGCTGGCATTGGCCGGCCAGCCGGGGTCCACCGGCCAGTTCAGGGCGATGAACAATTGCCAGCCAAAGCAATTCATAAAGCTCTGGCCGGTGGTGTTGAAGTTGTTGACGGGCATAAACCCGCCGCTCTTGGGGTTGAACACCAGTTGCTGCTGGACGCAGTTATCGGCATCGGACGCGTGGGCCAAGGGCAGGATAAACAGTGACAGCAGGGTGCTGACCAGCAGCAGACGACTCAAGCGAAACCTGGACATCATCGCGCTCCTTGCACAAATGAGGGGGCTTGTTGTGGCGAGGGGCTTGCCCCCTCGCCACAGGGGGGCTTAGGTGGATGGCACCAGCGCCAGCCCGGATTCCCACGGGTGGTCCGCCGCGCTGACGTCATCCGCCTCGCCCGGGTTGAGCGCGCGTACCGTCACCAGCCCCGGCGCGGCGTTCGCCGCGACGCTGATGGTCATGATGTAACCCTGGGTGCCGCCCGCGTTGGTCTGGCCGGGAATGGCCGAGGCATCGGGCATGAACTTCGTGACCTGTGCCGTCACCCCGGGATTGCTGAACTGGATCCTCGCCGTGGCGGCGGTGGTCTGCAGATCGGCGCCTTGCACCACCAGGACAAACTGCCCGCTGCTGCCAGGGGCCAGCCAGGCCGGCAGGTCGGTAGGCGACTGGCCGTAGAACAGGTCCAGCGGCAATAACTGCACCGGCCAGGGTTGCAGGCCATTGACCCGGTCTTGTACGCAAGGAGACGGCGCCGCCGTGGTGCTCGGCATGACGGTCACACTCAGGCCCACCAGCAGTTGCTGGGCAATCACCCACACATAGTCCACGGCCTGGCCGTTGATGGTGATGTCATTGATCGAGAACCCCGCGCTTTGCGGCACCTCGAACACCGCCTGGAGGATCTGGTCGGAGCCGTTGATCGCCGATTTGGCGGTGCCGCGGGTAATGCGCCAGTACTGACTCACATCCTGGCCCTGCGGGCCTTTCCACGCGCTGAAGTTGGTCGGTTGCTGCAGGTACAGGGCGATGGGATTGGTCAGGGATATACGGTTGCTGATGGCCGCCTCATTGGCCGCAAAACCGATATGCGGGTCGGAGTTGCGATAGTTCTGCCCATATTGCGCGCAGCAGATCAGCGACTGAGGGTTCTGGCTGCTTTTCAGGGGCCGCATGATCGTGGCCGCCGCCGCCAGGTACACCTCGGCGCTGAGGGTGTTGGGGCCGGACGTCAGGTGCATCGCGCCGCCGAACTGGCCGGGCGTACAGGCGGTGCCGGCGTTCCATTTGTTGACAGTGTCGTAGGCGGGCAGGCCCGTGGTCGGGTCAATCACCGGATCCCCGGCATTGCCGGTCGGGCAGTCGGTGGCATAGCGCAGGTAGAGGTCTTCGAGTTGGACGTTCGGGTCGATGTAGTCGCGATACAGCCCCAGCACGGCATTCGGGTCGATGCGCCACATGGCCAGGAAATACGCCGGGTTTTCACTGGTGAAGGTGATTTTGCGCATGTCGCCATTGGCATCGCGGACAATCGACCACTCGCAATACTCGTCCAGCCAGCCCCGTGGGCCCGAGGGTGAGAAGTCCTTGTACTTGCCGTTCCAGTCGATACTCGGGCAACGGGTCACCGGCAGTTGCAGCAGGGTGCCTTTTTTGTCCGGGTCGTACAGGGTGTACAGGGTGTCGTTGATGGTGATCTGGCCATTGTCGGTCAGTTCCATGACCTGTTGCAGGGTCATGGCCTTGCCGCCCAGTTGCGGAATCACCGCCGTGCCGTTGCTATAAAAAAACGTCCACAGCCGGTTGGGAAAGGGTTGCCAGGTAATCGCCGGCGGGGTGGTGTCGCCATAGCCCTCGACCAGCGGGTTGTAATAGCCCGAGCGTGGCGCGTCGTACAGGCCCGACCATGGGTTGCCGATGATCGCCGCTTCGGTCCAGCCGGTGACGTCGTTGTTCCAGTCGGTTTCAAATTGCGGCAACTGGTCTTCCAGGCCCAGCTTGTTGTAGTCCTTTGGCGCTTGCCCGGCGGGGGAGGTGAATTGCTTGAAGGGCGTGCTCATGTCAGATCTCCATGGGGGGTAGAAACGGAGCAGCAACCGGCACTCGGGGGAGGGTCGGCAACGGTCTGGCGCGGGTCGTCCCACACCAGTTGGGCGATAAAGCCAGGCAGCGGCGCATACTCTTGCGGCGCCAATACCCGGCCACTATCGAGATGGGTGACCAGCAGGCTCAACTGCAGCTCGTCCGTGGGGCCAAGGTGCAATGCCGTGACACTGCGCGCGGCATTCAGCGCGCGGCACACGCCATGGGGGATGCAGCGCCCCTTGTCATCCACCAGGCCCATGCCGATCCGGCTGAAGCGCCCGACGTAGTGCGGGTTCTCAGCGCTGACCTGCTGGGGCGTGGCGTCGGCCTGGTTGAGGAAAACGTCGATCAGGTAGGTGTCGTGGGTGCAGCGCACATGGTCGAACACTACCCACGGGCCGCTGGCCTGGGCCTGCTCCTGGGCAGGCGCGGCACTGTGCGGGCAGCACGCTTTTGCGCTGGCGCGTCGTGCACCGAACGGCGGCGCCACCGGGGTGCCGTAGTCGTAGCCGATGTGCCGGCTGTCCTGGGCCATATCGCCCAGGGTGGTGTAGCGCCAGGCATCGGCACTGGTGAACGTGACCGTCTCGGCCTGGTTGCCGGCAAACGGCTGGAGCAGGCACTGGGTGGTGTACTGCGCCGCCGGGTTGGCGCGGATCCAGATCTCCAGCACGCGGTCGATATTGGCGTGGTAAGAGCAGAACAGTGGGTCAAACGCGGTGTAGGCGTTATCGGCCATATCGCCGCCGATCCAGCCGTGATAGTTGTCGTGGGGCTGCTCGTACAGGCCATCGAAATTCAGTGTGCGATTGGGGTACAACTCGTCTTTTTGCGGCGGATCGAACTCGGTGATATTGGCCCAGGGATACCCCGGCACGCCCTGGGGCTGGCTGAAGGTCTTGAACGTCAAGGCATCCACCACCTGCTGCTGGAAAATCCGGCTCATGCCATACAACTGGGTGCGTTTGACGCGTTGTGAGTCGCCCTGGGTGTAGAACAGCGGGTTGCGTTGCACAAAGCGGCAATCCACGCCCTCGACATTGCCCGAGGCACACACCTTCGAGCGCCCATCCTTGGCCGCCGCATAGCGCAACGGGTTGGGCCGCACTTCGCCGCTGCGGGGGTGCACATAGGTTTCATCGAGAAACGCCTGGGGCAAACCGGCCTGGGGGCTGCCATCGACACTGGCGTCTTCGGCCATCCAGTCCCAGTACGGGATCGGGTAGTCAATCAAGGCTTCCAGGTACAGCAGGTAAGCGCGATGCCACAGGGCAAAGGCCTCCTGATAATGCAGGCACCAGTTGCTGTGGATATAGGCATAGCGCTGCCATGGCGAGCCACTGTCCGGGTTGCCGATCTGCATCACGTCATCGAGCCGCGCGCGGTACAGGTCCAGTTGTTCCTGACTCAGCGCGCGGATGTCCTGGCGCACGCGCCTGACCGGGTGCGGCAGGTCTGGCGGTGGGATGCGCTCGGCGATATCGAACGGCGAAAAACTGTTCAGGCGCCAGCCCTGGTTGACCCACAACCGGAAGGTTTCCAGGGCGTCGATCGGCCAGAACTGCCGGTCATCCAGGGTCAGCGGCATGTTGCGTGAGGCCAGGTGCTGGTAGATGGTTTCGGACCAGGTCTTGACCGAATCGGGGTCTTCCAGGAACACGTCGTAGGCATTCATGCAACGCACCCACGAGCCTGCGACCTGGCCGCGCTCGGCGGGCGGTATCCAGTAAGGCGCGGTGAAAAGCCCTTGGATATCAGCGGTCCATGTCGGTTTCGCAACTATCATAAGATCCCTCTCACGCCGCCCATGCTGGATCTTTCGGGGCTGCTAAGCTGGAATTGATAGTAACGGGCCACTGTGCAGTGATTTGTGCAAATTGGCCGCCCGTTACGGCGGATTCATTGCAGTTTTCTCAAGGAAGAAGTGGAAATAATGACAGACGCCATGGATTTGAAAATTCTCGGCAAATTGCAGAAGGATTGTACCCAGAGCCTGGACCTGCTCAGCGACAGCGTGGGGCTGTCCTCGACCAGTTGTTACCGGCGCATCCGGCGCCTGGAGAGCGTGGGGATCATCAAGGCGAAAGTCGCGGTGCTGGATGAAAAAAAGCTGGGGATCCAGGTCACGGCGTTCTTTTTGATCAAGCTCGACAAGGACAGCAACGACATTGATCGCAAGATGCAACACATCCTGGCCACCCGCCCGGAGATTCAGGACTGCTACCTGATGACCGGGGAGTTCGATTTTGTGATGGTGGCCAAGTTTCGCGATGCCACGGAGTACACCGAATATATCTATCGGTTTCTCGACACTTACCGTGATATTCCGATTCGCACTTATTCGTCGACGCTGGTGGTGCGTACGGTGAAGAAGTCTTATGAACTGCCGCTGCAGGGTGTGCAGCATTTGCCTCCGGATCTGTAGACGCGCGGTTTGTGGCATAGGTATCTACACAAACTCTTTCGTGGTTGTTGGGGGTTGTGTACATATCCGTTGCTGCGGTCACGGCCACTTAGGGTTCCGCCCTTACGGCGGCTCACTTTGGAAGAGCGCCAAAGTAAGCAAAGCGCTCTTGCCCCACCACTCGGTGCCTCGCCTAGGCTCGGCATGCCCGCAGTCAGGCATTGCTCCGTGGGCCCGCCGCGATCGGCCATCCCTGGCCGTGTCGCGGCTACCCCGGCATCCATGCCGGGGTGCCCACTGCGCAATGCCTGCCTGCGGCCAGCGTGGTTTAACGGGGCGCCTGAGATCAAGATCAAAAGCAGAGCAACAGCAAAGCCAGAGCGCGAAGCTGCATTCCCCTGTGGGAGCTGGCTTGTCGGGTCGCCGCATCGCTGCGATGGCGGTTCATTAGCCAATACATTTATCGACTGATACACCGTCATCGCAGGCAAGCCAGCTCCCACAGAGGTACGCGCACGCCTCGACGATCAGGTCGGCTGTCAGGCCGCCTCGCTTTGCTTGTGATTTTGATCTTAGGCGCCCCGTTAAACCACGCTGGCCGTCATCCGATTTTGATTTGGGGGGTAACCCGGCAGGACGCCGGGTTAGCCGCGCTGGGCCATGGATGGCCCATCGCGGCGGCCCCCCAAATCAATGTCGGATGACGGGCACACCGAGCCTGGGCGAGGTGCCGAGTGGTGGGGCAAGAGCCCTTTTGGTTACTTTTGGGGCTCTTTTCCAAAAGTGACCCGCCGTAAGGGCGGAATCAATAGCCGCCGTAACCGCAGCAACGGATATGTACACACAAACCCAGAAGAGAGCTGTGTAGCGACCTACGCCCATCGCGAACAAGCCCTCTCCCACATTAGGTTGCTGACGACGCCCGACAATCAGCCCTGCGGAATGAAGCTTTTATGACAAAAGTTCGGTAGTCCCCCCGTCCCTCCGTCTTGCCTATGTAACGCGCTCAAGCACGCGAAACAGGCCAGGAGTGGGGCGGATGGGAACTATGGAACGCTACTCGAAAGTAGGCATGCAGGAACTCGATCAGCGCCTGTCGAAGATCGTCGAAGCCGCCCGCAAGAAGCCGGTGTCGGTCTATCGCTATGGCGCGCCCTGGGTCTGGATCGTGTCCCAGGAGGACTGGCAAGGCGCTTTGAAAGAGGTGTCCAGCTATATACCTGCCGGTCACTCCCTGGTGTTGCTGCGCCCGCAGATCGACGAGGTGCTGGAGCAGCACCACGACTTGCTGCAGGCCCTGAATGCCGAGCCTGGCATGCTTATCGCCCCGCGCACGGTGCTGCAGATTCTGCTGCTGCAACTGCTCTATTCGGTGCCCAGCGAACAGCAACTGCACGAGCAACTCAACTACAACCTGCTGTTCCGCTGGTTCGTCGGCCTCGACCTGACCCAGCGGGTGTGGGGCATCCACGTTCTGCAGCGCGATATCGCCACGCTCCTGGGCAACCCACGGGCGGTGCAGTTGATCCAGAAAATCATCGGTGAAGTGTTCTGTGGCGCCTTGCTGCACATGCCGGAGTTCTCCTTGAACTTCGCGCTGCTGCATACCTGGCTGGCACGGCATGCCAATACCTCGACATCCAGCAATTGAGTCGGCCGAACGTGGTGCCAACAACCGTGAAGGCCAGCCATTCGAGTAATCCAGGGGGCGGTGTGACGCATCTGTTCAAATCAACGCTGGCGCTGTGCTGGCTGACACTGGCGCTGCCGGTGTCAGCCGATGAGCCAGGTGGCGCGTCCGAGGCCGCGGTGCGGCGGGTGGACGTCAATGAGTACTTTGTGCGCGGCAATACGGTGCTCGACGCTCGGGCGATCGAAGAGGCGGTGTACCCGTTCCTGGGCCCGCAAAAAACCTTGAGCGATATCGAAGGCGCCCGCGATGCCTTGCAGAAGATCTACCAGGCGCGCGGTTATCAGTCGGTGTTTGTCGAGTTGCCCGAGCAGAAGGTCGATGACGGCATCGTCTACCTGCAAGTCAGCGAGACCAAGGTCGGCCGAGTGCGGGTGGTGGGGGCCAAGCACTATTCGCCGGTAGAGATCCGCGAAGAAGTTTCGGCGCTGAAGGAGGGGGCGGTGCCGGATTTTGCCACGGTGCAGACCCAGCTCGCCGGCCTCAATCGCGGGGCAGGGCGCCAGGTCACGCCGCTGGTGCGCGAGGGCCAGCGCCCCGGCACCATGGATGTGGACCTGCAAGTGGAGGACCAGAACCCCTGGCACGCCAGCCTCGGCCTGAACAACGACTACAGTGCCGACACCGAGAAGCTGCGCAGTGTCGCGACCCTGGGCTACGACAACCTCTGGCAACTGGGCCACAGCGTGTCCTTGACCTTCTTTACTGCGCCCCAGGACAGCGAAAACGCCAAGGTCTGGTCCGGCGCCTACAGCGCGCCGCTCAACGAGCGCTGGACTGTGCAGTTCTCCGGTTATCAGTCCGACAGCAATATCGCCACCATCGGCGGCAGCAACGTGCTGGGCAAGGGTCACTCCTACGGCGTCTCGGCGATCTACAACCTGCCGGCCAGTGGTGTATGGGCCAACTCGTTATCGGTGGGGGTGGACTTCAAGGACTTCGAGGAGCAGATGCAGTTCGGCGCCAGCCGCGACCAGATCCCGCTCAAGTACGCGCCGCTGACCTTCGGCTACAACGGCTACCGCTACACCGAGCAGGCGCAACTGGGCCTGGGCCTGAACCTGGTGGTCGGCACCCGTGCGTTTTTTGGCTACGGCAGCGACGCCGAAGAATTCCAGTACAAACGCGACCAGGCCAGCCCCAGCTTTGCCGTGCTCAAGGGCGACCTGAATTACACCTACACCTTCACCGGCGACTGGCAGTCGGCGACCAAGACCGCGTTCCAACTGGCGTCTGGCCCGCTGGTCTCCAACGAGCAGTATTCGGCCGGTGGCGCCACGTCGATCCGTGGCTACCTGGCCGCTGAGCGCACCGGGGATGAGGGTTACTTGCTCTCCCAGGAATTGCGTACGCCATCCCTGGCCAAGTTCCTCGGCAGCTATGTGCAGGAGTGGCGCTTCTACGCGTTTGCCGAAGGCGCGCGCCTGCGCCTGCATGACCCGCTGCCCGAGCAGGAAGACGAATACAGCCTGGCCAGCGTCGGCCTCGGCACCCGTGCCAGTTTGAGCAAGTGGTTGTCCGGCAGCCTGGATTGGGGCTACCCGCTGCTCGATGGACCGAACACCCAGAAACAGGACTCGCGACTGCACTTCAGTGTGCAGGCGACTTTCTGACCCTTTTTTCCGGAGAACCCTTCACATGCAACGCCTATTTCTGAGCCTGTTGATCTGCCTGGGCTTCGTGCTCCCGGCCACCGCCCAAGCCTGGTGGCAGGACGACTGGCACTACCGTAAACAGATCTCGCTGGACACCACCCCCCAAGGCGCCGCGATCAATCAGGCACTGGGCCGTACTGCCTTGCTGGTGCGCTTGCACACCGGCAACTTCACCTTCGACGGGGTCAAGGAAGACGGCGCCGACCTGCGCTTTGTCAGCGCCGACGACAAGACCGTGTTCAATCACCAGATCGAGAGCTTCGACCCGCTGATGGGCATGGCGTTGATCTGGGTCGATGTGCCCAAGATCGAAGGCGGCCAGCGTCAGGACCTGTGGATGTACTACGGCAACGACAAGGCCCCGGCGACCGGCAACGGCCAATTGACGTTCGATCCGAGCTACACCGCGCTCTACCATTTCGAGGGCGCCAACGGCACGCCGGCCCGTGACACCACGGCCTATGGCAACACCGCGCTGAACGCCACCGGTGCGAGCATCGACGGCGTGATCGGGCGGGCCTTGCAGTTCAGCGGCCAGCCGTTGCTGTTGCCGGCCAGTCCGTCGTTGCAACACACCGCCAGCGGCGCCTTTACTTTCAGTGCCTGGCTGCGCCTGGACCAGGCCGCCGGTGAGCAAGTGGTGCTGGCCCGCCGTGAAGGCAGCAGCAGCCTGGTGCTGGGCCTGAACCAGGGCATGCCGTTTGTCGAGATCGACGGCCAGCGTGCGGTATCGACCCAGCCGCTGAACCCCGGCCAATGGCAACACCTGGCCTTTACGGCCGCTGGCAACGCCGTGACCCTGTATGTCAACGGCCGCGAAACCGCGACCCTGGCGCTGGCGATGCCGGCGTTCAATTCCCAGCTGGCCATTGGCGCCGACCTGCCGGAGTCCACCGGCGGCCTGCTGCCCTTTGCCGGGGCGATGGATGAGCTGCGCCTGTCCAAAGTCGCACGCCCGGCGGGGGCGTTGTTGGCCGATGCCAGCGCCCAGGGTTCTGAGTCGAAACTGCTGGCCTATGGCGTGGATGAAGAACAGTCGGGCTTTGGTTTCGGCAGCCTGGGCTTTTTGCTCAAGGCCGTGCCTATCGACGCCTGGGTGATCATCCTGGTGCTGGTGGCGATGATGGTCCAGTCGTGGGTCATCATGTTCCGCAAGAACCGCATGGTCAGCCGCGTCAGCAGTGCCAACGAGATCTTCCGCGAGCAGTTCGCGCAGATCGGCACCCGCCTGGAGATGTACTACGACGACCAGATCCTGGCCGAGCGCCTCAGCCACTCGTCGTTATGGCGCCTGTACCGCGTCGCCGTCCAGGAAATCCGCACCCGCCGCGCCCAGGGTGCCGACACCAGCTCGGTTTCGGCAGCCACCATCGAAGCCATCCGCTGCTCCATGGACGGCGTGCGCACCCGGGAAAACCAGCAGCTCAGCGCCAAGCTCTCGACCCTGTCCAACGCCATTGCCGGCGGCCCGTATATCGGCCTGCTCGGCACGGTGCTGGGGATCATGGTGGTGTTCCTCGGCACGGCCATGGCCGGCGACGTGAACATCAATGCGATCGCCCCGGGCATGGCTGCTGCGTTGCTGGCCACCGCCATGGGCCTGTTTGTCGCGATCCCCGCACTGTTTGGCTACAACCGCCTGATCACCCGCAACAAGGAGGTCAGTGCCGACATGCGGGTGTTCGTCGATGAGTTCATCACCCGCCTGGCCGAGATGCACGGCGAGAGCCAGTCCAGCGAAGCCGCGCATCGGCGCGCCCAGCCAGCCCACGTACCGGCCTGAGGAGAATCAGCATGGCTTCTGTGAATGCCTCCCACGACGATGACGAAGACGCCGCCGTCGACAGCATCAACATCACGCCCCTGGTGGACGTGCTGATGGTGGTGCTGGTGATGTTTATCCTCACCGCCACGGCCCAGGTCTCGGGGATCCAGATCCACTTGCCCAAGGCCAGTGCCTCGGTGTCGTTGTCCGAGGCCAAGACCAAGGCGATTTCGGTGAATGACGGCGGCCAGGTATTCCTCGACGCCTACCCGGTAACCCTGGGGGAACTGGAAGAACGCCTGCGCATCGAGAAGGCCCTGAACCCGGAGTTTCCGGTGATTGTGCGCGGCGATGCCACGGTGCAGTACCAGAAGGTCATCGAGGTGCTTGATTTGCTGCGCCGCCTGGAGCTGTCCCAGGTCGGCCTGGTCACTGGCAAACCATCATGACCGCACAGATGCCGATCCCACCCACGCCCGTGAAGAAGTCGCCGCTACGCCCGCTGAAGTGGGGCGCCGGCCTGCTGGTGGGCGCCGTGGCCGCTTGGTTCCTGTGGCAGTGGGCCAATGACATGAGCGGCGTGCGCCGCGAAGCGCCCAAGGTGCCGATGATTATCCCGTTGCCGCCACCACCGCCGCCGCCCCCGGAACCGCCCAAGGAGCCCGAGCCCCAGGTCGAGGAAAAGATCCCCGAGCCTGAGCCCACACCTGCGCCGGAGGAGATCAAGCCGGAGCAAGAGGCACCCCCGAGTCCCGCCGACGACCTGGCCAACCCGATGCAGATGGACGGTGATGCCCAGGCCGGTAACGACGGTTTCAACGTGGGGGCCGGCAAGGGCGGCGGCATGGCCGGCTCCGGTGGGGGCGGCCTGGGCACGGGCACGTTCAAGCAGTACCTGGCCGGGGTGTTCCAGCGCCTGCTGCGCGAAGACCCGGAGTTGCGCAAAAAGGCCTATGCGGTGCAGGCCGACCTGTGGCTGAGCGGCGATGGCGAGGTCACGCGTGTAGAGCTGGCCCAGTCCAGCGGCGATGCCGACACCGACGCCCAGGTACTGGCGGCACTGCGGGCCACGCCCCGTTTGAAAGAACGCACACCGGCCTCCCTGACGTTGCCGGTGCGCCTGTCCCTCAAGGGCCGACGCCCGGAGTGAGCCAACCTTTTTTGCAGTTTTCTACAGGAGTTGTGTGCAGATGATTTCCCACGTGAATCGAGTGACCCTGGCGGTCGGCATGGTCATCGCGACCCTGGTTGGCCAGGCAACGGCCGCCCCGGCCGGGCCTTCGGAAAACGCCACGATCAACCTGATCCGCCTGCTGGTGCAGCAAGGTGTGCTCAAGCAGGAACAGGCCGAGGGGCTGATCGCCCAGGCCGAGAAAGAGGCGGTGCAGGCGCGCCAGACCGCAGTGGCCGCCACCGGGCCTGCGGCGGCCCCTGGGGATGTGCGGGTGCAGTACGTGCCGGCCGCCGTGCGTGATCAGATCCGCGACCAGGTCAAGGCCGAAGTCATGGCCACTGCCAAGCAGGAAAACTGGGCCCAGCCCAACACCTTCCCGGATTGGGTCTCGCGTATCAGCTTCGATGGCGACATCCGTCTGCGTGACGAGTCGCGGTTTTTCTCTGGCAACAACAGCAACGAAATCGTCGATTACGCCAAGCTCAACGAGAACGGCCCCTACGACGTCAACAAAGACACCAACACCCGCCTGCCGCCATTGCTCAACACCCGTGAAGACCGCGAGAACCTGTTCCGCCTGCGCGCACGCCTGGGAATGAAGGCGATCATTTCGCCGGAATGGACCGCAGGCATCCGCATCGGCACCGGCTCCGACAACAACCCGGTGTCCACCACCCAGACCCTGGGCGGCGGCTTTGGCAAGAAAGATATCTGGCTCGACCAGGGCTACCTGACCTGGAAGGTCACCCAGGACCTGACCCTGACGGGCGGGCGGATCGCCAACCCGTTCTATTCCACCGACATGATGTACTCCAGCGACCTCAACTTCGACGGCGTGGCGGCGATCTTCAACCACAGCCTCAACAACGAATGGGGCCTGTTCGGCACGCTGGGCGCGTTCCCGGTGGAGTACACCTCCGACACCGCCAGCAGCAACGGTTTCGACAAGGAAGACAGCGACACCAAATGGCTGTTCGGCGGGCAGATCGGCGCCAACTGGAAGATCAACCGCAGCAACAGCCTCAAGGGCGCATTGGCCTACTACCGCTTCGACGACATCGAAGGCCAGCGCTCCAGCCCTTGCTCGCCATGGGCCGGCGCGCCGGGCTGCGACACCGACGGCTCGCGCGTGGCCTTTATGCAAAAGGGCAACAGCGTGTTCCTGCTGCGCAATATCAACGCCAACCCGGCGACCCCGGGCCTGACCCCGCAACCGCAATACGTGGGCCTGGCCTCCAAGTTCGATGTGCTGGACCTGAACCTGGTGTGGGACAGCGAACTGCCCCAAGACTTCAAGCTGCGCAGCCAGGCCAACTTCATTCACAACCTGGCCTACGACAAGGGCGAGATGCTCAAGCGCAGCGAAGGCGAGATCGTCAACAACATCAACAGCAAGGGCCAGTTTGAAAGTGGCGGCAATGCGCTGATGGTGCAGTTCACCCTCGGCAGCGCCCTGGAGATGAAAAAGGCCGGCGACTGGAACCTGTTGGCTGGCTACAAGTACATCCAGCCGGATGCCTTGCCGGACGGCTTCAACGACTCGTCCTTCCACCTCGGCGGCACCAACGCCAAGGGCTACTTCATTGGTGGCAACTACGGCATCGACAAGAACATCTACGCCAGCGCCCGTTGGCTGAGCGCCTCAGAGGTGTATGGCGCGCCGTTTGAAGTCGATGTGATGCAACTGGAACTGAATACGCGCTTCTGACGCGCCGGGAGATACCCATGAACATGCGAATTTGCGGACTGGTCCTGGCCCTGGTCGCCACCGGCGCCTCGGCCGAAGGCATGGAGGAGCGCCTGCGCACCCAGTTGCGCAGCACCACCGCGCAGCTGCAGGCACTGCAAAGCGAACAGGCCCAGGCCGCCGCTGCACGGATTGCCGCCGAAAACCAGGCCAAGCAGGCCCAGGTGCAGATCAAGCAGTTGAGCCTGGAGCTGGACAAGGCCCGAGGCTTGGCCGAGCAACTGGCCGGCCAGCAGCAGAGCCTGCACAGCCAGGCCCAGGCGCAAGTGGCGGCGAGTGCCGAGCAGACCGGCAAGTTCAAGAAGGCGTATGACGACCTGCTGGTGCTGGCCCGTGGCAAAGAAACCGAGCGCGCGCGCCTGCAGGCGCAACTGGCTGAACGTGACACACAAGTGCAGCAATGTTCAGCCAAGAATCAACAGATGTATGGCGTGGCCCAAGCGTTGCTCGCGGCCTACGAAAAAATCGACGTGGCCGAGGTCATGAGCATTCGCCAACCGTTCGCCAGCGGCGCGCGGGTCAAGTTCGAAGAACTGGCCCAGGGTTTTGGCGATGGCCTGTACAACAGCCGTTTCGATGCGCCCCAGGCGGCGCTTAATCACTGATCAACCAAGGAAGAAGTTAACCATGAGCGAATTGATGAGCAGCGTGACCCCCCAGTGCCTGACCGAGTTGCTGCAAGAGGCCGGCTACCGGGTCAACCAGAGCGAGCAGAACGGCATCGTGCAACTGCTCAGCGCCAGCCAGGGCATCGGTTTTGCCGTGCGCTTCGGCAACCCGGCGGCGGAGCAGGGCGCCTATGTGGATTTCACCTACAGTTGCGCGCTGCGGGTCCAGGGCGAGTTGCCCGCAGGCCTGGCCCCGGTCTGGAACACCTCGCGGCGCTTTGCCCGGCTGTCCGTGCAGGGGGAGTTCCTGCTGATGGAGATGGACGTGATGGTGGCTGGCGTCGGTGCCCTGTACCTGCGCAGCCAATTGGAGTTGTGGGATCGGCTGTTGCAGGAATTTATCGTCTACCTGCGTGAATACAGCCAGACCGCCGCGCACCTGCAAGCCCAGGGTGTACCTGAGGTTGAAACCCGCGAAGAGGCGCCAGCGCTGTGAAAAAACCAACCCTGGTGGTAGCTGCGCTAGCCCTGTTGGGGGTGGCGGTGGGCTTGGGCCTGCGCTCGGGCAGCGACCCGGTCGCGGCCCAGCAACCGGCCCCGGTGATCGGCGCAGAGGGCCCGGCGGTGGCACGCCTGGGCAATCAACAGGTGGCCGTGCCGGAACTGCAGGCATTGCTGGCCACCTTGCCGGCCGAATCGCGCGAGCAGTTGCGCGCCAATCGGGGTGCCCTGGAAACCTGGATCCGCTCGCGCCTGGCGCAAAAGGCCGTGCTCGAACAGGCCGATGCCCAGGGTTGGCGGCAACGCCCGGACGTCGAGCAACAGACCCGCGCCGCCACCGAGCAGATCGTGTTTCGCGACTACCTGCTGTCGGTCAGCCAGGTGCCGGCCGACTACCCCAGCGCCGCCGAGTTGCAGCAGGCCTATGACAGCGGCAAGGCCCAGTGGATGACACCGCCGCTGTACCGGGTCAGCCAGATCTTCCTCGCCGTGGACGACCCGCAAAATGCTGAGGCCGTGCGGCGCCAGGCCCAGGAACTGAGCCGCCGGGCCCAGGCGGCCCCGGCGGAGTTTGCCGGGCTGGCCAGCCAGTACTCCCAGGACGCCGGCAGCGCCGGGCGCAGCGGTGATTCGGGCCTGCAACCCTTGCAGCAACTGGTACCAGAGGTGCGCAACGTGGTCGCGCGGCTCAAGCCGGGTGCGGTATCGGATGCGGTGCACAGCGCGGCGGGGTTCCATGTGCTCAAGTTGACCGAGCACCAACCGGCGCGCACCGCCAGCCTCGAAGAACTGCGCCCACGCCTGACCGAGGCCCTGCGCGCCCAGCGCCAGGAGCAGATCGCCAAGGCCTATCTGGAGGGCATGCTCAACACCGCGACCTTGAGCATCGACGGGGCGCAACTGAACAAAGTACTGGAATAAACAGGCTGTACGCATGGATGCACAGACCCAATAAGACAGGGAGTTCCCCCCATGGACTATCTAGAACCTGCAGCACCCCACGGCATGACGCCTTACCGCGCGCCCGGCGAACCCCGGGAAGCCTGGCTGGCCCTGGCTGCGGGCATCGACCCGGAGGTGGCGCGCTACTTCCTGATCAGCGCCCGCTGCGGCTGTTTCATGCAGGCGGCCCGCAGCCTGAACATCAAGGCCACATTGCTGCGCAAACGCCTGGCGTTACTGGAAGCACAGATGCGCCGTTCACTGTTCAGCTACCAGGGCAATGTCCTGGCGCTGAGCCGTGACGGCCTGCAGCTCCAGGCGCGGCTGGTGACCCTGGCCAATGAACGGCGGGTGCCGGTGCAGGAACAACCGTTGATTCGGCTGGCAGTGGCCGAGACCATCCTGTATGACATCCTCGGGCGCGACCTGATCTCCCTGCTGCGCCGCAATGCCAGTGTGCGCCTGGAGATTGTCTGTATCGACAGTCCGCAGGCCGTGCAGACAGTGGAAGCCGACGTAGTGCTGTGGCTGGCGGGCGTCGACTCGCCGCAGCCGGGACCGGGCTTTGCGACCCACCCACCGCAGGCACTGGCCTGCCTGGATTACCTGCCGCATATCGCCAAACGCTACTCACGCCTGGCCGCACGCCCGGACAGTGTGGATGACTTGGCGGACTACATGCTGGTGCAATGGCAGCCTGACGGCTTGGTCGAGGCATTGGCGCCGTGGAACCGAGTGGTGCAACAGCGCTTGGCGGGGGTGGTGCAGGTGCAGGCGTATCCGCTGATGCTGGAGATGATCCGCTGCAGCGCGTGCATTGGTTTGCTGCCGCGTTACATGAGTTGTTTCGACCGGGGCTTGATGGCGTTGCCGGGCTTGTTTGCCCAGGACATGCAGCGCCAGGTGTGGATGGCGGTCAATGCCGCGGCGGCGCATCCACAGGAGGTGCAGATGATTGTGGCAATGGTGGTCAACACCTTTGAGGAGCGGCGGGAGTGGTTTGGCTGACGCCGCTCAATGGCGCGAACAATAAAAAGGGCCAGCGCTAATAAGCGCGGCCCTTTTTACAAATGGGATATTCCAGCGATAGACAGACTTGGGCGCTCATAGTGTTATTGAGTCTTGTATTGCACCGTACCTTGTTGCGAGGCGCCTTCGAACTTCGCGACGCCGATAATTTTTTTACGCTGTTGCGTGTCCGCAGAATTGACCGCAAAAAACTTGAAAGAAATTTCTAATGAAGGTTCGGCTGCCAATGAAACAGAGATAACCTCCATCTTGTCCTCCTCGTTGTTGTCAGCGTACCAGCTATTCTGATTCTGCCCTGGGTTGTACCAGGCACCTACAAGGGTATCCCTGTTCATTTCGTATGTGCCCGGCTTGATGTGGTCCGGGAAAGTAAAGAAAATCCCCTCTTTCAAGATACCTTCAATCGGACCGCCGGCAATAATCGATGAACTATAAAGGTTAAGTGAAACAGACTCGGCGGTGTAGGCGCGGCCATCAATGTCCGCCGTTAAATGGCCGGTTGTATTGTGCGGTTGGGGGGTTGGCATTAGTGAATCCTCAGAGTTGATTTAAACCGTTCGTAGAGGCTTTACGGTTAATTAATAACTTGAGGAGTACCAGGGATCTACTGTCACTATTAACAGTAAATCGTTTCAGTGGTCTGGTGTCGTTCCGGGCGCGTGTATCCCGGGTCGGTCCCTAGGCGACTACAGGCTGAATGTGCAACCCACCCTCGACATCCTTGACCAACCCGCTGGCCAGCAACAACGGCAGCAGACGCTTGTGCAACTGCGGTTCGACAAACTCCTTTACCGTGTCCAACGCCAGCTCGCCGTGACCCGGCAGTTCCGCCTTGGTGTACGACAGCCAGGCCTTCTTCAGCATCTGCAACACATCGCTGCCAGCGGTCAGCGCAAAGCGGCGGTGGGTTACCTGGCCCTGGAAGTCGAAGCTGTGCTGATACTCGTAACCTTTCTCGTCACCCGCGCTGGCCACGCAGCGCGTGCAGGTGCAAGGGCCATCACCAAAAGCCGCCTGCAGGTAGCTATTGAAGTCCACCACGGGTTTGAGCGACAGGCGCTTGTCCACTTCGAACAGGTCGCCGGTCATTTTTGCGTCGTTACTCAAGGTGCATTTCCTCGCAGGTCTACAGCTGGTTTTTCAAAGCGCGGCATCATACCAGCCGGCAGCGTGGGCAGTCGCCAAGACTTGCCCGCTCAACTGATATCAGGGAAGCTCTGCGGGATCCCGTCTTTCAAGGAATAGATAAATGAGGTTCAGGGTGATGGTGATCGGTGGGTACGGCAATTTCGGCTCCATCGTCAGTCGGCATTTGATTGGAATGCCAGGTATTGACCTGGTGATATCAGGGCGCGACCGGGTCAAGTTGCTGTGCAAGGTTCAAGCGCTAGACACGCAAACAGGGCGTACCTGTCAGTATTGGTGCGGCGATGCGATGGGCAGCGAGTTCCGAGCGGCGCTGGGCTCGATGGCGATCGACCTGGTGATCCATACCGGCGGTCCATTCCAGGGGCAGTCCTATGCCGTAGCCCAGAGCTGCATCGACGCGGGTGTCAATTACTGTGACCTCTCGGACTGTCGCACCTTTGTCAACGGCATTGGCGTGCTGGATGCGCGCGCCAGGCAAGCGGGGGTGGCGATCCTCAGCGGTTGCAGCTCGGTGCCGACGTTGTCGGCAGCTCTGATCGATCAGCAGCGGCATCACTTCCAGCGCATTGATGCGATCGAGCATGGCATTTCTTCTTCGGCGAAGATGCCTGGCCTGTCTACCGTCGAAGGCGTGCTTGCCTACGCTGGCAAGCCGATCAAACAACTGAAAGATGGCCAGGTGCATGAGGTGTTGGGCTGGCAGGATCTGACGTTACGCAAGATGCCTGGCCTGGGTACCCGGCTATTGGCCAATGTCGATGTGCCAGATATGGATATTTTCGCCAGCCGCTATGGCGCCCATACCCTGGCCTTCAAGGCGGGCGCGGGCTTGAAGCTGGGCGGTGTCGCCAATTACCTGTTGGCCCAGGCGCTGCGTACGGGGCTGGTACGTGACCATGCGGCCTGGGCGGGCAGACTGCATCGTTTGGGGACTTGGTTCGAACGCTTTGGCGATGGCAAAAGTGCGATGTACATCGACGTGCAGGGGCTTGGTCTTGATGGTGGGCCATTGTCCATGACGCTGCAGTTGACAGCCCTGAATGACAAGGGGCCGGAAATACCAAGCTGTGCCGCCGTCGCCCTGGCCGCAAAAATGTCCGGAGGCTATCTGCCCGAACCCGGTGCCCGGGCGTGTGTCGGCGAAATTAACGTCGACGAGTACATGACTGCCATCAACGACCCGCAAAATCTGAGCCTCACCGTGCAATGCGCTGACGGAAAGCGTTGAGCATGCTTTATCTGGGCTTGAAGTACCTGCATGTCATCGCCGCGGTGTTCCTGTTCGGGTTTGGCATGGGGTCATACCTTTATCTGATTGCCGCCAGCCGCACGGCCAATCCCCAGGTGATCGCTCAGGTGGCCAGAATGGTGGTGCGGTTCGACACTTGGATCACCACGCCTGCCGGCTTTATACAGATAGTCACGGGCTACCTGCTGACCCGGCTGACTGGCCTTCCTTTGACAACCGGGTGGGTGCTGACGGCGCTGATCATTTTCTTGTGCGTGGGGTTGCTATGGCTCCCGGTATTGGTGTTGCAGAAGCGCCTACAGGTCATCGCAGCCAACGCCGATGTTGCAGGCAACGAGGTCGGTGCCGAGTATCACAGCGTGTACAGGCGATGGTTCTGGCTGGGGATACTCGGGTTCCTGGGGATGTTTGTGATCGTGCTGATCATGGTGACGAAGATGACCCCGTGGCAGTTGCTCGAACTGATGATGTAGGCCGGGTATGCCAGGCGATCGCACACAGGGCGAGGCCGGCGATATTGAGTGAGACCGGGTTGAAGGCATCCCTGAGCATCGTTGGATTGAGTAGCGCGACATCCAGCAGCAGGATGACCAGCGACGTTGCGGCGAGGAGCAACGGCCAGGGACTGCGCGGTGCGAGCAGCAGCCACAAGGCCAGGGCAATTTCCCCGACGCCGGCCAATGTGGCGAACAGTTCTACCTGCTCGATCCCATGGGCCAGGATCATGGTCCTTTCGCCAGGGCTGAGCCACAGTAGCTTGGGAACCAGGCCGTGGTAGCCAAACATGAACGCCAGACCCGCCCGTGCGATCCAGTTGATGCGTGTCAGTGTGCTCATCGCGGGGTTTTCAAGAAGCGTTGCGCATGATCAGGATCGGGCAGCAGGCAGCTGTCGTACCGGCCAAAAAGCCGATAGCGGTTACGTGCGATGCGGTCATAGGCCCAGTCACGAAGTACCCGTGGCAGTACCCGCAGCAACTGTAGCGGCCGCCAGGCCATGGGCAGCAGGGCGATGATCTGCAGGACTGCGTTGGAGCGGACCCAGTAGTGCTGGTCGCGAATCACCGCCAGGGTGTCGAATTGATCCAGGGGCAAGCCGGCCCAGGCGAGCAGTGCCTGGCCTTCGGGCGACTGGACGGCCGCCAGGCGAATACGCCGGTGGCGGTCATGGCGGATCAGGAACCTGACCCAGCCATTGCACAGTTTGCAGACCCCGTCGAACAGCACCACCGTCTCGCCCTGGCTGAGCAAGGGGGCGGGAGTGGGGTGGGTAAAGGCGCCGGGCATAAGGGTGGGTCCAATGAGGCTCTGGAGCCTCGGATCATACCGGCGAGCCCGCACTGATGATACACGGGCCGGAAAACGCGATGCTGTTCAGTTGGTAAGCACAAATAAAGTGTGGCGAGCGGGCTTGCCCGCGTTGGACTGCGCAGCAGTCCCATTTTTAGGGCCGCTACGCGACCCAGCGCGAGCAAGCCCGCTCGCCACAGGGATGCCGTTCGTGCATGACGTGCCCCTACACGGGGCTGTGGCCCAAGCGGGCCTTGATCCAGTCATACAGGTTATTGCCCTCGCTCGACAGCTCGCTGGTGGCGCGGCGGCACAGGTAATACTGGCGACCGTCATCCACCTGCAGGTCAAACAATTGCACCAGCTCACCCGTAGCCACCAGTGGCGCCACCAACGGCGCGCGCAGCAGCGAGCAGCCCAGGCCGGTGCGGGTGGCGACCAGGGTCAACTGGCCGTCCTCCAGCAGCAGGCCGTTGTGTGTGTTGCTGTGGCTGATCGCGGCGGCATCGAACCATTGGCCCCAGGTACCACGCTCTTCGTCGTGCAGCAGGGGCAGTTCGCTGAGGGCCTGGGGGCTGTCGATAGGGCCGTGGCGCTGGAGGAATTCGCGGCTGCAGAACGGCGTGACCGCGCCGCTGATCAGGGGCTCGCTGTGATAACCCGGCCAGTGCCCGGTGCCGAAGCGGATCGACAGGTCGGCGGCATCGCTGGGGTAGCTGCGGTGGTTGGCGTAGGTGATGTTGATATCCAGCGCCGGGTTGGCGCTCAAAAACTGCGCCAGGCTCGGGATGAACAGGTTGGTCGCGAACATCGGGATCAGGCTGATGGTGACCTGGCGTGTCGCGCTTTTCTCGCGCACGTGTTCGGTGGCGCTGCGCAGTACCGCGAATGCCGAGCGAATCGCCCGGTAGTACTCGCGGCCTTCTTCGGTCAGGCCCAGGTTGCGGCCTTGGCGCATCGTCAGTGGCTGTTGCAGGAAGCTCTCGAGCAAGTGCAACTGATGGCTGACATCCGAGGGCGACACCCCCAACTCGCGGGCGGCGGCATTGACACCACCGTGGCGGGCAAAGGCCTCGAAAGTACGCACGGCCCGTAGAGGTGGATCGTTGGCTAACTGTTCTAAATTATTCATGTATTGAATTAAATACTAAGTAAAAAGATAAATAAAGCGCAAAAAGGTCCCGTGTGTAGGGGCTTTTGTATTTTGTATAACCATATTCCCTTCAGATATTTGATAAAAACAGAATAAATAACTAGTGTTCCGCGCTCGGGCTTTTTAGTCGGCGCGCCTTGGCCACGACGTTTTTTGTAAAGGGAGTTGATGGTTCTCATGGATGCGTTTATCCAGCAACTGCTTAACGGCTTGCTGTCGGGCAGTCTCTACGCGCTGGTCGCCTTGGGTTACACCATGGTCTACGGCATTTTGCGCATCATCAACTTTGCCCATGGCGATGTGTTGATGATCGGCGCACTGGTGGGCCTGTCGGTGATCCGCGTGCTGCAGGCAGCCTGGCCGGATATGCCGCCGGTGCTGTTGCTGCTGACGGCGGCGATGATCGCCATGGCCTTTTGTGCGGTGCTGGCGGTGGTGATCGAGCGTGTTGCCTATCGGCGCTTGCGCAACGCGCCGCGCCTGGCACCGTTGATCAGTGGTATCGGCGTGTCGTTGTTGTTGCAGACCGTGGCGATGCTGGTCTGGACCCGTAACCCGCAGATGTTCCCGCAATTGCTGCCCCTGGAACCTATCGAAGTACTCGCTGGCGATGCCACCCACGCTGCCGTGACCAATGCCACCGCACTGACCACCATTGGCGTGGCGTTAAGCCTGATGCTCGGTTTGCTGCTGTTGGTAGAGCGCACGCGCTTTGGCCGGGCCATGCGCGCCGTGGCCGAGAACCCGCAAGTGGCGAGCCTGATGGGCATCAACCCGAACCGCATCATCGTCATGACCTTCGCCATCGGCGGCGCCCTGGCCGCGCTGGCGGGCATCATGATGGCCAGCAACTATGGCAGCGCGCATTTCTACATGGGCTTTTTGCCCGGGATCAAAGCGTTTACCGCGGCGGTGCTGGGCGGCATCGGCAACCTCAAGGGCGCGATGCTCGGCGGCCTGCTGCTGGGGCTGATCGAAGCCCTCGGCACCGGCTACCTGGGGGCTGCCACCAACGGTGTGTTCGGCAGCAACTACCAGGACGTGTTCGCGTTTATCGTGTTGATCGCGGTGCTGGTGTTGCGGCCCCAGGGGTTGTTGGGCGAACGATTGGCGACCCGCGCATGAGCCTGGCAACCGCTGTGAGCCCTTCGAGCAAACGCGCCAGCCTGGGGCTGCTGCTGTTCGCCCTGGCCCTGGTCTTGGCCCCCTGGATTGTCGGGCATGCCGGCGGCAATACCTGGGTGCGCACCCTGGACTTTGCCCTGCTGTACATCATGTTGGCCCTGGGCCTGAACATCGTGGTGGGTTATGCCGGTTTGCTGGACATGGGCTTTATCGCCTTCTACGCGGTGGGCGCCTACCTGGCGGCCTTGCTGTCATCGCCCCATCTGGTGCAACAGTTCCCGGCCTTGCTGGCGCTGCTGCCGGAGGGCATGCACACCTCGATCTGGCTGATCTTGCCGCTGGCCGCGCTGCTGGCGGCCGGGTTCGGCGTGATTCTGGGGGCGCCGACCCTGCGCCTGCGTGGCGACTACCTGGCCATCGTCACCCTGGGGTTTGGCGAAATCATCCGCATCCTGCTGCGCAACCTCGACCGCCCGGTGAACCTCACCAATGGCCCCAAGGGCATCGCCCAGGTCGACCCGGTGACGCTACTGGGGGTCAACCTGGGGCGTACCCAGGAACTGTTCGGCCTGCGCTTGCCCTCGGTCTACCTCTATTACTACCTGTTCGCCGCGCTGGTGGTGCTGATCCTGTTTGCCTGCATTCGCCTTGAGCGCTCGCGTATTGGCCGCGCCTGGATGGCGATCCGCGAGGATGAAGAGGCGGCCCAGGCCATGGGCCTCAATACCTTGCGCCTGAAGCTGCTGGCATTTGCCATCGGCGCGGCGTTCGGCGGTATCAGCGGGGCGCTGTTTGCCTCGTTCCAAGGCTTTGTTTCACCGGAATCCTTCACCCTCAACGAGTCCATCGCCGTGCTGGCCATGGTGGTGCTCGGCGGCATGGGGCATATCCCCGGGGTGATTCTGGGCTGCGTGTTGCTCGCAGCCCTGCCCGAAGCGTTACGCGCCAGCATGGGCCCCTTGCAGCAGGCGCTGTTTGGCCAGGTGCTGGTGGACCCGGAGATTATCCGCCAGCTGTTTTACGGCCTGGCGCTGATTCTGGCGATGCTGTATCGACCCGCCGGCCTCTGGCCGAGCCGCACAGGAGGTGCACCTTGAATCATCCGTTATTGCAGATCGAGAAGGTCAATAAACAGTTTGGCGGCGTGGCTGCGCTCGATGACGTGAGCCTGAGTATCGAGGCCGGGGAAATCTACGGCCTGATCGGGCCCAATGGCGCCGGCAAGACCACCTTCTTTAATGTGATGACGGGGCTGTACACCCCGGATTCCGGGCGCTTTCAACTCGACGGCCAGGAGTACCAGCCCACGGCGGTGCACCAGGTGGCCCGCGCCGGCATTGCGCGTACGTTCCAGAATATCCGCCTGTTCAACGCCATGAGCGCCTTGGAAAACGTCATGGTCGGGCGCCATGTGCGCACCCATAACGGCGTGTGGGCGGCCTTGAGCGGGCACTCGCGTGGGCGCGAGGAAGAGGCGCAGACCCGCGCCCACGCCCACCGCTTGCTGGCTTATGTCGGCCTCGCCGGGTTTGCCCACTACCGCGCCGACAGCCTGTCCTACGGCCATCAGCGGCGCCTGGAAATTGCCCGCGCCCTGGCCACCGAGCCGCGCCTGCTGGCCCTCGACGAGCCGGCTGCCGGGATGAATGCCAGCGAGAAAGTGCAACTGCGCAGCCTGCTGGAAAAGATCCGCGACGACGGCCACACCCTGCTGCTGATTGAGCATGACGTGAAGCTGGTGATGGGTGTGTGTGACCGCATCAGTGTGCTGGACTACGGCCGCGTGATCGCCGTGGGCGCACCTGCCGAAGTGCGCCGCCACCCACAAGTGATCCAGGCTTACCTGGGAGCCGGCGCCCATGTCTGAAGCGTTGTTGCAGATTGACGGCCTGAAGGTGCGCTACGGCGCCATCGAGGCGGTCAAGTCCCTGGACCTGCATATCAATGAAGGCGAACGGGTGACGCTGATCGGTGCCAATGGCGCCGGCAAAAGCTCCAGCCTCAAGGCCCTGACCGGGTTGCTGCCGGCCGCTGCGGGGCAGATCCGCTTTGCCGGGCGCTCGATCCTCAGCCTGGCGCCCCATGAGCGCCTGACCCTGGGCATCGCCATGGTGCCCGAAGGGCGCGGCATTTTTGCGCGCATGAGCGTGCTGGAAAACCTCCAGGCCGGGGCGTTCCTGCGCCGCGACCCGCACCAGGTGAACCTGGAAATCCGCCAGTTGTTCGAGCACTTCCCGCGCCTGGAAGAACGCTTGCAGCAATCGGCCGGCTTGCTCTCCGGGGGCGAGCAGCAGATGCTCGCCCTGGCCCGTGCGCTGCTGTCCAAGCCGCGGCTGCTGGTGCTCGACGAGCCATCCATGGGCCTGGCGCCGATCATGGTCGAAAAGCTGTTCCAGGTGATTGATGATGTCTGCCGCCAGGGCATGACCCTGCTGCTGGTGGAGCAGAATGCGCGCCTTGCGCTGCAAGTGACTGACCGCGCCTACGTGATGGACACCGGGCGCATCAGCCTCAGCGGTGCCAGCGCGCAATTGCTCGACCACCCCGAGGTGCGCAGTGCCTACCTCGGTGAATAACCCCATAACAAACGCCACCGGACGCCCGGCGTGTTTCGCCCACCCCACAGGCCATGAGGGCCTGATGAGAAACAGGAAAAACTGATGAACAAGACTGCCCCCTTCAAACGCGTACTGTTGTTGAGCCTGGCCCTGAGCGGTGTGGCCCAGGCCGACCAGACGGTCCTGATCGGTCTGGCCGGGCCCTTGACCGGCCCGTCGGCGCGGATCGGCAAAGACCTGGAAAACGGTGCGCAACTGGCCATTGACCAGGCCAACGCCAAGCATCCGAAAATCAACGGCGAAGCGGTCACGTACAAACTGGTTTCCGAAGACGACCAGTCCGACCCACGCACCGCCGTCACCGTGGCCCAGCGCCTGGTGGACGAAGGCGTAGTTGGCGTGGTCGGTCACTGGAACACCGGCACCAGCATCCCGGCCGCGCGGGTCTACCATGACGCCGGGATTGCCCAGGTCGCGCCAGTGGCCACCGGTCACGCCTATACCCAGCAAGGTTTCGACACCAGTTTCCGGATCATGGGCCATGACGATGACGGCGGCCAGGTCGCCGGCGACTACGCGCTCAAGACCCTCAAGGCGCAGCGTATCGCCGTGATCGACGACCGCACCGCATTCGGCCAGGGCCTGGCGGACCAGTTCGTCAAATCCATCGAGGCCGGTGGCGCCAAGGTGGTTGCCCGTGAATACGTGGACGACAAGACCATCGACTTCAGTGCGGTGCTGACCAATATCCGTGGGCAAAACCCCGACCTGATCTTCTTTGGCGGCGTCGACTCCCAGGCTGCACCGCTGGCCCGACGCATCAAGCAGTTGGGGATCAAGGCACCGTTGATGGGCGCGGGCGGCTTTGTCAGCCAGACCTTCCTGCAACTGGCGCAGAACGAAGGCGAGGGCGTGATCGCCCTGGAGCCGGGCCTGGCCGTGGCACAGATGCCGGGTGGCAAGGCCTTTGAAGACGCCTACAAGGCGCGTTTCAAGAGCAATATCGAGCTGCATGCGCCGTTTGCCTATGACGGTGTCGGCGTGCTGATCGCCGCCATCGAACAGGCCAATTCCACCGACCCGCAGAAGTACCTGCCGGTCCTGCGCGCCATCAGCTATCCGGGTGTGACCGGCACCCTCGCGTTCGATGCCCAGGGCAATCTACAGAACCCGTCGTTCACCGTTTACCAGGTCAAGGCCAATCAATGGCAGCCGGTAAGCGTGGCTGGCGGCAAAAAGTAACGCGCTGGATCTAAGCGTAGGAGCGTCCCAAGTGGGGGCTGTCTCACCCGGCGAGACAGCTCCTACATGTGGAGCACCAACATTGGATCTTCGTAGCCATTTGAATGAGGCATGCAATGAGCAAACTCGAAGGTGAACTGGGCATCCTGGCCCGCCGGCGCATCGAAGCCGAGATCATCAAGCCGATCTACGAAATCCTCGTGCGCGAGCAGGGCAAGGCCTTTGCCGCAGCGGTGATTGGCGAAGCGGTGGGCAACGCCGCGATCCAGGCCGGCAAGCATTTTGCCGCCCAGGAAGAGCAGGGCGCCGACCTCAAGAGCTTCGTTGAGCTGCAAGTGCTGTGGGAAAAGGACGACGCGCTGAAAGTCGAGGTCATCGCCAGCGACGCCGAGCATTACGACTATGACGTCAAGCGCTGCCGCTATGCCGAGATGTACCACGAGATGGGCCTGGGCGAGATCGGCCACCTGTTGTCGTGCAACCGCGACGAGCTGTTTATCGTCGGCTACAACCCCAATATTGAATTGACGCGCACCCAGACCATCATGGGCGGCGCGCCAAGCTGTGACTTCCGCTACCACGCCAAGCCCCGGGAGCCGCGCTCGTGAGTGCTCTGGCCCGGGTCAACGGCGAGCGCCTGTGGGACTCGCTGATGGAAATGGCGCAGATCGGCGGCACGCCCAAGGGCGGCGTCTCGCGCCTGGCCCTGACCGACGAAGACCGGCGCGGCCGCGACCTGTTCGTGGCCTGGTGCACGGCGGCCGGGTGCAGCATCCGTGCGGACGCCATGGGCAATATCTTCGCCCGCCGCGCCGGCCGGCATGACCACCTGGCCCCGGTGCTGACCGGCTCCCACGGTGACTCGCAACCGGCGGGCGGCAAGTTCGATGGCATCTACGGCGTACTCGCCGGCCTGGAAGTGCTGCGCACCTTGAACGACCTGGGCATCGAGACCGACCGGCCGATCGAGGTGGTCAACTGGACCAACGAAGAAGGCTCGCGTTTTGCCCCGGCGATGATTGCTTCGGGGGTGTATGCCGGGGTGTTCGACCTGGAGTACGGCTTGTCCCGCGAAGACAAGGCCGGTGTAAGCATCGGCCAGGCACTGCAACAGATCGGCTACGCCGGCCCGCACCCCGTGGGCGGCCAGGCGGTGCATGCGGCGTATGAACTGCATATCGAGCAAGGCCCGATCCTTGAGGCCCAGGACCTGACCATCGGTGTGGTCACCGGCGCCCAGGGCCAGCGTTGGTATGAAGTCGAGCTGAGCGGGCGCAGTGCCCATGCCGGCACCACGCCCATGGATCACCGCCTGGATGCACTGCTGGGTTTTGCCCGGGTGGTGGAGGCGGTCAACCAGATCGGCCTGGCCCAAGGCGCCGAAGGGCGGGCAACGGTGGGCATGGCCAATATCTTCCCCAACTCGCGCAACGTGGTGCCGGGGCGGGTGTTTTTCAGCGTCGAGTTCCGCCATCCCGATGAAGCGGTGCTGGCCGTGCAGGATCAGCAACTGCACGCAGCAGTGGCGCGTATCGCCGAGGGGATTGGCTTGCAGGCCAGCGTCAAGCAGATCTTCCAGTACGCACCGATTGCCTTCGACAAAGACTGCGTGGACGTGGTGCAGGTTGCGGCCGAGGCCTTGGGCTATAGCCATCGGCGCATGATTTCCGGAGCCGGGCATGATGCCTGCTACCTGAACCAGGTCGCGCCGACGGCGATGATTTTTGTGCCGTGTGTGGATGGCTTGAGCCATAACGAGGCGGAAGAGATCCACCCGCACTGGTCCACAGCGGGGGCGGATGTGTTGTTGCAGGCGATTCTGGCTTCGTCAGGCGAATAGGCTGAAGACCTGATCCCACATTCAACCTGTGGGGTCTTGCCCTTACTCCCGCACAAACAGCCTGCTCATCACCTGCAACAGCCGATCATCCGCGCCAGCGGCGCCAATCACCTGCAACCCCACCGGCATGCCCCTCACGTGCCCCACCGGCAGGCTGAGCGCGGGGAGGCCGGTGAGGTTCCAGGCACTGGTATAGCTGAGCACGGCGGCGCGTACATCAATGTCCTGTTCGCCCACCCGCACCTCGCGTGCATTCACCTCGGTCGCGGTAATCGGCACGCTGGGCGAAACCAGCAAGTCATAGTGTTCGAACAGGCGCGCCATCGCCGCTTTGTACTGCACCTGGCTGGCCTGTGCGCGAATGTATTGCCAGCCTCTGACTTCCTCCGATACCTCAAGACGCTCGCGTACCTCCTGTTCAAACTTATGCGGCGCATCCCGCATGCGTTCGGCATGCACCTCGAAGGCCTCGGCACGTTGCAGTGTCAGCAGGGTGTCTTTCATGCCCGCCGCCATGTGGTGCAGTTCGTCGGTCTCCTGCAGTGCGTCGCCAAACAGCTGCTGCGCTGCACCATAGATCTGCTGATGCACATCGGCGTCGACCGGGCCGAAGCTGGGGCAAGTAATCCAGCCAACCCGCAGCGGCTGCGGGTTGGTTGCAGGCGTACCGGCGCGTCCGGCCAACACCTCGAACAACAGGCGCGCATCTTCGACATGGTTGGCGATGGGGCCTACGTGGTCGAGACTCGATGACAGCGGGAACACCCCGTCCACCGGCACGCAGGCAAACGAGGGCTTGAAGCCGACCGTGCCGCACAAGGCCGAAGGGATCCGGATCGAGCCGCCGGTGTCGGTACCCAGGGCCAGCGGCACCATGCCGCTGGCCACCGCCGCGGCACTGCCGGCGCTGGAGCCGCCAGTGATGCAACGGGCATCCCACGGGTTGCGTGCAGCACCTTGCAACGAGCGGTCGCCGGTCGGGCCGTAGGCGAATTCGTGGGTCAGGGTCTTGCCGATAATCACCGCCCCGGCTTCGCGCACCCGCTGTACGCACAGGGCATCGCGGTCCGGCTGGAAACCCTCGAAATGCGCGGAGCCGTAGGTGGTGATGTAGTCAAACGTGTCGATGTTGTCTTTGACCGCGACCGGCATGCCGTGCAGCGGGCCCAGGTCCAGGCCTTGGGCCAACAGCGCGTCGGCCTTGCGCGCCTGGGCCAGGGCGACGCAGGCATCGACTTGAACGAACGCATTTAATCGCGGATTCAAGCGCTCGATGCTGTCCAGGGCGGCTTGCGTCAGCTCGACACTGGTCACGCTACCAGCCCGCAGGCGCGCGGCCAGCGTGATGATCGACTGACCGCAAAAATATCCAGCGTGGGTAGGCTTCACCAGGCTCATATAAACAACTCCATCAAACAGCTGCGGGTACAAAGGGTGGGGCGACCTGGCGACCACCTGGGCGCACCATCAGCATTGCGCTCATGCCCAGCGCCGTGGCCACTGCGGCGGCCACGAACATCGACGAATAGCCGTAATGAACGGTCAGGTAGCCCGTGAGCATCGGGGCGATAAACGAAGCGGTGTTGGCGATAAAGTGCGTCATGCCGCTGTAGGCGCCAACCCGATTGGACGGCGCAGTGTCGATCACCACGGCCCAGTAGACGGAGTTGGGCAGGGCGTTCAAGGCGTTGGCCAACGTCATCAAGGCAATCACGCCCCAGACAGTCTGGGCCTGGGACACCATGATGAAACACAAGGTTGTCAGCAGCAGGCAGGTCGCGGCCAGCCAACTGCGGGCGACTTTCAGGTTGCCGGTGCGGCGCAGCAGCCAGTCCGATATTTTGCCGCCCAGCAGCACGGTGAAGCAGGCGCCGGTCCACGGGATCATGCCCATGTACCACAGCGACGACAGGTTGTAGTGGAACTCATCCTGCAGGTACTTGGGGGTCCAGGTCAGCAGCAGGAACGTCACGTACACAAACGAGAAGTAACCGACGGCATTGAGCAGCAGGTCCTTGTTCTTGAAGAAGTGCCAGACCGGCGCGACGCTGGTGGTGGGGGTCGAGGCATTAGAGGCTTCGGCGCGCTCTTTACGCAGGAAGTCGAGTTCGGCCTTGGACACCCGTGGGTTTTCATCCGGGGTGTTGGTGAAACGGGTCATGAAATAGATCAGCAGCGCCAGACTGGCCACGCCCAGCACCACGAACATGCTGCGCCAGCTGCCGGTCAGGGTTTGCAGGCCCACGGCCACCGGTGCGGTGAGCAGTGCCCCCAAGGGTGTGCTGAGCAGGCCGACCGAAACCACAAAACCGCGCTCCTTGGGCGTGGCCCAGTTGGCCACGCTCTTGTTGATCACCGAGTACGCCGGACCTTCGGCAAACCCGAACATCACGCGGATCGTGGCGAAACCGGCCATGGCCGAGCCGCCGAGGAACGCCAGCCCGAAGTCACCGGCAAAGGCCGTGGCAATTTCAAAGATCGACCACGTGGCGCCGGCGATCAGCCAGATGCGCTTGGCACCAAAACGGTCGGCCAGAATGCCACCGACCAATGCCCCCAGGATGTAGCCGTAGCCGAAGTAACCCAGCACGTTGCCCCAGTCGGCCTTGTCGAAACCGTACTCGGGCAGAATGCTCGCCGACGCATAGGCAATCGCACCGCGGTCGATGTAGTTGAGCAGTGCCATCAGCATGATCAGGAAGAAAATCTGGTAGCGGAAAGACGGGATAGCGGGGCTGTTCATAGGGATCTGACTCTTCAAAATGATGGCAGAAGTCAAAAAGTCGGCCGCGTCCGGCGTATTTTTTATTGTTTGCCCAAACGTTTGGGTTGGCGAAATGTAAGGCTCGTAAAAATTTTAGTCAAACGTTTGGGTAAAAATTTACCTGCGGCTGCGACACGCCCGTTCGGGTAGAATCTGCGCGCTAAATATCAGACAGTTGGAAGCCTCTCCACCATGCCGAGCCCATCTCGCCCTGCCACCCTGAAATCCATGGCGACCGCACTGGGCGTGCATGTGTCCACGGTGTCCCGGGTACTCAATGGCGACCCGGCCGGGGTCGAGCGAGCGGCCTCGGCCGAAGTGGTGGCGCGCATTCGTGCATTGGCCAAAGAGCTGGATTACCGGCCGAACACCCAGGCATCGAGCCTGAAGTTGCGCAAAAGCCAGGAAATCTGTGTGCTCATGCCCAGGCTCACCGACCTGGTGATGGCGACCATTTATGACAGCATCGACAGTGCCGCCGAACAGGCCGGCTACCTCACCTTCGTTTCCAATACCGACGACCAGCAGCCACGCCAGATGGCGCGTGCCGAGCACGCCTTGCGCCGCTCGGTGGCCGGGCTGATCGTCGGTGACTCCCATGTGGGCGAAAGCCAGCCGCTGCTCGACCTGTTGACGCGCAAGCACATCCCCTACGTGTTGGTCAGCCGGCAGATTGCCGGGCATCTGGCGGCGTGCAGTGACGATGAGTTGGGCGGCTGGTTGGCGGCCGAGCACTTGTACCAATTGGGCTGTCGCGATGTGGCCATTCTGGCGGGTGAGCGGCACGCCTCGACCGGGGCGGATCGCACCCGTGGGTTTACCCGCTACTTTCGTGAGCAAGGCATCACGCTACGCCCGGAGTGGACGCTCAATGGTCCTTTTGACAGCCTGACCGGGCATCGCCAGGGCGAGTATCTGCTGAGCCTGAACCCACGGCCCCAGGCGTTTTTTGCGGTCAATGACTTCCTGGCCATCGGCCTGATGGGTGCTGCGCGTGACAAGGGCTTGATGCCGGGCAAGGACATTGCCGTGGTGGGCTTCAATGACATACCGCTGGCCAACGAACTGATGGTTCCCCTGACCAGCGTGCGCCTGCCCTTGGCAGAGATGGGCCGCCATGCGGTTGAACTGCTGCTCAAGCGCATCGAGGGCGAGGCTGTCGAGTCGATCAAGGTGGCGCCGCAGCTGCAGGTGCGTGCGAGTTCGTCTTTGTTGCGCTGACGTCAAAAATGTGGGAGCGGGCTTGCCCGCGATAGCGGTGGTCCAGTCTCTCTCATTGATGACAGGTACACCGCCATCGCAGGCAAGCCAGCTCCCACATTTGATGGGTGGTGTGGCCAAAACGCTGTGCCCGGCCAAGATCCCCTGTGGGAGCGGGCTTGCCCGCGATTCAGCGGTGGTCCAGTCACTCTCTTTGATGACAGGTACACCGCCATCGCAGGCAAGCCAGCTCCCACATTTGATAGGTGGTGTGGCCAAAACGCTGTGCCCGGCCAAGATCCCCTGTGGGAGCGGGCTTGCCCGCGATTCAGCGGTGGTCCAGTCACTCTCATTGATGACAGGTACACCGCCATCGCAGGCAAGCCAGCTCCCACATTTGATGGGTGGTGTGGCCAAAACGTTGTGCCCGGCCAAGATCCCCTGTGGGAGCGGGCTTGCTCGCGAAGGCGGTGGTTCAGTCACTGAATTTATCGACTGACACACCGCCTTCGCGAGCAAGCCCGCTCCCACAGGGGGATTGTGGACGGTCAAAAGCCGCGGTATTCAGTCAGCGAAAAAACTCCCCTGGCGTCGCATCAAACTGCTGGCGAAACGCTGCGATAAACGCCGAAACCGACTCATACCCACAGCCCAGCGCTACATCCGTCACCCGTTCCCCGCGTTCCAGGTCGGGCAGGGCGCTGAGCAGTCGCAGCCGTTGGCGCCAGGCGCGATAGGTCAGGCCGGTATCGCGCAAGAACAACCGGCTCAAGGTTTTCTCACTGACCCCCAACTTCTGGCTCCACTGCCCCAGGGTGGTTGCCTGTTCCGGGTGCAGGCTCAAGCTGCGATAGATCTGTCGCAGCCGGCTGTCCACAGGCAGGGGCAGCATCAGGTCAACCTGCGGCGCGGCGGCCAACTGGTCCAGCAGCACCAGGGCCAGGCGCCCGTCCGGGCCGTCTTCGGCATATTCCACCGGCAGTTCGCTGAAACGGCGGATCAACTCGCGCAGCAGGTCGCTTACCGCCAGGACCTGGCAACGTTCCACGGCCCAGCTCGTCACGCTGCAGTCCAGGTACAGGCTGCGCATTTCGGTGTGGGGCGAGCTGAACACGCGGTGGGGCACCCCCGCCGGGATCCACACCGCGCGCTGCGGCGGGGCGACAAAGCGCCCGGCACTGGTGTGGATTTCCAGTACCCCGCAGATCGCGTACGACAACTGCACCCACGGGTGGCTATGGCGGCGGGTCAGGGCGCGGTTGGGCAGGGATTCGGTGCGGCCATACACCGGGCGCGGCAGGCTGGCGAGCCCGGGGATGCTGCGGCGAACGGCCTTTTCATGTCCTTTTGGCGGCATTTACTGGCTCATTGGCGTTAGTCGGTAAGCAGCCGTTACGTTAGAGTCGCCACGACGCCCTGGCAACCCCTGGAAGAACAGCTAATGAAACGCCCCCGGTTTTTACCTGATAACTTCACCCTGATCCTGATTGCCACGGTGGTTCTCGCCTCCTTGTTGCCGGTCAGCGGCCAGGCCGCCGTGGCGTTTGGCTGGGTGACTAACCTGGCCATCGCGCTGCTGTTTTTCCTGCATGGCGCCAAGCTGTCGCGCCAGGCCATCGTCGCCGGTGCCGGGCACTGGCGTTTGCATCTGCTGGTGTTCAGCCTGACCTTCGTGCTGTTCCCGCTGCTGGGCCTGGCGCTCAAGCCGCTGTTGTCGCCGATGATCGGCAAAGACCTGTACATGGGCATGCTCTACTTATGTGCGTTGCCGGCCACGGTGCAGTCGGCGATTGCCTTTACTTCCCTGGCGCGGGGCAATATCCCGGCGGCGATTTGCAGCGCGGCGGCGTCCAGCCTGTTCGGTATCTTCCTTACGCCGTTGCTGGTGGCCTTGTTGCTCAATGTGCATGGCGACGGCGGCTCCACGGTGGATGCGATTCTCAAGATCAGCGTGCAATTGCTGCTGCCGTTTATTGCCGGGCAGATCGCCCGACGCTGGATCGGTGCGTGGGTGGGGCGCAATAAAAACTGGCTGAAATTCGTCGATCAGGGTTCGATCCTGCTGGTGGTCTACGGCGCCTTCAGCGAGGCGGTCAACGAAGGCATCTGGCACCAGATCCCCCTGTGGGAGCTGGGCGGCCTGGTGGTGGCCTGCTGCATCCTGCTGGCGCTGGTGCTGATGGCTTCCGCGCTCTTGGGCAAGGCGTTCGGTTTTAACCAGGAAGACCGCATCACCATCCTGTTCTGCGGCTCGAAAAAAAGCCTGGCCACCGGGGTGCCAATGGCCCAGGTGTTGTTTGCCGGCAGCACCATGGGCGTGTTGATCCTGCCGCTGATGCTGTTCCACCAGATCCAGTTGATGGTCTGCGCGGTACTGGCCCAGCGCTATGCCAAGCGCCCGGAGTCGATTCCCGAGATCATGGCGCAAGTCGATCCCTGAGCCATCGTGTTACTATTTTTCGGCGCCGCTCAAGGGCAGGCATCGGGCCGTCAGGATCGGCGCGCAACTGAGTAAAACGACCTGTCGATGAGTACTTCCACCACCACACCTCAAGCCAACTGGCAGCCGGTCATCGCCCTTGCGCTGGCGGCCTTTGTGTTCAACACCACTGAATTCGTCCCGGTCGGCCTGCTCAGTGCCATCGGCGCCAGCTTCGACATGCCGATCGCCCGGGTCGGCCTGATGCTCACCATCTATGCCTGGGTGGTGTCATTGACGTCGCTGCCGGTGATGTTGCTGACCCGCAACGTCGAGCGGCGCAAGTTGCTGATTGTGCTGTTCGGCATGTTTATCGCCAGCCATATCCTCTCCAGCGTGGCCAACAGTTTTGGCTTGTTGATGGTCAGTCGCATCGGCATTGCCTTGTCCCATGCGCTGTTCTGGTCGATCACCGCTTCCCTGGCGGTACGCCTGGCGCCGCCGGGCAAGCAGGTGCAGGCGCTGGGCTTGCTGGCCACGGGCACCTCACTGGCGATGGTCCTGGGCATTCCTTTGGGCCGACTGCTGGGCGAGGCCATGGGCTGGCGCACCACCTTTATTGTGATCGCCGGATTCGCCGCTGTGCTGGTGTTCTGGCTGGCGCGCACCTTGCCGCTGTTGCCGAGCCAGAACTCCGGCTCGCTGCGCAGCCTGCCGATGCTGTTCAAGCGCCCGGCGCTGGTGGCGCTGTACGTGTTGACGGCCATGGTGGTCACGGCCCAGTTCACCGCCTATAGCTATATCGAACCCTTCGTCGAACGCGTCGCGGGCCTGGGGGGCAATGCGGTGACCCTGGTGCTGCTGGTGTTTGGCGGGGCGGGCATCATGGGGTCGTTACTGTTCAGCTTGCTGCACCGTTTCAACCCTTACCGCTTTTTGCTGGTGGCCGTGTCGGTGCTGGCGCTGTGCCTGGGGCTGTTGTTGCCGTTGAGTGGTGACGTTTCGTACCTGGTGGTGTTGAGCGTGTTCTGGGGCATGGCGATCATGGCCTTTGGCTTGGCGCTGCAGTCCAAGGTCCTGGTGCTGGCACCGGACGCGACCGATGTGGCGATGGCGATGTTTTCCGGGATCTACAACATCGGCATCGGCGGCGGCGCGCTGCTGGGCAGTTGGGTCGGCGGGCATTTCGGCTTTGCCTGGATCGGCGCGGCGGGGGGCTTGCTGGCGGTGGCGGCGCTGGGGTTGTACTGCCTGTCGATCTATCGGTTTGGGCAGGGTGGACCACGGGAATAAGGTGAGCGGCGTTCGCAGCAGCCAACTCGCCAGCGATGGCGTCCACAGGAGCGCCATCGCTGTGTCAGCCCATCAGAACTGCGGCGTGTACTTCACACTGAACATCACATTGCGCGGATCACCGTAGAAGTTGTTGCCATTCAACTGGTTGTACCCTGAGGCGTAGTAGGTCTTGTCGAACAGGTTGTTGGCATTGACCGCCAAGCCCACCTCCGGCGTCATCTGATACGCCAGCCGCGCGTTCCAGACCGTGTAGCCCGCCACGTCATAGTTGTACTCATACCCCAGGGTATGGCTCTGGGTGGTAAAGCCCAACCCGGCGCTGACCTTGCTCCAGTCGCCACTGAACTGGTAGTCGCCCCACACCCGCAACATATGCTTGGGCGTCCACTGGCTGAATACCTTGCCCTTGTTATCCCGGTCCTCAAGGTACTTGGTGGTGTTGTAGGTATAGCCGGCAAACAGTTGCAGGCCGCTCAACACTTCACCGCTGATTTCAGCTTCCAGGCCCTGGCTGCGGACTTTGCCTGAGCCTGTGGCGCAGTACGTGCCGCCGCAGATTTCACCCAGGGAGTAGTCGGTGATCGCACGGTTTTCCTGGTCGTAGCGGAACAGCGCCAGGGAGGTATTGACCCGCCCGTCCAGCAGTTCGCCCTTGAGCCCGACTTCGTAGTTGCTGCCAATCACCGGCTTGACCACCGCACCGCTGAGGTTGCGCTGGGTCTGTGGCTCGAACACGTCGGTGTAGCTGGCGTACACCGCCCACTCGCGGCTCAGGTCGTAGACGATCCCGGCGTAGGGCGTGACTTCGCCGGTTTCGTTGGTGGTGCTGGGGTCGTTGACGGTGGTGGCGTGGGTTACCGCCGCGATGCCCGAGGAGGTATAGCTGTAGTCATACCAACTGACACGGGCGCCGAGTACCAGGGTCAACGGGTCGATGGGCTTGACGCGCCAACTGCCATACAGGCCTTTTTGGCGGATGTCGTATTTGCTCGGTGTTGCACTGCCGCCGGGGGTGTTCATCAGACCCTCGTAGCTGATTTCGGGGCGGTTGTTGTCGATGTCGAAGATGTTGTCGGTGCTTTTATTGAAGGTCCGGGCAATGATGTCGTTGGACGTGTATTTGGAATAGTTGCCGCCCAGCGTAATTTCCTGGGCCATGGACAGTGCTTCGAAACGCCCGGTGAGGTGGGTGTCCAGGCCGATCTTGGTGCCGTCGAAATCGGTGTACCAATCGGCATAGGTCAACCCGGTGCCGTCGGCGTTGATGCCGTTGCCGGTACTCTGCACGCGCTGGTGGGTGGAGGTGTTTTCTTCGCTCATGCGCACCGCGCCGACCTTGAACTTCCAGTCGTCGTTGAAGCGATGCTCCAGGTCGGCATACAGGGTGGTGACGTCGATCTGCGAGTGGTTCCAGCGCGAGCCGCTGAAGGTGGAGCGTGACAGGTCAATCGACTTGCCCGTGCTGTAGCGCGGCAGGCCCCGCAGCATCGGCCGGGATTCGGCATTGGTGCGGCTGACGGCCAGGCCCAGGGTGGTGTCTTCCTGCAGGTCGAAGTCCAGGGCGCCGTACAGCGAGTGGGTCTTGCTCCATTCGTAGTCGATGAACGAATCGCTCTGGTCTTCGTCGGCCACCATCCGCCCACGGATCGTGCCGCTCTGGTTCAGCGGGCCGCCGGCGTCCAGTTGCAGGCCGTAGTGGTCCCAACTGCCGGCCTTGGCGGTAAGGGCCACGGTGGGCGCCGTCTGCCCGCGCTTGCGCACCAGGTTGATTGCGCCACCGGGGCTGCCGGTGCCCTGCAGCAGGCCGGAGGCGCCGCGCAGTACTTCCAGGCGGTCGAAGAAAATCATGTCCTGGGTCGCCCAGTTGCCCAGGGCGTAGGTATTGCGCGGGATCGGCACGCCGTCGTACTGCCAGTCGTCGATCTGGAAGCCGCGGGAGGTGATGATCATGCCTTTGCCCACACCTTGCACGCCCACCAGGCCGGTGGTGTGGTTGACGGCGTCCTTGAGGTCGACCAGGTCCTGGTCATCCATTTGCTTGCGGGTCATCACCGTGATCGACTGGGGGATTTCCTTGAGGGTGTGGGTGCCCTTGCCGATTGTCACCGCGCGTGCGGCGTAGGAACCGCTGCCTTCGGTGGTGGTGGGGTCGATGCTGTGCTCGACAATCGAGGTCACGCCCAATTGCAGCGCGCTGCCCGTGTCGGTGGCAGGCTCGACGCTGAAATTACCTTGCTCGGTGATGCGCAACTGCAAGCCGCTGCCCGACAACGCACGGTCCATGGCCTGTTCGGCCGGCATCTGGCCAATCACGGCATTGGCCTGCTTGCCCTGCACCAGCACCGGGTCCAGGGACACAATGCGCCCGCTCTGGCTGGCAATGGCGTTCAGCGTTTGCGCCAGCGGGCCGGCCGGCAGGTTGAAAGACAGGCTTTGCGCCTGCACCAGGGCAGGGCTCGCCAGGGTTGCCAGGGCAACGGCGACAGAAAGGGCGTGGGGCCAAGGGTTGAGCACAGCATTCTCCTGAAGGTGTGGACGTGTCAGGAGATAGGTGGGACGAAAAATGAAAACCGGACACAAATAAGAGTTATTTGCATAAAAAATGTTGCCCGGGTTATTTGGCGCGAATCAGGGTCAGCCACGGGCTGTAGTGATCGACCCGGATCGGCAGGGTTTCGGCCAGGGCGCCGAAGGCGCGGTGCGGGTCGTTGAGGGGGAACACCCCCTGCACGCGCAAGTCGCGCACCTGAGGATCGACGCGCACAAAACCACGGCTGTACGGGCGCAGGGCGTTGACCACCTGTTCCAGGGAGTCGTCCAGCACACTCAGGTGCCCGGCGAGCCAGTCGGCCCGGAAGCCCTGGTTGCCGGCCAGCGGCTCGATGCGATCGGCCTGCAGCATTACGGCTTGGCCCTCCAGCACGGTGCGCTGCACGCCGTTGCGCAGGGTCGCCTGCACCGAGTGTTCCAGCACCACCAGCCGTGTAGCCTGCGGCTCCTGGCTCACCAGGAAGCGCGTGCCGAGGGCCTGGATGCTGCCCTGGGCAGTGCGCACGCGCAGCGGCCGTTGCGCATCGGCCGCCACCTGAATCACCAGTTCGCCGTGGCGCAGGATGATCAGGCGCTGGTGTGGGTCGAATTGCACATCCACCGCGCTCTGCGCATTCAGGCTCAGGCGGCTGCCATCGGCCAGGGTGAATGTCTGGCGCTGGCCGCGCGCGGTGTGCAGGTCGGCCAACAGGTTGTCGCCCAGCGGGCTGCGCGCCGCCAGCCATAGGCCGCCGCCCAGCAATCCCAGGCCGCCGATGGCGCGCAGCATGTCACGCCGCGAACCATGGGGCTGCAACAGCACTTGTCGCGCTTCACCGGGCAGGCGTTTTTCGAGGGTGCGCAGGGTGTTCCACGAGCCGCCCAGGCGCTCCTGCAAACGGGCCCAGGCCTGGGCGTGAGCCGGGTCCAGGGCCAGCCAGGCATTGAAGCGTTCCTGCATCCGCGCATCCGTTTTGCCGGCGCGCAGGCGCACCATCCAGTCGATGGCCTGCTCGCTGACCGGGTCCAGGCGCGCCTTGCTCACGGGGCCAGCTCGGCCAGGTAGCACTGGCGCAGGGCCTGTTTCATGTAGCGGCTGACGGTGCGTTCGGACAACTGCAACTTGCGCGCAATCGCCACGTAACTCATGCCGTCCAGCTGGCTATAAAGGAACGTGGCCTTGACGATCAGCGGCAAGCCGTCGAGGGCACGGTCAATCGCGACCAGGGCCTGGATCAGTTGCAATTGGTCTTCGGGGGAGGGCGCCAAGGCTTCGGGGGCAGCGGCCAGGCGTTCCAGGTAGGCGGTTTCCAGACGGCTGCGGCGGTAACGATCAAAAATCAGCCGGCGTGCAATGGTCGAGAGATAGGCCCGGGGTTGCTCGATGCTGTCGGGGTCGACCCGGGCGGCGAGCATCTGGCAGAAGGTATCGGCGGCGGTGTCTTCGGCATCGGCATGGTTACGCACGCGATGCTGGATATGTTGCAGCAGCCAACGGTGATGGTCGTTGAAAAAGAAGCCCAGCTTGCGGATTGGAGGTGACTGCACGGGTCGACTTTCTCAGGGTGGTATTGTGAATCGTTCTCAATACTACCTTTTGTGCGAGGGGGGGTGCAACAACCGGTAATTGTAGGAGCGAGCTCGCTCCTACATAAAACGGCATTCCAGCTCTACAGGGCCGGTTGTGCGCAGCCATCCAGCGCCTGGTCGACCAGCAGCTGCACGCCTTCGAGCATCCGGCAAAGGCCCAGCGCCACGCTGCGGTGCGTACCGTCGACTTCAAAGGCCAGGTGCGTGGCGATCACGTTGATCGACGCCAGGTCTTGCGAGGCATTGATCAGCAGGGTTTCGGCGTCCAGGTCGGTGCGCACGGTAAATAATGCTGCTGACGCCGGGTCGCTGGGTTGAGCGGTTGGGGTGGGGGGCTCGGGGTGCAGATAGTGGTTGATCGCACGATCCGCCGCATCGCGCAGAAGACTGGCATCGTAGCTGGGTGGGGGGTTGGGGCTGTGTTTGATCATGGTGAAGCTCCTGGTAGGTGGAGCTGCCACCGTTCGCGGTCAAACGAGTAGGGTGGCAGCTGTACGCGGGTTGACCGACCGGAAACCAGTGATTCCGGCATACCCGAAGGTATCCCGCGCACAGCTGCCGCGACACGATACATCAGACATAAGAAAAACGCCTGAAATAGGTCTGGGGTGCTGTAGCGTACTGGTTTGGTCGGACGGTCAAATCCGGCCGCTGATTTGGCAGCGGCAACGGGAAGGTTAGTCAGCACCTTTCCGAGGGACAACCTGAAACGGATGTAGGAAGCATCTGGTGCGCCAGCGTTAAGGTGCGCACATCCCGCAAACACCAATAAACCCTGTGGGAGTTGTCGAGCTTTAGCGAGGCTACGATAGCGGTTGGTCAACCAATATCAATGCCAGCAGTACCGCCGCCATCGCAGCCTCGCTGGGGCTCGACAGCTCCCACATTAATTTGGGCCAGATGGCATTGCGTGTTCGCTGTAGGACGCCAGCATTAAGGTGCGCAGATCCCACAAACACCGACAAACCTTGTGGGAGTTGTCGAGCTTTAGCGAGGCTACGATAGCGGTGGGTCAGCCAGCATCAATGCCAGCAGTACCGCCGCCATCGCAGCCTCGCTGGGGCTCGACAGCTCCCACATTGTTTTGGGGCAGCGTTAATAGCGTGCTCGCTCCAGAGCCCCAGCGTTCAAAGACGCAGATCTCGCAAACACCGATAAACCCTGTGGGAGTTGTCGAGCTTTAGCGAGGCTACGATAGCGGTGGGTCAGCCAACATCAATGCCAGCAATACTGCCGCCATCGCAGCCTCGCTGGGGCTCGACAGCTCCCACATTAATTTGGGCCAGCTGGCATAACGAGTTCGCTGTAGGACGCCCACGTTAAGGTGCGCAGATCCTGCAAACACCGATAAACCCTGTGGGAGGTGTCGAGCTTTAGCGAGGCTACGATAGCGGTTGGTCAACCAATATCAATGCCAGCAGTACCGCCGCCATCGCAGCCTCGCTGGGGCTCGACAGCTCCCACATTGTTTTGGGCCAGATGGCATTGCGTGTTCGCTGTAGGACGCCCGCGTTAAGGTGCGAAGATCCCGCAAACACCGACAAACCCTGTGGGAGTTGTCGAGCTTTAGCGAGGCTACGATAGCGGTAGGTCAGCCAACATCAATGCCAGCAATACTGCCGCCATCGCAGCCTCGCTGGGGCTCGACAGCTCCCACATTAATTTGGGCCAGCTGGCATAACGAGTTCGCTGTAGGACGCCCACGTGAAGGTGCGCAGATCCTGCAAACACCGATAAACCCTGTGGGAGCTGGCTTGCCTGCGATAGCTTAGGCACTGGCAACATTGATATCCGCCCATGCAACGATCCGGGCAATGTTTTTGATCGCTCCCACAGGACGTGGGAGCGATCCGTCAATCAAGACGCTATCAGGCGATAGCATCCCAGGCGCGGTCGCCTTTTTCGTCCTTGATACGGGTCGGCAGGCCCATCACGTCCAGTGCCTTGAGGAACGGCTCGGCTGGCAGTTCTTCAACGTTGGCCATGCGTTGCACGTCCCACTCGCCACGGGCCACCAGCAGCGCAGCGGCTACCGGTGGTACGCCGGCGGTGTAGGAGATGCCCTGGCTTTCGGTTTCGGCAAAGGCGTCTTCGTGGTCGGCCACGTTGTAGATGAACAGCTCGCGTGGCTGGCCATCCTTGGTGCCCTTGACCAGGTCGCCGATGCAGGTCTTGCCGGTGTAGCCCGGTGCCAGCGAGGACGGGTCAGGCAGCACGGCCTTGACCAGTTTCAAAGGCACCACTTCCAGGCCTTCGGCGGTGGTGACCGGTTTCTCGGAGAGCAGGCCGAGGTTGTTCAGTACGGTGAACACATTGATGTAGTGTTCGCCGAAGCTCATCCAGAACCGCACGTTGGGCACGTCGAGGTTTTTCGACAACGAGTGCACTTCATCGTGGCCGGTCAGGTACAGGTTCTGTGAACCCACTACCGGCAGGTCGTCGGTACGTTTTACTTCGAACATGGTGTTGCTGGTCCACTGGCTGTTCTGCCAGCTCCACACCTGCCCGGTGAATTCGCGGAAGTTGATTTCCGGGTCGAAATTGGTGGCGAAATATTTGCCGTGGCTGCCGGCATTGACGTCGAGAATGTCGATCGAATCAATTCGGTCAAAATGCTGTTGTTGCGCCAGCGCCGCATAGGCGTTGACCACACCTGGGTCAAAACCCACACCGAGGATCGCAGTGATGTTCTTCTGCTTGCATTCCTCCAGGTGGTTCCACTCGTAGTTGCCGTACCACGGCGGGGTCTCGCAGACCTTGCCCGGCTCTTCGTGGATGGCGGTGTCGAGGTAAGCCACGCCGGTATCGATGCAGGCGCGCAGTACCGACATGTTGAGGAAGGCGGAGCCGACGTTGATGACGATCTGCGATTCGGTTTCGCGGATCAGTGCCTTGGTCGCTTCCACGTCCAGGGCGTTCAGGGCAAAGGCCTGGATCTGGGCGGGTACCTTGAGGCTACCCTTGGCCTTGACGCTGTCGATGATGGCCTGGCATTTGGAGATGTTGCGCGACGCGATAGCAATACGACCGAGTTCGTCGTTGTGCTGCGCGCACTTGTGGGCCACCACCTTGGCGACACCTCCTGCACCAATGATAAGAACGTTCTTTTTCAATTGCTTTATCTCTCCTTTATCTGTCCGCTTTACGAAAGGCTGGACAGGTAGTCGTCGTAACCAAATTCACGAACCACTTCGACTGTACCGTCGAGTTGTTTCACTACGATGGACGGCATTTTCAGGCCGTTGAACCAGTTTTTCTTGACCATGGTGTAGCCTGCCGTGTCGATGAACGACAGTCGATCGCCGATGGCCAGCGGCTGATCAAATTGATATTCGCCGAAGATATCACCGGCCAGGCACGACTTGCCGCACACCATGTAGGTGTGTTCGCCATCGCTTGGCGCCAGTTTGGCGTTGAGGCGATAGATCAGCAGGTCCAGCAGGTGGGCTTCGATGGAGCTGTCGACCACGGCGAGGTTTTTGCCGTTGTACAGGGTGTCGAGCACGGTCACTTCCAGGGAGGCGCTGTTGGTGATCGCCGCTTCGCCGGGTTCCAGGTACACCTGCACGTCGTACTTCTGCGAGAACGCCTTGAGGCGCTGGCAGAACGCGTCGATGGCATAGCCTTCGCCGGTAAAGTGGATGCCGCCGCCGAGGCTGACCCAGTTGACCTTGTGCAGCAGTGCGCCGAAACGTTCTTCGATGGTGTTCAGCATCTGGTCGAACAGGTTGAAGTCACCGTTCTCGCAGTTGTTGTGGAACATGAAGCCGGAGATCTGCTCGATCACGCCTTCGATCTTCACCGGATCCCACTCGCCCAGACGGCTGAAGGGACGCGCCGGGTCGGCCAGCAGGTAGTCGGAGCTGCTCACTTGCGGGTTGACGCGCAGGCCGCGGGTCTTGCCCTCGCTGCGCTCGGCAAAGCGCTGCAGCTGGCTGATGGAGTTGAAGATGATCTTGTCGCAGTTGTCGAGCATCTCCTCGATCTCATCGTCGGCCCAGGCCACGCTATAGGCGTGGGCTTCACCTTCGAACTTCTGGCGACCGAGCTTGAGCTCGTACAGCGACGAGGACGTGGTGCCGTCCATGTATTCCTGCATCAGGTCGAACACCGACCAGGTGGCAAAGCACTTGAGCGCCAGCAGCGCCTTGGCGCCGGACTGCTCGCGCACGTAGGCGATCTTCTGCATGTTGACCAGAAGCTTCTGTTTGTCGATGAGGTAATACGGGGTTTTGATCATTTTTCAGAGCCTGCGGCGGAGCCTGCCAAAAAAGGACAGGCATTGTGCCCGCACTTGCTCAGGATCGAAAGGTTAGTCAGCGGAATTTGCAGGCTTGGGCCTACAGGCCACTCAGGTATTGGTCATCAAATGGGTGCATAACCGTGTGGCCAGGCGGTCAGGCAGTGGTTTAGTCGCCAGGCGCACGCTTGATCGTCACGCGTAAACCCTTGTCATGGCCCCAGTGGAACCTATAGCGCCGAATTACGACGTAATGGGAAATACATCGCTGCTGGAGCTACGACTTTGACTGTCCAACTGAACGCTCACTCATCTGCCTATCCACCGAACTACCTGCCCAACGAGAACGCCGATCAAACTGCCAAGGAAGAGGTTGCTGCGTCTTCCAGGCAAAAGCGTGGGGTGGCGTCAGCTTCGGCGTTATGGCCACAACACTCAGTCATAAGAATTTCCCTGATGGGCATGAGTAAAGCGCAAGAAGAATTTACCAAAGCCAACATCAATAAATGGGCGCCTCACGTCAATCTGCACTTTGAGTTCACTGACGCCGCCGACGGGGATATCCGGATTGCCGCAGACAACGATATTTCCGGTGGGCATTCGTACTTGGGTACCCGCTCGCTCTATGTACCGCCCGACAAACCTACAATGGTCATCGGCCTCAAGGGTGGGCCGAATGCTTATAACGCCGGTACGATCCAGCATGAGTTCGGTCATGTTTTGGGGTTGCAACATGAACATCAGCACGAAAACAATGATTTGGATATCAATTGGTCCGAAGTCAAGAAAACCTACATGGATAAAGGTGGGGAGAAAGAACTAAAAGCGAATTTTGGGCCGTTGGTTTCCGATGTTGTGTCATCTGACTATGATCGTAAATCCATCATGCATTATGGTTTCAATTCATCCTGGCTCAACAGTGGAGATGCTATTGGGGACAACAATGAGCTCTCCGAGGGTGATATCCACTTTGTCCGCTCGCTCTATCCACCCGAGGTCAAGAAAAAACCAGTTTCTGCCAGTTGGTGGGACTTCCGTCACGTTCAGCCGTCTCCATAAAAAGCCTGGGGTAGGCCGATCATGAGCGAGATTCGTGATCATCTACAGTAAAATGAGTTTGTCTCATTATGACCCGCTGCCGACAATAGCTCCCATACCAACACATTGGAGTTTTTGTCATGGCTGTCGCTCATTCCCTTGGATTTCCGCGCATTGGACGCGATCGTGAACTGAAAAAAGCGCAGGAAGCGTTTTGGAAGGGTGAGCTGGACGAAGCCGGTCTGCGCGCCGTCGGCCGTGAATTGCGGAAGACCCACTGGGACTTGCAGAAACAGGCCGGCATCGAGTTGCTGCCGGCTGGGGATTTTGCCTGGTATGACCAGGTGCTGACCCATTCGCTGATGTTTGGTGTGATCCCCGAGCGTTTCCGCCCGGCTGATGGGCATGCCACCCTCAATACCCTGTTTGCCATGGCCCGTGGCGTCAGCGACAGCTGCTGCGGCGGTGCCCACGCCCAGGAAATGACCAAGTGGTTCGACACCAACTACCACTACCTGGTGCCTGAATTCAGCGCGGACCAGCAGTTCCATCTGGGCTGGGACCAATTGTTCGAAGAAGTCCAGGAGGCCCGCGACCTGGGGCACACCGTCAAGCCGGTGGTGATCGGGCCGCTGACGTACCTGTGGCTGGGCAAGGCCAAGGGCGGTGACTTTGACAAGCTCGACCTGCTCGACCGCCTGCTGCCGCTGTACGGGCAGATCTTCCAGCGCCTGGCGGACCTGGGCGTGGAATGGGTGCAGATCGACGAGCCGATCCTGGTGCTGGATCTGCCCCAGGACTGGAAAAACGCGTTTGAACGCGCCTACAACCTGATCCAGCGTGACCCGCTGAAAAAACTGGTCGCCACTTACTTTGGCGGGCTCGAAGAAAACCTCGGCCTGGCGGCCAACTTGCCGGTCGATGGCCTGCACATTGATCTGGTGCGCGCACCTGACCAATACCCGACGATTCTCGACCGTCTGCCGGCCTATAAGGTGCTGTCCTTGGGGGTGGTCAACGGGCGGAGCGTCTGGCGCTGCGACCTGGAAAATGCCCTGGCTACCTTGCAGCACGCCCATGAACGCCTAGGTGATCGCCTGTGGGTTGCGCCGTCCTGTTCGCTGCTGCACAGCCCGGTGGATCTGGGGCGTGAAGACAAGCTCGACGCCGAGCTGAAAAGCTGGCTGGCCTTCGCCGTACAAAAGTGTGAAGAAGTCGCCGTGCTGACCCAGGCCATCAACCAGCCCGAAGCGCCGAACGTGCTTGCTGCCTTGGCCCAAAGCCGCGCCGTGCAAGCGGCCCGCGGGGCCTCGCCGCGTATCCACAAACCGGCGGTACAAGCTCGCGTGGCGGCTATCACCGCCAAGGACAGCCAGCGCCAGTCGCGGTTTGCCCAACGCATCGCCCAGCAGCGCGCCGGCCTCGACTTGCCGCTGTTCCCGACCACCACCATTGGTTCGTTCCCGCAGACCGCGTCGATCCGCCTGGCGCGCCAGTCGTTCAAGGCCGGCAAGTTAAGCGAGGCCGAATATGTCGAGGCGATGCACAGCGAGATCAAGCACGCCGTTGAAGTGCAGGAAAACCTTGGCCTGGACGTGCTGGTGCACGGTGAAGCCGAACGTAACGACATGGTCGAGTACTTTGCCGAACAGCTGGACGGCTATGTATTTACCCGCTTTGGCTGGGTGCAGAGCTATGGCTCTCGCTGCGTGAAACCGGCGGTGATCTTCGGCGACCTGAGCCGCCCGAAAGCCATGACCGTGGAGTGGATCCGCTATGCCCAAGGCCTGACCGACAAGGTCATGAAGGGCATGCTGACCGGCCCGGTGACCATGCTGATGTGGTCATTCCCCCGCGAAGACGTGAGCCGCGAAGTGCAGGCCCGGCAACTGGCGCTGGCGATCCGTGACGAAGTGGTGGACCTGGAAGCGGCGGGCATCAAGATCGTACAGATTGATGAAGCGGCGTTCCGTGAAGGCCTGCCCCTGCGCCGGGCCCAGTGGCAGCACTACCTGGACTGGGCCACCGAAGTGTTCCGCCTGTGCGCCTCGGGTGTGCGTGACGAAACCCAGATCCATACCCATATGTGCTACAGCGAATTCAACGACGTGATCGAGTCCATCGCGGCGATGGATGCCGACGTGATCACCATCGAGACTTCCCGTTCGGACATGGAACTGCTGGACGCGTTCGAAGCCTTCGCTTACCCGAACGACATTGGCCCGGGGGTCTACGACATCCACTCACCCCGGGTGCCCGACGCCTCGGAAATGGCCAACCTGCTGCGCAAAGCCGCCCAGCGCATCCCGGCCGAGCGCCTATGGGTCAACCCCGACTGCGGCCTGAAGACCCGCGCCTGGCCGGAGACGGAAGCGGCGTTGATTCACATGGTTACAGCTGCCCGGCAATTGCGCGCTGAATGGGCGTAACTGCGGCTGACACAAATCCCATTGTGGGAGCGGGCTTGCCCGCGATAGCGGCAGTCCAGTGACTACTTCTGGCAACTGACCCACCGCCATCGCAGGCAAGCCAGCTCCCACATTTGAATTGTGGCGGCACCAAAACTCTCTGCCACGCGCAGCCCCCCTGTGGGAGCGGGCTTGCCCGCGATAGCGGCAGCCCATTCACTACTTCTGACAACTGACCCACCGCCATCGCAGGCAAGCCAGCTCCCACATTTGATTTGTGGCGGCACCCAAATTCTCTACCACACGCAGACTCCCTGTGGGAGCGGGCTTGCCCGCGATAGCGGCAGCCCAGTCACTACTTCTGACAACTGACCCACCGCCATCGCAGGCAAGCCAGCTCCCACATTTGATTTGTGGCGGCACCAAAACTCTATGCCACGCGCAACCCCCCTGTGGGAGCGGGCTTGCCCGCGATAGCGGCAGCCCATTCACTGCTTCTGGCAACTGACCCACCGCCATCGCAGGCAAGCCAGTTCCCACATGTGGATCTTTGTGCTCAAAGGTATTTGAGCCACGCTATATCCCGCCGCCGGGCCTTCAGCCGGGCAAACCAGCGCACGGGCAGGTACAACGCCAGCGGCAGTAACAACGCCACCAGCCACACCGCCCCCACGCTGTCGAACCCAAAGTGCGTCCCCTGGTTTAGGCCAAACAGCGCCACCCCCATCACGTACAACACCTTCAGCACATACAGGTGCAGCAAGTAGAAGAACATCGGCGCCGCGCCGAACACCGCCAGTATGTCGATCCAGCGCCGCTGCCCGGCGCGTTCAAAGGCCAGCAGCAACAGCAGCCCCACGCCCAGGGTCAGCGCCAGGAACAGCAATGACGGCGGATACTTGGTGATATTGAAGAAGCTCATCCAGGTCTGCACCGGGCTGTCATGGCTGTGCCACGGTGCCTCACCGTAACCATTGATCGTGCGCAACACCCCAAAGCCCACCAGAGCGCAAATGCCCGCCAGCAACAGATACCGCTGACGCCGCGCCGCCGGCATCGCCCCGGTAAACCAGGGGCCGAGGCTGTAACCCAGGGCAATCACCCCGATCCACGGCAACACCGGGTAGGTCGTGCGCAGGCGCAGGGTGTCGCTCACCTCGATCCAGCTGCGCTCATGCAGGATCGTCCAGGGAATATGCCACGCCGACCCCGCCGCGCAATGCACGCCATCGAGTAGGTTATGCCCGCCAATGATCACCAGCGCCAGGCCGATCAGCAGCGGGCGGGGCAGCCACACCAGTGCGGCGAGGGCGATCATGCTCACGCCGATGGCCCAGATCACCTGCATATAGATCACGCTGGGGGGCAGTTGGAAGGTCCAGGCGAAGTTCACCAGGGTAAATTCCAGCACCACCAGGAACAGCCCGCGCTTGAACAGAAACGCCGCAACATCGCCACGGCCTTGGTACTTTTCGCCGTACAGATACGCCGACAAGCCGGTCAGCAACACAAACACCGGCGCACACAAGTGGGCCAGGGTGCGGCTGATAAACAGCGCCGGCTCCGTGCTGTCGATGCTCATCGGGTCGCTGACCTGGCGGTGCAGCAGGAACGTCTCACGCACGTGGTCGAGCAACATGAACAGGATCACCAGGCCGCGCAGGGCGTCGATGGAGAGCAGGCGTTGGCGTAAACGGGCAGCGGGAACAGCGTCGGTCATGGTGCAGGGTCGCCGGCGGGAATGTAGGGGCGGTTATCTTATAACATTCGTCGGCAGCTGTGGATTTCTCAGTCGGAATCGGGCCCTGCAGGTGCTAGGGTAGGGCGCAGACTTTGACCACCCTGGAGTGACTTATGAGCGTCCTCGTTGATATCAAGGCTGTCGTGCAATTCTGGATGGCGGCGGGCCCATCACGCTGGTTCAAGAAAGATCCACAGTTCGATGCCGAGTTTGGCGCCCGCTTCCACGAGGCGCACTTCCAGGCAGCCAGGGGCGAACTGGAACACTGGATGGACGAGCCCGACGGCGCGCTGGCGCTGCTGATCCTGCTCGATCAATACCCGCGCAATACCTTCCGGGGTACCGCCCATATGTTCGCGACCGATCCACTGGCCAGGGCTTATGCCGCACGTATGATCGACGCCGGGATGGATCGGCTGATTGATCCGGCATTGCGGGCGTTTTGCTATTTGCCTTTCGAACATTCCGAAAGCCCTGAGGACCAACAACGGTCTTTGGTCTTGAACAAGCAGCTCGACGCCAGTACCTATCACTGGGCCAAGGAGCACGCCGAGATCATCGAGCGATTCGGTCGCTTTCCGCACCGCAACGCGGCGTTGGGCCGGGTGACGACTGAGCAGGAGCAGGCGTTTCTCACGGGCGGCGGATTTTCTGGCTAGTATTCCTCGCGGGAATGGGCCGATAAAAAAGCGACATTGTATTTATCGCCGCACATCTCGTAGCGTGGCTGCTCACCCAAGGAGATGCCACCGTGACTGACCTGCCGATGCGCTTGTATGTCGATGCCCTGTTCACCAGCCCGTATGCAATGTCGGTGTTTGTGACCCTGCGGGAAAAAGGCCTACCGTTCGAGGTGCGCCCCCTCGACCTTGACGCGCTGGAGCAGCAGTCTCCGGTGTTTACCGGGCTGTCCGTGACCCAGCGGGTGCCGACCCTGGAGCAGGCTGGGTTTGCCTTGTCCGAGTCGTCGGCGATTACCGAGTACCTGGAGGATGTGTTCCCGCAGGTGCCGGTGTATCCCAGGGAGCCGCGCCAACGTGCGCGGGCACGGCAGATTCAGGCATGGTTGCGCAGCGATCTGCTGGCGATCCGCCAGGAACGCTCCACACTGGTGGTGTTTTGCGGGGTCCAATATGGCCCGTTATCAACCCAGGGCCAGGTGGCGGCCGACAAGCTGATTGCGGCGGCGCAGCAATGGTTGGCCGAGGGCGACGACTACCTGTTTGGCCAATGGTCGATTGCCGATGTGGACCTGGCCGTGATGCTCAACCGGCTGATCCTCAATGGCGATCCGGTGCCCGCGCGGTTGGTGGCATATGCCCAGCGTCAGTGGCAGCGGCCATCGGTACAGGCCTGGGTCAACCAGGCACGTCCGGCGTTGTAGCGCCCAGCGGCCATTCCTGCGCGACCCGGCGGTCGAGGTCTTCCCAGTCTTCCATGCCGAGCACCCGGGTGGTGTTCAGGCCGCGTATGTAGCCGCGCAACTGCTGGGCGGCGGCGCTGGCCTGATCGGCATCGGCAGTCGGGTCCTGCAGGACGTTTTCGTACTCGATCAAATAGTCGGCAACGCGCTCGCGATACTCTGGCAGGACGGCGTTGCGGATGCGATCAAAGGTCTTCTGATGGGGTTTCATGGAGAGGTCCTTCTTATAGATTTTATTGTGTGCCGGTGTCGCAACCGTCAGTTTGGCATGGCTTCGCGGCTGAAAGCCTCCACTGCGGACACCAGGCCCTTGGCGGCCAGCACCACCAGTTCAGCGCCTTTCTCAGGCGTTGCCAGGGCCGGGTCGGAACCCATCCGGCCATCCGGGTGGCGGGCGCGGAAATCCTGGGCCTCGCGGATCGGGCCGGAAGACGCGATCTGCGGTGAATAGTCGGCGGTCTTGATCAAGTCCGGATAAGCCCATTGGGTAATCGCAATCTCGGAAGGGGTGGCATGGGTGCCATGCCCCGTCGGGAACTGCGCGCGCGCCAGTTCGCCAACACCTTCCAGGTCCCACCAGTTGCACAGCTTCAAGGCAAAGCCGGCAGGGCGACGGGCGAAGCTGGCCTCGGCGTACAGTTCGGAAAAGGCGGCTTCGATGGTGGCGATATTGCCGCCGTGGCCATTGAGAAACAGGATCTTCTCAAAGCCGTGGGCCGCCAGGGAGCGGGTCCAGTCACCGATGGCGGCGATAAACGTCGACGGGCGCAGGGAGATGGTGCCGGGGAACCCAAGGTGATGCTGGGCCATGCCGATATTGAAGGTCGGGCCGACCAGGATATCGGCGTCTTTTTGCGCGTGATGGGCAATGATTTCCGGGCACATCCAATCGGTGCCCAACAGGCCGGTAGGGCCATGTTGTTCATTGGAACCGATAGGAATCACCACGGTGCGGCTACGGTCGAGAAATTGGCTTATCTCGATCCACGTTGACTGGTGCAAAAGCATTGGAGGTTCTCTCTCTGGTCAGGCTCGGCCTTCCAGATACTACCTCAACCGGCGCTGGCGATCTGGCGCGGCTTGCAATTGAGGTAGGGCGAGGATTTCAGCCAGCGCTGGTCGGGGTACCAGGAAAACATGAACTGTCCATCCTTGAGTTTGTCCACCACCTGGCGCGCCACCTGCGGTCGCACGGCGGGGCAGCCCTGGCTGCGGCCGATGCGGCCTTCACGCTTGCTCCACAAGGGGCTGACGTAGTCGGCGGCGTGGATCACGATGGCACGGTCGCGGGCCTGGTCATTGAACCCCGGCTCCAGGCCGTCCATGCGCAGCGAGTAGCCATGGGTGCCCTGGTAGCTTTCCTGGGTGCGGAACAACCCGAGGCTGGATTGATGGCTGCCTTCGCTGTTGGAGAACTGGGTGGCGAAGTTTTCCCCGGATTTTTGCCCGTGGGCTACCAGGTCGCGTAGCACCAGCTTTTTTTGCCGCAGATCGAAAATCCACAGGCGACGGGCGGTCGAAGGTTGTGAGTAGTCGATCACGGCCAGGCGTTCAGAGCGTTCCTGGCCGTTATTGACAGCACACTGCATCGCGCTGAGGGCACTTTTAAGTACAGTGGGATTGAGTTCTGGAGCCGAGCGCGCCAGGCTGTTATACAAGGTATGAGGTTTGGCATTCTCTGCGAAGGCACCCGTACAGAACGCGCCCAGGGCGGCGGCGATCAGGCCGAGTCGGCAGTAAATATTCAGCATTTATCAAGCATCTCCGCCGTAGATTGGAGCTAAGCCATTGTTCAAAAAACACGCATGTTACTTGAGCCTTTGCTTGCTCGTAGCACCATTGGTCGCCATGGCCGATGAACTGCCGGTCGAGCCGCCAAACCCAGTACAGCTGGCACTTGGGCAGTTGTCGAGTGTTTGCCCCGATTTGGCGACCCAACTGGATACACCGGCCGAGCTGCGGCTGCAGGCTTTTTACCAGCAACAAGGCAATGCTGCCCTGTGGTCGGTGGACGATCGCCGAACGGCCCTGCAGGGCCAGTTGCTGTTGCTGGCCGACGACGGCCTCGATCCGGCGCACTACCGGCTGCCCGACGTGGCAACCACCAGCAATGTGCTGTGTACCGACTTCGCAACCAGCCAGCACTACCTGCAGGCCCTGCATGACTTGCACTATGGCCGTTTGCAGCAGGCCCATTACGAGCCGCTGTGGCATTCCCAGCCGCCAACTGAGGATCCGGCCGTTGCGGTGCTGGCCCTGGCCAACGCGGGGCTTGCGGACATGCCGGCGGCGTTCGACCAGGCCCGGCCCGCAGCCGGTCTGTATCGTAGCCTGCGCGCGGCGTATGCCACCCAACGCCTGCAACCCTTGCCGCAGTGGGGTGTGATTGCCGACGGCCCATTGCTGCGTCCCGGTGGCGAAGACCCACGGGTGCCGGCCCTGGCCCGACGCCTGGTCAGTGGCGGCCAGTTGGCGAGCGTGCCCAAGGGCAATCAATACGGCAATGAGCTGGTGGCGGCGGTGAAGCGCTTCCAGGCCAGCCATTCGCTGCAAGCCGACGGGGTGATCGGCCCGGGCACGGTGGCCGAGCTTAACGTCAGCCCGGCGGTGCGCCGCGAGCAACTGCGGGTCAACCTCGAACGTTTTCGCTGGCTGGCCCAGGACCTGGAGCCGGATGGCATTCTGGTCAACGTCGCGGCGGCGCAGTTGAGTGTCTACCAGGGTGGTGTGCCCGTGTGGCAGACCCGCCTGCAGGTGGGCCGCGCCGAACGGCAGACGCCACTGCTCAAGTCGCGCATCACACGCCTGACCCTCAACCCTACCTGGACCATCCCGCCGACCATCATGCGCGAGGACAAACTGCCGGCCATCCGCCTGAACCCGGAGTACCTGCGCCAACAGAACCTCAAAGTGCTCGACAGTGAAGGCCGCGCCCTGTTGCCCGAGCAGGTGGACTGGTCGCACCCCGGCAACATCCTCCTGCGCCAGGACGCCGGCCCGCGCAACCCGCTGGGCAAGATCGTCATGCGCTTCCCCAATCCATTCTCCGTGTACCTGCACGATACGCCCAGCCAACCGTTGTTCAGCAAGGGGCCACGGGCGTTCAGCTCGGGGTGTGTGCGGGTGGAGCAGCCGATGCTGCTGCGCGATCTGCTGGTGAACCCGGCAGAAAAAGCGCGGACCGAGGAATTGCTGGCGACCGGGCTGACCCATGAGTTCCGCCTGGCCACGCCGGTCCCGGTGTTGCTGGGGTACTGGACGGTGCAGGTGGATAGCCAGGGGGCGTTGCTGTACGCGCCGGATATCTATGGCCGCGATGGCGTGCTGTTGAAGGCCCTGGGCGCGGTCCTGTAGGTGCGCAGCGACGCGCAATATGAGACCCGGTTGGCATCCTTGAAAAATTAACCATCAGGCATTTCTCAAACACTCAAGAAACCGACCAAGCTTGCCGACGTGATGGGTACATACCCAGGAGCGTTCAATATGAGCAGTCAACGTTTGGCAGTCGGTATCAGCCTGTTTTTCGCGCTCGTCAGTGGCACTGCCCAGGCGGCGCCCGTGAGCCACGGCGTTATCCATTTCCGCGGCAGCATCGTCGAGGCAACATGCACTACGGGCGATGGGGCGGGGGCGACATTGGCCCTGAGTGGTTGCCCGCAGTTTGTACCCGCAAGCAACGTCAGCGCCCAGGGTGTCGAGCCGGTGCGTACCGTCAGTGCCTTGGACCACTCGGTGGTCAAGGTCAAGATGGTGACTGAAACGCGCAATGGTCGTTACTTCGATCGGCAATACAACTTGAGCGATGCGGCAGGCAAACCGTTGCGTTCAGGGGCTTACCTGGTGACGCTGAGTTATCCCTGATTGTCGCGATGTCGAAGGTCCGGCTCGCAGGGGCGTGTTGCCACGAACTTTTCGCGTCAGCCTGGAGATTCAATGCGCGTTGATCAGGTAAAGTCGGCGTCTTCAGGATGAAACGTCAGGTAACAAACTATGGGGCAGTTTATACGGCAATCGGTCTTGGGCCTGCTGGTCATGGTGTTCACCACGTTGGCCGTGGCGCAAACGGCGCCGCCAGCATTGGAGAATGTACCGCTGAACCAGCGGGTGATCGACCTGACCCATACCCTGGATACCTCGACCCAGCAGCGTCTGACTGAGCAACTGGCAGACCTCGAACAACGCAAAGGCGCGCAAATCGCTGTGATACTGCTGCCGAGTACGGGCGACGCTGACCTCGAAACATTCACCACCCAACTGTTTCGCGCCTGGAAATTGGGGCGCAAGGGCATCGACGACGGTATTTTGCTGCTGGTGGTCAAGGACGACCGCACTGTGCGGATCGAAGTCGGTTACGGCCTGGAGGGGGTGGTCACGGACCTGTTGAGCCACCGGATTATCGAGGAGCAACTGAACCCGGCGTTTCGCCAGGGCGATTACGCTGGCGGTGTGCAGCGCGCCGTGGACGCCCTGACCGTGCTGGTCGAGGGGGGGGACTTGCCGGCAGTAGACCAGACCCGCGAAACAGTGGATGAAACTGCGGTGTTGCTGGCGCTGATTCTGGGGGCTGTCGGCGGGGTGCTGCTGGCCTCGGGCAAGCTGCATTGGCGCCGCGGCCTGATTGCCGGCCTGGTGCTGACCGTGTTGCTGACGGCACTGGCCGCGATCAATGGCAAGGCCTGGCCGATCTATGTGCTGGCGCTGCCGTTTTGTATGTCGATCAGCGCGGCCCTGTTTGGCGCGTTATGGCAGGCCAAGGCGGTGTTTTATTGCGTAGTGGGGCTGATGACCTACAGCATCGGCCTGGGGTTGGTGGATCACTACCTGACTGAAGTGTCCTTTATGAACTGGCTGGCATGGCCGCTGGCCGCGCTGGCGGTGCTGGGCCTGTACCTGATCCTGTTCGCGGCGATGAAAGCCGCCTGGAAACACAGTCGGCTGGGTTTTTGCGTGCAATCGGTGATGGTGCTGGGGGTCTATGGCGCGGCGGGGTACATGCTGGAGATGGGGCTTGATGGCTGGTTGTTCGCCTGGCCCATCAGCTCGTTCGCGGCGTTGTTCATTTATGGTCAGGGCACGGGCGGGTCGAGCTCCGGTTCCAGTGACCGTTCAAGCTCCAGCTCCAGCTCAAGTTCAAGCTCCGGTGGCGGGTTTTCCGGTGGCGGCGGTTCCAGCGGCGGCGGTGGGGCCTCAGGGAGCTGGTGAGGCCCCGTGCCGGCTCAGAGCGTCATCACCATTTCATGCCAAGCCATCCCGCCGTGGTCTGACGCCGAGGGCTGCACATACTGGTAACCCATGCGTGTGTACAGCGGCACATGCTGCTCCTTGCACATCAAGTGGATGGTCTGTTTGCCCATCCCGCGCATGCGCTGCACAAAGGCTGTCATCAATTGCCTGGCGTAGCCCTTGCCCTGGTGCGCCGGGTCCACCACCACCGACATGATCACTACATTCGGCGCATCCGCTGAGTGCCCCACCAACTCCTTGAAGGCCTCATCCGACATCACCACATCATGGGCGCAACCGCCGTTGATAAAGCCCACTACCTGACCGTCCGCTTCCAGAATCAGGAAGCCTTGCGGGTACAGGGCGATACGCGTGGCGATCTTCTCCAGGGTCGCGGCTTCATCGCCCTCATAGGCGCTGATTTCGATCTCGTAGCAGCGGGGGGCGTCTGCCGGCGTGGCGTTGCGCAAGGTGAGGGCGGGCATGGGGATTCCTGGGCTGGGCGATTGAACGAGGGGCTGCATGATAGCGGGGTCGGTGCGCTGGCGAAAATCCCAGTGCCGGGCTTATTGCCGGTGCTTCTCCATCCGAATATCCCCGCCCGCCAATTGCTCCACCACCACCCACCCCAGGCGCTGGTAAAACCCACTGGCCCGGCTCGCTTGGGCGGTTTCCAGCCAGATCTGTCGATGGTGCTGGAACAACAAGGCTTCGGCCTGCTCCATCAGTTTGCGGCCCAGCCCGCGGCCTTCGAATTCGGGGCGGATGAAGGCGGCAAATACACAGCCGTCGTCGATATCGGCCATGGCAAACCCGACCGCTACACCTTGCACCTCGGCGACCCAGACGCAGGGCGCTTGCTGCATGGCTAGTTGGATGGCATCGGGGGTGATGCCCATTTCTGCCAACTGCTCGTGGGACAGGTGGTTTTCCCTGACGCTGGTGCGAATGTCGAAGATGGCGTCGATATCTGCCGGGGTGGCGACTCTGATAGGGCTGTTCATGCAGTTCTCGCTGTTATCCATGAATTCAACGTCGTAGATCCCGCGTGCCGCCAGGGCGGTGAAGGGGCGGGTGAGCGGCCGTACATCACTCAGTTCCCAGGCGAGCCAGCCTTCCTCGAAATAGCTGGCGCAGGCCGCTGGCACGTCCTCGGGGGTGAACGCACGCACTGCTTTTACCCGCACGATGGCGACGGCCACGCCGGTTTCATCTTCATCGCCATCGGTATGCAGGAAGCGCCCGTTCTCGACAATCAGCAGGTCCTGGGAAGGCTCCAGTTGTGGCTGCCAGCGGCGGATTTCCAGGGTTTTTTCGCCTGCGGCGATGCGGCTGCCGCTGGGGCGCACGATGGAGAGGGCTTTGATGGTGCTGCTCCTAAAGAGGGGTGTTGTACTTCACTGCCGCCGCTGCCCGCGATGGCACGTTCAGACTTCTCAACAACCCCGACACATGGATGCGCACGGTAAACGGCGAAATATCCAGGGCCTTGGCGATTTCCTTGTTGGTCTTGCCTTGGGCGATCAGTCGCAACACCTCCTGCTGGCGCGCGGTCAGGGTGTTGGTGTCCAGGGGCAACAGCCCCGAGGGGGCGAACTTGACCAGCACCTCGCCCTGGCGGATGGCGAGCAGGGCCTGGCCGATTTCTTCGGGGGCGATGTTCTTGCCGATAAAACCATCGGCGCCCAGCGCCATCACCTGTTCGATCAACCCCGGGTCATCGACCATCGACACCACGATTAGCGTGGTGCGCCGCAGTTGCTGGCGCAGCTCGCCCAACTGGCTGATACAGGTCAGGCCGGGGAAGCGCAAATCGAGGATCAGGGTGTCGACTTCGCTGCCGCTCTTGAGCAGGTGCAGCACTGTATCCAGGTCGCCGGCCTGTTCCACGCGGGCCTCGGGCAGCAGGCGTTGCACGGTGCGCAGCATGCCTTCGCGGAACATGGGATGGTCGTCGGCGATGATGATCCGGCATGTCATGGTGTGCTCCTCCCTGGGGCCAGGTTCTGTGGCGTGCTACTTTACCACTCTGCTCAGCGCCTGCCTGCTGGGGGCACAGTTTAGACGATGACCGTACAAGGACGTTGCCCATGAAGTTCGTGAAAGACGCCGAACTGGACCAAGCCAACCTGCGTATTGTGGTGGCCGTCTGCGCCATTGTGTACATCAGCCTGCTGGGCTTTTTGCCGGGGCAGTCGATGGACCGCTATGTGCCGGTGATTATTTATATTTGCCTGTTTCTGCTGGTCTCGGTTGTGCTGCGTCAGGTGATTGCACGCTGGCCCGGGCATTACCCGGCGCGACGGGTTTTCGGGATGATCCACGACTACACCGGCACCTCGTTCGGCCTGGTAGTCGGCGGCGAGGCGGCATTGCCGCTGTATGCGGTGATGGTCTGGGTCAACCTGGGCAATGGCATGCGCTATGGCTCGCGCTACCTGGCGATTGCCACGGGCCTGGCGTTGCTGGCGCTGCTGATTGTGTATCGGCTGACCCCGTTGTGGCAGGCGCAGCCCTTTATGGTGCTGATGCTGATGATTACCAGCACGGTGATCCCGGTCTACGCCCACCTGCTGCTGGAGCGCACGCGCAAGGCGTCTGAAGAGGCCACCGCCGCCAACCTGGAAAAGTCGCGCTTCCTCGCCCAGGCCAGCCATGATCTGCGCCAGCCCATCCACTCCATCGGCCTGTTTACGGCGTGCCTGCGTGAAGCGCGGTTGGGCGATGAGGAGCGGCGGCTGGTGGACAATATCGACCGTTCGCTGCTCAACGTCTCGCAGTTGTTCCGCTCCATTCTCGATCTCTACACCCTCGACAACGGCCGGCTGCTGCCCAAATACCAGGTGGTGCACCTGGGTGAGTGGCTGGCCGACCTGCTGCGGCAAAACGCCGAAGCCGCACGCTGGGCCGGCGTAGAACTGCGCCTGCGCCCCTGCGCCCACTGGGTGCGGGTGGATCCGGCGCTGTTGGCAACGATGGTGCAGAACGTGCTCTCCAATTGCTTCAAGTACGGCGGCCAGCGCCCGGTACTGATCGGCGTGCGCCAGCGCGGCGGCGAGGTGCGGGTGGAGATTCACGACCAGGGCCGGGGGATTGCCGAGGAGCATCTGCCGCGGGTCTTCGAGGAGTTCTATCGCGTCCGCCACCTGCGCGACAAGGACGTCGAAGGGGTCGGCCTGGGTTTGTCCATCGTCAAGCGTCTGGGGCAGTTGATGGGCATGGACGTGGTGCTGCGCTCCCGGGTGGGCCATGGCACGTCCGTCAGCCTGCGCGGGTTGCACCTGGCGACCGCGCCCCACCAACCCCCGGTGCGCGACGATGCACGCCAGGCGGGGTTGTTGACCGGCTTGAAGGTGTGCCTGGTGGAAGATGACCACAACGTACTGCTGGCCACCCAGGCATTGCTGGAGCGTTGGGGCTGCCAGGTGCAGGCGGAGTCGAGCGGGCATAACCTGGTCAGCGATTGCGACATCATCGTCGCCGACTATGACCTGGGCAACCACGCCACCGGTATCGAGTGCATTGACCGGTTGCGCGCACAGCGTGGCGTGGCGGTGCCGGCGCTGATTCTGACCGGGCATGAGGTGGAGAAGATCCAGGTGGCGCTGCACGACCGGCAGATCGCCATTTTGTCCAAGCCAGTGCGCCCCGCTGAACTACGGGGCACCCTGCGCGACCTCAGCCAGGGGCCGGTTACTAGTTAAACGGCGTCAACCCGTTACCCCGGGCGCCCTTGGGTTGGCAGTAGGCGGCGGGTTTCATCATGCCAAAGCTGGCCACTGCAAACATCCCGCCGCTGGCACCGCTGGGCACGGAGCAGTTGTAGTCACCGGAAGCGGTGCTGGCGATGTAATAGGTGGTCATGGAGTCGCTGCGGACATTGGAGACACGCTTGACCGGCTCGCCGAGGTTGGTTTCCGAGAGGGTCTTGAGGTGGTCTTCGGTAGGCTTGATATTGCTGCAACCGGCAACACCGAGCATCAGGGCGCCCAACAGGGCAAGGCGGGCGACAGGGGAGTGCAGTTTCATGGCGTGTCTTCCTTGGGGTTGTTTTAGTGTTTTCAACGCACAACGATCCCTTGCACGGCGGGTTCGACGTGCTGGCGGGGAGCATTGGAGTACCGGGGAATATAGCGCCGGGGGCCTGCGGGGTCGATTAGCACAAGTGTGCTAATGGCACCTTGAGGTCACGGCAAACAGAGTTAATTCTGGGAGATTCGCATGCTGCAAATCAGACGCGCCACCGACGACGATGGCCCCATCGCCTTCGACATTCGCCGTCAGGCGATCCGCGGCCAATGCATCGGCGCCTACACCGCCGAACAGATGCTGACCTGGACCCGTGGCGCGGCCGAGGACGGCTATACCGCGCTAATGACCAAGCCGTTTTACCTGGGCTGCGTCGATGGCGAGCCGGTCGCCACGGGCATGCTCGACCCGGCGCACCGGGAAGTGGGGGCGCTGTTTGTGCTGCCCGGTTTTATCGGGCGCGGTTTTGGCCGGCAGATGCTTGAGCACCTGGAGCAAGTGGCGCTGGAGTTGGGGATTGAGGAGGTGGTGCTGGACGCGACGTTGAATGCCGCGCAGTTCTATCGCAGCCGTGGTTATGAAGGCTGCGAACAGTCCATCTATCATTCGCCTTCGGGGCTGGAGCTGGCGTGTATCCCGATGGTCAAGCGCCTGACTGTTTGAACGCCGCCCGCAGCCGCTCGATCACGCCCGGCACCGTGAGCCCGGCCGTCGCGGGTGGCGTCGGGTTCTCACCGAACTCGCGCCAGATAAACAGGGTGAGTTCGGCCCCATCCGTCGCCGCTTGCCCGTTGCTGCCAGTGCCGAAGTCTTGCAGCACCCGGTAGCGCTCATCCTCCCAGAACAGCGTTTCGACCCAGTCGTAGACCGGGATCAAATGAAAATGCAGCGGGAAGCCGGGCATATGCCCAAAGCGGCTGATGTATAGCCACTTGGGTTGGAGCTGTACTTCCATCACCCGCTGGGTTTTCGCCAGCAGGCCACCCATTTCCGCCAGGGCCGCGTCGGGCAGGTCAGCCAGCGAGCTGATTGGCGTCTTGGCCCCCAGCATCAAATAACCGGGCAGGGCCGAGGCCAGGTGATGGTTGAGCAGCCAGTGTTCGGTTTCGTGGAGGATATGGGACGGAGCAATGTGCATGGCCGGGCACCTGGGTCGGGCCGGCAGGATACCAAAGGCAACCCCCTGTATCCCAGAAATGGGCGCGATCTGTGTCTTTCGACGGGCGGGTCTTGTGGGTACTGTCCTGCTCTTTGCTTTAACGCTGAGGCAATCATGGATCTACTGGCTACCCCTTTTGGCACCACCGACTGGTCGACCGTCGAACCAGAGTTGCACCCTGGCGAAACCGGCAGCGCCCTATGGCGCACCTGCCATTTCGGCACCACCCGCGTGCGCATGGTGGAATACAGCCCTGGCTACCTGGCTGACCACTGGTGTTGGCGCGGTCATGTGTTGTTGTGCCTGGAGGGGGAGTTGCAGACCGAACTGGAGGATGGCCGCCAGTTCACCCTGACGGCGGGGATGAGTTATCAGGTGGGCAATGACAGGGACGGGCACCGGTCGAGCACAGCCACCGGGGCCAGGCTGTTTATTGTGGATTGATTAGTCGTCCATCGGCTGAGATGGATCCATCGTTGGGGTTTTCAGAGTTTGGTGTCTCGGCACAACTCCCGTATTTGATGGGCGGTGTGGCACAATGCTCTGCGCTCGGCAAAGATCCCTGTGGGAGTTGGATTGCTCGCGGTGGCCATAGGTATCCTCTTCTGGGTATGTGTACATATCCGTTGCTGCGGTTATGGCCACTTAGGGTTCCGCCCTTACGGCGGCTCACTTTGGAAGAGCCCCAAAGTAAGCAAAGGGCTCTTGCCCCACCACTCGGTGCCTCGCCTAGGCTCGGCATGCCCGCAGTCAGGCATTGCTCCGTGGGCCCGCCGCGATCGGCCATCCATGGCCGTGTCGCGGCTACCCCGGCATCCATGCCGGGGTGCCCACTGCGCAATACCTGCCTGCGGCCATCGTGGTTTAACGGGGCGCCTAAGATCAAGATCAAAAGCCAGATCAAAAGCAGAGCAACAGCAACAGCAACAGCAAAGCCAAAGCGCGAAGCTACATTCCCCCCTGTGGGAGCTGGCTTGCCTGCGATGGCGGTGTATCAGTCGATAAATGTATTGGCTGATACACCGCCATCGCAGGCAAGCCAGCTCCCACAGGTATATGCGCACGCCTCGACGATCAGGTCGGCTGTCAGGCCGCCTCGCTTTGCTTTTGATCTGAGGCGCCCCGTTAAACCACGCTGGCCGTCATCCGATTTTGATTTGGGGGGTAACCCGGCAGGACGCCGGGTTAGCCGCGCTGGGCCATGGATGGCCCATCGCGGCGGCCCCCCAAATCAATGTCGGATGACGGGCACACCGAGCCTAGGCGAGGTGCCGAGTGGTGGGGCAAGAGCCCTTTTGGTTACTTTTGGGGCTCTTTTCCAAAAGTGACCCGCCGTAAGGGCGGAACCCTAAGTGGCCGTAACCGCAGCAACGGATATGTACACATACCCAGAAGAAGATACCTATGGCCACCGCGAGCAAGCCAGCTCCCACCCTCAGGATCAATGGTTCATATGATGACCACCAGCACTGCCCAGGCTGCGGGCCGGCGCCTGGATTTCGAGGGTCTGCTTGTCACCCTTGGCATCTTCCACCGTCAGGGTCAGCGGCACCTGGTCGCCTTCCTTGATCTGGCCCGTCAGGCCCATCAGCATCACGTGATAACCCTCGGGATCAAGCTTCACCGCCTGGCCGGCCGGCAGTGCCACGGCATCCACCGGGCCCATGCGCATGACGTCGTCTTTCATGCTCATCTCATGAATCTGCACTTCCTTGGCCACCGGCGACTTGACGCTCAGCAGCTTGCTGTCGCTGTCGGCGGTGAGGGTCATGAATGCCCCGCTCGAATGCTGCCCCGGTACGGTGGCGCGGGCCCAGGCATCGCTGACCTGGACCTGGGCGCTGGCGTGGGCGGCGAGGCCCAGCAGGGAAAGGCCGAGGGCGATGCGCTTGAGGGTGTGGACAGCAGTCATTAGCAGACCTCCATGACGGTGAGCAGGTCTTCTGCGCACTCTTTGGCGTTAAGGGATGCCGACAGGCCCAGGCGCAGGTTGCTGCGGGTGTCGAACACAAAACTGGTGGCGGTGTGGGACAGGGTGTAGGTGTCGCCTGCGGGGATCTTTTCATAAAAGATCCCGAACTCCTTGGCGGCCACGGCGATTTCTTCCGGCGTGCCGTAGAGCGCTTCGAAGCTGGGGTCGAAGGCCTTGACGTAGGCGTCGAGCACTTCGGGCGTATCGCGTTCCGGGTCCAGGGTGATAAAGATCACCTGCATGATTTCGCCGTCGCGGCCCATCAGCTTCTTGGCCTGGGCCATGCGCGCCAGGGTGGTGGGGCACACGGCCGGGCACTGGGTGAACCCGAAGAACACCACCGGCATCAAGCCGCGAAACGAAGTCAGGGTCACGGTTTCGCCGGCGGTATTCTTGAGCTTGAACGTGCGGCCCATGATCTTGTTGCTCAGATCCTTGCCGTACTTGAAATTCAGCTTGGGGCCGGTGTCACAGCCGCTCAGCAGGCCCAGGCCCAGCAGGCCCATACCGGTGAGGACCTTGCGGCGGGTGAGTAACGTATTCATGAAGTGGGCGTCCCGTGAAGCGCCTGACGGCTGCGCATAACAGGTCAGTCAGGCTTTGAAAAGCGGTGAACAAGCAGGGTGGGTAGTCTACCGGTGTTGATCACGCTTGATAATCTGCGACGTTCTGCCACAGGGGCGGTCGCCACCTTACCAGCCAAGGGGGCGATTGCGTCTGTGGCACACTGTCGCAGACGCCTTGAAACGCCCGGCGTACAAGGCTTTGGGCAAATGTTTCAACGATTATCAGGGCCCTTGACCCGCATCAAGGCAGCGTCCCCCCGGCCTGGGGCACAGTCACGCCATACGGACCGGCCCACTGTGAGGCGCTGATGCTCTATCTCCTGTTTCTGCTGGCCCATCTGTTCGCGGCGCTGATGTTTATCGGCACGGTGTTCTTTGAAGTACTGATCCTCGCCAGCGTGCACAAGCAACTGCCGGCCCGCGTCATGCTGCTGGTGGAGCAGGGCATCGGCAACCGTGCCAGGGCCTTGATGCCGTGGGTGCTGCTGGTGCTGTTCGGCGCGGGTATCGGCATGGTCTGGTTGCGCTATCTGCCGGTGCTGGCGGCGCCATCGAGTTCGGCATTCGGCGCCTTGCTGACGCTCAAGTTGATCCTCGCCGCCAGTGTGCTGATGCATTTTTTGCTGACGGTGTGGCTGATGCGGCGTGGGCGGGTCAGCGCGGCCTATTTGCGCTTCGTTCATCTGAGCCTGTTCTGCCATATGGTCGCCATTGTGTTGTTGGCCAAAAGCATGTTCTACATCACCTGGTAACCCCCCTCGTATTCCCTGGCCTTGATGCATATCAAGGTGCGCTGTCCGGTCGCACCGCACAATGACCCACCGTAGCCAGACCCGGAGGCCGTCATGCTCACTGTCATTCATCCCGCCCGCGAGTGGCGCCTGCGCCGTGACCAAAGCGTGCTGGACCAGGGCCAGGTCGACATCGGCAAATTTCATACGGGGATCGGCTCCCTCGACCTGTTGCGCGCCATGCGCAGCAGTCGCCAACGCCAGCGTCCCCTGGCGCTGAACCTGCAATGGCCGGCGGGCCTGGTGGCCGATGACTACCTGGACGCGCTGGAGCAGGAAATCCACCTGGTCGGTTGCCACGTGGGTGGGCGCCAGCCGGTGGATCAATTCCATCTGGGCGGCGCTACCCCGGCAATGGCCGACCTGCAGCGGTTGATGGCGCACCTGCGCAGTCGCCTGCATTTTCTCGAGCATGACCAGGGTGACTACAGCCTCGACCTCGACCCGCTGCACACCGACTGGGCGACCATGGGCCGCCTGCGTGAACTGGGCTTCAATCACATCAATATCGGCGTGTCGGATGCCAGTGGCGACGTCACACCTTCGGTGGCCGGCTATCAAGACCCGGCGCCCATCCAGTCGCTGATCGACGCGGCGCGCACCCTGGGTTTTCGCTCGGTGAATGTCGACCTCGGGTATGGCCACGCCTGGCAGACCTGCGACAGCTTTGCAGCCAAGTTGGCCAGCCTGATCGCCCTCGAGCCGGACCGCCTGCAAGTGTTCGACTATGCCCAGGCCCCCCGGCGCTACCAGCAGCAACGGGCGCGGGCGCTGTCGTCGAATGCCGACAAGTGCGCGATGCGCGCGATCGCCTTCCAGCACCTGGAAGCTGCCGGTTATCACTACATTGGCCTGGGCCAGTTCGTACGCCCTGACGATGACCTGGCGCTGGCCCAGGAACACGGACGCCTGAGCCGCAATTGCCAGGGCTTTACTCGTCACGGTTACTGCGACCATATCGGCTTTGGCCTGGGCGCCATCAGCCAGCTCGACAACCTGTATGCGCAAAACACCGACGACCTGGCGCGCTATCGTCAGCAGTTGGACAGCGACCTGTTGCCCACCGCCCGCGGCTGGCGCTGCGAGGCGGGCGATCAGATCCGTCAGCATGTCATGGAGCGCCTGGCCTGTGACCTGGAGTTGGATATCCAGGCGCTGGAGCGCCGTTATGGTGTGATTTTTTCCCGCTACTTTTCGGCGATCTGGCCGCTGCTGGAGCACCTGCACCAGGACGGCCTGATCGACTTGTCCGAGCGCTTCCTCTGTGTGCTGCCTGCGGGCCGGCAGCGGGTCGAAGCCCTCTGCGCGCTGTTTGACCGGGCAGGCAGCGCGGTTCCCCCTTGCTCCAACGATGAGACCATCGACCATGAAAGCGTTTGAGTTCAACCGGGCCCTGGTGCAGAAATACGACCGCCCGGGGCCGCGCTACACCTCGTACCCGACGGCGCCGCAGTTTCATTCGGCGTTTGCCCTGGATGACTATCAGCAGGCAGTAGCGGCCAGCAACCAGGGGGCGGCACCCAAGGCATTGTCGGTGTACATCCACATACCGTTCTGCCAGAGCCTTTGTTACTACTGCGGTTGCCACAAGATCATCACGCGCAAGACCCATCGCGCCGTGGAGTACCTGAGCTACCTCAAGCGCGAAATCCAGATGCAGGCCGCGCTGTTCGATCGCACGCGGCCCCTGACCCAGTTGCACCTGGGGGGCGGTACGCCGACCTACCTGGACGATGCGCAACTGGCCGAGTTGATGGCAAGCCTGGCGCAGGGCTTCAGCCTGGATACCAGCGACAACCATGAGTTTTCCATTGAGGTCGACCCGCGCACCATCAGCGTGGAACGCATCCATAACCTGCGCGGGCTGGGCTTCAATCGCCTGAGTTTTGGCGTGCAGGACTTTGATGCCGATGTGCAGGCGGCGGTCAATCGCGTGCAGGGCGAAGAGCAGATTGTGCAGTTGGTCACGGCCGCCCGGCAGGCACGCTTCAAGTCCATCAGCGTGGACCTGATCTACGGCCTGCCATTGCAGACCGTGGCCAGTTTCGACGTGACCCTGGGCAAGCTGATTGCCCTGCGCCCGGACCGTGTGGCGGCCTACAGCTACGCGCATTTGCCCACGCAAATCCGCGCCCAGCGCATGATCCGCCCCGAAGACATGCCACCGCCGGAGCGCAAGCTGGAGCTGCTGGAGTTGACCATTCGCCGGCTGACCGAAGCGGGTTATGTGTACATCGGCATGGACCACTTTGCCTTGCCCGACGACGAACTGGCCCTGGCCCGGGCCAATGGCACCTTGCAGCGTAATTTCCAGGGCTACTCGACCCATGCCGATTGCGACCTGATCGGGCTGGGCGTCTCGGCCATCGGCAAGGTGGGCGACAGCTACAGCCAGAGCGTCAAGGAGTTGTCCCAGTACTACGCGCGGATCGACGCCGGGTTGTTGCCGGTGCAGCGCGGCTACCGCCTGAACGCCGATGACGTGTTGCGCCGGGACGTGATCAACGGCCTGATGTGCCATGGGCGCATTGACTTTGCCGGGGTCGAGGCGGGGCATGCGATCCGCTTTACCGAATACTTTGCCCAGGCGTTGTCACAGTTGGATGAGCAAGTGGCGGATGGTTTGCTGCATGTCGAGGACGATGGGGTGCAGTTGCTGCCCCAGGGGCAGCTGATGGTGCGCAGCGTGGCGATGGCGTTTGATGCGTACCTGGGTGGGCAGCAGAAGGGGCAGTTTTCCCGCACGGTCTGACCACCGAATCCACCCTTGTGGCGAGGGGACAAGCCCCCTCGCCACAGCCCCCCTCACCACGGCTCAGGTATAGGCGCCTGCCGCGCCGTTGGTGCGCTCAATCTCTTCCACCAGCTTATCAATCCCCTCCAAGCGTGCCCGGTTGTCGTGATCCCACGGATGAAACCCTGGCTTGAAATAATGCAGCCACGGCCGCGCCATGCGCGGGAACACGCCCTTGGGCCCGTAGAGAAACTTCAGCATCCGCCAGAAGCCCTTCAGATGCCCGCCCGCGCGGCGATCGGCGATCAGCAGGCGCAGGTGGAAATCAAACACCACCAGCCAGAAAAACACCGTGGTGAACAGCATGGTCCCGGTGCGCAGCAGATAGCGCTTGGACCCTGGTTTGATCACGCTGTTCCACACATCAAAGGCCACGGCCTTGTGCTCGGTTTCTTCGAGGGCGTGCCAGTACCACATCTGTTGGTAGCCTTTGAGCGAATCACCAAAACGCGTGGGGTCGCTGAGCAGGATTTCCGCGAGCATCGCCGTGTAGTGTTCCAGGGCGATGGTCACCGCCAGGTTGAAGGACGGCGGCAAGTGCTTCTTTTGCAGGTCGAGCATAAATTTCAAGCGGCGGTCCAGCAGGTGGGCCGGCAGCCCGGCGGCTTGCAGCAGCTCGTTGTAGGCCACGTGCTCGCGGCTGTGCATGGCCTCCTGGCCGATAAAACCCTGGATCTCCTTTTTCAACGCCGGGTCGTCGATGCGCTGGCGATAGTGGCGCACGCTGTCCATGAAGAACAATTCGCCCTGGGGAAACAGCAACGACAGGGCATTGAAAAAGTGCGTGATGAACGGGCCTTGCTCGTGCCAGTCCTTGATGCGTTCGGCAGGCAGGGTAAAACGCAGGTCGCGGCGAATGGGCAGCATTATGGCGACTCCTGTTCAGAGAGGGGGGAGGGTGGCAGGGCCTTGCGCTGTTTCGGTGCCATGCGCCGGCTGGCGAACACCACCAGCCCTTGATAGGCCGCCGGCAGCCAGCGCGCGAGCAGGTCCAGGGCGTAGGCGTCGCGGCCGATCAGCACGCGGCGCTTGTTCTTGCGCACGCCCTGCAGGATGACCTTGGCGGCCTGGTCGGCGTCGGTGATAAACAGTTTTTCGAAGTCGGCGCGGGCCTGTTGTTCGCTGTGGATCAGGAACCCGGTCATGTTCGCGTCGATCCGGCTGCTGCGGCAGATGTCGGTGCGGATCCCACCGGGATGCACGCAGGTGGCCGAGACGCCGCTGCGTTGCAAATCCAGTTCCTGGCGCAGGGACTCGGTAAAGCCGCGCACCGCGAACTTGGTGGCGTTGTAGCCGCTCATGCCGGGCTGGGCGAACAGGCCGAACACGCTGGAGGTGTTGACCACATGCCCCTCGCCGCTGGCCTTGAGGTAGGGCAGAAAGGCCTTGGTGCCGTACACCACGCCCCAGAAATTAATGCCGACGATCCACTCCAGGTCGGCGTAGTCCACACCTTCCACGGTGCTCGACAGGGCCACCCCGGCATTGTTGAAAATCAAATTCACCTGGCCGTGTTCTGCCGCGCAACTGGCGGCCCAATCCTCCATGGCCTGGCGGTCGGCAACATCCACCTCCCTTGACGTCACGCGGATCGGCGCCAGGCTGCTGCGCTGGATCAGCTCCACGGTTTGTTGCAGGCCGGTCTGGTTCTTGTCCGCCAGGGCCAGGTGACAACCCTCGCGCGCCAGGGCCAGGGCCAAGGCGCGGCCCATACCGGACGCGGCACCGGTGATGGCCGCCACGCGGCCATTGAATGACTTCATGACAGGCTTCCTTCTGCGGTGGCATGGGGTGGCGCAACGGGGCGCGGTGTGGCGCCGGTCAATAGTGGCGTGACCTGATAATCGCGCAGGGCGAACTGGCGGGTGACCTGTTTGAAGCGCCAGGTCGAGCCGGGCCACAACGTCGTATTTTTGCCGGTGCGCGGGTCGAGGTACCAACTGCGGCAGCCGCCGGTGTTCCAGATAGTGCGCTGGAGTTTTGCCTGGATTTGCTGGTTGTAGGCGCTTTCCACGGCTGGCTTGACCTCGACCGTGGCGATTTGCTGGCGGCGCATCTGTTGCAGGGCATCGAGGATGTAGGTGACCTGTGCCTCGATCATCAGAATCATCGAGTTGTGGCCCAGCCCGGTGTTGGGCCCGACGATCAGGAACAGGTTCGGATAGCCCGGCACGGTGGTGCCCTTGTACGCATGGGCGCCATCGCGCCAGGCCTCCATCAGGTCAATGCCGCCGCGCCCGATGATGCAGTCGCGGGGCAGGGGATCGGTAGCCTGGAACCCGGTGCCGAAGATCAGGCAGTCCGCCGGGTGCTTGATGCCATCGGCGGTGACGACCCCGTCGGCCTCGATTCGCAGTACAGCGTCGGTGACCACTTCGACATTGCTACGTGACAGCGCTGGGTAGTAGTCGTTGGAGATCAGTACGCGCTTGCAGCCGATGGTGTAGTCCGGCCGCAGGACTTTGCGCAGGGAAGGGCGCGCCACTTGTTTGTGCAGATGGCGCACGGCGATTTTCTGCACCACTTTCATCAGGCGCGGGTGCAGCGCAAAGCCCACCACCCGACCTTCCAGGGCCCAGTAGAAAGCCCCGCGCACCAGGCGCTGGGTGAACGGCAGATGCTTGAACACCCAGCGCTCAAAACCTGAAATGGGGCGGTCCGGCTTGGGCATGATCCACGGCGGGGTGCGCTGGAACAGGTCCAGGTGCGCCACTTGGGGGGCGATACGCGGCACGAACTGGATCGCACTGGCGCCGGTGCCAATCACCGCCACACGCTTGCCCTTGAGTGAATAGTCGTGGTCCCAGTGCTGGGAGTGAAAGCGCTTGCCCTTGAAACTGTCCAACCCCGGAATATCCGGCAGTGCCGGGCGGGACAGTCCCCCCATCCCCGACACCAGTACCCGTGTACTGGCGCGGCGGCCATTGCTGAACTGCAATTGCCAGCGTTGCAGTTGCTCATCGAACACCGCCTGTTGCAGGCCCATGCCAAAACGCAGGTACGGCGCCAACTCAAAGCGCTGTGCGCAATGTTCCAGGTAGGCACGGATTTCCGCCTGGGGGGCGAACTGGCGGGTCCAGTCGGGGTTGGGCGCAAAGGAAAACGAATAGACGTGGGATTGCACATCACAGGCGCAGCCCGGGTATTGGTTGTCGCGCCAGGTGCCGCCCAGGGAGTCGGCCTGTTCGGCAATAAAGAAGTCGTCGAGCCCGGCTTGCTTGAGTTTGATCGCCATGCACAGGCCGGCGAAGCCTGAGCCAATGATTGCGATATCGACGCAATCTGCCGTGCCGCTTGGCTGGGTAGAGGCATTCATAGGGTGTCCCTCGTGGGCTGTGGGCGCCTTACGGGTGTTGACATCGGATGTGCTCCTTTTTTGTTTTGGCTTTTAGATAGAACACCATTGCAAAGAAAAATTGTATTTATTATTTTAAAAAAGATTTTAAATAATCTACCTGAAAATGTCGTCTACGCTAGACCCTTGTCCTTTATGTGCGATTTGTCCGACGGACGAACGCTTGACGCGCGCAGTTGAAGTCCAGGGTGTGGACGATGGCTGAGGTCTTGACCAATACCGGTCAGATCGCCAGCAGCAGGGAAGCAGAGGACCGAGCTATGGCTGTCGAATGGGTTGTCGCTGCGGGTGTGTTTATGGCTGCCAGTGCGGCGTTATGGGGCTTGAGTGCCTGGATGACGCGCCGTATCGAAGCGGCTGTTCCAAGTAACGGGCGCTTTCTGGAAGTGGATGGCGAGCGCTTTCATTATGTAGACGAGGGCAAGGGCCCGCCGCTGGTGATGATCCACGGCCTGATGGGCAGCAGTCGTAACCTGACCTATGCCTTGGCCGCACAACTGCGCGAGCACTTTCGGGTGATCACCCTGGACCGACCCGGCTCAGGCTATTCCACCCGCCGCAAAGGCACCGGTGCCGACCTGCCAAGCCAGGCCCGGCAAGTGGCGACCTTTATCCAGACCCTGGACCTGGGCCAGCCCCTGGTGCTGGGGCATTCCCTGGGCGGGGCGATCTCCCTGGCCCTGGCCCTGGACCATCCCCATGCGGTGTCCGGGTTGGTGCTGGTGGCACCCCTGACCCATCCCCAGCGCATGCTCCCCCTGGTGTTTCTGTCGTTGGCGGTGCGCCCGGCCTGGCTGCGGCGCTGGGTGTCGCGCACGCTGACGGTGCCCATCGGCATGCTCACCAGTGGTGCGGTGGTCAAGGGCGTGTTCGCTCCCGACCCGGCGCCGGCCGACTTCGCCACCCGTGGCGGCGGCCTGCTGGGGATGCGCCCCGATAACTTCTATGCCGCTTCCACCGAAATCAGTCTGGTCAACGATTACCTGCCCGAGATGGTCAAGCGCTACCCGCAACTGCGCCTGCCCATCGGCCTGATCTATGGCTCGCGGGACAAGGTGCTGGACTTCCGCAAGCACGGCCAGGCCCTGGCAGACAAGGTGCCAGGGCTGAAGCTGCAGCTGGTCGAAGGCCGTGGCCATATGCTGCCAATCACCGCCACCGAGCGCGTGGCGGCACTGGTCGAGCAGGTGGCCAAGCGCAGCAAGCCGGTGGCAAGCGCCACGGTGTTGCACCCGCCGTTTGCGCTGGCGAGTAAATAATCATGACGCCCACGGCGTGGTCGAAAGTCGCTGACGCTTGCCCTAGACACCTGACCGAACGGATGAAAAAGAGACTGGCCGGTCACGTAAAAAAGGCCCCGAAAAAGTAGTTGACGACCTATCGATTCCGCGCTATTTATTTAAAAAAATATTTCAATATTTATTTTGAAATGATTTTTGAAATGCCTAAGAGCGAATAAAATAATGAAAAAAACGCCTTTTATCGCATGGTTTGTTTCAAGTGGCCTTCAGTGCCGCCTGAACCGCTTTTCTGCCTCTTTTGCTTCGCTCTCACTCTCTGCCGCGCAGTGCGCCCGGAGGTTGCCATGAATCAGACCCTGGCCGCCCCCCACGTCTGGACCGACGGCAAGCGCCACCTGTGGTGGCTCGGCATCATGCCTCTGGCGACCCCGCTGCTGTCCGGCGCCCTGGCCATCACTACCGGCGTACAACAACTGTGGTGGGTCGGTGTACTGGTGATTTTCGGCCTGATCCCGCTGATCGACGGCCTGCTCGGCGAAGACGTCAGCAACCCACCGGAATCCGCTGTCAGCGGCCTTGAATCGCAGAAGTACTACCGCTGGATCGTCTACACCGGGGTGTTGTTCGTTATTTCCTCGGTGGTGATCACCGGTTGGCTGGCCGTCAGCGGCATCGACTGGATGATCAGCGGCGGGCTGCTGCAACTCACCGCCTCCCTCGATCCTTCGAGCTGGATGGCGCAAACCGCCAGCTTCCTGACGGCCCGGGTGCAGTTGCACGGTGAGGTCAGTGGGTTTACCTACCTGGGCATGGCCATGTCCACCGGCGCTGCCACCGGTATCGCGATCAACACCGCCCATGAACTGGGGCACAAGCCGCGCCTGCTGGAGATTGTGCTGGCGAAGATCACCCTGGCGCCGACCTTCTACGGGCACTTCTACACCGAACACAACCGTGGCCATCACGTACGCGTTGCCACCCCGGAAGATCCGGCCAGCTCGCGACTGGGGGAGAGCTTCTGGGCGTTCCTGCCGCGCTCGGTGTGGTTCAGTGCGCGCTCGGCCTGGAACCTGGAACGCGAACGCCTGCGCAAGCTCGGCCTGCCGGCGTGGCACTGGAAGAACGGCGTACTCAGCGCCTGGATGTACAGCGTGGTGTTGTGGGGCGCGATGATCGCCTGGCTGGGCATGGCGGTGATTCCCTTCCTGTTGATCCAGGGCATCTACGGCTTCTCGTTGCTGGAAGTGGTGAACTATGTCGAGCACTACGGGCTTAAACGCCAGAAGTTGCCTAACGGCCGTTATGAACGGTGTTCGCCGCGCCACTCGTGGAACAGTAACCGTATTGTCACCAATATCTTTCTGTTCCAGTTGCAGCGCCACTCTGATCATCACGCCAACCCGACTCGCAGTTATCAGTCGTTGCGCCACTTTGATGAATCGCCGCAACTGCCGTATGGCTACGCCAGCATGATTGTCTGGGCCTATATCCCTTACTTATGGCGCCGGCGTATGGATCACCGGGTACTACGGCATTATTCGGGGGATGTCACCCTGGCCAATATCCAGCCATCCAAACGCTTGAAGATACTGGAGAAGTACGGCAAGACCAGCACCTTCTAATGTGAATTAACCGTTGTAGGGCGCACTCGGGATCTGTGTATCGCGCAGGTTTTCATCGCCCAGGGTTTGCCGGTTTCGAGTGCTGCTTAGTTGCAAGAAAGTTGTTTGACCCTAACAAAAATAAAATCAAGGGAAGGACGTACACCATGCAAACACCTGCCAAGTTCACTGCGCATATCGTGCTCGCTGCACTGGGGCTTATTGCCTATCACCAGGCCCAGGCCGCCCGTATCGAACCCGCCGGCAGCGCCTTCACTGCCCAGGGCCCCATCAGCTTTTCCAAGGGCGCGCTGATTAGCGCCGACTGCACCATCAAGGTGGCCGGCAAGGTCGCGGCCGATGGTTCGCAAGTCAATGTCGACAAGGTCGAGTTCGACGGTGGCCTCAAGTGCAGCCGCGTCGAGGCCATCAACCTGCCGTGGATATTAGTGGCCAGGGATGCCAGGAGCGGCTCCATGTCGAAGATCAGCGTCGATGTGCACGCCTTTGGCCTGGGCGGCAAGTGTGGCCCGTCCACTGCCGAAGGCACCTGGGATAACGCCACCGGCAAGTTGGAAGCGGTCAATGTGCCGATTGGCGAAGACTGCAAGATCAAAACCGTGTCGATCAAGATGCCGCCGACGTTCAAAGTCGTCGAGTAAACCCCCGAATTTGTAGCGGTAAATGAATTGAAATTTGGCTGGAAAGGGAAGTTCTGCTGTTTCTCCGTGACCTCTCGATCATGGCCATTACCCCGGCGAAATGACTCGCCATACATGTGAGGAAAAATAATGAAAAGTTTGAAAACCCTCGTTTGTGTAAGTTCGTTTGCTCTGTGCTTTGGCGCGGCTTCGATGGCCAGTGCGGCGTCTTTTAGTCCAATTGGAGCGACGTTTACTACAGGGGCGACTGGGAGCATTGTTGTTAAATCACCTTCGTCGTTTCAGCAGCCCGTAACATGTAAGGCTGTATTCGAAGGCAAGGTGCGCCCTGATGGTAAGGCAGATATCACCAAAGTAACTATCTCTCCAGGATCAAGCGTGCTGTGCAACCTACCCAATATCACTGGTTTGCCTTGGTTGCTGGAAGCCACCAGCACAAGTGCCGGTAAAGCTTACAACGTTGGTTACACGATCACTTCGTTCCCTCCAACCAACTGCGGCCCTACGGCTATCGATGTAGCGCTGGCCTCAACCCCAGCTCCGTCTCCAAGTATCACTCTTGCTGCGACCAACCAGCCGCTTAGCGGCAGTTGCACGGTGGTGACACTGAACGTAGGCGCTACCGGCGTCACCATTGTTCCTTGATGCCGGGACTTCGGAAATAGGCTTGATCACCCGGTGAAAAACAGGTGCCTCGTCAGAGGCATCTGTTGAGGTAAAGCCGTTCGGTCCAACCGGCTGTGACAAATAAAAACAATAAGGAGTGACGCATGAATAATATGAAGCAGCAGGCCCAGGCGTTGTTAGGCCTGGCATTGTTGGGCGGGCTGATCGCCTCAGCGGGAACCGTTCAGGCGGGTGGTTTCATGACGCCAACCGCAAACACTGCTGGTTGGGGCCGGGCGTTTGGTGGGGGGTCGATGTTCAAGAACGACCCGTCATCGGCGTACAACAACCCTGCTGCCATGGCTTTCATTGACAAGACCATTTCGCAGTTCACCATCAACTACGCAAACATCGACATCAAATACAAAGGGTCGGCGTATGACTACGCTGGCAATCCGACGTCCAACACGGTCTATGATCCCAATACTGGCGAGTTAACATCGACACCTCGCACCGGTAATGGCGGTCAAGGCGGCTTCGAAGCGTGGGTACCCACTGGCTTCATGGTGATCCCGATCAACGATCGTTTTGCCTTTGGTTTGAGCCAAGTGGTGCCGATGGGCGCGCGCACAACCTGGGATGAGGATTGGAAAGGTCGCGACTTCGCGGTGGACACCCGCATCGAAACCGTGGGCCTGACCGGCTCCCTGTCGTTCAAGGTCAATGATGAGTTTTCCATCGGTGGTGGTGCGATTCTCCAGCACACCAAAGGCTTTGTGAGCCAGAACGTCGATCTGTATGCCGCTGCTGCGCAGTCGCCGGACTTCGGGATGATTCCGTTCCCGGCCGGCCAGGGCTTCGCCTTGATGCGGGTCAAAGTCGACAATAACTCCCTGGGTTGGTTTGCGGGGATGACCTGGAAACCCACGGCGCAGGACACCCTGGGCTTGAACTATCACGCCAAGATCAAGAACAAGCTGGAGGGCAAGTACAACATGTACGCCGATCCAGGCTCGGAAGGGCTGATGACCACCCCGGTGGTCGACGGTAAAACCCTGGTCGAGTTGGCTTACCCTGGGCTGAAACTGTATCCGGGCGGTGCCAATGCCTCCACGCAACTGGATATCCCTGCCAACGCGTCCCTGGACTGGGTACACGACTTCTCTGACCGCCTGACCCTGGGCGCCAGTGTGACCTGGACCCAATGGTCCTCCTTCGAGGCGCTGACCTTGAAGTCCAATGGCAGCACCATCGTGTCGATCCCGTACAAGTACAAGAACACCTGGATGTATTCGTTCGGCGGTGACTACAAACTCACGGATGACTTTACCGTGCGTGCCGGTGTGGCCTTCGACCAGACCCCAACCCGCAACTCCACCCGTGACCCGCGTATCCCGGATGGGGATCGCACCTTCGCTTCCCTGGGCTTTGGCTACAACATCCGCGCCATTCCGGGCCTGAGCATCGACGGCGCGTATTCCCGCCAGTTTGTGGAGACCGTCAAGCTCAAGACCAAGAACGTTGACCGTCTTGGCGCAGCGTCGCTGGATGGCAAATCCGAGGCCAAGGGCGAAGTGGTCAGCCTGTCGGCTACCTACGCCTTCTGACCTGGGGTTGTATCTGCGTAGTGCCTGGGTAAACGCGTAGTCAGCGCATCTTTCTACTGCGTTTACCCGGTGCTCCACCTGTGGGGCGCCCACGCGACCCCTGGTGATTTCCTTCTCCCTTTAACACTTCGGCTGACGCGTTCGGCCGAGAATTATTTCGCAAAGACATTAAATAAAAATTTCAAAACAAAATTTGAATTTGGCTTTTCAAGTTTGTAGTGTGGTGATCAGTCGCAGGCCGTACCGACCTGCTGCTGTGCGTGCCGTGCCCTGAATAATAAGTAGAGGTATCTCCATGGTTATCTGGTTATTGGCGGGACTCGCTGTGGCGACTGCCCTGGCGTATCGACAAGCGGCAGCCACCCTGTGGCTGGGTGCTGGCCTGGCCTGGTTGGCGGGCGGCTATCTGTTCAATGTGGTTGCAGGGTTTGGCCTGAGCGTTGCGGCGTTGCTGGTGGTGGTACCGGCGCTGCTGATGAGCATCAAGCCCCTGCGTCGCACGCTGTTGACCAGCAGGGCCCTGGGTCTGTTTCGCACGATCATGCCGGCCATGTCCGACACTGAACGCGCGGCTATCGAGTCCGGCACCGTGTGGTGGGACGCCGAGTTGTTCAGCGGCAAACCCAATTGGCCGCGCCTGCTGCAAGCCGCGCCGGCACGCTTGAGCGCCGAAGAACAGGCCTTTCTCGACAACGAAGTAGAAACCCTCTGCGACATGGCCAACGACTGGGAAACCACCCAGGTCTGGCAGGACCTGTCGCCCGAAGGCTGGCAGTACACCAAGGACGCCGGCTTCCTCGGCATGATCATTCCCAAGCAATATGGCGGCAAAGGCTTCTCCCACTATGCCCATTCGCAAGTGGTGATGAAGCTGTCGACCCGTTGCTCGGCGGCAGCGATTTCGGTGATGGTCCCCAACTCCCTGGGCCCCGCCGAACTGTTGCTGCATTACGGCACCGACGCCCAGCGCAATTACTACCTGCCGCGCCTGGCCCGTGGCGAAGACATCCCGTGCTTTGCCCTGACCAGCCCCTATGCCGGCTCCGACGCCGGGGCGATTCCCGACCTGGGCATCGTCTGCAAGGGCATGCATGAAGGCCAGGAAGTGCTGGGCTTCAGCGTGACCTGGGACAAGCGCTATATCACCCTCGGCCCCATCGCCACGGTGCTCGGCCTGGCCTTTCGCGCCGAAGACCCTGACGGCCTGCTGGGCCAGCCCGGTTCGCTGGGCATCACCTGCGCGTTGATCCCCACTTCCCATCCCGGGGTGAACAGTGGTCGCCGCCATTGGCCCCTCAATGCGGTGTTCCAGAACGGCCCGACCACCGGCAAGGACGTGTTTATCCCCCTGGAGTGGGTGATCGGCGGCCGCGAGCAAGTGGGCAACGGTTGGCGCATGCTGATGGAATGCCTGGCCGCCGGGCGCGCGATTTCCCTGCCGTCGGCCAACGTCGGCCTGGGCAAGGTGGCGGTACGCGGTACCACGGCCTACGCGGCGATGCGCAAGCAGTTCGGTCTGCCGATTGGCAAGTTTGAAGGGGTGCAGGCGCCCCTGGCACGTATGGCCGGGCACCTGTATGCCTGCGATGCGGTACGCAAAGTGTCGGTGGCGTCGTTGGATGCCGGCGAGAAACCCTCGGTTATCTCGGCGATTGCCAAATACCACGTCACCGAGCGTGCGCGGATCATCGTCAACGATGGCATGGACATCGTCGCCGGCAAGGGTATTTGCATGGGGCCCAACAACTTCCTGGCCCGTGCCTATCAACAAAGCCCCATCGCGATCACGGTGGAAGGCGCGAATATCATGACCCGCTGCCTGATCATCTACGGTCAGGGCCTGATCCGTTGCCACCCCTACGTGTTCCGAGAAATGGAAGCGGCGCGCAACACTGATAATCGCCAGGCGTTGCTCGAGTTCGACAGCGCCATGTTCGGTCACCTGAGTTTTGTGCTGGCCAACACCGTACGTGCGGCAGTGCATTCCCTGACAGGCGGACGGCTGATTGGCGTACCGGCCAAGACGGATCCGGCGCTGGCGTCCTACTACCGCCAGGCCAATCGGCTGTCGGTGGTGCTGGCGTTGATTTCCGATATTTCCATGGGCGTGCTGGGCGGCGCGCTCAAGCGCAAGGAAAGCATCACCGGGCGCCTGGGCGATATTCTGTCCCAGCTCTACATCCTGTCCTGCGTGCTCAAACGCTTTGAGGACGATGGCCGGCCCCAGGCCGACCTGCCGTTGGTGCATTGGTCGGCCCAGGATGCCTTGTTGCGGGCCCATGAAGCCCTGGCCGAGGTGCTCGACAATTATCCTTCGACGCCGGCTGCGGCAGTGATGCGTGGCTTGAGCTTCCCGTTCGGCATTCCCCAGCGCAAACCCTCCGACCGCCTGCTGGCCCAGGTGGCCGAGCTGGTGCAGACCCCGGGCGAAAGCCGCGACCGTTTGCTGGCCAATTCCTACATCCCGCGTCCGGAAGTCGACAAGCTGGCCTATGGCGAACTGGCGTTCCGCCTGCTACCCCAGGTGGAGTTGATCGAAGGGCGGCTCAAGGCGGCGGTCAAGCAAGGCACCCTCGACCCGATGCCGATCAGCAGCACGGCCTTTACCGCCTGGCGCATCAAGGCCCGCGCCCTGGATTTGATCAGCGCCGACGAAGACGCCTTGCTGGCGCGCTATGTGGAATACGCCGATCACGGCATCCAGGTGGACGACTTCCCACAGGACTTCGGGTTGCTGGAGGCCTTGCAAAAGCGCCAGCAAACGTTGGAGCAAGCGGCCAAACCCAGCAGCAGAAAACGTGAAAACGCCCCGGTGAACTAGAAACGAGCGCGCTCAACGGGGGAGCGGGCTTGCCTGTGATAGCGGTGTATCTGCGCCACAGATGCAATCGGATCCACCGCCATCGCAGGCAAGCCAGCTCCCACAAGGGGTTGGATTTGCAGGTCAGGAAAACGGATTGATTTATGAGCGACAGCTACCTTTCTTTTGTTAATTCTGCCTGGGGCCGTCGTCTGGCCCAGGCTATCGGCTTGCCGCAACCCTTGGCCCTGCAACGTCACCGCAGCGGCCAGCAGGGCCTGGCCAACCCGGTGATTATCGCTGGGGCAGGGCGCCTGGCGGACGAAGTGCGGCGCCTCTTCAAGGCCACCGACACTGTGCCGGCCCAGGCCGCCACGCTCAAGGCGCCGTCCACGGTCAAGGTCCAGGGCGCGGTGTTTGATGCCAGCGCCGTGGTCGACCTCAAGCAACTGGACGAACTCTACGAATTTTTCCACGCCAACGCCCGGCGCCTGGGGCCGCACGCGCGGGTGGTGGTGCTGGGCACCGCGCCCGAACACTGCCAGGACTTGCCCCAGGCCATCGCCCAGCGAGCCCTGGAGGGCTTGGTGCGATCCTTGGCCAAGGAGCTGCGGCGGGCGATCACCGTGCAGTTGATCTATGTCGCGCCGGGTGCCGAGCAGTCCCTGGACAGCAGCCTGCGCTTCTTCCTGTCGCGGCGTTCGGCCTATGTCTCGGGGCAGGTGGTGCGCCTGGAAAAACCGGTCGATGCCGCCCCCGCCATCAACTGGGACAAACCCTTCAGCGGCCGCCGCGCCCTGGTCACTGGGGCCTCCCGTGGCATCGGCCTGGCCATCGCCCAGGTGCTGGCGCGTGACGGCGCGCACGTGGTGTGCGTGGATGTGCCGCAAGCGCTGCCCTCCCTGGAGCAGGCGGCCAGCAGCGTCGGCGGCCAGGCCTGGGCGCTGGACATCACCGGCGCCGATGCGCAGCAGCAGTTGCAGGCCTATGTGGCCGAGCATGGCGCGTTTGATGTGGTGGTGCACAACGCCGGGATCACCCGCGACAAGACCATCGCCAAGATGACCGAAACCGCCTGGCGCAGTGTGCTGGCGGTCAACCTCGAAGCGCCGTTGCAGTTGAGTGAAGCCTTGTTGCAAGGGCAGGGGCTCAAGGCCGGTGGGCGGATTGTGTGCGTGTCGTCGATCTCCGGGATCGCCGGCAACCTGGGGCAAAGCAATTACGCCACCTCCAAGGCCGGGGTGATTGGCCTGGTGCAGGGCCTGGCGCCAGTGGCGGCGGCGCAACAGGTCACGGTCAACGGCGTGGCGCCGGGGTTTATCGAGACCCAGATGACCGCGAAAATCCCGCTGATGATTCGCGAAGCGGGGCGGCGCATGAACTCCCTGTCCCAGGGCGGGCAGCCCATCGACGTCGCCGAAACCATCGCCTGGCTGGCGCACCCGGCTTCGGGCGGGGTCAACGGCCAGGTGGTGCGCGTATGTGGCCAAAGCCTGTTGGGAGCCTGAGCATGGACGACGTGACGCAGATTATCGACCCGCCACCGTCGCGCAATCGCCTGCTGCTGGACGGCCTGTTGGCGATGCGCAAACCCAGGCTGGAAGGCGCCCCCACGTTGCCCCGGGAGCGCCTGGTGCGCTCGGCGGTGGAGTTGAGCGCCCATGCTATTGCGGCTTATGGCCGGGCCTGTGGCTTTCGGCGCGAGCAAGGGGTGCCGCTGTCCTACCCCCATGTGCTGGCGTTCCCCTTGCACTTGATGTTGCTGACGCGCCCGAGCTTTCCGTACCCGGCCAGCGGCATGGTGCATCTGGCCAATCGCATTCGCCAACATCGACGCCTGCAGGAAGGTCAGGCCCTGCGCCTGGAAGTGTTTGCCGAACGCTGGGTGGCCCATGCCAAGGGCCAGGCCTTGAGTATTGCCACCCACGCTTACAGCGCGGGCGAGTTGGTGTGGCAAAGCGAAAGCCTGTACCTGCGTCGCGATGTCGCCAACCCGGTGGGCGAGCCATGGGGCGACAGCCTGGCATTGCCCGAAGAGGGCGTGCGGCGCACCCAGCGTTGGGTGTTGCCAGCGGACCTGGGGCGGCGTTTTGCCAAGGTGTCGGGGGATTTCAACCCGATCCATACCTCGTTGATCGGCGCGCGGCTGTTCGGTTTTCGCCGGGCCATCGCCCATGGCATGTGGACCCTGGGCCGCGCCCTGGCCGCCCAGCAACCCCCAGGCGGGCTGGACGTGGCCGAGGCCCATTGCGATTTCAAGTTGCCGATCTTCCTGCCCGGCCAGGTCGCCCTGTGGAATGCCCCGGCAGACGGCCCGCGCCGTGCATTCGAGGTGCGCAATCCGGCCGGGGACAAACCCCACATGCGTGGCCTGTTTATCTGGACCTCGCGTTTTGATGAGAGTCGTTCATGAGTGACTACAGCTTCAGCCCCGCCCCGACGCGCCGCGTGGCGATTGTCGGCGGCAACCGCATTCCGTTTGCCCGCTCCAACACGGTGTACGCCCACGACAGCAACCAGGATTTGCTGGTGGCCGCGCTGCAAGGCCTGGTGGACCGCTACAACCTCCACGGCCTGCGCCTGGGCGAGTTCGCCGCCGGCGCGGTGATCAAACACTCGCGGGACTTCAACCTGGCCCGTGAGTCGCTGCTGTCCACCACCCTGTCCGCCGAGACCCCGGCCTACGACCTGCAGCAAGCGTGCGGCACCGGCTTGGAGGCGGCGTTGCTGGTGGCCAATAAAATCGCCCTCGGCCAGATTGACGTGGGGGTTGCCGGGGGCGCCGATACCACCTCCGACGCGCCCATCGGCATCAACGAATCCCTGCGCCGCACGCTGCTGGCGGCCAACCGCGCCAAGGGCAGCGGCAACAAGTTGCGCAGCCTGTTGCAGGTGCGCCCCTCGATGTTTTTCAAGCCGCTGCTGCCGCGTAATGGCGAGCCGCGTACCGGCTTGTCCATGGGCGAGCACTGCGAAGAAATGGCCAAGCGCTGGCAGATCAAGCGCCTGGCCCAGGACGAACTGACCCTGACCAGCCACCAGCGCCTCGACGCGGCCTATAAAAACGGCTTCTTCGACGACCTGATCAGCCCTTATCGCGGCCTGTCCCGCGACAACAACCTGCGCGCCGATGCCAGCCTGGAGAAGCTCGCCAGCCTGTCCCCGGCCTACGATCGGCAGAACGGCACCCTCACGGCCGGTAACTCCACGCCGCTGACCGATGGCGCCTCGGTGGTGCTGCTGGCCAGCGAGGAGTGGGCCGCCGCTCGTGGCCTGCCGGTGCTGGCCTACCTGCGTACCGGCGAAACCGCCGCGGTGAACTTCGTCGACGGCAGCGAAGGCTTGCTGATGGCCCCGGCCTACGCCGTGCCCCGCATGCTCGCACGCGAAAACCTGAGTTTTGCCGATTTCGATTTCTTCGAGATCCACGAAGCCTTCGCCGCCCAGGTGCTGTGCACCCTCAAGGCCTGGGAAGATGCCGATTACTGCCGTGAGCGCCTGGGGCTGGAGGCGCCACTGGGGGCTATCGACCGCGCCAGGATGAACGTCAATGGCGGCTCGCTCGGTTGCGGTCATCCCTTTGCCGCCACCGGTGGCCGCCAGTTGGCGGCGCTGGCCAAGGCCATTCACCTGCGCGGTGGCGGACGCGGTTTGATTTCCATCTGTGCCGCCGGCGGCCTGGGCATTACCGCCATCATTGAAAAGTAGCCGTACAACAACAATAAGGAGACTGCGATGAACGCTGTAAGCCTGGACCAAACCGAACGTATCTGGCTGAACGCTTATCTGCCTGGGGTGCCCAGCGACATCGACGCCGGCATCGAGGACTACCCGTCGTTGCGCGAGGTGTTTCTCGAACATTTGCACAAATACCGCGACCGCGTGGCCTACGTCAGCATCGGCACCGAAATGACCTACGCCACCTGGCAGGCCCAGGGCATCGCCTTTGCCGCCTGGCTGCAGGCCCAGGGCGTGCGCAAGGGCGATCGCGTGGCGTTGATGATGCCCAACTGCTTGCAGTATCCGATCTGTCTGTTGGGCACCATCCTTGCCGGTGCGGTGGTGGTCAACGTCAACCCTTTGTACACCTCCCACGAACTCAAGCACCTGCTCAAGGACAGCGGCGCCGAGACCGTGGTGATCTTCGAGAACTTCGCGCACACCCTGGAAAAAGTTGTGGCCGGCAGCACGGTCAAGCGCGTGGTCATTGCGGCCATCGGCGACCTGCTCGGCACCTTCAAGGGCGCGGCGATGAACTTCATCCTGCGCCGAGTGCAGAAGCAGGTGCCGGCCTACAACCTGCCGGGTGCGCTGCGTTTCAACCAGACGCTCAAGCAGGGCCGGGGCCTGACCCATACGCCGGTGCCGCTGGCGCGTGAAGAACTGGCGTTCCTGCAATACACCGGCGGCACCACCGGCGATGCCAAGGGCGTGATGCTCAGCCACCGCAATATCATCGCCAACCTGTTGCAGGCCAAGGCGTGGGTGGGCGATCAACTGGACCAGAACCAGCAGGAAACCAACGTCACGTTGTTGCCGCTGTACCACATCTTTTCCCTGACCGTGAATTGCCTGATGTTCATGTGCCTGGGCGGGCGCAATATCCTGATCGCCAACCCACGGGACGTGAAGCGGGTGCAGATGATCCTGCGCAAGGAGCGTTTCAACGGCATTGCCGGGGTCAACACGTTGTTCAACGGCTTGCTGGAGAACGCAGAGTTCCGTGCCCGGGACTTTTCCGACCTGCGCCTGGTCATCGCCGGCGGCATGGCCACGCACACCGCGGTGGCCAAGCGCTGGAAGGAAGTCACCGGGCTGCCGATCATCGAGGGTTACGGCCTGACGGAGTGCTCGCCGGTGGTGAGCATCAGCCCTATCGACATCTCGCGCATGCGCGAGATGGAATTTACCGGCAGCATCGGCGTGCCACTGCCATCGACCTGGGTGCGCTTTATCCGCGAGGACGGTGAACTCGCCGACATCGGTGAACCGGGTGAACTGCAGGTGCGCGGCCCGCAGGTGATGCAGGGCTACTGGCAGCGCCCCAAGGAAACCGCCGAAGTGCTGGATGCCGAGGGCTGGCTGTCCACCGGGGATATCGGGGTGATGAATGAACAGGGCTTCATCCGCCTGGTGGATCGCAAGAAGGACATGATCCTGGTGTCGGGTTTCAACGTGTACCCCAATGAAATCGAAGACGTGGTCGCGTTGCACCCGGGCGTTGCGGAAGTGGCGGCGATTGGCGTGGAGGATGGGGTGACCGGAGAGAAGGTGAAGATTGTCGTGGTGCGTCGCGACCCCAGCCTGACCCAGGAGCAGCTGTTGGCACATTGCCGGGAATACCTGACGGGGTACAAAGTGCCGAAGTTTGTCGAGTTTCGCGTCGAGGAATTGCCCAAGACTACGGTGGGCAAGGTCCTGCGCCGCGCATTGCGCTGACTTGATGCGGTCTAATGGGGGAGCGGGCTTGCCCGCGATGACGGAGTGCTAGTCAGTACAATTGCTGACTGACAGTCTGCCATTGCGGCATGATTAGCTACACAACTCTCTTTTCGGTATGTGTACATATCCGTTGTTGCGGTTACGGCGGCTATTGGTTCCGCCCTTACGGCGGGTCACTTTCGAAGAGCGCGAAAGTAACCAAAGCGCTCTTGCCCCACCACTCGGTGCCTCGCCTAGGCTCGGCATGCCCGCAGTCAGGCATTGCTCCGTGGGCCCGCCGCGATCGGCCATCCCTGGCCGTGTCGCGGCTACCCCGGCATCCATGCCGGGGTGCCCACTGCGCAATACCTGCCTGCGGCCATCGTGGTTTAACGGGGCGCCTAAGATCAAAATCAAAAGCCAGATCAAAAGCAGAGCAACAGCAACAGCAATGCCAAAGCCGGGGCGCGAAGCTGCATTCCCCCCTGTGGGAGCTGGCTTGTCGGATCGCCGCATCGCTGCGATGACGGCCGAAAGAACACATCAGAGTGTCAGGTATTCATTTGTCATCGTTAACGACCATCGCAGGCAAGCCAGCTCCCACAGAGGTACGCGTACGCCTCGACGATCAGGTCGGCTGTCAGGCCGCCTCGCTTTGCTTGTGATTTTGATCTTAGGCGCCCCGTTAAACCACGCTGGCCGTCATCCGATATTGATTTGGGGGGTAACCCGGCAGGACGCCGGGTTAGCCGCGCTGGGCCATGGATGGCCCATCGCGGCGGCCCCCCAAATCAATGTCGGGTGACGGGCACACCGAGCCTGGGCGAGGTGCCGAGTGGTGGGGCAAGAGCCCTTTTGGTTACTTTTGGGGCTCTTTTCCAAAAGTGACCCGCCGTAAGGGCGGAACCAATAGCCGCCGTAACCGCAGCAACGGATATGTACACACAACCCCAGAAGAGAGTTGTGTAGATACCTATGCCCATCGCGAACAAGCCCACATCAATCGGTGCAGGTCTTTAAATTTCGCTCACGTTGACCCACCGCTCCTCCCGCGCCGCCAGCCGAAGCGCTGTCGCCAACCGCTCCACCTCCCACGCCGCTTCAAAATCAGTACCCGCGGCACCTTGCCCGGCCAGGGCCATGATCAACTCCTGCACTTCCAGGGTTTTCAGTTCGTTGTACCCCAACTGATGCCCCGCCGCCGGGCTGAACGCGGCATAGCCGGGCAGGGCGGGGCCCGCCAGTAAACGCTGGAACCCCTGTTCACCGGCGCGAAACAGGCGCAATTCATTCAATCGCTCCTGATCGAACGCCAGGGTGCCGTGTGTGCCGCTGATCTCGAAGCTCAAGTGATTCTTGTAGCCGTGCTTGAGCCAACTGCTGCTGACGGTGCCGCGTGCACCATTGGCAAAACGCAGCAAGGCATGTACCTGATCATCCACCGCAATCGAACGCCACTCGGTACTGCCAGGGCTGGCCGGGCGTTGGGCGTGGACGGTCTGGCTGTCGGCGCACACCTTGCTCACATCGCCCACCAGGTAACGCGCCATCGCCAGCAGATGACTGCCCAGGTCCGCCAGGGCGCCGCCGGCATGCTCCACCTCACAGCGCCAGGACCAGGGCGACGCCGGGTCGGCCATAAAGTCTTCACTGAACTCGCCCTGGAAACTGATGATCTGCCCCAGCTCGCCCGCGTCGATCATCTGTCGCGCCAGGGCGATCATCGGGTTGTGCTGGTAGTTGTAGCCGACCCGCGTCACCACTCCAGCCTCGTAGGCGGCGAGGCGCATGGCGTCGGCTTGCTGCAGGCTGGTCGCCAGGGGTTTTTCGCAATACACCGCCTTGCCCGCCGCCAGTGCGGCCATGGCCATGGGGTAGTGCAGGTGGTTGGGGGTGGTGATAGCGACCAGGTCCACGTGCGGGTTATCAATCAATTGTTGCCAGTCGCCATGGGCCTGGGCAAAGCCCCAGGCGCTGGCGCAACGTTGCGCGCGCTTGGTATCGGCATCGGCCAGGGCCGCCAGCGTCAGGTTGAAGGGAAGCTCAAACACCGCACGGGCGTTATTGAACGCCAGTGCGTGGGCACGGCCCATGAAGCCTGTACCGATCAGGCCGATTCCGAGTGAGCGCATGGCGGTGGTCCTTTTGAATTATTGTTTCAGGAGCGCAATTAATAGAATAAAAATTCCCAATGATCAATATATGGAATAAAAATATCGCCTAGCGGATGCGGGCAACTCATCATTTCAGCGAATGCAGCTATATTCAGCGCGAGGGCAAAAGGCCTTTAGTTAACAAAAGATAACGTAGCGCCGATTGTCAGACGATTCGAAAGCCCGATAGGATGGCCCCTGCTTCCTCAAGGGGCTCTAGATTGCAGGTTTGCGCACTGCGAACACCCTGGAAGGTGTTACGACCTAACAATAATAAATGGGAGAAAGGTCTATGAGTGAGCCTGTCATGGGTGTGGGTTTTTGCCGCCCGCTCGCGTCGCGCAAGGTCGCGGTGCTGGCTACAGCGCTCTCGCTGCTGGGGGTTGTCGCGTTGTCGACGGCTGCCCAGGCTGCAACCGACGCCGCAGAACCTGCGGCATTTGCCATTGAATCGCCAAGGGCCGAAAAAGGCCTGATGATCGACGTCGTGCAGGCCGGCAAGCGCCTGGTGGCGGTCGGTGATCGCGGGCATATCCTCTATTCCGATGATCAGGGCGCCACCTGGGTGCAGGCCAAGGTGCCGACCCGGCAATTGCTCACGGCGGTGTTTTTTATCGACGACCAGCATGGCTGGGCGGTCGGGCATGACGCCAAGATCCTCGCCAGCAACGATGCCGGAGCCACCTGGAGCGAGCAGTTCAAGGACCTCAGCCGCGAAGCTCCGCTGCTGGACGTGCTGTTCAACGACCCCAACCACGGCTTTGCCGTGGGCGCCTACGGTGCGCTGATCGAGACCACCGACGCGGGCAAGACCTGGGAGGATGTCAGCGACCGTCTCGACAACGAAGACCAGTACCACCTCAACGCCATTGCCCGGGTCAAGGACGCCGGCCTGTTTATCGTCGGCGAGCAGGGCAGCATGTTCCGCTCCAGCGACGAGGGGCAGACCTGGGAAAAACTCGAAGGCCCTTACGAGGGCTCGCTGTTTGGCGTGATCGGCACCGCCCAGCCCAAGACTCTGTTGGCCTACGGTTTGCGCGGCAATCTGTTCCGTTCCACCGATTTTGGCGACACCTGGGAGCCGGTGGCGCTCAAGGCCGCCCGTGGCGCCCTGGAGTTCGGCCTGTCGGGCGCGACCTTGCTCGACGACGGCACCCTGGTGGTGGTGGGTAACGGCGGCAGCGTGGTGGTCAGCCACGACGATGGCCTGACGTTCAGCGTATTCAATCGCCCGGACCGCATTTCACTCTCGGCAGTGACGGCGGCGGGCAATGGCGACTTGATTCTGGTGGGGCAGGGTGGCGTGCGCGTCGCCGAGCCAACCGGCGCCGAACGCAAAAAACAATAAGAAGGCGGGGACAGAATGAGCAGTCATCACAACGATAAAGCGACCTTTCTTGAGCGCCTGATCTTCAATAACCGCCCGGCAGTGATCGTCATCTGCCTGCTGGTGAGCATTTTCCTGTTCTGGCAGGCGACGTTGATTCGCCCGTCCACCAGCTTCGAAAAAATGATCCCCCTGCAACACCCCTTCATCGAAAAGATGATGGAGCACCGCAACGACCTGGCGAACCTGGGCAACACCGTGCGCATCTCGGTGGAGGCCAAGGACGGTGACATCTTCTCCAAGGAGTACATGGAGACCCTGCGCCAGATCAACGACGAAGTGTTCTATATCTCCGGTGTCGACCGCTCCGGCCTCAAGTCCCTGTGGAGCCCCAGCGTACGCTGGACCGAAGTGACCGAGGAGGGCTTTGCCGGCGGCGAAGTGATCCCGCAGAGCTACAACGGCTCGCCGGAAAGCCTCGACCAGTTGCGCAACAACGTGCTCAAGTCCGGTCAGGTCGGGCGCCTGGTGGCCAACGACTTCAAGTCGAGCATCGTCGATATCCCGCTGCTGGAGTCCTACCCGGACCCGCAGGACCAGGGCAAGTTGCTGGCCCTGGACTACCAGAAGTTTTCCCACGAACTGGAAGACAAGATCCGCACCAAGTTCCAGGAGCAGAACCCCAACGTCCAGATCCATATCGTCGGGTTCGCCAAGAAGGTCGGCGACCTGATCGACGGCTTGATCATGGTGGTGCTGTTCTTCGGTGTCGCGTTCGTGATCACCCTGGTGCTGCTGCTGTGGTTCACCAACTGCGTACGCAGCACCATCGCAGTGTTGATTACCACGCTGGTGGCGGTGGTCTGGCAACTGGGCTTGATGCACTTTTTCGGGTTCGGCCTGGACCCGTACTCGATGCTGGTGCCGTTCCTGATCTTCGCCATCGGCATTTCCCATGGCGTGCAGAAGATCAACGGCATCGCCCTGCAATCCAGTGAGGCCGACAACGCCCTGACGGCGGCCCGCCGCACGTTCCGGCAACTGTTCCTGCCGGGGATGATCGCGATTCTCGCGGATGCGGTGGGCTTTATCACCCTGCTGATCATCGACATCGGCGTGATCCGTGAACTGGCCATCGGCGCCTCCATCGGTGTGGCAGTGATCGTGTTCACCAACCTGATTCTGCTGCCGGTCGCGATCTCCTATGTGGGCATCAGCAAACGCGCGATTGCCAAGAGCAAAAAGGACGCCAACCGCGACCATCCGTTCTGGCGCCTGTTGTCGAACTTCGCCAGCCCGAAAGTCGCGCCGATCTCCGTCGCCCTGGCCGTGATCGCCTTTGGTGGCGGCCTGTGGTACAGCCAGAACCTGAAGATCGGCGACCTCGACCAGGGCGCCCCGGAACTGCGCCCGGATTCGCGCTACAACAAAGACAACAACTTCATCATCAGCAACTACTCCACCAGCTCCGATGTACTGGTGGTGATGGTCAAGACCAAGGCAGAAGGCTGCTCGCGCTACGAAGCCATGGCGCCCATCGACCAGTTGATGTGGAAGATGCAGAACACCGAGGGGGTGCAGTCGGCGATCTCCCTGGTGACCGTGTCCAAGCAGATGATCAAGGGTATGAACGAGGGCAACCTGAAATGGGAAACCCTGTCGCGTAACCCGGATGTGTTGAACAACTCCATCGCCCGTGCCGATGGCCTGTACAACAACAATTGTTCCCTGGCGCCGGTGCTGGTGTTCCTCAACGACCACAAGGCCGAGACCCTCGACCGTGCGGTGCATGCGGTGCAGGACTTCGCCAAGGAAAACAACAAGGAAGGCCTGGAGTTCATCCTCGCCGCCGGCAACGCCGGGATCGAAGCGGCCACCAACGAAGTGATCAAGGAAGCCGAGCTGACCATCCTGATCCTGGTCTACCTGTGCGTGGCGACCATGTGCATGATCACCTTCCGCTCCTGGGCGGCGACCCTGTGCATCGTGCTGCCGCTGGTACTGACCTCGGTGCTGGGCAACGCGCTGATGGCGTTCATGGGCATCGGCGTCAAGGTCGCGACCCTGCCGGTGGTGGCGCTGGGGGTGGGGATTGGCGTGGACTACGGCATCTACATCTACAGCCGCCTGGAAAGCTTCCTGCGCGCCGGCCTGCCGTTGCAGGAAGCCTATTACCAGACCCTCAAATCCACCGGTAAAGCCGTACTGTTCACCGGCCTGTGCCTGGCGATCGGCGTGTGCACCTGGATCTTTTCGGCCATCAAGTTCCAGGCCGATATGGGCCTGATGCTGACCTTCATGCTGCTGTGGAACATGTTCGGTGCACTGTGGCTGCTGCCGGCACTGGCGCGGTTCCTGATCAAACCGGAGAAACTGGCGGGGCAGAAGGGCAACTCCTTGTTCGCCCACTGACCCAAGCCCCCCCCCTGTGGCGAGCGGGCAATTCCGCTCGCCACAGCCGGTCAGGGAGCCAGCGGCAGGAACCAGCGCTGCACCAACGCCTTGCCGATCAACCCGCGATGGACATCCACGACTGCCTGGGGGCTTTGCGCCCTGGCCAGTTGCGAGTAGTAACTCTGCTTGCGCTGCTCCCGGGTTTTCAGGTGGGCCGCGGTATACAGTTCCTTGGGCGTATCGGCCGCCGGGTAGTGCAAGTGCGCATACCACAACGGATAGCCGCCCTGGTCGTTCACCGCATACTCCTGGACAAAATCCCGACGCTCGCCACTCAGTTGGATACGCTCCCCCAGCAACCCTATGTTGGCGCGCTTCTGTTCGATCAGGTACTCGAGGTTGCCGTGGGTCGGGGGCAGGTCCAGGCACAGCTGGGTACGCAGCGCCAGGCCTTGCGCACTCAAGCGCAACGCCGCCTGGCGCATGTTGTTAACCAGGGTTTGATCCGCTGACGTACGCGCCTCGGCGGGTTGGGCCTGAATCGCCAGATGCAGTTCGTTGGCCAGTCTGTCGTAACGCACCGCTTCAAATTGCAGCACTTCCTGCACTTCTTGCGGGTGCCGGGAGATTCTCCGGTATTGCTCGCCACGGCGCAGGTGTTCTTCGAGCATGGCCAGCAGCTTGCGGGCTTCACCCTTGACCAGGCTCAGACTGCGCGGTGCTGGCGCAGAGGCCGGTGGTCGCGACTCCTTGTATTCGATCCACTGGTCCCCCCGTTGTGAATACATGGCCAGCAGTTGGTCACTGACCTGGGAGCGAACCTCCACCGTTTCCACCGAGCCCACTGGCTTGACCTCACCGATAAAGGTGCCCTTTTTCGGGGTACGGATCACTTTTTTCAGAGGCTTGCCGATCATTGCCGGGCTGCGTCGGCTCGGGCGCCTGGGGGGCTGGGCGACGGGCTTGATTTCGCCGGCCAGTTGCTTGGCGGCGTCCTGGTACAGTCCCTCTACCAGCGTGACCAGCTTGGCAAAATATTCGCTGTCCAGCTCATCGGCATTGACGATACCCAGCCCCTGCAACGAATCCAGGCCCCGGCCATAGTGTTCCACCAGGCTTTCCAGCACGCTCACGCGGTCCTCGGCCGTCAGTTCCAGGTCGTTCAGCTCACTGTGGGTACGCAAGTGTTCCTGCAGGGGCTCAAGGATGTCGATCAGTACATCGACCAGTGGATGATCCGGGTACTTGTGGGTCATCAGTTCGTAGTTGCGCATCAGCAGATCCTTGACGGCCAGGGCGCTGATTTCCTGCGGACGGTCCCAGGTCAAACGGTTGTAGTATTCGCTGCCGGCGGTGCCCAGGTTGAACAGTTGGTCCAGGTAGCGGTCGCGCAGCTCCAGCCAGTGGATCGAACGCTCATTGATGGCAATCATTTCGCGGATGAACCGCTGGTAAGCCGCAAAGTCACTGAGCACAGCCTCGGCCAGGCGTGTGCTTCGGGACGTGAAGTGACTGTTGTTGCGGTACAGCGCACCGCGATCTTTCTCGGCCACCACCACATGCTTGCGCGTATTGTTGACGATGTTTTCCAGCAAGCTCGCCACCGATTCGGGTGGCAAGGCAATCCCCAGCTCGCTGCGTTCTTTCAGGCTGTCCAACTGCTGCTGGTATTCCAATGTCTGTTCCTGCAGGGCCGTATCGAAGCGCTGGCGACTGTCAGCCTGTTGCGCTTCGCTGAAGCGTGGGTCTTCGGCGGTCCTGGTCATCACCCCCAGGATAATCTCGATCCGGTTTTGCCGGGCCACCTGACCCTGGATGAACTGTTCGTAAGAACGCTTCAGTTGGCTGACCCGTTCAGCCCGTCGCTGACGTTCGGCGGCGATTCGCCTGGGGGGCATGCCACCGCGCAGGCGCAGGCGGGTGTCTACCGACCACACGCCGTTGGCATCGCTGCGCAGGTAAGGGCCGCTGCGGTTGGGGTCGCCAGGGGCGACGACCCTGATGTCGCCCTCCGGCTCCAGGCTCACTTGCAACCACTCGCCGTTCGCCTCGGCGTGCCAAATGTTGTCAACCAGGTACAGCCCCTTGCGTGGCCCATTCAGCACGGGGCGGGGCATGGGCGTCGGCCGGATGGCCTTGAAGCTGCTCAGCCGCACGCGCTGGGCTGGCGTCAGGCGTTGACGGGTCTGGGCAAAGCTGAAGTCCAGCACATTGCGGCGTGTATCCGGCAACACACCTGGCAGGGCCACGGCTCCCTCGCGAACCGTCGGCGCCGCGGGCACCGGCCATTGTTCGGTAATACGCGGCGCGAGGGCCGAAGGCAGTGCACGCGCCTTGAGCCCGGCAGCCAGGGGCGGGTAAGACGCGGTCACCTCGGGCGTCGCCTCGAACAGCAGCAGGCCGAGGTTGAGCAGCAGATCGACGGCAGCCAGTTCCCGGGTCTGGCGGTCGGGCGCATCCAGCGCCGGTATGTCCTGGTCCAGGCTGGCCATCAGGGCCATCAACCAGCCGGTGAGCATCGCCCGACCACGCAGCAACGGCAGCAGCAGGTTGCCGAACAACAGGCTGCTGCCTTCCAGCAGTACCCGCCAGCGGCTCTCGCTGTTGGACACCGACTCGCGGTTGGCCTGTTGCACCAAGGCACGGGCGTGGTCGCTGAACAGGTAGCTCATCAGGCGCCCGGTCACCAGGCATTGTTGTAATTCATCGTTGATGCCATCGCTGGACAGGCGCGCCGGCACCGGCTTATTCAGGGGGGCAAATTCATCGCCCTGGCCGAAGCGCAGGTAATGCGGTTCGCGCAAGCCACCGTGGGCATAGATCGGCCGGGCGCTGTCGCTCAGCCAGGTCAGCACACTGTCTTGTAGCTCGCCGGGCTGGGCGATGGCCTCGAACAGCGCCTCGCGGCTGGCGAATTCCAGAAGCGCTTGGGCATACAACGGGCGGTACAGCAGATGAGGGCCGACCTCGGCGTCCCGCGTTTCGATCAAGTACATGTTGCTGACGCTGTCGGGAGAGGCGCCAGGGGCCCGCACCAACGCCAGATGACGGATCACCACCTGACGGTTATCAACCTGCTGCTCGGCAACATTGCCCTGCATCAGCGCGGCCACCAGGCGCGTGCCCTGGCGGCTTACGCCGGCCTGTTGTTTGAGGCACAACTCCAGCGCCAGCAACGGCAGTTGCGCGGCCTGCTGATCGGCAAACAACGCTTCACGCTGCTGCGCCTCGGGACTGTCGCCCAGCAGATGCTGCTCCAGCAGGCGGGGGTAGTGCTGGCCGATATCGACCTTTTCAATGAGGCCACCGGCGCCCATCAAATAGTCGGCGGTCAGCCACGACGGCAGCGCCAGGCCATGGCGATGGGTCAGGGTCACGGTGCCGCTGGGGCGGCTGGCCAGGTTGTCGATGGCCATGTCCGTGAGGCTCATGCGCTCGTGGCGGATAATTCCGACGGTGCCCGGATAGCCAGCGGTGACGGCGAAGGTCAGTTGCAGGTCGTCGGGGTGCAGCGCGGCGACAGACGGCGGCGTCGGCAACAGGGAATCGAAGTTCACGGCGTCGTGTTGCAGCGTTTGCAGCAGGGTCTTGACGGTGTAGGTGCGGATATCGTCCAGATCACTGAGGAAGTGGCGCCCGCCGCCGCGCTGTTTGGCGCTGGCCAGCGCCAGGGCATAACGCCGGTAAGTCGCGCGGTCGTCGGCGCTGGCCTGTTGCAGCCAGCTCGGCAGGTGTGGGCGCAGAGTGTCCAGGGCCTGGGGTGGGGCGGCCGGCGAGTCGCGGAAAAACCGGCCGGGATCGGTGAGTTCAGCATACAGCGCCTGCCAGGCGCTGAAGGGCTGGGCCGTGGGCAGGCGCAGGTTGCCCAGGTCTGCCAACTGGCGATTGAGGATCATCGCCGCCTGGTGTTCGAAGATATCGCCGTCGGGCTCGTAGCGCTGGATGAGGATATCGTCGACCTGATATTGGCTGCCCAGGCGCTGGCCGTAGGCCTGGACCAACCCATCCATGGAGGCGAACACTTCAATGCCGCCGCCGGGGCTGCACAGCAGCACCGGCATCTTGCCGTTCACGGCGCGGACCAGCACCAGTTCTGGACTCAGCAGGTGGCTGCTCTGTTCCCCGCTCTTGAGGGTGACTTCCAGGCCATAGGCGAACACCACACCCTGGCCATGGCGGGCGATTCGCGCTTCACGGTCGGGGATGGCCACCAGTTGGTCGATCGCCTCCTGCGCCTGGGCATCCAGGCCTGTGTGGCGAAGGGCGGATACGCGCAAGGTGTCCATCAGCACGTGCGCAAGCCAGCGCCAATGCCCGGCGTCCCAATACTTGGCCAAGGCATTTTGCAGGGCGATGGGCAGGGTCTGGGGCAGTTCGCCAACCAGGCGTGCGATGACTTGCATATTGAGTTGTTCCCCGGTCAAACCGGGCAGTTTCAGACGTTTTGGCGGCTCGTCGGAGAGGTACCAGGGCACGTTGTTCACATCGCTGAAATCCAGCGCTATGCCACTGGCCAGCGCATCCTGTACCACTGGCATAAATGGCTGTAACAGCCAGCTGCGGCGTTGCGGCCGGGCCAGGCGCGTGCGACTCAGGTCTATCGTCAGCGTTGGGTACTGGGCGCCGATGGCCGCGGCGAGTTGTTGGCGGATCACCGTTTCCAGCGCGGGGCGATCAGCAAATCGAGCGCTCACGGCATGGGCGATGGAGGAGGGGGTGAGGTTTTGCATAAACATCCTTTTTATTGGCAGTAGATGCCTTCATGGCGGGGTTCTAGGCGGGCAACAGGCTGAGGAACAGGCGTTGGTCAAACGGCGCGGTGATCGGGTGGTACAGGTCTCGCACGATGGCCTGGCTGTCTGCACCGGCCTGGGCGATCAAGTCCCGCAGGGTCACAAAGCGCTGTTCGGGGCGCTTGAGATGGGCGGCGGTGTAGGCACTGGGCAAACTGTCGGCCTGGCTGTAGTGGAAGTGGGCGTACCACAGCACCGTGAGGCTGTTTTTCTCGCGCACGGCGAACTCCGACACGTAGTCCCTGGACGCGGTACGTTGGGCGCCGTGGACCAGGCCGATATCAACCGCGCCGTGGCTACGCAGGAACTCGATGTGTTCCTGGCGCGGGCGCTGGGCCTTGTAGCCCTCGATGCACTGCTGCGTGCCTTGGCTGCGCAAGTCGCTGGCGCGCCGGCGCAAGCGTTCCACGGTCTGCGGCATGTCCGGCTTGTCCCCATGGTGGTTGGCCAACTCGGTCGCGACCGCTTCGAGGCGCTCGGCCTGGTGCGCGAGCATGTCGCGCCAGTCTTGCGGGTTGAGTTCATCGCGGCGTGTCGGGTCGCTGAGCTTCTTTTTCTGGAACTCGATAGAGCGCTCGATACCGGGCACCTCTTCCAGCAGCCGTTGTGCCTGGGTGCGCAAGGTCGCCAGGGACGGCGCCGGAGATGGCTCGACCGGCGCGGTGGGCTGGGCGTCGACAATCTCTACCCAGCCCTCATTGGGATGCTCCATAAAGCGCCCGCTGACCTGCTGGGTAATCGGGTTGCGGGTCACGATGGTGGGGAAGGGGATGTCGCTTTGCGCGGGTTCCAACTCGCCGACCAGGGCACCCTTGTCCCGTGATTTGAATACGCGTTTGGTTCGCGACGTCGTGCGTACCGGTTTAAACGGCGTCGGTTGTGGCGGCAGGAATTCATCCTCGCGCAACAGGGCCGCCAGATCCGTCTCGGCGCTGTCACGGGCGGTGTGCAGGCGCTCGATCAGCAGCGGCATATACCGTGGGTGTGCCAGAGGTGAGTCCAGTTCCAGCAGGCTCTGGTAAATCTGCAGTCGGCGGCGGTAATGCTTGATCAGGTTGCTCAGCACGGCCTTGCGCTCGGCTGGGGTGAAGCCTTCGGTGGTCAGTAGCTCCAGGTGTGAGTCTTCCAGAGGCGACAGCGAGGATTGCAGGTGTTCATGGCGCGCCAGGAAGTAGTGTTCCTGGGGCGTGGTGGCCGGGATCGTCTGGTCGATGCTCAACTCGGTCAGCACATCCAGGGATTCGAGGGTGGCGTTGAGGCGGTTGTAGAACCGGCGCTTGGGGTGACCATTGAGGTACTTGAGGCGTTGCGCGGGGCCGGTCTTCAAGCGTGCGGCCATTTCCTCCAGGGTGTTCTCAATGGCAGTCATCGCCTGGGCGTGGCGCTCGGAAACCGCAAAGTTGGTCTCCAGCAGATCCTTGACATAGCGCATCGCCCCGACATCGTGGGCTGCGCCTTGCAGTTCGATCAGCGACTCGCCCTGTTCGGAAATGAATGTTGCCAGGTAGAGGGATGACAACTGGCTGACGCGGATTTCATCGGTGGCCAGGATCGACTGATATTGCTCGATGCACTGCCCTTCGTAGTCGAAGCGACTGTCCACTTCTTTCATTTGGCCATAGGCCGTGATCAGCTCGCGCCGCTGTTGCAGCAATTCGGCGGCGGCCTGATCGAAGCGCTCCTGAAAAAGCTGGAAGGCGGTCCTGGTCCGGGAGCGTTGGGCGACTTTGTCGCGGTGCTCGGCTATCAGCGCCGGGTCGTCCGGTTTGCTGCGCAAGCTTAGGCGCGTTTTGCCCAAGGCGTTATGCGCTTGCTCGAACTTCAAGCGGGCGGCATCCAGCAACTGGTCGATCGGTTGCAGGCGCTTGATCAGGACGCTGATCTGATCACCGATGCGATTAATTTCCTCCGACACCTGGCTGCGTTGCTGATCGATTTGCGCCAGCTTGGCCTTGAGCCGGTTCTTCGGCCCGCCACCGCGCAGTTTCAGGCCCAGGTCCAGGCTCCAGCGACCCTGGGCATTGCGTGTCAGCTGGAAGCCGGGGTGCTGCGGTTTGTGCGGATGAACCAGGAACACTTGGCCCAGGTCCGGCAGGACATTCACGCGAAACAGCAGGCCGGCCACCGAGGCATGCCACTGCTGATCAATGCGGTACAGGCCCTTGAAGGCGCCGATGCTCGCCGGTAAGGGCGGCGGCACCGGCCAGGGTACATGCAGTTCGTGCAGGGCCTCCAGCAGGCGTCGGCGACTGCTGTCCCGCGCGTTGGAGTGAATAAAGTCCACCAGGGTCTGGTCGCCGGCCGGTGGCTCGGCGGGCAGGCCCACCGTGCCTTGTTCGATCACTGTCGGCGGGTGGGCCGTCGTCGCCGGGCGGCGCAGTGCCGCGAGGGTCAGCGCCAAGGCCGGCTCGGTGGTGTGCGCCGCCTGCTCAAGGG
>NZ_MSAJ01000036.1:0-538 GCF_044510355.1 Pseudomonas sp. DD1 | reverse complement strand
CATGACTGGGGTGAAGTCGTAACAAGGTAGCCGTAGGGGAACCTGCGGCTGGATCACCTCCTTAATCGACGACATCAGCTGCTCCATAAGTTCCCACACGAATTGCTTGATTCATTGAAGAAGACGAAAGAAGCAGCCCGAAATTGGGTCTGTAGCTCAGTTGGTTAGAGCGCACCCCTGATAAGGGTGAGGTCGGCAGTTCGAATCTGCCCAGACCCACCAATTTTGTGTGGGAAACGCCTGTAGAAATACGGGGCCATAGCTCAGCTGGGAGAGCGCCTGCCTTGCACGCAGGAGGTCAACGGTTCGATCCCGTTTGGCTCCACCACTACTGCTTCTGTCTGTATAAAGCTTAGAAATGAGCATTCCATCGATGTGATGGTGAATGTTGATTTCTAGTCTTTGACTAGTTCGTTCTTTAAAAATTTGGGTATGTGATAGAAAGATAGACTGAACGTTACTTTCACTGGTAACGGATCAGGCTAAGGTAAAATTTGTGAGTTACTCAAATTGAGTATTATCGAATTTTCGGCGAATG